>JBHJIL010000001.1:0-266473 GCA_050043465.1 Leptolyngbyaceae cyanobacterium
TCCCCTTCGTAAGGGGAGGTGCCGTAGGCGGAGAGGTCTTGACCGATAGCGCTAACTGTCGATAACCCCCTGTAAGTCCCCCTTCGCAATGGGGACAGCACATCTCAAACATGTCTCAAAGAGGTAGATTATTTTCATGCAAACGCCTAAGCGGAGTCAAAACTCGACCTATGGGTATTTTTCTCAAGCTACTCCCTTAAATCTGTAATAGCCAAGAGGTGATTTTTAGAGTTACTTCTCTAGACAGACCCAAAATACTATAGTTCTGTTCTACAAATAAAAGAGTAGTGATTAGGAGATTTATATGCAAACTCAATCTTCAGAACCCAAGATGGGCTTTTCTCGATATGCTGAACTGCTCAATGGTCGGCTGGCCATGATTGGTTTTATCTCAGCTGTCATAGTAGAGCTACTAACCGGTCAAGGTTTGGTACAGCAGCTAGGACTATTTTGGATTACGAACCAGTAGTCTGGCGCTAGTAAAATCTATTCCCAAGGATAGATACTATCTCTCTAGCTTGATAGATGCATTTGAGTAGTCGTTTCTCTAATATAGAAGCGAAGACAAAAAAGATGTTAATGAGACTAGAGAAGATTATTGTGGCCGCTGCTTTAACCTTAGGTTTTCTGGGTATCGGTGCAGGTGCTGCTAGAGGTAACGGAGAACAGATTGACGCTCAGCCGTTTGTTCCACCCACCTATGAGTACCAGCAGCTAAGCAATCAGCCTAGACCCACGGACTACTGGCAGCAGGTGGGTACCAACGCCGTAATTGTAGGAGACTATCCCAACGCGCTGGTTGCTCTAAGCAAGGCCGTTGATTTGACGGCCTCTAGCCAGCCAGAGATTTTAGAGCAACGCGGCTGGGTACACTATCGCCTGGGTAACTATCAGCTAGCAGCGGCAGACATGAGAGCAGCAACGGCTCTCTACCTGGCTGAGCAAAGTTACAAAGATTATGTCAATGCACGCAATATGCTGCTATTTATCGATAGCTAGACCCTGCTGTTGCATCCTAGAACTTTGAATTTTATTGTAGGGCGGCTGGAAATTCAGCTGCCTTTTCTATGCGATCGCACCATCCATGCTTCCCATAGAACTCAGCAAAACAGGTCAAATTTTTTTCATATTTTTCCGGGTAAATACTCTTTCTCTTGTATTGCACGTACATGCTAGGCTCCAGACCGTAGATTACGTTTCTATTGGAGTTATTATTCATGAGCGATCCAAATTCATGGAGCCCGATCCAAGTCAAAAACGAATGGGGCGGAACCATTACCAATGTCCAAGTGCATCATCGATATGACGACGACCACTACGACAAGCATACGTGGCCATCATTGACCAACAACGAGACCGGCTCTGGAATGCAGGCAGGATACTGGACCGGGTTTGGACGCACAGGGAAAGACTATTGGCAGGTTACCTTTGATGCCGATGGCGGTGTCTATACAAACAAGAACAACTTTTATTGTTATCTAACCAGTGACGACTCCGATTCTGGCGGCGCTGTCATCCTTACGATCCAATCAGTGGGAGGGTTAAACTTGCATGTGGCCCCCCCAAAATCTGGCAGTTGCAATGTATCCCTTGATAAGGTGGGCTAGCTGTCGTGTCCGGATTTGGCGATGTGATTGCGCTATTTAGCAAACTGCTCGGAATCTCTCAGAAACCGGGCTGTGGCTGCGATAAGCGTCGAGATCTCTTTAATAAAGCGGTTCCGTTTCCCAAATGGTTTCGACAGATGACGGCTAGCTTCAAGCCTGATTAAGCCAACAGTGTTGCTGTCTTCCAGCAAGGTTTGACTTGTAAAGCACCTAGTCTTTAAGACTCTCTTGGCATATTTCCAAGAGAGTCTCTGTTCTTCTAGTCTGTTTAAAACAGACAGTATGTGTAAATGAAATTACTAAGCTACAATACGCATCTATTTCTAGATTCTGCTCCATCGTTTGCAAAGCAGGATTTACTTTATAACGATGAAATACGATTGCAGCACATTGCTCAAAAGCTAGTCAGCGGTGATTTTGATATCGTTGGCCTCTGCGAAGTCTGGGCAGATAAAAGTAAAGACACCCTCATTGGGGCCGTAAAGCAGGTGCTGCCCTACGCTTACTATCAGCCGTATGCGTTTGAATCTCAACCTCCAGCCGCTGTTGGCTCCGGTCTTCTAGTGCTTAGCAAATATCCAGTTGACGGTCGGTTCAACGCTTTTGGCTCAAGCAATCTCTGCGATTCAGACAGATATAGTAACAAAGGTTTCTACTTTTGCAGAATCAGTTTTAATGACAATCTTGTCCAGCTGTTCTTTACCCATACCCAGGCGAACGGTGACGGGAAAGTACCCTGTAGGGATTTATCAACAGATACTCCTCCATGCTGTCGAAAGCGTAATCTTTCAAAACTTTGTAAGTACATAGAAGGAAGCGTCGATAAAAATCAGCCTGTGATCATTATGGGCGATCTAAATTTAGTTGGCGATTGTCCAGGAGATAGTGAATATGAGGATGTTATGTCTCTGTTTAAGCAACTCGGAGTAGACGACCAGTACCGACACTATTTTCCAACGGTCAGCATGGCTCCGGGAGTTACCTATGACGCGGCTGCCAATAGCCTGATCTCTCGGTTTGCCCCAGAGGATGCTCAAAACCATATCAAACAGCGATTAGACTATATCTTTACAAACGCTGCCAGCTTAGAGGCAACAGTTTCCCAGGTTGAAGTACTGTCTGATTTTCGCTACGAAGATAAACAAAACAAGGACAGCATGGCCGATCTTTCTGACCACTATCCCCTCAGTGCTACAGTTAGTTTCTGAGCATAGCCCGTCTCAATGACAGACCTTTAGAATAAGACCCCAAAGTCCTTTCTTATTAAATCGTGTAAATCACTCTTGGGATAGAGGTCCTCAAAAGCCATAAAAGCTACGCTGCCAAATAACACTAATAATAAGAAATCACTATGGCAAGCGAACTGGATATCGATAAGAAAAAGCAGTACGAAGCTAAGGCTAAAGCCGAACTTGACAAGCTCAATGCTCAAATCGATGAGTTGCAAGCAGAGGCTAACAAGGCCACAGCCGAAACAAAATTGAAGTATCAAAGCCAGCTAGAAAACCTCAGAGCCAAGCGGGACACGGCTCAAACTAAGTTTGAGAGCATGCAGCAAGCCGCTGAAGGTGCCTGGGAAGAAATGCGCGAAGGCGTAGACACTGCATGGAAAGATCTGCAGACAGCATTTAAGAAAGCTAAGGCTGAATTTGATGCCTAAGCCCCACCTATTCCAACATTAGCTGCGGACGGGGATAGTCTATAAGAGATTGTTCCCGTTTTAGTTGGTGGCGCTGCTGATCCTCGGGATGATTTCATCTGCAAGGTGCTGCCATATCGCATTGCTAACAGATCGGTACATCCCCTAAATCAGCAGCGGCTATTGGGTTGCTCAAAATAGTACCTACAGCTCATCCCCTGCAAAAAGATTGAGAGCGTTCTATTTGTACATAAAGTTTACAGATTCTGATATGTCTTTGGGACGTTGTTTTTTAAGTAAATAAATCTTACAACGATAGAGATAATCAAAACTCTATCCAAACAAATTTTACCGATGAGACAGCATGACATTGTAGTTATTGGTGCATCCGCAGGGGGTATCGGTGCGCTAA
Organism: Leptolyngbyaceae cyanobacterium; assembly: GCA_050043465.1. Classification (GTDB taxonomy): domain Bacteria; phylum Cyanobacteriota; class Cyanobacteriia; order Phormidesmidales; family Phormidesmidaceae; genus Leptothoe. The sequence goes on from JBHJIL010000001.1 coordinate 3,659, forward strand.
CAAAGCTGTTCTCACAGTTTCCTCAGGACCTACAGGCTGTATTCCTAGTCGTACTGCACCTATCGCCTGAGTCGCCTGGCATGTTGGCTCAGCTGTTAGACAGAGCCGGACCGCTGACAGCGACAACTGCAAAAGATAATGAGGTGATTTGTCCTGGGCATGTGTATGTCGCACCGCCCGACATGCACATGCTGGTAAAGCCAGACGGGCTGCGGCTATACCGGGGCCCTCGTGAAAACCGCCATCGACCGGCTATTGATCCTCTCTTTCGATCGGCAGCCATCGCTTATTCAACCCGCACCATTGGCGTTGTCCTGACAGGCTATTTAGACGATGGTACCTCAGGGCTAATAGCCATTAAGCGCTGTGGGGGACTGGCCGTTGTACAGGACCCTGAGGATGCTGAATATCCTGATATGCCTAAAAATGCGATCGCAGAAGTCGAAATAGACTACCAGCTCCCCATCGATAAAATGGGCAGCGTTCTACAGCAGCTAATTACCCAGCCTGCTAGCGCCGGTGTGGCCATTCCTGATGACATTTATATGGAAGCCCGCATTGCCGAACCAACTGCCAGCAACATTGGTTGTGAAAATCGTTTGGGGCATCCCGTCGCCGTCAGCTGTCCAGAATGTAACGGTCCGCTGTGGCGAATGGACACCCATGGGGGCAAACGCTACCGATGCCACGTAGGCCATGCGTTTACCGCTAAAGCCCTGCTCGCCAGCCAGGACAGAGCGCTAGAGCAGGCGCTTTGGGCGGCGATGCGAACGCTAGAAGAACGCAGTAATACAACCTCCATCATGGCTAAATACGAAGTCAAAAAAGGACGCTACAGGTCTGCTCAGACATACCAAGAGCAGTCAGACACCTCTAAAGCTCATGCCCTCCTGATCCGTAGACTCCTAATGGAGGGCGCGTAGTCAAAAAATCGCAACAATAGTTAAAAACACATAAAAGTTCGTAACTTTCTGAACATCGGCTGTCTAGGATCATTGTAAATACGATCTTAAGCGAGCTGCCTTACGGGTCTAAAGTACCATTTGCCAGCTATTTGATATGTCTTCTATCTCCGACGATGCCAGTTACAATTTAGATCAAGGGGAACAGCAGGAGCTGACAGCGGAACTCGCCCAGGAGATAACCCCACCCGGCTCGGATTCATTCTTGACCGTAGGTATTGGGGCATCAGCCGGTGGGTTAGAAGCGTTTCAGACCTTCTTTCGGCACATGGGCGAGGACAGCGGCATGGCCTTTGTGCTAATTTCGCACCTTGCCCCCGATCATGACAGCATGCTGTCGGAGCTGCTGTCCAAAGAGACTCAAATGCCGGTATTGCAGGTGCAAGAAGAGATTTGTCTTCAGCCCAACCAGGTCTATGTGATTCCTCCCAACGCTACGCTGACGGTCGATGACGGTATCCTGCGCCTTTCTACCCCCGTTCAGGCTAGAGGGCATCGCGCCCCCATCAATATTTTCTTTCGCTCTTTAGCTGAAGATCAAGGGGAAAATGCCGTCTGCATTATTTTGTCAGGAACTGGCAGTGACGGCACCATCGGGATGAAGTCCATTAAGGAGTTTGGCGGTCTGGCAATCGCCCAAGACAGCAGCACGGCTAAATACGACAGTATGCCGCGCAACGCGGTTGTTACCGGTCTAGTGGACTACGTACTGCCAGTGGAAGACATCCCGGCTAAGCTAATTGAGTACGCGCGCCATCGGGCAGGGTTGCAGGCTAATCTGGGCGAAGACGGCATGCTGCCTGAAGCGGCTGACTATCTTAGACAGATTTGTTCTTTACTGCGGCGACGCATCGGTCACGATTTTAGCAGCTACAAACAAGGTACGCTGATTCGGCGGATTCAGCGTCGAATTCAAATCACGCAAACAGCATCGGTTGAAGCCTACGTTACTCATCTTAAAGCGGATGCTGAAGAAGTAAGTCTGTTGTTTAAGGACTTACTGATTGGCGTTACTCACTTTTTTCGCGATCCTGAAGCCTTTGACGCGCTGCAGGAGACGGTGATCGCGTCGTTGGTTAAAAATAGCCTGGCGAATAAGTCTATCCGCGTTTGGATTGCCGGATGTTCGTCAGGAGAAGAAGCCTATTCCCTTGCGATACTGTTAGCTGAAGAGATTGATCGACAGAATATGCGATCGCAGGTGCAGATTTTTGCCACCGATATCGACGAGCGGGCCCTGGAAAAAGCACGTCACGGACGCTATCCGGAGAGTATCACTGAGCAAATTTCGGCAGAACGCTTAGATCGATTTTTTGTACGACAGGATGGTCTGTTTCAGGTATCTAAGCACCTACGTGAAATGTGTATTTTCTCGCAGCACAGCCTGATTAGCGACCCACCGTTCTCTCGTCTCGACCTGATTTCCTGTCGCAATCTGCTCATTTACTTTGATTCTGATCTACAAAAGCGACTGATCCCACTGTTTCACTACGCCCTCAGGGAAGACGGCCATCTGTTTTTAGGTAGTTCAGAAAATCTTTCTGCCTACGGCGAACTTTTCCGTACCACCGATAAACCGCATCGTCTCTTTCAACGTAAGGACGCAATCGTACCGCCCCAAATCGAATTTCCCCTGGTTGACCGCAGCGCCTATCGCCAGCTTTCTGCTCCGGCAAAGGAGCAAACCGCCGTAGGTCGACAGTCCCAAATTACCCGTGGGATTGAACGTATATTATTACAGGACTACACTCCTGCCTGCGTTATCGTCAACGAACAAAATGAGGTGGTTTACTTCTTTGGCCGGACGGGTAAGTATTTAGAACCGTCGCAAGGCACTCCCAGTAACAATCTGTTTGACCTGGCTCGGCTTGGACTCCGCCTTGACTTGAGAGCGGTGATCCAGTCGGCTCGAGAGTCTCAGCGCGAAGCCATTCGAGAACGGGTTTCAATTGAGAATGAGGGCCGCATTGTGACGGTTAATCTGATTGCCTGCCCGGTAAAAGAGGCCGCTGAAGACAGCGGTTTACTCATGGTGGTCTTTCAGGATTTAGGGGAGCCCACCAGCTACGAAATTGCTAGAGCCGCTGGCAATCAGCCTGGAGAAGAAGCACCGGTCATCAAACAGCTTGAAGATGAGCTACGCGTTACTAAAGAGCATCTTAGATCGACGATTGAAGAGATTGAAACCTCTAATGAAGAACTCAAGTCAGCCAATGAAGAACTGCTATCGATGAATGAAGAGCTGCAGTCTTCTAATGAGGAGCTACAAACCTCTAAAGAAGAGATGCAGTCCATTAATGAAGAGCTAGAAACGGTCAATTCAGAACTGCGCAACAAAGTTGAGGATCTAGACGCAGCTAACAGCGATATTCAAAATCTGTTTGAAAGCACGCGGATCGCCACTGTTTTCCTCGATGAAAACCTAAAAATCAAGCGGTTTACCCCCACAGCCACGGAGCTGTTTAACCTGATTGGCACAGATATTGACAGACCCATTACCGATATTTCCCTGTCTTTAGAAAATCTAGATGTGACAGCTGACGTCCAGAATGTGCTGAGATCGCTAATTCCGATTGAAAAAGAAGTACAGGTTCGCGACCAAAGCATTTACTACAAAATGCGGATTATGCCCTACCGCACTTTAGAAAATGTGATCAACGGTACGGTGCTGACGTTTGTGGATGTGACCAGTCTTAGACAGGCCACCAATAAGGCAGAAAAGGCAGCAAAGCGGCAAAGTGCGATCGCAGATATCGGCACCTATGCCATTCAGAACAACACGGCTGCCGCCGTCTGCGACTATGCCGTCGAAATTGTCTGCGCTACTCTAGAATGTGACCTGTGTGGCTTCTTTATCCATAAGCCCGATTGCTCAGAGCTGTTTCTACAGCACGGACGTAGCTGGCCGGACGACCAGGTTACCCTTAGCGCCACTGACTCCCACGCGGGCTATACCCTCAGCCTCGAAGAGCCCGTCATTGTAGAAGACTTTTCCCAGGAGCGGCGATTTACCCCAGCGCCTATCCTATTGGAGCAGGGGATTGTCAGCGGCGTCAGTACCCCCGTTTGCGGTTCAGACCAGGTGTATGGCGTCATTACCTGTTATGCCACCGAGGCTCGTCAGTTTAGTACGGACGATATCTCTTTTCTCAAAGCGTTTGCCAACGTCCTGTCAGAGACAATACAGCGTGAAAAAACAAACCAGGCTTTAGAAAAAAGCCAGAAACGGCTCAATCTTGCCATCGATGCCGGTAGTATGGGAATTTGGGAACTTGATGTTGCTACGGGGCGCTCTACCTGGAACAGCATTGAATACGGCCTGCTGGGACTCGACGCCAGTGAAGTCCCTGAACCCAGCGCGGAGTTATTTTATCGCTACGTTCACCCAGACGACATTGCCTCATTGCGGCAGCAGGTAGCCGATGTTATCGCACAAAAGACAGAACTTGACACAGAATTTCGCATTCGTCAGGGCGACAATCCCGTTCGCTGGCTAGCGGCCAGAGGTCGAGCGATCTGTGATGGCGATGGCAATGTGTCAAAGGTCATTGGCACCAACTACGACATCACCAAACGTAAACAAAACGAAGAAGCGCTTGAAGCTGCCGACCGCCGCAAAGATGATTTCTTGGCGGCCTTGGGCCATGAGCTACGCAATCCCCTCAATGCCCTCAGCAACAGCATCGCTCTGATGCAGGCGTTGGGCAATAACGATACCCAGCGGGTTGAGCAGCTACAGTCCATTGCTAGCCGTCAGCTCAAACAGTTAAATCGGCTGGTCAACGACCTGCTCGATGTCTCCCGCGTTGCCTATCAAAAAATTCAGCTACGCACGCAGCGGATGAATCTAGTCCAGCTGCTACAGGATGCGATCGCAGATAGCCGAGCCGCCGCCACCCAAAAAGAGATTACGCTAACGGCACATCTTCCCAATGAGCCAATCTGGATAGAAGGCGACTCCACCCGGCTAATGCAGACATTTTCAAATATCTTACAAAATGCAATCAAATTCTCTGATGCGGGTAGTCCTATCAGTGTAGAAACGACTGTAACAAAAACGTTGGTAACTACAAAAGTTACCGATGCCGGTATCGGCATGGAGCCAGAGGCGCTTTCTCGTATTTTTATTGCCTTTAGTCAGGAAGACCGTAGCCTGTCTCGTAGCGGTGGTCTAGGGCTGGGGCTGCCCCTAGCCAAAGGAATCGTTACCCTTCATGACGGTGCGATCTGGGCGGATAGTCCAGGGCTCGGTCAGGGAACTACGATTACGGTCAGGCTACCGCGCCTGGTAGAAACAACAGATGCTGACAACAGCGGTCCGGCCGCAGGTTCAACTGACGTATCTATCCCTGCATCTAACGTACAACAAACCAGAGACTATCGTATTTTGGTCATTGAAGACCAGGTTGATTCGGCAATTCTTTTAGAAATGTTTCTTGGAGATATGGGCTACCAAATGATAATGGCTGATTCAGGAGAAGCAGGGCTGCGGCTAGCCAAACAGTATGAGCCCGACGTCATCATTAGCGATATTGGTCTTTCTACCGCCATGGACGGCTACGCGGTGGCGCGAGCGGTGCGCTCAGACCAACAGCTCAGCTCCGTTTATTTAATTTCAACCAGCGGCTACAGCCAGGCAGAAGATAAAGCAGCAGCCAAAGCAGCAGGCTTTAACGAGCATCTAAATAAACCCGTAGACCTCGATCGGCTGGCTGCACTGATTGCCCAGCATCTGTCGTCTTTGTAAGCACCCACTATCAGCCGCTCTGATAAAACCGATGCTTTAGACTGAAACTGTTAGTCCACCTTCAAACCACGAGTACTTCTCTATGGCCGGTCTCATTCAAACTGTTGTCAAACCCCATATCCAAGACCTGGGTGGATTTCAGGCCCGACGGCTGTTGCCCAGTGATGAGTATCCGATGGTGGGCCCGTTTATCTTTTTTGACCATTTGGGTCCCGCTAATTTTCCACCTGGCCAGGGAGTAGATGTACGTCCCCACCCCCACATTAATCTAGCCACGGTGACCTATTTGTTTGAAGGAGCCCTGCTCCACCGTGACAGTCTAGGGACCGTGCAAGAGATTCGTCCTGGTGAGGTCAACTGGATGACAGCCGGTAAAGGCATTGCTCACTCAGAGCGGTCGCCAGAATGCGATCGCATCTCCCAATCCACGCTCCACGGCATTCAAACCTGGGTTGCCCTGCCAGACGATGCTGAAGAAACCGACCCCTGGTTTTACCATCACCCGGCTACCGATATTCCTGCTTGGGAAAGCGAGGGGGTCACCATCAAACTCATTGCGGGAGAAGCCTACGGTCATATTTCTCCTGTCAAGACATTTTCACCGATACTCTACCTCGACCTGCAGTTTTCGACAGACAGCCGTCTAAGCCTGGAGGCTGGCTACAGTGAACGGGCCCTGTACAGCGTCACTGAGGGACTCACTGTTGACGGCCAGTCCATAGAACAGCATCGCCTAGCTGTGCTCAATCCAGGTCAGGCAGCGGAGATTACCGCTACCACCGCCGGACGCTGCGTGGTCATTGGCGGAGAACCGCTGGGAACCAGACACAAATGGTGGAATTTTGTGTCTAGTCGCCATGACCGCATTGAACAAGCAAAACAAGATTGGCAAAATGGATTGTTTGGCCAGGTGCCTGATGAAACAGAATTTATTCCACTACCAGTCAGCTAGGAATGAGGCACGGCTTTGCCAAATAGCCGTTTCATTGCCTGCAGGTATTTATCGATCAAAGGAATATATTCTGCGTCTAAACGCTGATAGATATATTCGATCATGATGTCTACCGAGACGTCTACCAGCTGCCAATCGACTGAAATAGCAGGAAATACTGTAACGCATAGAGGCAGCAGCTCACTTTCCACCGATGACATACTGTCTTCTAAGACACACAGCCAAAGATAGGCTTGAAACATATTAATATCTCTGACAAATGAGGCCGCCACATCTGGCTGCGTCAGCACACCGCGACGGCTGCGATGCAGAGAGAACCGCGACACAGCCTGTCTAAAAGTATCGTCAGCAATGTCTTCACTTTGAGGCAGCATCGTCTCAACGGCCTTCAGCACGGAGGAGCCCATGGGCTGACGGTTGGCAGCAGCACATATGCGCTGCCAGGGAATACACACTTGTTCTTCGATAAACTGTAGATAGGGCTTGAGAGTTACCTGCTCTACCGGTTTTAGGTTGCTCAACAATATTTGAGTACTAAAGTGAAACTGGGTACTCATAAACCCAATGGCCCGCCGGTCCTGACAGGCCAAATGCTGCTCCTGCAGCTTAAGCACCAGCGGTTCAACTGCGATCGCAATTTGTTCGATCGCAGGTAGATCAATCGCGGTAGCTTTTTGGTAGCTTGCACTCACGCTGTGGGGATTGTTTAACGCAGCTGCTAGATCCAGCCAATCCGATGATAGAGGCTGTTGCTGATAAATATCTAGCAGTTCTGTATAAATTTGTTCTACAACAACAGCAATTTTTTTTGAATCTTCTAAACTAACAACGTTAGGCACGTAGGAGAATAAGCTGCTTGTCTTTAGTCCGGCCAGCTCACTACTTATCCTAATCCATCTCAGGGCGCGAGCAACCGTTTTTTGACGCCCTTTCTCTTCAATAACATTGATCAAGTCTGCTTTCGTACAGCTACTGATCAGCCCATACGTATCTAGTTTGTAGCGATTTGTCCAAAGCTTTAAAAAGGAGGTTTTGGCCGTATTTGAAGATAGAACAGCAGGTTTTAGCATAGGTCACAAGAAAATCACGTGCCATAAAAGTACGTCAGCCCCGATCAGAGGCTAATTTATACTGAGGACCGTAGATTAACCAAAGAGAAATCTACAGCAATAAAACAGGGTTAGAAAACTCTTTAAAGAGTAAGCCTGGATATTGATTTTCTTGCCAAATGCAGACTATGGGAGAAATCCTTAAAACAGTCTAAACTGAAAATTTTTACCAGACTGTTTTCTGGGCAAAGAACTCTTCTAGAGAAAACCGTATTCGCACTGGTCTCGTGCAGACAAGTTCCAAAGGCCAAATTATGCCTTCTCAATCTCAAAAGACTTTTCATGACGGAAGATCTAAACTTATAAGTGTGTGTTGAAGAACCTATACCAGCTAAACCAAAAGGGTATAAGATCTTGGATTTATTGTTTGATAAAAGGCTAAAAAATACTGTTGCATCGAATACATTCAATGGCTTTTAATTTTGTTAATTTCCTAAAAAGTCAACTCAAACAAAAACCAAAAAAACCTAGAGAAACTTGCCTCTAAGTCCACCCATTTTTAGCTAGAGAGAATACAGATCACCGCATCGGAAGCGTTCCTGTAGAAACTAGCAAGCCCACATAGGAATATCCGTATAAGTACGATGGTCTATGCCCGATTATGGCCTATAAAATTTTATTAGAAAGTTCTCATCATCCTACAAGTCAGAAATTAAATCATCTAGGGGTATTCTCTAAAGTTTCGTTGAAGTTTATCTACAATGTCCTAACTATCCTGTGTTCTTTTGCATAGTTAATGATGCGCCGCAAAGACACCTCAAAGTCTCACAGGATAAGCTCCAGCCGCCAACTCTAGGAAAAACAGGCTCAAAGCTCCAATTCTCCAGGTTTTGGGGGCCAAACATAAGCAGTCAAACAACCTGTTGGCAGATCCCTTAGCTATCAACCTTGCGATTTATGCCAGGTGTCCTGTTTTTACATAGATTAAACAGCCTGTTTCACTAAACGGCGTATGCACGCTGTCCGGCGGATTTCGTAGCCAGGTGCCCTGGGGATAGGCCCCTTGCTCATCGGCAAAGGTGCCGTCTAAAACAAAGATCTCTTCACCACCCCAGTGGCGATGGTGTTGAAACTGAGTTCCGGGGGCCCATTTTACTAGGGCGACCTGTTCCGTACCGTAGGCGTGTAAAGGCATCACCTGTAAACCAGGGACTAAGCCGGGAGCCCAATCGGTCCTGCGGGTGTCAATGGTCACCTGCTGCTGGTCTTCTGGCTGCATTTGCCGCAGCTTAACCAGGATAGTGGCCCCCTCTTTACTGTGGGGGGTGTGGCTAGAGCCCACAGGATTACGCACATAGCTGCCCGGACCAAAGTCTCCGTGCTCATCTGAGAAAACGCCATCTAATACCAAAAACTCTTCACCCCCGCCGTGGGTGTGGGCTGAAAAGTAGCTACCGGGGGCATAGCGAACCAAAGAGGTGGCGCGGGCAACTTCTTCTCCATCGCGCTCGATCATACGCCGCTGCACACCGGCCATGGGAGACTCCACCCAGGGTAGCTCTTCGGTATAGACAACGGCTCGTTTTGTTAAGTCGGCGTTGATTTTCATAAAATGCGATCGCTGATTTTTGAGATGGGCCAACGGGTAGCCGCTATCATGTGACAGTTTCTCACTGCTGGCCCTCGACAGTATTATTCAGGGTTGACGCTAAAGGATGCCTAGCCCATACAGAAAAAATTCAGCTTGTTGCCATCGGGGTCGCGAAAATAGCCAGCATAGAACTTTAATGTCTGATTTGTGCGCGGACCGGGGGCGCCTTCATCGGTGGCTCCTAGCTCTAAAGCTTTGGCATGTAGGCGATTGACCTCTTCAGGGCTCTGGGCGGCTAAAGACACCATAGAACCGTTGCCTACAGTCGCGGCCTGAGCGTTGGCAGGTTGAGCGATGCCAAAGAACGGCGTACCTTTGGCTCCAGCATAAAGAATCACTCGATCAATCACAACCGCCTGTTTTCCTCCGATTTCCGCCAGCAAAGCATCATAGAATGTAGCTGACTTTTCAAGATTGTTGGTGCCAACTAAGGTGTAGGCAATCATGGTCGGGTGCTCCTGTTTGGTTAGAGTTTTGATTAGCGTTGGGAAAACTTGGCTTTAAGCAATGGATAAACAACTTGCCCAAACGTAGCCACGCTGTCTGCAGAGGACCGCGCCAGCAGCTGGGCTCCCTGCAGCAGTGCAATCACCCCTTTTGCCTCTTGTTCAACCGAGGGTTGACAGTCCCAGCCGCCCTGCTGCAGCAAAGCGATGAGCCAAACTTCGGTATCGCGAAAGAAGCCTTTAATCTCTTGATGGACGGGCTCTGGTAAAACAGCAAAATCTGCTGTCAGCATGGCACACAGACAGATTTTGCCGTTCTCTAAACCATCCTGGTAAAGATGGGCAAATTGGATCAGCCGCTGGTGGGCCGTGAGGTTAGATTGGGCGATGCGATCGCACGCCTGCACCATACTCTGCCGGTATCGTTTTACCAGCTCCTCAACTAGCACATCCTTTGATGGAAAGTGGTAGTGAATACTCGCCTTACGGATACCTATCTGCTTGGAGATATCGGCGTAACTAAAGGCGCTATAGCCTCGGTTGCGCACCATATTCTGAGCGACATCTAAGATACGTTGGGCCGTGTTGTTTTCCATATTTTGAGTATCTACCATCTAGTAGGTAGGTGTCAAGGTGCAATCAATCCGTATCCCATAGCCGCCGATTTAGAGGACGCACCGGTCTAGTAAAATGCCACGCATCCTACCAATAAATCGGACCAGGGCCGCTAAATGAAGGGCAAACGACTGCGTTGATATAAGCTCTTTGCTGGACTAGCGTAGGACGGATCCAACCATTTTTTGAGCACTTTGAGCACCCGCTCTTCCTTGATCGGTTTACTAAAAAAGCCCGATGCGCCTACAAATCTAGCTCGCACTCGATCAATAATCCCATCGCCGTCAGTGACGATGACAATCGGTATCTCCTTAAAGACAGAAGACCGGCGAATCTGGTCGCACATGTCATAACCATTGGTTAACGGCGTGAGCAGATCTAGAAAAATTAGCTTGGGTCTAATGTCCAACAGCAGCGGTAGCGCTCTTAGGGGTTCAGAGATGCGTTTGTAACCGTAGCCGGCCTGCTGGACAATATCTGCCATGACCTGACTGCTGTTAAAACTATCTTCTATGTAGGCAACAACAGGCTGATGTGACACAACAGGTGCAAACGGCTCTTTCTTTTTTATCACTCCCTTACTGCTTGAGTGCTTAGCCGCAGAAACGCTGCCAAATTTTGGAAATAAGAAAGAGTCTTGGTCGTTTAGTTGCGGATCTGACTCTGCTGATACAAAAATTGGTTTTGTGAGGGCCTTAATTTTGCTTAGAATACTCGTGCGCTCTATAGGCTTTAGCTCACAGGCGTTACAGCCAGACTTAACTATCCTGTTCCAGGCTGTTTCTGTAACAGGGTCTGTCAGGATAATGATGGGTATTTTCTGTGTAACCGTAGACGCTTTTAGAATCCTCACAACCTGCCAACCATCAATGACCGGCAGATCGGTATCAATGACGATTAGATCTGGGGCTTCTGTTACAGCTAATAGGATGCCTTCATCTCCGCCTTCAGCCGCGACCACAGGCTCATAGCCATCCTGGATTAGCCACTGCTGTAAAAGGCTACAGATAGAGGCATTATTCTCTATCAATAAAATCTTCTTAGCCATAAAAGAGATTTTAAAGTTTATAAATATGCAGGTTCAAAAAAACTCACACTTGCGGTTAATGATTTTGCTAATGAGGAAAGACGCGACTCACCGCTGTGGTATCAAAATACTGGGAGGCTAGTAGGTTCACCACCTAAATCAGCAGTCGCAGCAGTGTCTCTGGATTCTCATAGGTCAACAAGTAAATAGGAGTGCGCGTGCTACAGGGATATCAGTCAGAATACTTAAGGATTAACGCGGTTGCGCAGCAATATTTCAGTATAAATGCTGCCAACCTGAGTTTAATTATTGTGCGCTAGCAGCAATATTTTTAGAAGGAGCTTTATAGAATGGATCGAAAATCTAATTTTTTAATAGTAGTCTCTAATAGTTCTTTAAACATCGCTGGATTTATCCTGATCTAGCTTCAGACATTTGAATAGTAGGCGCTTGTCTATCAAGCGCTGGAGATATCGCTGAATAGAGCCAGGGGCGGGTTGCGATCGCACTGCCACAATCGTTTATTGCAAAATGATACGAACTTGATTTCAGTCAAGGAATTCACCGTCATATCGCTCTAAGCTCGTTCCGTCCGGTTCTTTAAAGCACAATACAGATCGACGACCCAACATGATGTTTTATATTCCCGGCGGCATTCGCATGGAGCTGATTGCCCCCGCATCCTAAAACCGTAGCTCACCCATAGGAACATACACAGATGGCAATTCCTGGTTGGACCAAAACGGAGTCTCCATTTCATCAAGGAGAGACAGCGATCCACGCTCGCTTTGACGCACAGGACCGAGTCGAGCAGCAGGGACGACGCTTTATTCGTACGTTTATGCTAGAGCAGCATCAACAGTTTTTTGCTCAGCTGCCCTATGCCATCGTGGGAACGGTGGATAGTTTGGGTCATCCCTGGGCGTCTATTCTAGTAGGACAGCCTGGGTTTCTCTCATCTCCAGATGCGCACAGACTCAAGGTTGCCGCCCGGCCCCTAGCAGGAGACCCGCTAGCGCAGACACTCGTGGAGGGTACTGATATTGGGCTGCTAGGCATCGAACTCCATACTCGCCGTCGTAACCGGCTTAATGGTGTCGTTGTTACAACAACCGGCCATGACTTTGAAATCCAGGTCAAACAAAGCTTTGGAAACTGTCCTAAATATATTCAGACCCGCCAGTTTGAGCTAGTCGATATCGGCCCGACCCCAGCAGTACAGGAGGTTACAAAGCTGTCTGCCTATGAACAGAATCTCATTACAGCAGCAGACACCTTCTTTATCGCTACGGCCTATCAGTCTGAATCGGCTGGACTCGCCAGTGGAGTGGACGTATCCCACCGTGGGGGTAAACCCGGATTTGTACGCATCGATCCTAACGATGCGCTGACGGTACCCGACTTTGCTGGTAATTTTCTTTTTAATACATTTGGCAATATAGAGCTTAATCCTCGAGCAGGTCTGCTGTTTATAGACTTTGAACGAGGAGACTTATTGTACCTTACAGGGTCTGCAAAGGTGATTTGGGAAGGGCCTGAAATTAGCAACTATCCAGGAGCCGAGCGGCTACTGCAGCTGTATCCAGAACGGGGCTACCGGATTGAAAGCGGATTACCACTGCGGTGGACGCCACCGCAGCTATCGCCATTTTTAAAGGAAACCGGTCCATGGTAGATTTGCGATCGCTCCCTACGAAGATAGCAATCTGTTATTTTTTGCAGCCTGGCCGATGCTAGCAGCCTGCTTTACCCTTTTCTACCTAAAGGATTTAGATACACTATGGGTAATTGATAGCCGACGAAACGCTGCGGACGGCTGACCTTTTTTCTAAAGGCAAGAGTTTACGGCAGTGGCATATTGTTTCTTTTGATAGACGTCGCTATGTAATTTCTAGCCTACTCTGTAGTAGTTAAAAAACGTATTACGGGCAAACCTGCTCTCCAACGTTATTTTTGTCATAGAGATTTTCATGTTTGTCAAACTTAGCAGAGATAAAACCCTAATCAAGGTCCTTGACACTGAAGCGCTGTTTAACCCGTTTGAAACCGACATCCAGGGTCAGCAGCAGTCTGGGGAGGCTGAACAGCCTCCTAGCTCGTTTCAAAAGTCACAGCTTATATTTCCATCAGGAGAATCTCTACCCCAGTGCTGGATTGACCCTGACTACCAGAAACAGTAAGTTAGCAACTACTGCGGATGTAACAACGTCCAAATTTACTTGAGACCCAGCAGGATACTCTTTTTCCCTTTAGGAGATAAACCAGTCTATCAGAAATACCGCCCACTGGTATCCTGCAGATAACATGATCTCGAAGATTAACAACACCGTAGGTTTAACAGGAGAATAGTATGGACCTTCTTAGAATTTTAGTTGCAATTTTTATTCCTCCCCTAGGAGTATTCTTACAGGTTGGCATTGGCCCACAGTTTTGGATCAATATTTTGCTAACGCTGCTAGGCTATATTCCCGGTATTATTCATGCCATTTGGATTATCGTCAAACGATAGATCTCCAAAAAAATTACGCTACCTCCTATCTAAAGAAGTAACGTAAAGAACAATCAAATCCTAGATTTTTACCCTGCGGTTGCTTGTTTTGACCTGTAGGGTTTTTGCCTATGGCTCAAAATCACGGCTCTAGTAGTTACGGTTACTAACACCGTAGAGCAGTCCACAGCCAACGGCCAGCAGCACCAGCGCAACATAAACAATATTCGAAACCGCTGGGACAATACCGGCCGCTTGTAATAATAGTAAAATGGCAAAGATAACAAAGAGAAGTCCACCTGTATACAAGCTGATGGTCGTGATTAGATTAGGCTTTCTGCGTCCCATTCTTTTTTAGGCTACAACGGATCATTTCCTAAACTAGCCCATTGGGGTAATTGCGATCGCATTAGTAGCAAAAGTTAATGGGGTGCCCATTAGGGAACAACAGACGCTTTTCGGTTCGATCTTTCCAACAGTGACCACATCTGAGTAGCCACGGCTTTCGCTGAGGCTGGGTTTTGCCCAGTAACCAAGCGCTCACTGGTTTCCACATGGCATTCAAAGTTGGGAGATTTACGAAACTCAGCCCCGCGCTCCATCAGCTTTGACTCCAATAAAAAAGGAACTTCTTCCTCTAGTCCAGTCTCCCGTTCCTCTTCATTGGTAAACGAGTTAACAACTTTACCATCAACCAAATAGCTGCCGTCGCTGAGCGTAATATTGACTAAAGCTGCCGGACCGTGACAAACCGCACCCACTACGCCACCGGCCTCATAAATTTTAGCAGCAATATTTGCCAGGGTCTCGTTGTCGGGAAAGTCCCACATGGTACCGTGCCCCCCGGCATAGAAAATAGCATCATAGTCACTCGGGTTTACCTGGTCAGGAGTCATGGTGTTGGCCAGCTGCTCCGACATAGTATCTAGAAAAGCCTGATTCAGCGGGTCGTCGCTGTCTTCACCATCTCTGGGCGGTTCACCCCCCTGGGGACTGACCAAATCAACAGAGTAGCCAGCCTGATTGACAAACACATCGTAGGGATGACTGGCCTCGCTAATATAAAACCCGGTTGTCTTACCGGTATTGCCCAGCGTTTGATGACTGGTCAACACCATCAATATTTTCCTTGCGGTCATAGCAACTTTGCTCCCATATGTTCTTAGACCCTGTCATTTAAATATGATATCCGAATCTATCTACAGTATTGGTTTGCTAGCGAACCTGTCGCCCAGGGTTGATTGGTTCGACCAAAACTCTTCTGTTAATGCTTTACCAAAGATAGAGTCTGTTAGCACTGTCTCCAATTAGGCTAGAGCTACTCATGTTTTCTCTACATACCCCCAAGATCAGGAGACTGGCTATGCAATCACTATCTGGTGAACATCGTTCGTTTTGGATAGAATCAACCCTGCCCTCCAGCTATCCAGCTTTAACCGAAGATATATCTGTCGATGTCGCCATTGTTGGGGGTGGCCTTGTTGGCATCACGACCGCTAAGCTACTCAAACAGGCGGGCAAAACGGTTGCTGTTCTAGAAGCAGAGCGTGTTGGCAGCGGTGTTTCTGGCCATACGACCGCTAAAATATCGGCGTTACATCAGCTGATCTATGCTGACCTAATCGACCAAATAGGCAAAGAGAAAGCAAAAATCTATGCTGAATCGAATCAGGCTGCTGTTGAGAAGCTCGCATCACTCATCCACACCGAAAACATCGACTGTGATTTTACTCGTCAGGATGTGTATACATTTGCCCGTACTCTGGACAACGTTGACAAAATTGAGAAAGAGATAAAGGCCACTAAGGCACTGGGCATGCCCGCTGAATATGTCGATCAAGTTAGTTTGCCCTTTCAGATTGCCGGGGCCATCAAGCTGCCAGACCAAGCCCAGTTTCATCCACGTAAATATATGCTCCATGTGGCAGGGACCCTAGCAGAACAGGGCAGTCACGTTTTTGAACAAACTCGTGTAACCACTGTTGAAGGAGAGAATCCCTGCCGTGTAAAAACTGAAAACGGCGCTGTCGTTACAGCTAAAGATGTGGTCGTAACGACCAATTTACCTATACTTGACCAAGGTCTTTTCTTTGCCAAAAGCTATCCCAAGCGCTCCTATCTAATAGGTGCTTATATCGAGGCTGACAAAGCACCTGACGGTATGTTTATTGGGGTTGGAGAAAAGTATCGTTCGATCCGGACAACACCTACGGATGATGGTCGAACACTGCTACTCATGGGAGGCGAAGGTCACAAAGTTGGCACCGAAAACAATACGACTGAACGATATCAGAATCTAGCTAGCGATCTCACCACTGACTTTGGAATTCATGCTGTTGACTATCGGTGGTCGAGCCAAGATATGGTTTCGTTTGACAAGCTGCCCTACATTGGGCGCCTAACTCCCATGAGCAACCATACCTATGTAGCCACTGGATTTAGCCTTTGGGGAATGAGCAAATCGGTCATGTCAGCTATGATCTTATCGGATCTGATTTTAGGTCAGTCTAATCCCTGGGCAGATTTGTATGATGCAACTCGACCAACGCCCTTTGCTACTCAGACTTCGATTAAAGAAAATCTCGATGTCGGTAGTCGATGGGTTGGCGATCGGTTTAAGGGAATATTTTCGTCTACTGAAGACTTACAGCCAGGCGATGGCAAGCTGGTTACCGTAGAAGGTAGCAAAGTTGCTGCCTATCGAGACGAGGCCGGATCTCTACATCAGGTATCAGCCGTATGTCCTCACCTAGGATGTATTGTAGATTGGAATGAAGCTGAAAAAAGCTGGGACTGTCCCTGCCATGGCTCTCGATTTAGCTACGAAGGCAGCATCCTTCAAGGACCTGCTGTAAAGTGCCTAGAACGTAAAGATGCTTCCTAAACCTGACTAAATTAGCCGTTGCTGATAGGGTGCGATGCCTAGATCCTAACGAGATTGTCGCATGGCACCCAGTTGTTCAAACTGCTGCGACTGCTGTTCGATCTGAACGGATAAAGCATTACAAACTAGATCGCACAGCTCAAACAAAAATGGATTGGCGATTTGATAATAGACACAAACACCTTCCTGATGCCGGCTGACCACCCCTGCCTGAGCCAACATTTTGAGATGCTTAGAAACATTGGCCTGTCCTAGCCCGGTAATCTCAATAATCTCCGTCACATTTTTATCACCTGATTTTAAGGCGCACACAATCTGAAGCCGACTCACTTCAGACAACACCTTAAAAAAGTCGGCCATCAACCCCAGTGCGGCTGGCGATAGTTGAGTAACGTCACGGTCTGCAGATTTGACTGTAGCTATTGAGGTTTTGGAAGCTTTCTTTTTGGACTTCTTGGTGGCGGGCATAGAATGCAATCAGCTCTGCAGCAACAACGATTGATTAGAGAAACTTATGAAGCATTCACTATATTACCATATAGGACTATATAGGATGTATCGGCTAAACCGAGCACTTTCGCGATCTAATTGCCCACCACTCTGTTAATAGACTTCTACATTGCAAACAAGTCAGTCGGTCTAATAGAGCTTGGATACCTGGGCCGGTAGTCGGATACGTTGCCCCTAGTTTTTCAGACGATAGGAACGTATCGGCCCTGACCTCAGCCACAAACCCATAGAGGCGCTGATTGGAAAAGGAGCTGTTGATGGCCCAGCCTACTTGATTTAGAGGCTTCAAATCATACAGCGCTGAGTCTGCAATTCCGAGTTCTCGTTGGAGAATACTCTTTGCAGCGCTATGAGGCATCTGGTCGACCAGGCATCGCCCACCCGGAAAGTCCCAGGTGGATTCACCGATACCTGGTCGATAGATGGGGGGCGGTAACAGCAGATGATGCTGGTAAATGGGTAAAACAATCACTGAGTCTGCTTTTTCAACGCGCCAATAGTCTAGGGACTTACCCTGATGTGTCTCAAGCGTTTCTCCCAGCAGGGTGAGCCAACGTGTTTTCAAAGACAGAATCCGTTCTTTGCATTGCCAAGGTTGTTCGCTCATTTGTGATTCGAGACAGACACAGTATTTCAATGTCATGATAAATTATAACTAATTGGTCATATAGTATTATTTTTACCCCCTTGCTATGGTGGAATTAAGCTGGACAACAGCATTATTAGGTGGGATGTTAATTGGCCTGAGTGCAACGCTTTTATTGGCATTGAATGGTCGAATTGCTGGCATTAGTGGCATTGTCAATGGCGCAATTCAAAGTAATGAGACCTGGCGTTGGCTATTTTTGACGGGGATGCTCTTGGGGGGGCTGCTTTATGAGTATGTCTTGGCGGCCCAGCCTACACCTCGACCTGTGCTTGCCCCTGGCGCAATGATCATGGGTGGCTTTTTGGTGGGATTTGGCACTCGTCTGGGTAATGGCTGTACCAGTGGCCATGGAGTATGCGGCCTGGGACGTCTGTCGTTGCGATCGCTAATGGCGGTGCTCACGTTTCTTACAACCGCGATGGTCACTGTCTGGGTTACTCACGGAGTGACTGGATAAGGAGTATGGAAAGAGCCGTGACACACAGAACTATGCAATTGGGACAGAATTTAGTTGCGATCGCATCCGGTCTATTGTTTGGCCTGGGCTTAGGCCTATCGCAAATGGTTGACCGAGAGCGGGTGCTAAGCTTTCTAAATGTGACGGGACGTTGGGATCCCGCGTTGTTGTTTGTTCTAGGAGGGGCTGTAACAGTAACTGCGATCGCATTCCGATTTGTGTTGCAGATGCCTCAACCCGTCTTTGCGACTAAATTTAGATTACCAACTCGCAAAGATATTGATCGGTCTCTGATATTGGGTGCCGCTATTTTTGGTATCGGCTGGGGGATTGCCGGTTATTGTCCCGGCCCTGCGATTGTCGCTCTAACCCTAACATCATGGAGCCCCATCCTCTTTCTTGTTGCCTTTGTTATCGGCTCTCTAAGCGCAAAGTCGATCATCCATGATCGCTTCTAGCAAAAGGCTTTAAGCGTCTTGCTAGCTCCTTACAGATATTACAAAGTATATTGTGAATGCATTTTATACAACTAGATGCTCATATAATGAAATAAAACTCTATCAGGCTAATAGTAGATACGGATAGAAGGTCATTATGAAAACGAAACAGCTTTTAACTCAAGCTTTAGCAACCGGTGAGATCACCGTCATCAGCAACCATGCCAGCATTACGGTTGCGGGTACCCAGGTGGCTCGAGTTGAAGAGATTCCAGGATGTGAGCAAGAAAATCCATCCATGGTGCATGTAGACTTTGAGGTCAAAAATCCAAGCTGTCAGCCGGAGGTGCTCGACAATACTAAAGACCTGGGTCTGATCTTAGAACTCAACGATGCCGTTGAGTTAGGGCTATTGCTAGTGGCCATGGGGATGGAGCATAAAACCCCAAAAGAGATCGAGGCGACCATGATGCAATTGTCAGAATTGATCGATCAGTTTGCGTAGCTACTACCAGATATTGCCTCTTACCTGTAAAGCCAAACTAAGAAAAGCATCGCAGCGATGAGCCTCATCGCGATGGTGTTGTTATTTTAACTGAAATAGACCTAGCCGATGGATTCTTTTGAAAAAAAATTAGAGCAGAATTAAATAAATTACTATTTAGTTATATAATGATACTATGAAAATAGTTCACATCAATCTAATCCATCTCTCCGTAATTCAAGCAAACAACATATACAGCTATGTATCACTTCAGCAAAACAATTCAAGCTTCTTTTGAGGAAGCGATTTCCCAGGTAACCGAGGCTCTCAAGGCCGAAGGAATGGGAGTATTAACCGAAATTGATGTGCAGGCAGCTTTTAAGAAGAAACTGGACACCGATTTTCGCAATTACAAGATTCTTGGGGCCTGTCATCCTCTAGTGGCCTACCGTATGTTGCAAACTGATGACAAAGCTGGGGTACTCTACCCCTGTAATGTTGTTGTTCAAGAGCATGGGAATGGGCAAGTAGAAGTCTCTGCTGTGGATCCATTGATCATGTTTTTAATGATTCACAGTCCTCAGGCTAAAGAGATTGCCCTAGAGGCCAGTCAAAAGATGCAGGCTGTTATGGATCGTCTACCAGCGGCGACACCGGTTGCGGCTTGAGTTCTGCAATGTATGTCCATTGCGTTGTTCAAAATTAGGAGGGTTTACCCCATGTTTAATAATGTTGGTATCGTTGATCGCCTGTTGCGATCGCTCATAGGCATCGTATCGTTATATTTGGGATTGTTAGTCTATGCCGATTCAACCCTAGGAATAGTGTTAGATGTTGTCGGTAGCCTTGCTCTATTCACAGGGATCTTCGGCTTCTGTGCCCTTTATGGACTACTGGGTATCAATACCCGTAAAGCCGATCGGGATTCTCTTAGCTAACCGCACATTCCTCTTCCTTTTAAAGCAGACAGACGCTCGTGCTGAAGTACAAACAAGGACTCCAGCACGAGTTTTTTTAGCTGATACAGCCACAGGGGTACCTGGGTTAGCAGAGTCAACGCTCAATTGGGCCCCTCAGACAGTCTCTGAATAACCACGGTATCCTGTAATCAATCGACTACCATCTTTAAATACATGAACTTCTATCTGATCGCTGGCCCATGTAATTTGATCTGCTAAAGCAGAATTAAATACCCGTACTTGTTGATTGCGCGATGAAACAGGTGATGTGGGCTGATGAATAGCCAGGGACTCAACATAGGGGCCGTCAATCAGAATATCAAGCTGTTCTAAAAGTGCTTGAGAGCCTGCAGGTGCACTCTCTTTACTCAAGTCTGCTAAGGTAAAGCCGCTAAACGACATAACATTCAGCCCATGAACTTTTACCCTTTTTGCAACCTCCGCCAAAGTTGATGCCTGTAAAAAGGGTTCGCCTCCTGAAAAGGTAACACCCTCATTTTCTGGTTCATCAAGAATACGCTTAACTAGCTCATCAATAGAGACTATCTGATTAGGTTCAACAGACCAGGAATCTGGGTTAAAACAGCCGGGACATTGTCGTAAGCAGCCCTGCACCCATACCACTGCTCGACGTCCTGGGCCATTTACTTCAGAACGGTTGACATATCCCATAATGTTGAGATGATTTGGGGGAATATTAATTGATCTTTCGGTCATTGGCATGGGAATCCTCCTAATAATAGGTAATCCAAAAATCTATTTCAGCAGTGGACTCACATGGGCCGGTATTTTGACAATTTTTTGGGCAAGGCCCAAGGTTTTCAAGAGCCAAATTGCCCACCAGGTTACATCTATTTCCCACCACTGCCATCCGGCGCGAGCTACATTAGGGTAGGCATGATGGTTGTTGTGCCAGCCTTCTCCATAGGTTAGAATAGCTGCCCACCAAAGGTTTCGAGAGTTATCATGGGTCGCAAAAGTACGATAGCCCCACATATGGGTCACCGAATTTATAAACCAGGTACTATGCCATAGCAACACCGCTCGCAGAAAGACACCGTAAATAACGAAAGCCCAACCTCCCAAACCATAGAGCAACAGCCCCAGGGGAATTTGCAAGAGTAGAAAATAACGATTTAACCATTGATAAACAGGATCTCTTGCCAAATCTGGTGCGTAGCGACTGTATTGGTCTTGGTCAAAAAACTTTGTCTCAGGATATAGCATCCAGAGCATGTGGCTCCACCAAAAACCTCGCTTAGCAGAATAGGGATCATCTTGTTCATCTTCCGTATGGGCATGGTGCAAGCGATGTCCGGCCACCCAGAAGATCGGACCTCCCTGTAAGGCCAGTGCCCCGACAATAGTAATCAAATATTCTAACCATTTTGGCACTTGAAAACTGCGATGGCTGAGGAGTCGATGATATCCCAAGCAGATGCCAATACTGCCAAAGAGCCAGTGGAGAAATAGGGTAATGCCCAAAGCCTGCCACGAAAAATACCAGGGAGCTAGCAAAGCAAGACTATGAACAAGTATGAAAAAGATAACAGTTGTCCAACTCAAGGGTGGGTGGGATGCTGAATTTTTCTGAACTGATTTTTCTATCATATAGATGCTTCACACAAATTGTTTATAAAAGAAGGGAGCAGAAAACTCCCCGTGGTAAACGAGTCAAAGTTTTATACAGTAAGGAAAACTTGATTGAGTAATTTTCTACTATCATTATATCGCTATATAGCGATATAAAAAATAAACTTCAGCTTTAAGCTAATCGTTACGCTTCCAATGCACACTGCAAAAGCGTCATCTTAAGTAGCGAGTAGAAGAGTATGGCTTAAAGACAGAATTGTTACGATTGGGTAAATAATTCCTGCCACTCCTGGGCAAGGACTAGTAATACTAAAGGGATATCCTGGGGCCTGCTTGATTGATTCCCTAGAAGTATCATGACAAAGCATATAGCTGGCTCGACAAAGACTCGACCAGGGGAAGAACCGAGGCCAGCTCAGCTGCATTTTTTCGCCACTTTTGAGGATCGGGAGGCGTCACGGTAAAGCGTGAATGAGGCAGGTCAGTCATCGTTACTTGTGACAATCTAGTGTCAAAGGGAATTTCCATAAACTCGCACAGTTGCTGAACTTGTTGCTGAGGCTCTGCTATAAAATCTTCATGTTTAACGATGCACCATTGTGACTGTGGTAACGTCCCTAGAGCCGTCAAAATCGACTGATTGGCGCTTTTCCATTGAAATGCAGCAATCTCAGCTAAAGATGCCTGTTTCAATGCTTGCCATCCCGGTGGTAAGAGCAACGACCAGGGTAGACCTGACCAATCAGGTAGATTTTTATAGGTAACAAATCGACCAGATTTCCAAGCTTCCATAATGCTGCTGATATTTGCGGCAGGTTGACGGTGCAGAAAAATAAATTTGGCATTAGGAAAGATCCTGCGTAAGAAGGGAATCCGCAGTGCATTTTTAGGTGTTTTTTCTAAAAAGCGAATCTTTTGAGGCCGATCTTCTAGCGCTAAATAACGATTACCATGACAGTTTTGTAGCGATAAGACAAAATTTTGCATGAGTTGTTGAGCGATCTCAACCTTGGCATCAGCGCCAGTTAATTGATTAGAGTGATAACCTCGAGTAGCCGGGTTGAGGTCATCAATACTTTCAATGTGCTGATGACTTTCTCCCCCTACTGTCCATAATGTCTGAGACTGGCTCAGGGTCTCGAACAATAACGTGGAACCTGAACGGGGCGCAGCCACAATAAAAAAGGGTTTATGAAAAGCCACTCGCAGATGTTGTGTCGATAGCTGTACAACAGGGGCAGCGCCAGTCACGGATTGCTTTCGTAACTGGCGCTGCGGCCGCTGTTGAGGCACAGCTGAGGGATGCACCATAGCGCCTAGACGTAGCTTAAGAATTCTAAACGCCGAAGCCCCATTGGTGGTGATACGAAGATGCTGACTGACTGACTGAGCAGCGGTTAATGTGTGTCGATTTAGCTGGGTATACATGGAGTGGTCCGGCGGATTACTGCCATGCAGTAACCACAGCGAGCGCCAATCAAGACAGTGTTCCTTGAGCAGCTGTTGAAACATTACAGTATTGTCAAAACTGCTACCAAGGCTAGCTCGCTCATCATAAACGTCGTCACTTAAATCTTGTAGCGCTATCTCCACCTCACTGGGATCTGCCACCTGTGAAGGGTGAGCTTGTTCGGTCTTCAGCGTGACCTGAGCCTCAGGACGAAAAGAAACCCACAACACTGACGATGGCTCATGGTCTGTCTCTATAGCAGCAATCTTGCGCCAAAAGCTAGCCGATCCACAGGTGTCAAATACTAGATGAATTCGATAGGTATCACTATTGTGAATCACTTCATGGGTTTGCCAGTTATCAAAAATCCAGGCTTCTCCAGACGCCATGTGTACGGATTTGCCGTTACAAACAAAACGGACGGATGGCTCCGTCAAAATTGGAATATGGACCCGAGTCCGACGAAACCAGTAATAGTTAGAATCGAAATGGGCTGGCACAGAACACTGAGGCGCTAATCGCATCAGTCGCGACCGGCCAATCACAGTCTCAAAACTCGCCAACACCTGCTGCATGTAGTGACAGCGTTGGAGCTGCGGTGTCGGTAACATTCTCCCAGCCAGGTCATCGTTGTTCTGCCCATCCGCAGACACGAGTGAAATAGCACTATTACCCTTGTAATCACTGGGGTGAGATCGCCACTCTGCTTCCTCAAAAGACTGTGCTTCCAGTGCTAGCTGCTCAGCATCAAAGCACCAAGGCAGCTTGATAAATTCACGATTTAACTTCATGGGAGCCAGGGGATTAGGGAAATGGGATGATTGGAAACTGTTACGAGATATCGAGAGATTTATTGATACCGGTCATTCGTCAGTTTATTACCGATCATGCCACTGGAGCCACCTTTGCTCACCATATTGCTCACTTTTTGTCAATGCGTAACTTCTATAAACTTATATGGTGATCTATTTTGAGTAGGTATCATCGCCGGTAGTATGGAAAAACTAGCGTAAGTATATTTACGCAAGGCCTAGTAAATTGTCAAAAGCTTTTTTCAGAAGATTGATAGTGTACCTATGAAATGTCCTCAATGTGCTCGCTGGATTCAGATGGGTCTGGCCGTTTTAACCAGTAGCTTGGTCAGTGCCGCTAATGCTGCAACACTAGAGGACTATACAGAAGTATCTGAAATTGAGCTTAGCTCCACCAGGCTGGCATCCTCTATCCAGGAGATGGCAGCTATGTCTGTGGAGAAGGTGCCAAGAGTTCCTGAGAGTGGGGACAGCTTAGAGACAATCTCTAAACAGCTGACGACCGGTTCTTCGTTAATTGCAGATGAGCTCTCCGAGAGGGCAATCCCAGACAGTTACAACGGTCTGATAGCTGAGCCTAGAACACGTCAACATCTCTCCCAAAGAAGTGTCAGTCCGACAGAGAAGGTAAACAGGACTATTCCTGAAGAAGCCATTCCAAGAACACTTGTACTTCCCTCTGTATCTTCTCCTGCAGCGACTGATACAACGTTAGTGTCTGAGGAAATCTTGGTTGCTCAGACTATGCCTGACGATACACTAGAACCTGAGGCATCAGAGACAACCGACTCTAATGCCTCAGATAACTTGGTGCAGGCCACGGGAACCGCCACAAACTTAAAAATAAAGCCATTTTTTAACATTAACTACAACCTGGCAGGAGGGCATGATGGATTTGCTGGTTTAGAGGCGTTTTATCCAGTAATTCAGACTCCAGGCAACAATGTTGGCTTCCTCACTGGTCGCCTTACCCTCGATGTCAACGGTGACGTTGGTGGGGGGCTCCAGGCAGGATATCGAGCCCTTTTCAGCGAAACGGCCATTTGGGGTGTCTACAGCGGGTTCGATATCCGAGAAACAGGCGATAACACTTTTGGACAGCTCGGGTTTGGGGCAGAACTGTTGAGTAATACGTGGGATGCACGTTTGAATGCTAGTTTCCCGGTAGGGGATACCCAGAAATTTGTGTCGTCGAGTTCTCAATTGTTGGGCAACCCTCGATTTGCAGGTACAAATCTGATTGTCGATCAAGCCATCACTGAGCTGTCTGAAGCAGCCATTACAACGGTTTCGTTGGATGGTGGAGTGCAAATTTTTGACTGCTGTGGCTCGGGTGCCCTATGGGGGCGCGGTGGGCTTTACTACCTGGGCGGCCAGGTCGAAGATGATAGTGTAGGCGTCAGGGCATCTCTAGACTATCGACCCCGTGAAGATCTGCGCTTTGGCCTGGGGGCACAGCATGATGAGGTGTTTGGCACGAATGTTATTTTATCGGCAAATTTCTTCTTTGGCCCAGGGGCCTCTGCCCAACGGCCTGAAGAGGTGGGCCAGCTAGCCCGTCTGTGGTCAAGGGCGGGTGAGCCGCTTGCCCGCACCAATACCATCCTGGTAGAAGAGCAGGTTGACAATAGTCTGGAAACATTGATCGCAATTAACCCAGCAACGGGGCAAGATTTCATCTTTCGTCATGTGGACCCGGCTAACGGTGCAGCGGGTGCAGGGGGTACCTTTGAAGCACCCCGCGATACGATTGCCAATACGGTGGGGATTGCCAATACGGGCGAGATTATTTACGTGCAGGCGGGCAATGCAGGAGGCAGTTTTACTATCCCGGACGGGGTGCAGGTGCTCTCGGTGGGGCCTGAGCAGGTGGTGGAGACTCAGTTTGGTGCGATCGCGCTGCCAGGGTCTGGCAGTGGCAATTTCCCGACGATCAGCGACACGGTAACGCTAGGGAATGATACGGTCATTTCTGGCTTTGACATTACAGGGACGACAGATTCTGCCATTGTGGGCCTAGATGGTCTGGCCGGAACCGTTGTTATTGCTGACAACCTGATCACTAGCACCGCTGATAATGGCATTGATATTGGCGACCTGACTGAAGATTTAGAGTTCACAATTACCCGCAATCAAATCACCAATGCCGCCGATGACGGCATCGACATTGATAATATAGGCAGCGATGCTGTGGTTGATCTCACCATTAGCGACAACATCATTACAGGTAATGGCGATACTGGCATTGATATCGATGAGATTTATGGTACTGCCTCTGCGAGTCTTGCTATCCAGAACAACGATATTAGTAGCAATGACGGCTCTGGCATCTATATTGATGAGATTTATGGCGATGCTGTGGTCGATGTCATGATTAGCGACAACAGCATTAATAATAATGACGGACGGGGTATTTATTTTGGTGACATCCATGAGAATGCCGTTGTTGATATAGCCATCAATGATAACTCTGTCGATGGCAACAATGACAACGGCATCTTCTTTGATGACATCTATAATGATGCAACGGTTAATATCAATATTGCTGGCAACTCTATTGATAACAACACGTCTAACGGTATCTACTTTAGCGAGTTTAATGATAATGCAGTCGTTGATATTACCATTAGCGACAACTCAGTTGATGACAATGGAGATAGTGGCATTCGATTTGATGATGAATTTTTAGATGATGCCACTATCGATATCTTGATCACACAGAACTCTATCAGTAATAACAGTGATGATGGCATTTACATCGATGGGATCTATGACAATAGTGTGGTCGATATTGTAATCAGCGATAATATCATTAACGATAACGGTGACACTGGGGTTGATTTTGAAAACATTGCCGATTATGCCCAAGCCACCATTGTAATTACTGGAAATTCTATTGATAGAAATGTTGACAGCGGCCTCTATATCGGTGAGATTTATGGGGATGCTCAAGCAAATTTCACCATCTCACAAAATAGCATTAGCGACAACGGCGGCAATGGCATATATTTTAGCGATTTTTACGAAGATGCTGTAGTTGATATTACCATTAGCGATAACACTATCGACAATAACGATAACGATGGCGTTCGTTTTCAGAGCATTGAAGATAATGTCGAAGCTAATATTACAATTTCCAGTAATAGCATCAGTAATAATGATGACAACGGTGTTTATTTCGATGGTTTCTATGATGATGCCATTGTCAATTTGACCATCAGCGACAACACGATCAATGATAATGGCGACTACGGGGTTGTGATTGAGGAAGGTATTTATGACAACACCGACGTCACGATTAGCTTGACAGGCAACACCATTAGCGGCAACGGCAATTCTGCCTTTTATATTGAAGAAATCGGCGACTATGCGGTTGTGGATATTGTTATTAGTGACAATATTATTCAAAACAATGACGATGCTGGCGTTGCGCTTGGCCGTATCAATGACTATGCGGAAGTTGACGTTACGATTACGGGCAACACCATTACAGGCAATAACGGCCACGGCATTTATCTTGAAGAGATTGAAGATTATGCTGTAGTTGATGTCAATATCAGCGACAACACAATTTCAGATAATGCAGACTTTGGGATTTACGTTGAAATTTATGACTATGCAGCCGTAACGGCTAACGTCTCTGGTAATACCGTCGAAGGCAATGGATCAGGCGGCATCTCTTTTGAAATTTACGATGATGCTGTAGTGTCGCTGACCCTGGATAGCAACACCATTAACGACAATCTTGGACCAGGCGTATATATCTATTTAGGCGAGGATGCGGAGATTTGTTTGGCGCTATCAGACAATGTTTCAAACAACCCCGGCAATACAGACTTTGTGTTAAACAACGATACAGGCAATGCGGCCCAGTTTGAGATTGTTGACCTGGCCAACGTGACCACTAACAACACAGGTACCTTTGATCCGGCTGACCCTGCAGGCAGCGGTGATTTTACCAGCGCCATTGTCTGCCCTTAAGGGCGCGTCGGTCATTGCTATCATCTGCGTTGTGCTGTATTTTTTAAGATCGCTATTAAGCTTAAACTGCGGTTGATGTAATGGCTCAATCAACGTCCCCTGCCGCTGGCAACACTCCTAATTTAGGCATCTCTGCCTCGCGTCAGTTTCCGAGCTGGCTCAGGGATGAGGGGCTGAGCCTGGCATTTACCACCTACCAAAGCCAATTGCTGCTGCTGATCGGCATGAATCAGCACAATAAGCTGTCGGCCAGTATGCGGCTGTTTGGGCGAGCTATGGGGCTGTATGCCACCCCGGATGCCGAGCGGCTCTACTTGAGTACTAAGTTTCAACTGTGGCAGCTCAACAATGTGTTGAAGCCGGGGCAACAGTATCGTAACTGCGATAAGTGCTATGTCCCTCGGGTAAGCTACACCACAGGTGATCTTGATATTCATGATGTTACCCTGGATGAGACGGGGCGCATTTTGATGGTGTGTACCCTGTTAAACAGCTTAGCGACAGTCAGTCAAAAACATAGCTGTACCCCACTTTGGCAACCTCCATTTATTTCTAAGCTGGTCAATGAAGATCGTTGTCATTTAAACGGGTTGGCAATGGTGGCAGGTCGCCCTGGCTATGTAACCGTGGTTAGCCCCGTTGATCTGGTCGATAGCTGGCGAGACAAGCGTCGTACCAGTGGTTGTGTGATCGATCTGGCGACTAACGAGATTGTGGCTACGGGCTTATCGATGCCCCATTCGCCTCGGTTTAATCAGGGTAAGCTGTGGTTGCTAACTTCGGGTACGGGCGAGTTTGGCTACATTGACCTGGCAACTGGGCAGTTTGAACCGGTGACGTTTTGCCCTGGCTATTTGCGTGGCTTAGCGTTTTGGCAGCATTTTGCCATTGTGGGGCTGTCTAAAGTGCGCGCTGGTGATGGGGCCTTCTCTGGGCTGATGCTGGATGAGCTGTTGCGGGAAAAAGAGGTAGAGTCACGCTGCGGTTTGATGATTATTGATCTAAATACGGGTGCGATCGCGCAGTGGCTCCGACTAGAAGGCCAAATCTCTGAACTCTATGATGTGCAAGTATTGCCTGGGGTAAAACGCCCCATGTCCTTAGGGTTTCAGAGCGATGAAATCAGTCGGTTGCTCACCTTCGATACTATGTCGAGCACTCTGTAACCCCAACGCTGGGTAGCTGAGAATAACAAGTTCAATTAGCAACCTAGTGCATCGTCAAGACTTAATTTTGGGATAGACAGACGCTAACTTGTAGCGTGCATCATCAATTTTCATCTGCCAATGGACACCTCTCTGAGTGTTGTTGACGTCACTCGCCCAAGCCGCTGTTTCAGCCCGTAGCGTTTCCAGATCACCGAAGCGTCTGCCGTTGACACACTGCCTGGTCATGGCACTCAGCTCATTTTCAGCAATGTTGAGCCAACTCCCATGCTTCGGGGTGTAACAGAAGTCGATATGACGCACCAGTTGTCGTGCCTGTTCAGGCTCAAAGGCTTCATAAAACGCACCGATGGTATGGGTGTTGAGATTGTCGCAGACGAGTTGTAATCGCTCATTTTGCCCATAGCGCTCTGCTATCACCTGGGCCACTTCAAGTGCCCAATCAGCCTTGGTTCGACGCTCTCGTACGCTGACCTTACGCCACCCAACTAATGGCTCTGTGAACATGAAGATACTGGCTGTTCCGGCTTGCTCATACTCGTAATCTATACGCTGACCATGGTGAGCGGTTGCGGGTTGCGGTGGACGGGTTTCTTTTTGTAGCTGTACCGGTTGTTCGTCCATGCACAAGACTGGGCGAGTGGAATCGTAAGGCTGTGCATAGAGGTCAAGCACAACCTCCATGTGAGCCGCAAACTCAGCGTCTGCCTCAGGCGGAATGACCCAATACTCCATCTTGCGATTGCTCATGCCATTTTTTTCAGTGTCTGCCGTACCGTCTCATGGCTAACGGTTTCAGTGATGCCCAGCTCGACCACTTTGCGCGCTAGTAGACGGAGTGACCAAGTGCTATACCCTTTCGGCGGTGGACCTAGCCGAGTCGCAATCACCTGGGCTTCCTGTTCCCCATCCAGCAACTTCTCTGTCGGTGGGCGACTCCGTGGCTTCCCATTGAGAGCGACTTCAAACCCATCTTCCACCAAACGACGTCGCAGCTTCTCCACGGTCTGTCGGCGGCAGTGATAGGCGTCTGCGATGCTCTGGTCACTCCAGTTTGCTCGTTCGATGTCGGCTTTGAGCAATATCTGGGCTCGTCGTACTTTCTGACTACTGCCACGAAGGGTTTTGACGATCTCTTCGAGGTGCTGATGTTCGGACTCGCTTAACCGGACGATATATTTCTTCTGCATGGGACGTTTGCTTGCTCCATACAGATTATCTCAACACTCTCAAAGATCCCAATTCCTAGTTTTGACGCTCCACTAGCCTAATCTTTACGCTTCCGATGCACTGTGCAAAAGCGTCATAGTGAGTAGCGAGTAGGCGTATCAGGATTCTCGTTGAGAAAGCCAGTTGAGGCAACGTTCAAAGGCTGGCTTATGGTTATTTTGTGATACGTTACGCAGTTGGACAAACGTTGCCCTCAGGTCAGGTTCTTCAACAAAATCAAGAAAACTGTCATACATTTGTATATTGGCAATTTCTGCTGCAACCGCCATTTCACAAGCCGCTCGCAGGGTTTCGGGAGCCTCTATATTCCCGGCAAAGATATCTTCGGGAATGGGAAGGCCGTACTGTGTAAATAAGGTATACCAACGCTGGGCATGGCGTTCTTCTGCCTGAACAATATTACTAAATGGTCGAATGACTCCATACTTTTCAATGACTGCAGTGTAAAATGCTCTTGCTTGATACTCATCATTAATGGCATCAATCATAGCTTGTTGAGTTCTCTCATCAAGATTAGACCTAGCAGATATAGGCAATGCTGGTGTCAAGAGCATCATACTGCAAAGTCCGGTAACACCTAATCTTTGCCAATGTTTACGACGGTAACGTTGACGACATCTATGTTTCATGTTTCTTCCTCTGAGATTTGATAGTTTGGTTGCTCAAATTTTAGGATCTATGGTTGTTTATGATTGAGTAAAAAGTTCTTGCCACTCCTGGACAAGGGCCGGTGATACCAGGAGTTCAATGGGCTTACCTTGAGTTGTTGGTAAAGTGAGCTTCAACGGAATGGCGGCTTGGAACTCGGATACAATCGGGGCCAGATCATATTGGCCAACATTGGGTTCAGGTGCAGCAGCGTCTGTGAAAATTTGTTGAGAAGCATCATTTGCAGTTAGAACCTTGCCTAAAGAGTCAGTTAACTCTAGGGGCTGCGATCGATCAATTTCTGTGAAACCTGGAAAACCAACCAGTCGGAGATAGAAGAAGTTGCTGCCATCGGGACGAATGCGTTTAAATGCGATCGCTTGCCAACTACTATCATGCTGATCACGCAGAGTCTGACGCGACTGATACACAAGTTGACCAGGAGCCTCTTCTAATTGGCGAATCGCGGCAGAGGCTGATGGCACTGCGAGATTTTCAACCCCTGCCAGGAGCAGAACTAATAGTGTTCCAAAAACGATCAGCCAACGAATCAGCTGGCGTACAGGCTGCCACATTATAAGAATCTCCTAATGATGTCTATCTACCAAGTTTATTCACTCAGGGCAGCTTGAACCGATTGCTGCACTGAATCAGGAATAAACACCGCATACATCCCCCGCAAATCATCCACCTTAAAGTCGTAGGCCAAATCTTGGAGATAGTTATCCTTTACAAACTGAGGACGATTATCTTTGAGTCCATGGCAGGCTAAACAACTGGCTTCCACATTAATGCGACGATAGTAGCGAGTACCGGTTTGGCCATTCAAAGTCTCTTTCTCCCAGAATCCCATTAATTCTGGGGATTGCTCAAATGTAGACAGAGCGTTAGTGGCTGCAAGATTATCGGGTTTATGGGCTGGATTACGATACTTTTTGGCAATTTGCTTCACCTGCCAACCATTCTCTTTGCTGAGCTGCATGGCTTTCATGCCGACGGGTTTACACACTTGCTTCATGGTTTCCGCTGTCGGTGGTTCTGCAGCATCTTCCAGGTAAGCCGCTAGCCCGCTACGCATGGCGTCTAAATTTTCAATCTCCTGAACAGCTTTGGCAAGTTGAGCTGGTTCCGGCTGAGCCTGAGCCATCGCTGGGTAACCGAGAATAACAAGTCCCATTAGCGAGAAAACCAGTATGGTATTGGATAGAATTCTGAACATGAATATCCTCATAAGCTGAGTATCAACAAAGGCCAAATCTCACTCAATGGAACCCTTAGGGGCTAACCATCGTTTGTTCATAGTTGATGGTGGTTGGCTTCAGCATTTGTAGACCAAAGAGAATGCGTAATCCCAGGTTCTCAAACCAGGGCATGCCAACTCCTGTACGCATTTTGACCATAAAATATTCCTCAAAGGCGGCTTTTACCCAGATAACCCATGGGCCACGAACAGCATAGGAGTGCTTCCGCCTACCGGTTTTTGGATCAGGCAGAACGGGGGCGGCAATATAAGCAATACCAGTATTGCCGAACTCTGCAAAACACAGGGCCTCTAATGTTGGAACTTTGAGAGAATCTTGAATCGCTCCTAGCTCAACAGCAATATTGTGGGCAACTGCGGTGGCCATGGCTTCTGCCATTTGGCCACTTTTGGGCAACCCGATGGGAACACGGGTTTGGTCGGGTTGTGAGAGTTTAATACTGATACCTGCGGCATAAATGTTGGAAAAGTCTGGATGACGCTGGGTGGGTAAAACGGGAATAAACCCTTTAGCATCTCCCAAACCAGGCACTGCTTGAATAAATTCGGCTCCACGAAAGGCGGGCAAGATCATCGAGTATTTGAATGGTAACTGTTGTCCGTTGTCGAGAGTAACAGTCTGTTCATCCACAGCGGTAATAGCTGTATTTTCAATGACCGTAATATCTCGTTCGTGCATTAAGTTGGCGGTCAGTTCTCTCGCATTTTTTACATTAGAGACGCCTAAGTGCCCTACATAGGGCTCTGAGGTGACATAGGTAATGGGTACCTGATCGCGCAGTCCTCGACGACGTAATTCGTGATCGGCCATCAGGGCAAATTCATAGGCGGGGCCAAAACAGCCCGCCCCTGGAGCTGCGCCCACGACCATCGGGCCTGGATGTTTAAGAAAATCAAGCCAGGCTTGATGAGCTACAAGGGCATGGTCAGGGGTACAAACAGACTGGGTGTAGCCTCCGTGGGGGCCTAAGCCGGGAATTTGATCAAACGCCAGGGAAGCACCAGTTGCGATCGCAACATAATCATACTCAATTGTTCTCTCCCCCTCGACTGTAATAGAGCGAGTCTGAGGATCAAGAGCTGTCACCTTACCAGGCACCCAATCTAAACGATGACGCTGCACTAGCCGCGATAGATCCAACTGCACATGCTCCAATGGCTTCAGTCCCAAAGCCACCTGGATCAGCCCTGGAATAAAGGTAAATTTGGATTCGCTGGATATGAGTGTTACCGTATGCTCGCTTGGCAGCAAGTGACGTAACTCATAGGCTGCAGGTAACCCGGCCAGACCGGCCCCAATCACAACAACATTGGCCATAGCGCACTTTTATCCTCCATCTTCCTCATTCGGGCTTGTTCATCAGTCCCGTGGCGACAATAAAGCTCTCTAAACTTCTGAACACCAGCCAATAGGATGATAAGTCAGAAATTTGGGGAAGTTATAAGGCACTTCCTTTGAGAACGACTAGACAACCCTTTTTAACCATACTACTAAATAGTTATATAATGTTATCTATAGAATAAAATCTATACATCCTTCCTGAAGATTGTTTTCTTGTTAGGCAACTAAAAACAAGAGACTATTGAAGTATCATATTACTATCTGGTCATACATTGATGATGAGATGAACTGAATTTAAACTAAATTATGGAAAACGTAATTCCTTATGAGGTACCGTCTTTATCGCGGCGGCAACTACTCAACTTTTTGACAGGAGCAGCAGTTGCTGCAACCGCTGGTTCAGCCCTCTACCCTGTCGCTAAGTTTTTCATCCCGCCTCGGGAGGTATCTGAGGGAGGCGGGATTCTCGCAAAAGATAAACTGGGCAATCCGATTCCAGCCAGTCAAATCCTTGCTAATCCGCCTGGAACTCGTGCCTTGATTGCAGGACTGGCAAGCGAACCGACGTATTTGATAGTCCAAGACGATGGCTCTCTGGGGGCTAGGGGGATTGTTGATAACTGTACTCACCTGGGTTGCACCTTTCCCTGGAATCCCGTGGATCAGCAGTTTCAATGTCCCTGCCATGGATCTCTTTACGATCCGGAAGGTAACGTTGTGCGTGGGCCTGCACCTCTTCCCCTCAAGATAGTTCATGTGGTGGTTAAGGATGATGCCATCTGGATCTACTCCTGGAACGAGACTGATCCACGTACTAATGAACAACCCTGGTGGGTGTGATCAACTTAAGAGGTTTTTACAAATGCGTATTATTTTGATGACTGGAAAAGGGGGAGTGGGTAAGACCTCGGTTGCAGCAGCGACTGCCCTGCGAGCAGCAGAACTGGGATATCGCACGCTGGTATTGAGTACTGACCCAGCCCATTCCTTAGCAGATAGCTTTGCTCTAGACTTGTCCCATGAGCCAACGCTGATTCGGCCCAATCTGTGGGGGGCTGAACTCGATGCCCTCAGAGAAATGGAGCAGAACTGGGGAGCGGTGCGACGCTACATTACAGATGTGCTCCAGGCTCAGGGGATGGATGGAGTACAAGCAGAAGAGCTATCAGTCCTGCCTGGAATGGACGAAATTTTTGCCCTAGTACGGATGAAACGCCATTACGATGCGGGAGATTTTGATGTTCTGATTGTGGACTCAGCCCCGACAGGTACGGCACTGCGTCTGCTTAGCTTGCCAGAAATTTCTGGCTGGTACATGCGTCGCTTTTACAAGCCTTTTCAGGGAATGGCCAATACCCTGAGCCCTGTGTTTGAACCTATTTTTAAGCGTGTGACCGGTTTCTCTCTACCCGATCGAGAGGTAATGGATGCCCCCTACGAATTCTATGAACAAATTGAAGCCCTAGAGCGAGTTCTCACGGATAGCACTCAAACGACGGTGCGATTGGTCACCAACCCTGAAAAAATGGTGATTAGCGAGTCTCTTCGGGCTCACGCTTATCTGAGTTTATACAATGTGGCAACTGATCTAGTGATCGCCAACCGCATTATTCCTGAACAGGTGAGCGATCCATTCTTTGCGCGCTGGAAGGAGATGCAACAACAGTATCGCCAAGAAATTCAAGAAGATTTTCAACCATTACCTATCAAAGAAGTTCCGCTTTACAGTGAAGAACTTTGTGGTTTGGCGACCCTAGAGCGACTGAAAGATACTCTCTATGGCGATGAAGATCCTACTCAAGTTTACTACCGGGAGACCACACTCCGAGTCGTTCAACAGTCTGAAGGATATTGTCTAGACGTTTATCTTCCCAATATTCCCAAAGAGCAAATCCATTTGCATAAGACAGGGGATGAACTCAACATTCGCATTGGCAACCATCGTCGCAATCTAGTTCTCCCACAGGCGTTGGCAGCGTTGCAACCAGCAGGAGCTAAATTAGAAGACGATCATCTGATGATTCGTTTTACGACAAATGCTTCTATTCCCTCTGCTGCATAATCTTGCAAAGCGCGGCGGTGGAAAGAAGGATTGTGCCGTTACGTAATATCAGGCGTATGAGCAAGCAGAGAGGTAATCTGGTGTGGGCTAAAGGCATTTTAAAATCTCCTAATGCTGGAGTTTGGCACACTTACTGGCGTGATCCTTACCATTTATTCTTGCTCATTCCCTGGCTAGGGTTTCTGGGTTTAATCGTAGCGATATATGGTTTGCTCAATGCGGGTTTTGCTCTCATTTACTTAGCTGGGGGAGGGATCGCAAATGCCCAGACCAACTCCTTTTGGGATGCATTCTTCTTTAGTGTACAAACCCTGACCTCCATTGGCTATGGTGTGATGTATCCCCAAACTCCCTTTGCCAATACAGCGGCTGCAGTAGAGGCACTGGTTGGATTGATAGGATTTGCTTTGGTGACAGGGTTGGCCTTTGCGCGCTTTTCCCAACCCACAGCTCGAATGATCTTTAGTCAGTTTGCTGTGATCACCCCCTATAACGGTCTGCCAACCTTGATGTTTCGGGTTGCGAATCAGCGAAGGAATCAGATCGTTGAGGCTCAAATGCGAGCATATCTGTTGCAGGATGAAATTAGTTCGGAAGGGCAATTTATGCGACGGCTTTATCCATTGCGACTTTTACGCAGTCAGACCCCCGCCTTTGCTCTGACATGGACAGCCATTCATCCTATTGATTTCCAAAGCCCTTTGCAGGGGCAGACGGCTCAATCGCTGGCGCAACTTCGAGCCCAAGTTGTGATTTCCTTAAGTGGTATTGACGAAACTGTTTCCCAGGCTGTCCATGCTCAGTATCTGTTTCATGGCGAGGAGATTTTATGGAATTATCGCTTGGTGGATATTATTCATGAAACCCCAGCGGGTAATCGCTACATTGACTTTGCTCACTTTCATGACGTTGTCCCACTACAAGCCTTGGCTTGCTCTGATGTATCACCCTACGAGCACAGCATCAACCCATGATTTGCTTCAGAAAATTAGGAGATTGAAATGTTTACAAAAATTTTGGTCCCCCTGGATCGTTCTCAACAAGCGGATGACGTTTTTGCTAAGGCTATAAAAATGGCTCTAGACAACAACAGCCAGCTGATAGTATTCACTGCTCTGGATTGGGACTTTCATATGGGCTTAGGATCGTTTGAGGCAATTGAAATGGAGACGGATTTATCGGGCGCATTTGCCAACTTTCAACAGAGTCAATTAGATGAGAAGCTCAATGAAATCCGCCATTGGTTAAAGGGCTATGTAGACAAAGCAACCGATCAGAATATTCCGGTTCAGGCTCGATGTGCTATTGGTCATCCTGGTCCCCTGATCCGCAATCTAGCTCAGGAATGGGGAGCCGATTTGATTATCTTAGGGCGGCGAGGTCTGGGAGGTGTTTCCGAAATGCTCCTGGGCAGTGTGAGTAACTATGTTCTACATCATGTTGCCTGCTCAGTATTGGTGGTACAGGGAAATACATAATGCATAATCCAGCTGCCTACCACATGCAACGGCGGAATGGTCAGAGCAAGCCACTCACCATTCTGTTACTGGTAACAATAATGGCAAGAAAAGCAGGGATTGATAGCTTGCTTATATAACTTATTGAGTATGTAGTATGTCTGATCTTCTTAAGTCCAATCAAAATAGATAGCCTTTAGCCTTCGGAGTATAAAACTATGGCCGTAGCTGAACAGCTGCATGGGTTAGTATTCGAAACCTTTACGACTCATGAGATACATGTACGATTTGAACGCCATGAGATTGTTCTGATCGATGTGCGTACTCCTCAAGAATATGCGTTTGAGCATATTCCTGGAGCAATGCTGTTTCCCATGGCCTCCTTTGACCCCAGGAAACTACCAATGCAAGCCGGTAAACCCATTGTCTTGTATTGTGGGTCAGGCAGGCGATCTCGGCTCATTGCTAAAAAATGTCTTCGTGCAGGGATTGATAGAATTGCCCATATGGAAGGGGGAATTAATGCCTGGAAAGCAGCTGGTTTGGCTTATGTCTCTATTGATCCAGCAACGGGTGGCTATGTGCATAATCTTAGCACTAGAGAGAACTAGATGGGAGGGAGCGTTGTTGAGCCATAATTGTTTGCCTGAAGCCTAGCACCACAAAACAGCTTCTGCGCTCCTATGGAAAAAATCAGCAACGGCTTTAACTGTAAAGGCATCTATGATTTGGGGTATAGTCTCCTGCCAAGGCTTGTAGTCGCTGAAAATCAAGAATCCTAATTTTAGGGCCATCGACTATCAACAGACCGTCATGGCCCATTTTTTGTAATGCTCTAGAAAGGGTTTCAGGAATCGTACCCATAAAAGCAGCTAGTTGTCCCTTCGTGATTGCCAACTCCACATCCCTGCTATCAGCTGACTGATGACTGAGCAGTAAAATGTAAGTCGCCAATCTGCCGGATACATCTTTAAGAGATAGAGCTTCGATTAATTGGGAGAACCGGCGCAATTGACGTGAGAAAATGGTCAACAGGTTAAAGGACAGAATGGCATCTTGTTGCAGTAGCCTTAGAAAGGCTTCGCGCGGGAAATACAAGAGTTCAACAAACTCCAAAGCCACAGCAAATGCTGCATAACAATGCCCATCGAAAGCAGGGACGCCAGCCAGACAATCTCCGGCACCTAACAAGCCCATGATCTGCTCCCGACCTGCCCCAGACATCTTAAACATCTTTATTCGTCCTGAGAGAATAAGAAAAATTCCCTGGCACCTTTCCCCCTCAGAGAAGATTAAGCTTCCGTTCTGAAAGGTTTGTATTATTGCAATCTTGGCAATTCGCTCAAGTCTCTCACCTAAAAGGTTTTGCAAAAGCTCGGTTTTCCCAAGTAATTCTCTTAACTCCTGAGATAACTGAATCATATAGCCTCCACAGTCTTCAAAGCGAAAAAACTATCTCTAAATTGACTTATGTCAATGTAGTTTTTCTTAACTCAACTTATAGTTTAAACATAACTCAGTCACACATGAATTGTGGCCAACGTCTAGAATCTCTTGTCCAGTCGACGCTCTTCTGAAACCTCGGCTGCCACAGGAGAACACTCTAATGAAGTAAGTCTGTTGGTTTAAATGTTTCTTAAATTTTGGAGTTTGAGCGATGAGTAATCTCTTTTCAGTCGTTTTTATAATTGCGATCGCGACTATGCTTGTGAGTCTGTTTCGCATAAAACAAAAAAAGCTAGTCCAGACTTTGATGGCGCTATTCGGAGCCGTTATCTTAACGTTTCCGATCATGAGCTCACCTGCAATTGCCTTTCCACAACCCGTATCTTCTATACCGAACACTAGCCATCAACTGCCTAGCCAGGAGACTTTTAGGTTTGAAGAAGATCTCTATATTTCACCCGGAGGAAATCAGTGCAGTGGTCTTTGCATAGCACAAGAACAAACAGGCTTTCAAAGTGACCAGGATCTTATCCAAACTATCAGTTCAAAAGTATCTAATGAAGATAACTTAAGGGTCAACGTAGATAATGGTGCGGTTTTTCTATCTGGCTCTGTCAAGGATGAAGCCACAGTCCACAGCATTATCGAGCAAGTTGAAACTATCCCCGGTGTTTATTGGATTACTGTAGAGCTTGCCTTAACCGATCAGGCTCAGCCAATTGTTGGCTAATTGCAATGTTGATGGAATCTTGGCGTCTCATCGCTGGGATTCCATTGACTCGAATTGCTGCAGGATATTAGGAAACAGACTGGTATAAAAATTTAATCAATTTGTTGATTAAATAACTGATTGGTTGTATAGTGATTAAGTTGCTCAACTTCGTCCTGTCACTTACTTAAGGCTTCTTAGCCATTATCGATGCATCTAAGGCTAAGTGGTTGAGTCAATAAGGCTGAGGTTACTTGACTTGAGATTAGCTTACACGTTGGATAATCAGTGTTTGCCCGAGGCCCGTCAAAGTAATCAGTCAGGTAGCCCCTTCAAACTCTCTTATACATCTTGGAGGTTTAACTGATGAATACACTAATAGGACATAAACGACCATCTGTCTTTGACCATCGTAGCCTATGGGAACAATTTTCTGAGTGGGTTACGAGCACGCAGAACCGTATTTATATTGGTTGGTTTGGTGTGTTAATGATTCCCACCCTTATGGTTGCAACCCTTGTGTTTGCGATCGCACTTGTCTCAGCCCCACCCGTTGACTTAGATGGCATTCGTGAACCC
The DNA here is from genome assembly GCA_050043465.1 of Leptolyngbyaceae cyanobacterium. Lineage (GTDB taxonomy): Bacteria > Cyanobacteriota > Cyanobacteriia > Phormidesmidales > Phormidesmidaceae > Leptothoe. The sequence goes on from JBHJIL010000001.1 coordinate 43,712, forward strand.
GTCTTGGGATCAATTTTAAGTGGTAACAACCCGATTTCTGCCGCAGTTGTGCCAACTTCGGCGGCTATTGGTCTTCACTTTTACCCTCTATGGCAGGCCAGTTCGGTGGCTGAGTGGCTCTATAATGGCGGCCCCTATCAGCTGATTGTGTTTCACTTTTTAATTGGGATCTGGTGCTATCTCGGTCGGCAATGGGAATTGAGCTATCGGTTAGGAATGAGACCTTGGATTGCCGTGGCCTTTTCTGCTCCTGTTGCAGCTGCAACCGCTGTGTTGTTGGTGTATCCCATGGGTCAGGGTAGTTTCTCAGAGTGTATGCCCCTGGGAGTTTCCGGTACTTTCCACTTCATGCTAGCGCTGCAGGCTCAGCATAACGTCTTGATGCATCCGCTTCACATGCTAGGAGTGACTGGCATCTTTGGTGGTGCTCTTCTCAGTTCTCTCCATGGCTCCCTGGTTACCGCCAGTTTGCTTAGAGAAACATCTGAAACAGAGTCCGCTAATGTTGGCTATCGCTTTGGCCAACAAGAAGCGACCTATAATCTGCTTGCCAGTCATGCTGGATATCTGGGACGATTACTCATTCCTGGCACGGCCATGCGCAACAGCCGCTCAGTTCATTTTCTGTTAGCCGCTTTACCTACCATCGGCATTTGGTTTGCTGCTTTGGGCATTAGCACTATGGCCTTTAACTTAAATGGCTTTAACTTTAATCAGTCCATATTAGACAGCCAGGGGCAAATTATTCCCAGCTACGCCGATCTGATTAACCGGGCAACCCTGGGCATTCAGTCCATGCATGCCCCTAATGCTCACCACTTTCCTCAGTTATTAGCGAATGGGGAGGCAACACCCGTGGCCCTAAAGATAACAGTTTCTCTCACAGCTAACAGCTAATCCAAATTGGCGCGTGCGATTGTCTTGTTCTGACTTGATGTCAAGATAATCGCACATACCTGGAACACTCTTCCTAAGGAAAACCTCTATGGTATCCGCATCATCCCCTAAGTCAACTATCATTGACATGTCCCCAGAAGACTTTGTTCAATCCACTAAAGTCTTGCAATTCATCGATGTTAGAAGTCGGTTTGAATATAATCTTTTTCATGCTCCTGATGCCATTAACCTGAGCCTACCGCGCATTCTGATGGCTCAGATGCCTCTGTTGCGTAATCTGGTAATACCGCAATGGTTTTGGGAACTGCCCAGAGATGAACCTATTGCGGTAATTTGTCTCACCGCTCACCGCAGTCCAATGGCGGCTCAGGCTTTGGTCAAACTGGGCTTTAGCCAAGTGTTTAATATCACAGGCGGCATGATGGCCTGGCAAAAAGCAGGTTTGCCCACCCACCGAGATCGCTTGAAAGAATAATTCACGGATGTACTCGCAAAAACTTGACGAAAAAGGAGACTAATTGTCGTGTGGAAGGTATTGGGGTTCATCCAGAAAAATTTGGTCTGGTCTGTGCCTGTATTTATGATCGCGGGTCTGGTCTTTGGGGCTATTGCTAATCCATCTCCTCTAAAGGCTTTGATCATTCCTCTGACTTTTCTCATGGTGTACCCCATGATGATTAATTTGCAAATTCAGAAGGTGCTATCGGGAGGAGACTCTAAGGTTCAATTGCTCACCCAGCTAATTAATTTTGCGGTAATTCCGTTCTTTGCCTTTGGCATGGGAAAGCTGTTTTTTGCGGACCAACCCTTAATTGCCCTGGGTCTTTTGTTGGCCTCCCTGCTACCCACCAGTGGCATGACCATTTCCTGGACTGGCTTTGCCAAGGGTAATATTAGTGCAGCCATTAAGATGACGGTAATTGGATTAATTCTAGGCTCGGTTGCCACACCATTTTATGCCAAGTGGTTAATGGGAACAGTGGTGGAGATTCCGTTGGCTAGTATTTTTAAGCAAATTGTTATTATCGTTTTCTTACCCATGCTCTTGGGGTTTGTGACTCGGATTACCTTGATTCAACTTGTTGGAGCGGATAAATATAACAAGAACCTCAAGCAGAAATTCCCAGCTTTTTCTACATTGGGTGTCTTAGGGATCGTTTTTGTTGCGATGGCCCTCAAAGCAAAGGATATCGTTGCCAATCCCCTAGTATTGCTTTCATTTTTGATTCCGCTGGCGATCTTGTATGTGGGCAATTTTCTCTTTAGTACATTAGTCGGTAAATTCTTCTTTAACCGGGGAGATGCGATCGCACTGGGTTACGGTACCGTCATGCGTAACCTATCGATTGCACTGGCCATTGCCATGACCGCCTTTGGCAAAGAACAAGGATCCGAAATTGCCCTGATTATTGCCATGGCCTACATTATTCAAGTACAGGCCGCAGCCTGGTACGTTCGCTTTAGCGACAGAATTTTTGGCCCTGTTCCCGATTCTCCACCCACAATGCAACAATCGGCTTAGCACAGCTACATGCTCGCCAATGATCACAGCCCATACGGGACATCACGATTGAGCTGCAGTGCATTGGCCTTTCCCACAATTTGATGGGTCAGGATCTTTTCAAAGGAATTCCGGACCCAAGACCCCCCATAAGTTCGAAATGCTAAGGTATCTGCCTCCCCTTGCCGTGTTATGGAGGCGATATCGATCATCATCTATCGCTGGTTAGATCACAGCAATCCTGCAGATTGATACTTTATAGGGACTACATTAACTACTAGAACTATTATGGGTTACCAACCCATCGAAAATTACGGCATCATTGGCAACATGCGCACCACGGCTCTGGTGGGACGCAATGGGTCGATTGATTGGTTTTGTTTTCCCAATCACGACTCTCCTAGCGTGTTTGCAGCACTGCTGGATCAAGACAAGGGCGGATACTTTAAAATTACGGCAGCCGTTGCCGATATTACCTATAAACAGTTTTACTGGCCTGAAACCAATGTGCTAGTCACCCGCTTTTTGTCAGATTCTAGCGTGGGTGAGGTAATTGACTTTATGCCTCTAGGGACCGATGAACCTGCCCAGTGGATTGTCCGCCAGGTTAGAGCAAGACGCTGTTCGATGCGATTTCAGCTAACCTGTTATCCAGCGTTTGACTATGCCCGCGCTCAGCATAAGACCCAGCTTGTGGATGGAGGTGCTGTCTTCTCATCCGATGATCTCAAACTAGTCCTCACATCTACTGTGGATTTGGAGTCTGATGAGCAGGGCGTTACTGCCGAATTTAGCCTGTCTGAAGGAGAATCAGCAACGTTTGTGTTACGTCACGCTGAAAGCGACCCCAACAGCTGTGGTGAACCGGTACCCTGCTCCTATGCTGAATACCTGTTTGAGCAAACGGTGTGCTACTGGCGCAGCTGGATTTCTCAAAGTGTTTATAAAGGACTGTGGCGCGGTACGGTAGAGCGATCGGCGCTAGCGCTAAAGCTGCTGACCTATGAGCCTACAGGCGCTATTATTGCTGCTCCCACCATGGGACTACCAGAGGTGATTGGCGGAGAGCGCAACTGGGACTATCGCTACACCTGGCTTAGGGATGCGGCCTTTACCGTATATGCCTTTCTCCGTTTGGGATTCACTCAAGAAGCAAACGCTTTTATGCAGTGGATTGAGCAGCGCTGTGGAGAGATCGCCGACGGTGATACCCTGCAGATTATGTACGGCATCGACGGACGCAAACAGCTAGAAGAGAGTTATTTAGACCATTTGGCTGGCTACCGCGATTCTCCCCCAGTACGTTTGGGAAATGGAGCCTATGACCAGCTTCAGCTGGATATCTACGGCGAGCTGATGGATTCTGTTTATCTATACAACAAATATGGTGCTCAAATCTCCTATGATTTTTGGCAGCATCTGCATCGGTTGCTGGACTGGGTGTGTGAAAACTGGCAGCTACCAGACGAAGGGGTTTGGGAATCGCGAGGTGGCAAGAAACAGCATGTATATTCAAAGCTAATGTGCTGGGTAGCGCTCGATCGCGGACTGCGGCTGGCCAATAAACGCTCGTTCCCAGCCAACCGTCAGCGCTGGACTGAAGTTCGTGACACTATCTATCAGGAGATTCTAGAAAAAGGATGGAACTCGGAAGTTGAGTCCTTTGTACAGGTTTATGGAGAAAAAGAGCTGGATGCGGGCTGTTTGATTATGCCGCTGGTATTCTTTATGGCTCCTAACGATCCGCGTATGATCAAAACCCTAGAACAGCTGCAAAAGCCACCCCAGGAAGGAGGACTAACCGCCAACAGCTTGGTCTATCGATATAATCCGGAAACAGAAGACGGACTAGAGGGCTCTGAAGGCACCTTTAACCTCTGTACGTTTTGGCTAGTGGAGGCTCTCACCAGGGCCGGACGCACTAATCCTGAACAGCTGGATAAGGCACGGCTAATTTTTGAAGAGATGCTGAGCTATGCCAACCACTTGGGTCTCTACGCCGAGGAGATTGGCGTTAGTGGTATTGCTTTAGGCAACTTTCCCCAAGCATTTACACACCTTGCTTTGATTAGTGCTGCCTGGAATTTGAATGAAGCGTTAGAGACCTAACGGAGAATACATATAATGAATATCTGGTTTACGGGGGGTGTTGCGATCTCATTTGCCCTGATCCATCTATACAGCTATCGTCTTAAGTTTTTGGATGTTACCCCCCGTAGCGGCTGGCTGTCGCTTAGCAGCGGAATCTCAGTCGCCTATGTGTTTATGCATGTGCTGCCAGATCTCAGCGAAGCCCAAGAGAATCTAAAATCATCGACTACACTGCTTGGTTTTTTAGAACACCATGTGTACATAGCAGCCTTACTCAGTATGGTTACGTTCTACGGATTAGAACGTATGGCCAAAGAGTCCCGTGAAAAGAATCTGTCGGAGGGAGACGGCGATGTCACTGAGCCTGGCGTTTTTTGGCTGCATATGATGCTGTTTACAGTCTACAACTTACTACTTGGCTATCTGTTACTGCATCGAGAAGAGACGGGTATTGTCAACCTGGTTTTGTATGCAGTTGCCATCGGCACCCACCTGTTAGTCAATGACTACGGTCTTCGCAACAATCACAAAGGGGCCTATCGCAAAACAGGTCGTTGGATTTTGGCCGCTGCTATCATTGCCGGCTGGATCTTAGGCACCAATATAGATGTGAGCGAGGCGGTTTTAGCCATAGTCTTTTCACTACTAGCGGGCAGCATTATCCTTAATGTTTTAAAAGAGGAACTCCCCGAAGAACGCCAGAGCCGCTACTGGTTCTTTGCCTTAGGCGCTGCTGGTTATACCCTGGTATTACTACTGATCTAAAAATCGCCATACCTGATACAGACATTGTCTATTGGTGTGCATCTATGATTTGTAGCGTGTAGAATCACTTTTCTATAGTTGTAATGCGTATGTCTAACGGCTCGGTTTACATTGACGGAAAAAAGTATCCTTTACCTGAGCAAGTAATCAAAAACATCGAGACTGTCATTGGGATGCAGACCCAGCAGACCCAAAGCCTGCCAATCCATATTCGACTGTTGCAAAAGGTAGCCACCGTATTTGGCACAGCCAGTTTCTTATACCTTCAGCTGTTGTTTTTTACTATTTGGATCGGCTGGAGCAACTGGATAGGCGCACCTGAACTTCCCTTTGGTTTACCCAGGTATGAGCTAAAAAACCAAATGTTGGATACGGCTGCCCTACTAATCGCTACAGGAGTACTCGTCCACCAAACCCGGCAAGAAAAACTAGCTGAACAGCGTTCTCACTTGATACTGCAGATTAATCTTTTAACTGAGCAAAAAACGGCTAAGCTCATCAGTCTTTTAGAAGAGCTACGGTCTGATTTACCCACGCTCAATGATCGTAAAGACTGGGAGGCCGAACTCATGAAGGAAGCCACCGATCCGCAAGCGGTACTTGATATTTTGCAAGAGAATTTGGAACAGTCTGAAAACCTCGAACCGCCTCTGGCTTAGATTTGTAGTCCCTGCCATTATCTGCTCACGGCGTCGAGTCAGGTCGCGGATAGACAGACACCATGCCAGATGCCGCTAACTGAGTTTGACTTTCCTGAGTCAACAGCAGCTGGGCTACTCCTTTGCCAATGGCAGAGCGCGTGTTATCCAAGGGATACACAAGGGCCAGAGGATAGGCCAGGGGATAGGTGCCAGCGCGAATAGCCTCTGCATGGGGAGAATAGGTGCCTTTGCGATCGCACAAATCACTGGCTGGTGTCACAGCCGTCCCCGCATCAAAGATTAGAGGTGATACCGTTCGACGGTCGTTTTCTACAGCCAAAGGATACACAGAACATTGGCCAAATACCTGACTTAAAGGAGCAATCGCAATACTGCCGACATTATCCGTTTCAAAATCCTGCAAAATACGACGCAACATGGGTAGAATTGCTAAAGTCTCAGCTGAGGATCGTTCGTTGATAGCCAACGGGCTAGCGGACAGATCAGGAAACGTATTGGCAGTCGCCAGCTGTTGAAAAATCTCTTGACTGCTCCCATCATCGGACCAGTAGCGATTGATCGGTAGATCAACAGAACTCAGCCGGTTCCAGTCAGTGATTTTATCGGTGTATATTTTTGTTAGAGCAGCCATGGTTATCTTGCCTTGAAGCGCCGTTGGTAGACTCTTCTCGCGGTTAAAGTAGCTAAAGGCAACCACTGGCACGAGACTGTCGTAGGCAATGATAGTTGCCGTTACATCGGTAGGTAAGGACCCGACAAACGGAACAATGGCAAAGTCTGCTTGACCCGATTGGACGGCTGAGATCGCAGCAGCTACCGATGAATCATCACAGACATCGGTCTCATGTTCAGAAGAACATCGGTTAAAGGACAGATCGGGCTGAAGGTTTACAGCTCGATCTAACAGACCAGGCGTTTGATCAACAATATTGGTGCGATCCGGAGCATCTGGCAAAGGCTGAAAAAGCGGTTGCCAGTAGGCCACATCTGGCATGGCATAGACATAATCTCCCGAGGGAATGCCGTCCACATCTTTGATACAGCAGGGAGACAACGCGGGCTTTGCCTGCAGCGCTTTTTGCGATCGCCATACCCACCATAACAGACTTCCCAGAACTGCTAAAACCAAGGCCGCTACGAGTAAGGGGATGAGCCGCCAGTACGCTCTCTTTTTAGAAGACGCCGTTTCTAACACCCGTACCTCTCTCTGATTGATGACGGGCGGCGGCGGCATTTTAAGTAAGACCCTGCGAGCTGCTTCAGCACTTTCAAAGGTATCTTCAGGGTCCACTAATCGACGAATAAACTGTCGCAGCGCCTTATTAGTTGTTTCAGGCCAGTGGCTATTAAGACGATAATTGAGAGGATAGCCATGGTTATCTACGACAGCGCCATTAAGCATCCAGAAAGCCACCTGTCCCAAGGCACTCAAATCGTTTTGAACACTCAGTTCATCCTGGGCACCCAGATCACCTCGCTCAACAATGGCTGGATCAAAAAGATTAGTCCAGAGGTGAAAGTCAGTAAGATAGACAAAACCGTGGGGAGGGTTGTCGCTAGCGTTGGCTGACCATAACAAACTATTGAGATTCAAGTTACCGTGGATGATACCCTGCTGCACTTGACCAGTAGGCACAGTAAATCGCTGTTGATGCAAGAAAATTAAGGTTTGAAGGGTTTGATTAAGTAGGTCTCGCACCATTGAGTTGGTAAAGGGACCATAGCGAGCGCCGTAGTCATTGAGGGTGGGCGTACAACTCAGGTCAGAAGTAATTAAGTAACATCGATCGCCCGCAGGATCGATGATGGCATCAAGGGGAGCCACAATTCGAATATCTTGAGAGCGACCATCGGCCAAAGCAATTCTCGCCAGACCTATAAACTGTTCTTGGTAACGTCGCTGTTCGTCTGAATTAAAGTATCGTGAAGGTAGAAGATATTCTTGAACGATGATAGGCTCCTCGGGACCCAGATGAATGCCTTTATAAAGTCGGCTAATCCCTCGGCGGCCTAGAGATTGGCCAACTTGGTACTGGCCATGCTTGCCAATAAGTTCTTGTTTGGGAGCAAGCATAGCGGGAAAGTAGCACTGCGCACAGGTAAAGCTGTTGGATTTACCGGGCTGGCTGGTATGCTCTCGGCAGTTGAGGGGATCGCCCTGGGTACAGCGATATTGGCGATAGTAAGGAGGCGGAGGTTGAATAGTATCCTGAATCTTGATCATTTCTAGACCAGAAGAGGAAATTTCTTCTGGCAGTACCTCTGGTTTAATTTGCTGGAGGGATGATTGCAGCCACTCCACATCCATCAGGGATTGATATCGTGATATCCGCTGGGATAACGGCAACCTGAGTAAGTAGCGTCGAAGAATGGTTGTCGTTAAGGGATTTAGGATCATTGAGCCACCTCAGCAAATAACAGTTGTTGATCCAAGTCTCAGCGCGTCCCTAAGAGATATCTGCTTGCCTATGATTTACAAATTTACTGGAAAATCGGGGCTAACACAGTTTGATTACTTAATATCACGAGTACTTAATATCACGATACATCGAGAGATAGACAGAAAAACTACTGCAAAAATCTCAGATAATCTTGCCTGAGATTTTTCATTACATAATGTTTCTGATAACGACAATATTAGTGGATAGTATGTAGGAATTTTGTAGTATTAGGGCATTGAAGGATGTGTGTAAATAAGACCGTTCTAAGAACGACTATTATGAATATACAAAAATGGTGGAGAATTTCTAATTCTATTTCTTTTCTATTTTTGATTATGATTGGAGGTATGTGGATTTATACCGATAAGACCGGTAAGTCAACTAGTTCGGATGATAACTCAGGAATTCATCGATTGAGAAATGGAGAAGACATCAATCAGTATTTATCATCTAAAGAAGATTCGATTCAAAACAAAAACAGAGTACCTACTGGAGTCTTTATTCAATCACTTAGGTTTAATAATTCGACAGAGGTAAATTTTACGGGCTATATTTGGCAAACCTATGACATATCTTATACATCGCAATATGAAAGCTTAGAAGATGTTCCTATCGGTTTCATTTTTCCTGAGGCAGTTGAAAGCGGAAGTAATGTTGAGCCCAAGTATGCATACAGCAAAATTAAAGAAAACAAAGTTGTCATTGGCTGGTACTTTGAAACCACACTCAAACAAAAATTTGAATATTCAAAATATCCTTTCGATCATAAAACTGCTTGGATTCGGATTTGGAGTAATAACTTTGAGAAAGACGAGCTCCTAACACCTGATTTCTCTAGCTATAAAGATCATGAAGAAAGGAATGAATTTGGTCTCGATAGCGATATTGTCTTAGGTCATTGGGAGTTGATAGAGACATTTTTTGGTTACAACGATAAAGACTACACCTCTAACTTTGGCATATTTGAAGATGATGTTCAGACAGGTTATCCTGAGCTTTATTTTAATATCGTTCTCAAGCGGAGATTCTTGAACTCTTTTATTATCCAATTTTTACCAATTACTATTATTGCTAGCCTGACATTTGCAACTTTAGTAATGATTACTAAAGATCCTACTAAAGAATCAAAGTTCGGCATGAATACTAGCGGAGTTATAGGTGTTTGTTCTGGCTTGTTTTTTGTGGTGCTGCTATCGCAGGTGCAGATTCGAGAGCAGTTCGCAGGCACTAGTATTGTTTATATTGAGTATTTTTATCCGCTAATGTATCTGGCCTTGTTAGGAGTGTCTGTTAATTCCTATTTGTTTGCATTGCCGAATGATAGTAATAATCAGATTTTGGACTGGATAAATCAAGATGACAATGTGCATCCAAAGCTGCTGTTTTGGCCATTGTTGTTGGGAAGTGCAACGTTGATTACGGCTCTTGTGTTATTGCCTAAGGAAAATGGGCATTTTCAATCTGAACAGGAGCAGACTGCAGTTGAGCAACAAGAAATGATTGAGGCAGTAGACACTCGTTTTGCATTAAATGAATTCAGACATTTCTTCAATACCTAAATATCTGACTTTAATGTTTCCAATATCTTCTTCGCTAGTTCATCCTCTGGATTCAGCGCTAGCGCTGCTTGCAAATCCACGATTGCATCTTCTAGTTTACCTAGATGAAATCGCGCCATCCCTCGTCCTGTCAACGCATCGACAAATTGTTCATCCAGGGCAAGTACTCGATCATAGCTTTCGATCGCACCCTTATAATCCCCCAACGCTGACTGAGCAGCCCCCTTGTTATACCAAGCCTGAACTGACGACGAGTTGAGGTTAATCGCTTCTTCTGCCGATTTGATTGCTTCCTCATAGTCTTTTAGCACCCATAAAACCAAGCTACGATTCGTCCAAGCCCAATCATTCCAAGGATTTAGTCCCAGTCCCCGATTGTAGGCTATCAATGCTTCGGGATATTGCCCTAGTGCCCGAAAAATCAGCCCACGGGTAAACCAACCATGGCCGTAAGATTCGTCCAATGCCAGGGCGTAACTGTTTGCTTCTAATGCCCGACCGTAGTCTTGCAAATACCAGTAAACAATACTGCGCTGATTGTGAGCTGCTCCATAGCGGGGTTTTATACCCACAGCTCGATTAATTGATGCTAACGCTTCTTCATAGTTGCCCACTCCTGTTAGAGCAATGCTGCGCTCGTGCCAGGCATTAGCGGGAGAATTATCTCCCCAGTTGTTATCTCCTGCCAAGGCCATATCGCAGACAGCTAAAGACTGTCCATACATTTCCTTTCTTTTTTCTGCTGCTTCATGGGCAGCTAAGCGGTTTAAGGTCATACATTGTCCCAACAAGGCTTCAGCAAAGGTCGCATCGATGGCTACTGCCTGCTGATAAGAGATTAATGCCTCTGCATCACGATCGAGCTGTGCCAACACCTGCCCTTGAGCAACCCAGGTTACTGCACTCATTGGATCCAGGTTTAGGGCCTGGTCATAGGCAAAAATGGCCTCATCATATAGTCTCAGCTGAGTGTGGGTTTTGCCGATGGCTGTCCATGCTGTGAGCGGACTTGCTTCGCCCCACTGCTGATTGACCACCAGCGCTGTATTGCAAGACTCTAGTGCCAAAGAAGCCTGTTGCAATGCAACATGAGCCTCACATTTGCGGACCAGGGCAAACGAGTAATCTGGCTCCAACGACAGTGCCCGATCATAGTCTTCTAGTGCCTGATCATATTTTTCTTCCTGAGCCCGAGTCATGCCACGATATAGCAGGGCTAATGCAGGATTTTGGTCTTCTAAGTTTTCATCGTTTTGGTCTTCTAGGTTTTCATCATCTATAGCACTATCACAGCGCTCCAGAGCAGTTTCTGTTTGGTTAAGGGCGCTGTAGGCAATACATTGATAGGTCGTGGCTAATGAGTAATCTGGATCAAAAAGTAAGGCTCGATTAGCCGATGCGATCGCACCCGGATATTGCTTGATCGCCAGTAAAATACCGCTGTGCCGTACCCAAATATGTGCATCTTCTGGCTCTAGGGCAATGGCCTGCTCACAGGCTGCCAGTGCTTTACCATACTCTTCTACTTTTTCTTCTTCCGCAGTCTTATCCTCTGCGGCACTGATGTGAAGTTGACACAATTCCTGCCAATATTCAAAATCTTCGATAGCTTCTCCTAGAGGAGATGTTTGTGCCCACGCCGTTGATGGCACCATCAGGAAAAACGTCATCGGCATGACACATGCAACTGCGCCACGGACCACAGCCATACTCATCGTCAACCTACGCCGCATGAATCCCCTTGCCTCAACGCTTACGGTACTGACTGCGGACCTGTTTTGCATGGTGCAAGGCAGCATCTAATGCATAACGGTCACCGCCTTTAGTCCCATACTGCAGCTTCTCCACCTCCAGCTGCTTGACCTGGTCTGATAAACTTTGTTCGCGGCTGACTACCACTGTTGCCATATCATCAAACACATCCGCCAGGATGCTAAATTCATCCGGCCGCTGCATCACATCAGCCAATGTATCCGGATTAAACTGATGTTGTTTGATGTCATTTGCAGCCTGGTTTAACTTTTCAATAGGACGAATCATGTACATTGCCCCTGCTAAGGCTAGTAGAGATGCAAGAAGAATAATCAAAACCCCAATCAATATCGCCTGTTTGACAATGGCATAGATGGATCCCATGTAATCATTTTGAGGAATGGTGACAACAATCAGCCACGGAATGCCATATTCTCCAAGATAATTGACACGAAATAAATACTTTTGCCCATCACTAGTAAATTCACAATCGGAAAAATTTCGATTGGAGGCTCCATTTAGATCACACTCTTGAAATAAAGAACCATTGTCAATATTCAGAATGTAAGCTGCTGTTCTATTCACCAGCTCATTTTCACTCTCAATGGCCTTTAGACTATTGTTATCACCTGACTGCTCATTCACTAAAATCTCAGCAGCAGGAGTAGCAATGAGTTCACCAGTTGACTTTTGAGATCCCTCCATTTCTAAAATAAATGCCTGGCCTGTGGGACTAACCTTCAAATTTCGGAGGAAATCGCTGAGGGTAGGTAAAAAGATATCAATGCCAAAAATACCCTCAAGGCCTCCGGCCTGATTAAAGATAGGTGTAGCACGGGTCAAAACTAAGCTGGATGTTTTTTGGTCATTATAAACATCTGCCCAGATTGCTGCTTTTGCATTCTTCGCATCTTCATACCAGGGCCGCTTTCGTCGATCATAGTTAGCTGTATCTATTCGACTGGCGGCATGGGCACCTGACTCATTAGCATAGAAAAGATTTTCGATATTCTGGCTTGATCGATCGGTTTTGACGGTTTTGCTGATTTCTGATAGGTGAGATGTGACGGCAGCCATATCCTGAATGTCAAGGATACCGCTATTCACCTCGGAAACGAGCATCTTTGAAACCAGAATGGGTGCTTCAAGATAGCTAACCACCTCTGTTTCAATATTGTTAGCGACTTCCGTACTAATTTTATTTATGGTGTCTTCAACAGCATTTCTGCCGCTCTTGTAGGCCAACCAACTAGTCAGCCCGATCCCAATGATCACAGGTGTAACCACAAACAAGGGCAACGTCCAACGAATTGAAATAATTCGCCTTTGGGTCGGGCGCGTTAATGGAGGCTCTGCGTAGGATTCGAAGAGGACTGGCTCTGACATAACTACAACTCTTATAAAAAGATTAATAAGACAGTAAGCTAATTTCTTGAAACCTTAAGTGTCATACCTCAGGCAGATGCCTTCTGGAGGCTTACTCAAACTGAGGAAGCAGTTCTGCTGGAGAGACTGTTCCTGGCCTGGTGGGTACTGACGGTCCTTCAAATATTTCTGCTTCGCCTGAGGAATTTTCTCCATCTGTCTCACTGTTAGCCCCGGCCTCCTGATCAATGCCTATATTAATAACTGGTTTTTCTGGTGTAGGATCGTAGGGAGTTATGCTTAGGAATCGGGTCTCCATTTCTCCAGCTGAATTTGTAACCTGAAATGACAGGGTGACTTTACCTGAATCTAGCCTGATGGGTATAGATAAAGTGCCCACTGCTTCTACAGGTCCTGGTGTTGGTAGGATCATGACCTGAGTATCTGAATTATCTTCTACTTCCCATGCTAAAGTGACTGTCTTCTCAAAATCTCCCGCTTCAACAGCGACAAAAAAGTCAGCTGAATTGTTCGACTCGTCCAATGGAACTAGCGGCGTCATCCCTTCAGAATCAGTGTATGTAAGAGAACGTATGTTAGGTGAACGAGGACGAATTTGAGCAGGATCGCTCGTCGTAACAATAGCTTCTTCTAAAGGTTTGTCCCGCAGAATGGTCACAACATCAATGGTATACGTACCTGTCTGATACACACCTGTTGGCACATGACGGCACTTTAAAATTTGGGCTTCATCAATAGTGCAGAAATTATCGCTGGCTAGCTTGTCAGGAATAATATCCTGCAGTCTGGTGGGATCTTGAGGGGGCTCCTGCTGATTAAATTCAAATGTCAGAGGTGTGACTGCAATAGAATTTTCGGCATCTCTGACAATTAACTTGATAGCTTGAATTTGCTCAGGATGAGTGATGTCCCAGTTTGCTCGAACCACATGGGGATCTTGAGCAAATGTAGATGAAACAAAATGCTCACTATTATTGGGATCCAAACGTGCTTGTTCAGCTAGAGGTAGTTCTGAAGAAGGAGTCTTTGGAGTTTGAGTCCCGGTCTGGTTGATCGGGTCTTTTGATGTGGCTTTTTCCAGGTAGCTTTTGGCAGAGGGAGCCACCTCAATACTTGGTAGTGGAGCCGGTGGAATTGGCGCGATCGCAACCAGAGGAGCCTGAGCTTGGGTTGCGATCGCATTGCGTCCAGGTTTCGGAATAACGTTGAGAATAAACTGATATTCCCCGGCTCGTTTGGCATCTGTGCGCACGTTGCGACAGGTCAGAGACTGTCGCTGTTCGATACAAAAAGGGGCTAGCTCCGGCGGTAGTTCTTTTTTGCTGAGATCAAAGATTAAGGGACCACTCAACAAATCGCCTTCAGCAGACTGACCAATAATTTCTAGCTGCTGAATACGGCCAGGATTAGTAATCTCAAAGCCAACAGATACCGTATCGTTATTACTAGCCTCATAGGCCGTACTTTCTGGCGCAAATCGTAGCACCCTAGCCGGAGCGGGGGGATGAATAAACAACCACCAGGCCAGCCATATTAGACCGATAAAAGAACCAAGCAGCAGCAAAATAAAAGGCAAAATTTGCCACCAGGGTCGTGCCTCCCACAGCAGCAACCCCTGCATCGGATTCTCGATCAGTGGCTTTTTGGTAGGGTCCGTGGCTAGGACTTCAAACTGAATGACCCGACCTCCACCAAAGAGAGGCCGCTGCCACGGATGCTTAGGCTGAACCGTAACCTCACTCACCAAAGCCTGTTGAGGAGCCAGCGTCAACGATTGAGGATGAATCGTGTATTTACAAAGCTCTCCTCCTTCTAACCCGACAACTTGAAAATCTAAGGTCCTTGACGTATTGCCTTGATTGGTAGCCTGTACACTATAGAGACCCGGCTGTTGCTGAATACGACTGACTAGAGTCCGAAAATGAGTCGCTACCTGATAAAACGGTTCAATCTGCAGATAAAGGACATCTAGCAGCTTAAGTTCAGGGTTGTTTTCTGACTTAACCTGGAGGGTGACCAGCATGGTTTGGGCCAGGGCATTGGCAGGAGGTGTGAGCGTCAGTAAAATCACCCCTTCCATATCTGGATTAAGGTCTAACTGGGATTCAACAACAGCTAGTCCAGGGGTGCGAAACCCTTGGGGATAGTTAATGGTGACCCAGTCCTCTGGCAAATCGGCACAGCGCAGCCGAAAGCGATCGACACGATCCGATCGATTATAAACATACACCTGAAACTGCAGGGGATTTCCTGGCAAAACCTTGAGCGGTTTAATGTGAGTAGTCACCGGCTCCACTGCAAAGGTGGGAGTATTTTCCCGCAGTACCGACTGGGGAGGAGGCAACACCTTTAGACTACATTCACAGCGATGGGGGGGGCTACCGGGATAGTAATCTGGAGCATCCACTACTAAATAATAGTGATAGGTTCCCGCAAGGGCCGTGGCTGGAATATCAAAGCGAAAGGTAATATCTTCTCCCTCACCTGGATCTAGAGCCAGATGGGTCTGGGTTGTGTTACACCAGGGGTGAATAGCTACAGGCAGCTCGTCTAGAAAAACGTCAATAACGGCACTTTTATCCCCTTTATTGTTGACAGTGACATTGATTTCTAAAGAGTCTCTTGGCAAAACTTGATTCTGACTCGATGGCAAAACAATGACACCAATGGGATCAGCGACAGAGCCACGGTTGGTAATTGCGGGCAACGCTTCCATTGGCACAGAATAGCGAGTCATGGCAAGAAAAGAATTAAGTGAACATTTGAGAACGTAAAAAGACCGACATCAAAAAATGACAATAGGGTTAGGGACAGGCCGGGTTATCCGCACGGATGTTGCGCAGTCTAACCTGATGGTTGTCGCCGCTGCTGACTATGGCCAGTTTATTCTCCTTTTGAGCAATATCAACACTGTTGATAGATTTTGAAACCTTAGCGACCTGTCGGTGCTTCATAACCTGACCGGCAACATTAAGAGACCATAGCATCACCCGCCCGTCGTCACCGCCACTGACCAGATAACAACCATCTCTAGTCAAGGCGACTGCGTTAACGGGACGTTCCCCATGGCTATCCAACCGTTGCTCGATGAGTGAACAGTTTTTATTATCAGATTCGGCATCAACACTATTAGACCCGCACTGGCTAATATTCCAGAGTCTAATTCGGCCCTGGTTATCGGCAATAGCCAGACGATTAAGGTTATTTTTAGCAATATCTAGACTAGTAATGTAGTCTTCTGATCGACCTTGGGGATAGGGAATGGACCATACTTCGTCTGTCTGGGTATTCCACAGCCTCAGCTGGTTATATCGACCACCAATGACCAGGGTGGTGGCATTATCAGCAGTTTCATCCTGTTCGCTAGGAGCTAACCTAGCCGCAGCCATGGCTTGAATCGCAAAGTCAAACTGTTGTTGCTTGGCGGGTCGATTGGTATCCTCTAGGTCTTGGAGATGCCACTTTAACACCAGGCCGCTGCCGTGAGCACTAAATAAACTAAGAGAATCTAGACTAAACTGCAGGTCAAAGACGCGATCGTCTGGTTGATAGACGAAGGTGTTTGGAGATCGCTGCGACAGAAAATTCCAAATCTGAATTTCACCGTTTTCTAATCCAGCTGCTAGTACATCATTGTTACGAGGACGATAGCGCACTACTCGCACCGCTTTGCCAATATCCTGTTCGCTAATATTCTTTGGCAAAACATCAATTCTTCGCAGCCGCCGCACTATTTGCCAACGGCGAATGGTGTTGTCGCTGGCTCCGCTAATCACCATACTGGCCTGACCATCAAATTGCACACTATTAACAGGGGCTCGATGATTGGTTAGATGTTCGACAAATAATCCTATCCCTAATCCTAATAGAAGCAACGCTAGACACTGTAGCCAGAATGGTATCTTAGGTGGAACGACCAGCTCAAGCTGTTGCTCTGGGGGTTCAATAACCGTTTGCTGCAGCTGAGAACGTAGCTGGAATAGCTGTCGTCGCTGCCACCCCCACCAGGGAGGATTTGGCTTTACAGTCAACGCCATGGTGGCGATCTCTGCGGGCTTTAAATCAATCTGGGATGGGCTTAAATTCAGACAGTGACGAGTCGTATGAACACGGGTCAGAGGCTTGCGCCATGCCCGCAGTCGCCTAAACCAGGGCACATCAATACGATTTAGGATAATTCTGACAGACTGTGCTACGTTACTGGCGTTGTTGAGGGTCAGCGTATAGTAGGTAGGCTCTCGGCCCTTGGCAGTTCTAAATGATTGGGGATGAGTCTCAGATGTGTCCAATGGAGACGGATGCGATCGCATCTCCCGCTGTTTATCGATCTCATAAATTTCATCAACTTCTACATGTGCCTCTGCCAGGTCACAGCCAAACCGCAGGCTACCCACAGGCAGTACATCCAAGGTGGCCGCCTGACTGACGGGCTGGGTTTGAATTTGGCTGACCACCACCTTAAAGGGATAAACCTGACTGAGCGAGTCACTTAAAGGCGGTAGCTGACAAATAAACAAACACTCAGCCTGTCCTCGAGGTGACAGCCGCAGTCGTTTTTTATAGCCATCTATCAGCCAAGTGTGGGGCAGATCCTGGAGTTCAACTTGAATATTGGCCGTATTACGCTGACGGTTTGTGACCACCAAGGGAATTTCGATCAGATCTCCTGGCTCTCCCTGAAAGTCCAGAGTAGACATCGATATCTGGGGCGGTGCCAGTCCCGACCCTTGAGCCACCAGATTGATAATTTGCCGATCTTTTTCTCCTAGCTCTAGACATGTCACACTGACATTCAAATTCATTTTGCCCGTAAAGCTCTTAGCAACCGGAGGCAGCGCCAGCAGGTTTACCATAAAGCTGGCCCGATCTCCCGCTGGAATTTTGGCAGAGATATCCGGGGTTAGGTGATACCAATCTGGTCTAGCATCACGGGCAAGACCGGGCGCAGACAGCTCCAGGGTAAAGGTGGCAAAGCGATCGCTAAGATTATTGACCATCACTTCAAACTGGTCACGACCTGTGCCAACTTGAAGCGAATGGGTAGATAGCTGGGTCAGAATCTGTTTAGCCATGGCTCTAGTTAGACAGACTAGACGGCGGACGCTCAGGCATCAGCCACTGGTGTAGCTGATGATGGCGAGTAGCAAAGGTGAGAAGATTGACTCCCAATTCTTGAGCTGAGCGAATCTCTTCACGGTCAAGATGCAGTTCATCATTGGCTCCCCAGGCCCGTAGTAACGGCCCGACTAATAGCAGCACACCGCCCCAGCGATATAGCCCAATGGGCTGCTGCCGTACTGTGGGCAAATGGCTAAAGTGAAAAGGAGAATGTCGCCCTAGGAAAAACTCCCCCTGGCGCACCTTCTGCGCTGGGGTGGACGCCGCTATCTGCTCCGACAGCCCTTCAGTATCTAGAAATGTGTGAATTGGAGCAGCCAAGGTTGCGATCGCATCGGCAATACAGGACTGGATTTTCTGTAATTCCTCCTGAGCGTTCTCTCGTAATGGCTGAGATTGTTGCTGGGGGTTAGCGGCTATAGCCTGCTGCAGGGCTAGCTCAGCTGCGTACAGGTCTAGCACCCCATCACCATCCGCCTCAATCAGTAGCACACCACCCTGCTGTAAATAGTGAGCCAGGCGATGACGCATGGAACGATCCAAGTCACAAAACTCATCATAGGCTACGTGATTAAGACTGCCTGCCAGGGGAGCAGCCATCATCTGGCCCTGCAGGCGAGGATACAGTCCGGGCAGGGCTGCAAACAACGCCTGAAACTGAGCCATACTTTCGGCAGAGTAATCTAACAAACCCACACCGCAGGTGAGAGCAGACCGGGGCTGTACCGGCTGGCGATAGCGCAGATCGAGCTGATTAACTTGGGGCGCAAAGACATTGTCTGGAACACACAAAGCATTTATACCCGGTGATAATTTCACCCGACACAGCTCCACTTCATCAGCTGCCGCAGGTACATCTTTTTCTATGATTTGGAACGCTTCTTGAACAATCTCTGCTTCCGACTGAGAGCTTTGTTCTGAGTGTTTAAGTACGATATAGATAGTCGTTTCTTCCGTAGGCTGGGCTGACAGATAACAATTTTCAGGTCGAGGTACAACAATAGGATTACCCTGGGGATCGATCGCCACTCCAGGCTGAATTGTGAGCCAGCGAGGATAGCGATATCGGCTAGGAGCTGTCTCTGGAATCTCAGCCACAGAAATCCCTAAGCCATCAACAATCCCCCCCTGGGTTAGGGATTGATAATGAATGGTCTGACGGGTCTGGTGATAGCTATGGGCAATCTGCCAATGGTTTGCCGTAATCAGTAAACCATCGTTAACGTACAGGCGTTGAAGAGGTTGGAGAGTCATGGCTGAGGTTCGATCAACAAATCATAGCTACAGAAGGCGGGTTTTTCTTGATCGATGATGGTGCGAATCAAAGATTCATCTAAAGGATGATCGTTCGGGGGCCGTAGCTGCACTGAAAAATGACAGGGGCGAGCCCCCCCTAACATTGTCGAGGTTCCAAGTACCGTTTGCCCCAGTACGTGCCCCGGACTAAAGTTCTCATAGATGCCAATAGATTTTTGGGATTCGTCTGGGAGATGATCGTCTAGGGGTAGCCCACTGGCTAAATGCAGATAATATCGTAGCCCGCGGCGAGTGCCGCGCCACTGATAAATCTTCATGGCGTAGCGGATCAAGATACGTTGTTGTTCTAGACTCAGGGGGCCCTGGAAGGACCATCCCACCCAGTGGGACAAAAATGGCAGCATGGACTGGGGGGCCGTCAGGGGGTCGAGATAAGCCCAAAGATGATCCAGAATATCAACGGTGGGTTCAAAGGCCGTCTCAAAAATTTTGAGAAATCGACCAACAACGTCAATACGCCGGTAAATATCGGGTAAAAAGTCTAGATATAGACTGGGGGGACGCACCAGCACCTTAAAAGGACTGAGATGTTCTTCGCTATCACCCCGACAGGAGGCTGTTACTTTGAGCTGCCCTTGGTAATCTAGCTGCAGAGGTAGCTGTTCTGGTGCCAGGGACCGTTCAAAAAAATCGGGTGCGATCGCAAAACACAACACCGCCTCCATCTGATGATTAGGCGGTAGTTCGGAGCCCTCCGTGCGCAGCTGCCACCAGTCCGAAGGCACGTCTCCTGTTACCGAAAACTGCAGCTGGAGTTCAGCATTTCCCTGGTGTTTGATCCGCACCACCAATTCACTCAGTTCTCCCGGCTGTAGCTGCAGCTGGGGCACCGGAGGAGATAACGACTGGGGCCCTGCAACCTGAGATAAGTTACCCGATGGGGAAAAGCTGATCGCTGAGCTAGACGAGAGATCTGGTTCCTGCAAAGGCACCAGGGCAATGTCTATCAGTCG
This sequence comes from Leptolyngbyaceae cyanobacterium, assembly GCA_050043465.1. Lineage (GTDB taxonomy): Bacteria > Cyanobacteriota > Cyanobacteriia > Phormidesmidales > Phormidesmidaceae > Leptothoe. The sequence continues at coordinate 64,154 of JBHJIL010000001.1, forward strand.
TCCGGCTTGGGTTTGTACCATGGTGTGGCCCCTTAACCGATCAAGCTAATGGTGTGGCCTGAACGCAGAGGCGTATCGGCCCAAGAGCACACTAAACCCAGAGGAGCAGGCGTCACCACATTGTCCGGGGCCAGTCGTCGTACCCATTCTGTTCCCCGTTGGCGCAGTTCGTAGAGCATAACTGTGCCCAAATATCGGACCCCGGCCATGGTTTGCAACAGGGTAATAATATCGGACGGATACACAGGGGTACCAAAGGGCCAGCCTTCACCATTGGCACCCCCGGTCAAAGGATTTAATAACCGATAGAGGGCCACTTGAAGATTGTGTTGTATTACCTGTTGTGCTTCTGGTGAACCGTAGCTAGGGTCAATGGCCACTTCAGCCGTCACACTTACCCCCACATAGCTGGGAGATTCTAGCTTAACCTGCAGCCCTAGGGGACGTCGTTCATTTAAATATTGCAGCACGGACCGGCTCAGCTGCGGAGTCAGGCTGAGACTTTGGGGAGCAATGCCCAGACCTGCCTCGATATCGCCCAGGTTGGTTTTAGGTACCACCATCACCGTGATTGTTCCTGGCTGGGTATTGAGCTGAGGCGGACAGAGACTGCGGGCTACGTTTCCCGCTCCCGCTTCTATGGCCAGGGTTTCAAAATCTTCAGCGGTGACGGCGCGATCGCGAGTACGCAACAACTTTGGCACCCGTAATACCGCCGAGTCCAGAGATTCTGCATCGGTACCATATTGGGCGGCTTGATGGTTGGTCACTGAGGCCACGTAGGGCACCGCAGACTTAATGATCCGCAGCGTCTGGGGTTGCACATTGCCCTGCTGGCCGCCGCCTGTACGATAGGCCCGCATCGTTAACACCGCCCCCCGTGGAGGAACAGCCCCATACTGACGCTCTAACAGCTGAGGAGACAGGGTTAAAACGGACGATTCAAGAGAGCCTTGACGGCTAAAAGCGGCGGATTGTTGGCGCGATCTCACCTGGGTCACTGTTTTTAACTGAGCCGGTTCCCGAATCAAGGGACCAAACTGGAGTCGCCCCGTCAGTGCATCCAATGTGTAATGCAGATCCTCTGGCCCTGAGTCAGCAAAGTCTGTCACCTCCTGCCATATCTGCTGCTGACCATTGGGCGATGTCACCATCAATACTTCCGATTCCTGACGCGGCAGAATAGGAGTATTTTGTACTTGAAACGTTTGTCCCATCTGGCCATCACTCTCTCCCAATAGCTCATTGTGAATGGTCAAACACTGACGAGCATCCACCGTCCCCCCAATGGCACGAGCAGACACACTCAGCAACCGAGGAGAGTTGACATACCTCGTTTCGGGAGCAGACTCGGTACATACACAGCGAATCCACCGTCCCCGATAGCTAGCAAATTCGGTTACCGGAAGACTTTGAGGCAAATGTAAGACAACTTCTCCCTGCTGGAGTTCGTCGTTACTGCTAGAGTCATAAAAACTAAACCCGTGGGTGTCATCATCACTCTCCCTCATCAGCACAGTAGGCTCCCAGACCTGACCATTCCAAGCCTGCCACTGTCGAGGCGGCGCTTCTGGACGAATACCAGTGGGTGTCGCTGTTTCTCCTTTAAAATGTACGGCAATGACGTTACCATCCAGGGCCTGCTCCGGATCAAGCACCAGGTAAAAACAATTACCCGGCTGGGGAGTCGGGTTAAAAATATCCTGCTCTGCCCCCTCCCACCGTCCGTCAGACTGACGAGTCCACCGCACCGACAGCCGATCGAGTAGCACATCAGGCTGCTCCTCTGCGGTATCCGCCGTCAAAAGATGGAGAATATGAGGGACACCCACCGTCAGAGCCCGCTCAGTACTAAAAACAATCGCCTCTTCTGTCTCTGTCCGTTCGGTGGCCACCTCCACCGCCGCTGGGATTGTATAGGGTTCGGGCAGACTAGCCGATAGATAAAAAGTAAGTGCCGTCTGCGCTGGGGCTGGCGGCTGCAGCTGAATACCAAGTAATTCTAAAAAGGCAACATAATTACGACGCGGCACCTGATTAAACCGCATCATCATTTGATCGGTGAGCCAGCCAAACAGCTCCACCATAGTAATTCCTGGATCGCTAGGATTATGGTTGGTCCAGTCCGGACAATAGCGAGGAATCCGCAACAAACATTCTTCCACCAGGTCCTTAAACTGGCGGTCGTCTAGATTGGAGTTTGGCAGCTTGGGTAAAAAATCAAATTCCATAGCGTCTGGAGAACAAACAGATGGAGTTTATAAATGAGAATTTAATCGGATTTCAATGCAAGTTTCTTACAGGAACAGTGCCTTTAACGAAGAGGGAGTCTCATCCCCTCCTGGGAGGGGCAACGGGGTGGGTTGACGACCGCTGGCGCTAGTGTTCGAAACCCACCCCGCCTAAAGGCACCCCTCCCAGGAGGGGATTGTACATCGGCTTTTATCCTTAATTACTACATTTTTTGACTATTCTCTTAAACAGAAGGCGTGAGATAAAACGGGTAGACTAAACTACGCCGATGGTGAGTACTGCGCACACGGTAGTGAACAGCAATACTCAAACTAGCAGTATCGAGCAGAGGAGTCGCCGTCACCGATTCAATTATGATGCGTGGCTCCCACTGTTGTAGTGCCTCGCGAGCATAAATCTGAGCCAGCAACAATGTTTCATCATTTAATGGGGCAAAGACAAGCTCATGAAGACGAGAGCCAAAGCCGGGTCGGTATACCCGCTCGCCTAAGCGGGTACCTAAAATGATGACAATAGATTCCTCTAAATTTCGATACTCTTGACTCCGCTGAAATCCTCCTTGCACGGTGATTCGCATAGGAAAACCCCAGCCTTCTTCTAATAGATCCAGCTCCTTTTTTAGCGGGTCTTGGGGTTTAGCCACTGGTTATATATCCGATAACAATTCTGTCTGAAGCTTCGGACAATAAAGAGAAAAGGATAATACAGACAATAATACTGTGCTATGTAAAGGCCATCGCTGTGATGACGCAATTACACACAGATACCATCTGTTCCAGGAACATATTTCCAATAATACGTGTGATTTGAAAAGTTGGCACTCTTCCTCAAATAAATTCTTTTTGATACGTTTTGGTTACATACCGTTTACCTATCGTTAAATTAAGTTGTGATTCAGAGACCGTTTACAGCATTGACTAAGTAATGTTGCGGATAATCTACGCAAATTGTGGGATCACAGATGAGTTCAGATTATTTAGTGAACCAATCAAGAAAAGTTGGTAGTATTGTCCTCATCCATGTAACACAACAGGTTGCATGACAGTCTTTGTTTGATCTTTTTAACCTAAATATTGGCAGGAGCTACCTTAACTATGGCCAAGGAACAGGTAATCAAGCTTTATCGCGAGGCTCAAGCGAATCCTAGCTTACGGGATTCGCTAAATACGGCCCCCACGGTTGAATCGTTTGTGGATATGGCCAATCAACGGGGGTTTGCATTTACTCTTAATGAATGGCGAGAAATGATGCGATTTTCGGTGGAAGAGTTGGAGTGTAAGCTTTCCGAGATTCCTGGGATTTAGATCTGCAGGGTAGTCGGTATGCTACCAAAGCTAGCCGGTCCATTTGGTCCTTGTAGGAACAAACTGACTTGTCTAATTGCTTAGAGTTTGCCCCAAAACCCGAAATTCAGTGGGCTTGGAGTTTGATTTGCTCATGAATTCAGGATTAACGAAACGATGTTAATCCTGTTATTTTGGAGTAGGTTGTGAGAGATCGCGATTGCACCATGGTTATTTATTCTGTCTTGTTATGAGTAACTCGTTAGCGATCGCAGCGGTCACGACCACCCTGCAAAACCTGATCTTTGTAGGGATTCGCGATGAGCTGGGCAGCGGTCGGATTACAACACTGCCGTTGGATAAAGCGCGGGGCAATCAGGAAGGCAACCAGGTTAATCTTTTTCTGTATCATACGTCACCAGATTTGGCCTGGAAGAATATTCCCAAGCCGGTCCATTCGAAGCAGGGGACGACGGAAAAAGCACCCCTGGGTTTAAATCTGCTCTATATGATTACGGCCTATGGAGAAAAAGATAGTGAGATTAAAAGTCATCGCCTGTTGGGTCGGGTGATGAGTGTATTGCACGATCGATCGAAGCTAAATGCGGCGGAGATTGAGGCGGCGACAGCGGTAGAGCTACCGGAGAGCGATCTGCATAAGCAGATTGAACAGCTGACGATTAAGCCATTGGATCTGTCATTTGAGGAGGTCTCGCAGGTCTGGCGGGTGTTTCAGGCACAGTATCGGGCGTCGGTAGCGTTTGAGGTGTCGGTGGTGTTGATTGATAGTAAGCTGCCGCTGAATTTAGCGTTGCCGGTGTTGCCGAACGGGCGCGGCGGTGGGGTGATTGCTCGGGTGGGTATGAAGGGGCCGACATTGGAGGAGATTGTGTTACCGAATCGGCAGCGGGCGGCGCAGTGGGGAGATGTGGTGAAGATTCGAGGGACGAATCTGGATCATCCGGATATTCAGGTGCGGTTGAGGCATCCCCGGTTGGCGGAGCCGATTTTTTTGGAGCCTTTGGCTGAGAGGTCGGTGGGGGAATTGCAGGTGCAGTTGCCGACGCCGGAGGATGAGCCGGGGGTGATGAGTCGGTGGCGGGCTGGGTTTTATTTGTTGTCTTTGGTGATGGAGCGGGAGCAGGGGGTGTGGGCGACGGATGCGTTACCGTTGGCGGTTGCTCCGACGATTGTGAGCGTGGATCCTTTATCGGGTTCTGCTGGTGCTCTGACGCTGACGCTGAGTTGTACGCCGCAGATTCAGTCGGATGAGGAGGTGATGTTGTTGTTTGGGGATCATGGTGTGCCCGTGACGGTGATTGAGCCAGTGGCGAATAAGATACAACCTACGCTTTTGAGGGTGCAGGTGGAGGAGGTTAGTTCGGGTGCTTATGTATTGCGGTTGCGGGTGGATGGGGTGGATAGTATTCCAGTTGATTTCACGGCGCGTCCGCCAAAGTTTGCTGAAAACATAGCAGTTGTTATTGCAGAATAACTTTGAGAGATATGCAGTCAGTGAGCACAGCGCATAATGTTGCGGACCCCCGTGGGCCGCGAAAGAGGGCCCAGACGGAATGAGCGAGTATATGCGAATATCGGATTCGAGGTCACTTCAACCTGGTTGCTCCGCAGCAATCAGTCGATAACACTAGCAAGCGACCAGGACGCTTCGATATGGAAGCAATCAATGTTGAGCTTAATCCCAATGATTCGCTTTTTCAACCCAGTTAAATAATTACGACAGACAAAACGAGATACTGCTAAATGAGAAGACACAAGCAAACCAGGTCAGTAGAAAGAAACGGAGGGGGAAAGAAAAAAGGAAGGTGCATTCGTGAATTAGATAACCCGCCACGGCACGGGACGAGCATGAAGGGAAGGCAGGCAAAACGGACGTTCACACAAAGCTTCGTTGCGTTGCCAGTGAGGGGGGCGTATGTAAGTGGAGAAGTACCGGTAAGGACTGAGAGCCGCAAGCAAGGACAACAGGAACGGACGAGCGGGACGGCATCGGCTCACCAACGCGGAGACAGTGACTTTGCGGTGCCGGAGGCGGAACGCGGAAGATACCGGGGATCGACGCGTAGCAACGAGATACCGGGAGTGATACAGGCTAGTCGCGTCGGGAAAAGTAAGCGGAAGGGCAAACGCGCACGGATCGCTGATTTGCGTAGTGCTCCACCTATGATGTTGGATCCGACGGCAACGATGGAGCAATACGCAAGTCATGTGAACGTGCGGGTAAAATTATTTTTTGTAGTACTAGGACGCGCAATAAAAAAAGTGCTAGAAGCGGGGGGCACAGTGCGACAAAGCTTATTCTTTGACACTGCAGATGCACAGATACAATCAGGAAAAAAAGGGGATAAGCAAAACGAAGTGATACGCGGAGACCAAAACTACGATGCCGCGCATTATGTGAATACGACGCTCAACACCGATGAAATGCAGCATGCAATGGGGAGTAACGTCGACGGCGCGGCCATAAATGAGATCTACGAAATGACCGCAGCAACATCGACCCAGTTCAAAACCGCGAATACGTCCTCGGACAAGGTCATAGACAAGGTAATGACATACCATAAGAACCAGATATGTCAGCAAGTGAAGAGCTCAGGCACGTGGGGGGAGTCGGAGTTAAAAGGAGCAGTAAGTAATTTTTTGAATGAAACATTATTGCAACTTTCAGGCCGCATGTTAAAGGTCGGCAGCGGCCCGCGCGACGCGTTGAAGAGGAAGGCATACCAAACGGCAATCACCACCATAACAGAAATCAACGAAAACGCCATGGTCCGAGACATCATAGCCGACATATAGCTCGCGCGATCAGAAGCAGCCTGGTACTATGCGATGTATCGCATAGCTTCAATCCATTTTACCTCCTGACCAATCTCCTCTTCGCCCTAAAATCAATCACCCTGACCATATTCGTAAAGTGGTGCGTTACGCAAAGATTCGTTAACACACCCTACTGTCTGGGCTAGACTTTCAGGACGATTGGATAGATTCGATTGATACGGGCAAAGGCAACTCGTCATCGGACATCTCGAAGCGAGTAAAATCTCAAAGAGTAATAAAGTTGAATCAGAGATAGCGTTTAGTCGTAAAAAGGGGAATTACCTCATGGGTTTTGACCGCATTACTCCAACATGGCGTCAATCCAAAAGAGCTACATCTCAATGTACTGGCCTCGTTCATCGGACTAATAAGGATGCCTCCTCAGACCCAAAATCAAGTCTTTACCAGCATGTAGCTGTGCATGCAGTTTCAGGGGAAGCCTTAGAAAAACAGACCCAAGCAGAGACTCTCGCTTTCAGCGTTTCTAATTTCCATCAAAGCTTTAGCCAGCTTCCTGACTCTGCGAAAGCAAGTCAGTCAAAGGAATCAAAACCAGGACCGATCCAAAAAAATATCTTAGCGAAGTCAAATATAGAAATAGTAGAAGAGAAGAACAGACAAATAACAAAGCAACCAGAAGTTCAAGAAACCATTCGCAGCAATTTATCCAGTCCTGATCCTTTGGTGCGAGGTGAAAACATTCAGTTCCATCAGAACAAGTCAAATGAAATCCATACAGCAACAGGAAACAATGCTGTTCAAATGATGGAGATGACATTGGACGAAGAGATTCAAGATCCTACTAACTCGTACGCTAACGACCACTTACAACGAGATACAACCAGTGGTGCCGAGAAAATTACCTATACATCTCATTTGGATGAAGCCAAGCAATGGATGAGCTGGTTATGGGATGAACCGCTTCGCCAACAAGCTGACTCAAATACTCAAATTAAGGAAAGCGCATTAGGGGAGAATTTAACAGATGCTGATCGATGGCGACTCAGGGAGCTGATAGGGATTTATGGGGAAGAGGTTTACCAGAGAACTATAAATGCTTGCAGTATTAACGACATTCGAGAAGTTATCTTTAAATTAATTCCAAATAGTATAAAAAAACAATGGAATCAACCGCAGTTCAAAGAGAGATTGCATAAACAAAAGCCTGCATTGTGGTGGGGATTAGATTTGAGATCTAATCCTCGGGATAAAGTATCTAGCTATAATAGTATCGGGGAAAAAGCCAAATGGGAGTATGTGGGAACAGTAGGTGAATTTATGAATGAGGTGCGACTGCGTCATCGAAAGCAAGTAAAGCAGGAGACTACATGGATTATTCCCCATCCTGATGGCTCAGGAAGCGCAGGGATCGACTTAGTCATTTTAAAGTGGGCTGAGGGAACGGGATATAGAATTGTAGCTCACGAAGTCAAAATGCCTGTGAAGACTAGAGAACAAACGAGCTATGGATTTGGAGGAGGTTATGGGGATGACAAAAAAAGTGGGTTACCACAACTGTATAGAAGTAATTACAATGAAGAAGGAGAACAACGTCAAAAACCTAAGCAGTTAAATCAATATCATCAGCCACAAACTCAGGAAGAATACCTCATAGAATTACTAGATAAAGCATCTGAAGTTCCTAGATCCGTCAAGAACCAAGTTATTCCTCTACTAAAAGCACGTAAAATTCCAATCAAATGGAAATATGCTATTATTGGCCATGGTAAAGTTGATAGTAATTTCGAAAGTAAAGTTAAACCAACAGGAAAACTTCAAGGAAAACAGGGAGTTAAAACCTGGATAAGAAGAACGGCAAGTTACAGTCAACCACGCCAAGATATTAGGCAAAAGCAGACTACAAAATTAATGGGGCTTATTCAAAAAGTCCTTGGCAGTAAATACTTTGAAAATTTTAAATCAACCAAGTACTTTCGACTCGCTCGGCAATTTTTAGATGACTGTCAGTATAATAACATCAAATTGGAAGACATCGCCAGATGGGTGATCCAACGATATCGAGAGTCTGATTCATATCATAATGTAGAGTTACTATCTGAGGAAATCGAGGCGGAATATAAGCGTTTAACTGAGGAACTCGTAAGAGAAGACCAATCATTTTCAAACCCTAAATCCACATCTTCTGGTGGATGGATAACGCCACTCAGATTTACTCGTACTCCTCAAGAAATGGCTCAAGCCAACGCTAATCGCAAGAAATTTTGGATAATTAACGAGCAGTTAGCTGCATTAAGGTCCAAAAAAGCAGTATTAGAATCCAAAAAACAAGAGATAGCTGATGATCTTTGGGATTTCTCTTGTAACGTTGATAGCCTAAAAGAACAATTTCAACAGACAGAAGGGACTTCAGACCTAATGGATATTGACGGAGTCGTGTCCCTTGCTCAGGTTAAGCAGAAATTGCTTGATATTGCTGGAAATTGGATGGTAGATTTAAAGAAACAAGTAGCTAGAATAGTGCCTCCAGAGGACAAAGTAACTGCTCCAATATTTGAAAGTGAGTGGAAGAAGCAAAAGAGTTCATTCATCAAATGGTTCCATCAACAATTATCTTCCATCCTGCATTACTACCCTAAGGGGGTTCCTCAAGATACCTACGAAGAGTTCTTAAGTAATTTTTATCAGGCCTGCTGTGATGAAGTAGAATCCATGAAAGTCTTCTGATGAGCAAAAGTATAAAAGATAGGGAGTCTTCAGCCTGATAGAGTGTATTTCAACGCACTGCCTCCAACCCACCCCGCACTCACCGCCTCCACTGGAAAAGACAAAATCAATGCAAACGTCGTCTGCACCTTGCTCATAAAGCCGATTCACCTTCTCTACTATCCGATCCATCGATTTCCACGCGACACTTGACCCATCACCCAAAAACCAACACCTCAAAAAATCAAACCCGCGCGAAACAAGTAGCAAGTAACGAGTGATGGGTGGGGATTTATTGGGGGGAGCAACAAATAAACTGCTACTCTTTTTTCTTTAATTGCTTGACAGCTAAGACAATCGCTACCGCCCATACATTCATCTTGATGCTAATGTCCTTAGGTTTTTCCCACTACCTGACCAATACGTCTCAAAATCTGCAAAATTTCATACAGCTCCTGATTAGACGTTATTGCTGCAAACACTCGCGAGAAATTATACTCTCCACCCATTAAACGAGACAGCTTTACAAACACTGAATTATCACCATTTGTCATCAAAGCAAAACTTGGTTGTTCAGGCTGAGGATTCGCCATCAAATAAGCCAGTGTCTGCGGTAATGCCGACCATACCGACAATGCCGTCTTCTTCGACTCCACCAGCACCACCACCCAAAGCTGTTCCTTCAGTACCAGTACATCTAATCGCCCCTGTAAAACCTCCTCTGGATCCTCCAGCGTAAGTTGCACCGACTCCTCCGCCTTTAGCCTAAAGGGAGGATCATAAAATCCCGCTAATGTCAGCAGTGGTGATGCAAACAGAAGCGTCACGGTATTTTCTAGTAGCTGTCCCTGAGAACACTGATATAGATAACGGCGTCGCAGCTCCGTCAAGCCTGCTTTATCCACATCAGTAAGCCTTGGTAAATCAGTACACCATTCCAGAAAAAACTATCTGATTCTGTTCGGCTCAGTTGAAAACGCTGTTCCGCATTTACCAGGGTAGTAATTGCTTCTGTGATAGCTACTGACATAGTTTGGCCTATCTTTACAGCTCCATTGTAGCCAACACCTCCAAAATAGCGCGTTACGCGAAATCTCGCTAATACATTCTGCCGACTGTATAACCCATACCCCACCACAAAACAATCTCGTAGAGTGTGTAAAATCACATTAAATTCTATCAACGCTCACCCCATAGACTCATGAACTCTATCGCTGATCAGCCATACTAGAAAACAAATTACGGCGTAGGGGCATGAGCGATCTAGCAACCTGGCAAGAAGAAAACGCCCACTATCTCACGGTAGCCATTAACTGGCTGCGGCTACGATTGCAACGGATGATCCCCGATGCCACCGTGACAACAGAAGAAATCGCATCAGCACAGACTGAAATGCTTGCTGCCGAAGCGATGGAGCCTCCCCCGGCCCTGATCACCCTCAGTGCTCGTTTAGGATTATCCGAGTTTGAGCAATCTCTTTTGTTGCTCTGTGCTGCCATGGAACTGGATACTGAAATTACCAGTTTTTGTGCCCAAATCCAGGGAGAGTCTCAGCGATATCCCACCTTTGCCCTGGCGTTAGGACTATTCGACGATCCCGTATGGGATATCGTCTCTCCAGAGCGCCCATTGCGAAACTGGCGGCTAATCGAAATCCATCAGTCCGGTGTGCAACCCTTAACCGTGAGCCCCATCAAAGCGGATGAACGCATTGTTAATTATCTCAAGGGATTAAATTATCTCGATGATCGCCTGAAGGCGCTGGTGGCACCGTTGCCTATCCCCCAAGAGTCATCTGAACCCTGGTTAGCGCCATCACAACAGCAGGTGGTTACAAGCATCATCCGCCAGTTGGATGCCCTACCACATGGGCAAAGACCGCCATTGATACAGCTGTTGGGTAGCGATCGCACCAGTAAACAGGCCATTGCTGTGGCAGTTGCCGATGAATTTTACTTGCCAATCTACCGCATTCGGCTGGAGCTACTGCCCACCCAGTCAAGCGAATTAGAAACCATTATGCGGCTCTGGCAGCGGGAACTGAGGTTGTTTCCAGTGGCGCTGTATTTAGATGGCCAGGGCCTAGAAGCGGGTAATAATGGTGAACGTTCGGCAGCCCTATTGCACACCTTTTTAGACAGTCTCCATGCCGTATTTTTTATTGAAGTCCAAGGGCACAGCTTGCCGCTTGACCAGCCCACCTTGTCCTTTGAGGTGGCAAAACCCACCCCCATAGAGCAGCAACAGGCCTGGCAACAGGTAACAGACGAGCATCAGATTGCGGCCCTATTGTCCGGTCAGTTTAGTTTGAATCTGACAGACATTGAACAGATCGGAGCAACGTTAGAGAACGCACGCGCGCTATCTGAAGCACCTGAGATGGACCTGACCACCCAGCTGTGGGATACCTGCTTGCTGCGGACTCGTCCACAGTTGGATGCATTGGCCCAGCGGTTAGAAACAAAGGCCACCTGGCAGGATTTAGTATTACCCGAGACCGAGACTGCCATGCTCCGCCAGATTGCCGCTCAGGTACAGTATCGTAGCCAGGTTTATGACGACTGGGGATTTCGCGATCGCATGAATCGAGGCTTGGGCGTCAATGCCCTATTTGCTGGCGAAAGCGGTACCGGCAAAACCATGGCCGCCGAAGTGATTGCCAATGAGCTACGGCTGAACCTCTATCGGATTGATCTGTCGTCGGTGGTAAGCAAATATATTGGCGAGACAGAGAAAAATCTACGGCGCTTGTTTGATGCGGCAGAAGACGGTGGCGCAATTTTATTTTTTGATGAGGCCGATGCGTTGTTTGGCAAACGTAGCGCAGTAAAAGATAGCCATGATCGCTACGCCAATATCGAAGTAAACTATCTACTACAGCGGATTGAAACCTATCGAGGGTTAGCCATTTTGGCAACGAATTTGAAAGGTTCAATGGACAGTGCCTTTATGCGACGGCTGCGGTTCGTAATTAATTTTCCGTTTCCATCAGTCGAGTCACGTCAGGAGATGTGGCAAAAGGTGTTTCCGGCACAAACACCAGTGGCTGAGTTGGACTATCAGCATTTAGGAGGCTTCAACTTAACGGGAGGTAGTATTCACAATATTGCTATTAATGCAGCGTTTGAGGCAGCACAGGCAGGTGGTCCCGTTGGGATGCTACATATTTTGAGCGCGACACGTGCAGAGTTTCGAAAGTTGGACTTACCGATTTATGAGGGAGACTTTAAGTAAGAAATAATTTTTTAGCTTAATAAATTGCTTCAGGAGAACATAGTACATGCATAGACAAATCGTATCCGAAAAGCCAAAATTTAAAAGGGAAAACGATACTCTAATCGGATATAACCCTTGGCATACAGCTACTAGTTCTCTACACAATAACGAAATGGAAAGTACACCGAGCAATATTGAAACCATTGATCGGCCTCATCAAAGCTTTAGTCATACCCCAATCTTGAAAGGGAATCATCCTAGTACTAGTAAGCGATATATAAGTGGGCGACCTAGGAAAACGAAACAACTAGAATATAGTATTGAACAGTCTACCTGGTTTCACACGTTACAGAAAGCCAAATGGGAACGGCAAGATTCCACATACCAGAGTTCTTTCCCATCGCCAGATAATCGTGAATCTTTATTTTATGATGCCAGTGATATACAAACAACTCTCAATTATTTAGAAGAGTCGATTGATGAAGTCGCATCCGCATCAAAAAATTCGATTAATCAGGGAAAAGCGGAGATCCATTTCACATGCAGTATTAAAAAAACATCTGTAGTAGATTTTATATTTAGGTGTAAACAGCTAATCGGATATAAATATAAGGACAGCGAATTCACTCAGAGATTAGCCTGGTACGACCCTAATGGCTCGCAAGCAGAATTCAATAAATATGGCCCACATATTACAATTAGATCCCCTGGAAAGACCACGGAATCCGGAAAAACCCCTAATGTTTACCACCATGTCTACTTTAAAAACGGCGAAACGCAAGAAAACAAATAGAGCAGTAGGAGCATAAGCCTCACATTTTTTAATATCATGAGATTCATATATTTATATTTGGTTAGGATAGCAGCGATTTTGTAAGAGGTGGTGCAGGGAAATGGACCGATTGAGCTGACTCGTAGCTCGGTAAAATTTTAAATCGACAAAAATTAATAGTCTCGAAAGACAGCCAGAATAGTAAATATAAAGACTTGAGATAGAGCTATGCAAAGCCGAAAATCAAAACACTCCCAAAGAGCAGCTCATATAAAAATGGACTTGCATAGAGAAAATTTTCACCGATCAGCCATCAAATATTTACGCTTTCAGGAGGATCAGAACAACGTAAGGGGGCCACAGCATGAATCGCCAGAATTAGAGTCTAAAGATCATCTGTCTATGACAAGGATAGAAATTGATAATGCTCCAGCAATACAAAGAACAACGAGTTGGAAGCATGGACAAAACCAGGCATCCCAAATATTGCAGCGGGCGCGCGATAAGCGATACGAAAAGGCCGAACATAACTGGGACAAAGTAGCTTGCAAGTATCGACAAAATACAGCAAATCAAATAGAGCGTGGAGTACTACAAAATATAGAGAACAATCCCAACAAGGTCAGAAGTAAAATACTGACATGGCTAGTCAATAATGGGGGAGGAGATGCTAAATGGGCTCATAGTAAAGGTAAGAAGGGATCAAACGAGAGTAATAAGCTTCAGCAGTACGACCCGATACTGGAAAACATGCTGAATTGGGCAACCAAATAGAAAACATACAAAGATAGGATTCTACTGCTCTAAGACTGTTAGCACCCAGGGCAACAGAAGGATAGGCCATCCTTCTGAAAACTAGAATAGTACTCTTCAAATTTGCCTCTAATGCTAAGATTCTAACTATAATCCAGAGGGACACACCTATGCCCCTAAGCGCTCAGATATTCCGACGTCAACTCCCCACTTCCCTAAATCGCATCCCACTCCAGCGTACTGCTGTTGTTTCCACTCACTCCCAACCCGTTGGTGAACGCACCATACCAACCCCTGTGCGTAACAAAATGGAACGTACCTTCAAAACCAGCTTTGCCAATGTCAAAGTTCATGAAGGCAGTCAGGCCAGCTCAGTTGGGGCTATCGCCTATACCCAAGGCAACAATATCCACTTTGCCCCTGGCCAATTCAAGCCAAACACAACGTCTGGCCAGGCCCTGCTCGGCCATGAACTAGCCCATGTAGTACAGCAGCGTCAGGGTCGGGTTAAACCCACTGGCTCTGTGAAAGGCTTGCCCCTCAATGACAACGCTGCCCTAGAACGTGAGGCTGATGAACTAGGCCGCAAAGCTGCCCAAAGCTAATCCTTAAGTCATGGGATCGTCGCATTCAGGCTATTATTTCTAAAATATTTTTACTAGTGGGTTAAGGTTATGCCGAAATACCAACGTCGCGATCGCACCAAACCCCACTCCCAAGATCAGCCAAACTTCCTGCCACGGACAGCGGTGACCCAGCGCCCAGCGTCCACAGAAAAATCGAACCAGCAGAAATCAGTTCAATTCCACCAAAACCTGAGCCCAATCCCTAATACCGCTCAGCGTCAGCCGAAAACCAACAAAGCTAATATTCAAATCGCCTCACCCAAACCTAGCGAGCATGGCTACCAAAAAATAGCCGCTACTGCAGGCAGCGGTAAGTCCATTGGCAGCGTCCAAATCAAAGGGTCTGCTGCCCAAGGCAAAATGGAAATGGCCTCCCTGTGGGTTAATCCAGAACATCGCCAACAGGGTGTTTCCAAATCCCTAATTTCTGCAGCCACCCAGGTGGGTAAACAGCAAGGCTATCGTAAAGCCGCTCTCGGCGTAGACCCAGAAGCCCCTGGCATGAGTACCTCGACATTAAAAAATATTTACACTCGCCAGGGGTTCAAATCCAGTGGAAAAGATACCCACGGGCGTCCTTTAATGGAAAAAGATTTATAAGAGATAAATACTATATAGACTGTCTAAAGCTCGATCTGTCTTAGCAATGTTTGCAAAAACTGAATCGCAGCAGCAGGTGAAAAGTAGACAAACTCCCCCTGGCGTAGTATTTCATACTGGCTACCTCGATAACCATGAGCTGTGATTAAGTTCTTTTCCACTGCCTCAGTGGCAAGGTCATGGAGTTGGTTGATACTGGCAGCTTCAATCTCTGAGTTCATATCGTTTTTATGAATAGTATTGGCTCATCCTGACTCTAATTGCAGGCTTAGATAACTATAGATCAGAAATTCAGCTTCCAATTATGATCAACAAAAAATAGAATCAACAAATTTTTGTAACCCATCATTAAATTATAAGTTCAGTGGAAATAACAATACGAGCCTAAACGAATACTACACAAAGCCTCTCATAGGTTGATGCTATAAGTTAAGTATTCTAAACAGAAGAATATTTGAGGCTTCGAAATCTCTTCTCTGTAATAAATTATAGGAAAGAGATTTCACTATTACTGAAGACCTTTACTTGCCTAATAAGTTTTTGCTTAGAAAGTAAGGTTGTTAGGTAAGAGTCCAAACTAAATAGAGCAAGAAGGTACAGAACGCATTTTCTCGTACTCGTTTGATGCACTGACTCAAACCAGCGTAAGAGTTTCAGTTAGATATTGATAGCAGCTACAAACTAATCCGCAGGGGGAATTGCCAGCATGGCGTTAGACTACTTTGCACCCGGTGTTTACGTTGAAGAAGTAGACCGAGGCAGTCGTCCTATTGAAGGAGTCAGCTTAAGTGTTGCCGGATTTATTGGATTCACCGAGGATGTTCGAGGCGATGCCAGCCTGTTTGAGCCCATGTTGGTAACAAACTGGGCTCAATATCTCGAATTTTTCTCCAAACGTGGCTCCGATGGATATACCGATTTTGGCGCGTATTTACCTTTTGCGGTACGAGGGTGGTTTGACAATGGTGGCGGGCGTTGTTGGGTAACCAGTATCGGTACTAAGCTGCCCGGATCCCCGCAGCCCGCAGCTGCTGAAAATGCCACTAAGCTGCCGACATCTAGCGGCAAGCCGTCTATATCGTGCTATCTCAAAACAACTGCAGCAAGCGAAGGCGCTCCACGTGCATTATCTTCTAGCAGTGGTCGACTGACGGTTACCGTGGAGAATGGTGAACCCAAACCTTTGCCCGATGATGCAGATGAGAATACAGAACCACCTCTAAATAATGGTGAATATTTCACGATCAAAATTAAAAATGGTGATCAGGTGCTTGAGACCTATGAGCATCTGACCATGAACGATGGAGTGGAAGCGACGCTAGCAAGTTATGCTGTCACGGCGCTTGAAGACTCTGCCTATATTACGCTTGAAAATATATCCCAGTCGGGTCAAGCTCTATCAAGACGTCCAGCCAATGGTGGCTACGAAATTTCTCCACCGCCCTACGTTAGCACCCTTGATCGATTCAATCGTGATCTCTTAGGAAATCAAGATGATCGTACTGGTGTTCAGGGACTCTATGAGATCGACGAAGTTGCCATGGTGGCCTGTCCTGATTTGTTGTTGGTCTACGAGAGAGGGCTGATTAATTTAGAACAGGTCCATGGCGTCATGGAAATGATGCTGAGCATGTGTGAAAACTCATTTCCGGGTCCGGCTTACCGTATGGCAGTGATTGATCCTCCCCCTGTAAAACCGACTAAGAGTCTAGACCCCGTGGACCCGAGTCAACAAAAACCGGCAGATGTACACAAGTGGTTGCAAGACTCCTTTAATCGCCGCTCTATGTTTGGAGCGGTCTACTACCCTTGGATTAAGGTGGCCAATCCCCGTGACAACGGAAAACCAAAGTTAGTTCCACCCTCCGGTCACATGATGGGGATTTGGTGTCGTACCGATCAAGACCGTGGCGTCTTTAAAGCGCCTGCCAATGAAACACCACGCGGTGTGATTGGACTGGCCTATGAGACCAACATGCGAGAGCAAGAGCTGCTCAATCCCAAGGGTATTAATTGTATTCGAAACTTTGCTAGCTACAGTCGAGGACTCAAGGTCTGGGGGGCTCGTACCCTGGTAGAACCCGACAATATCCAGTGGCGCTATATCAGCGTACGAAGACTTTTGAGCTATATTGAAAAGTCCATTGAGATGGGAACCCAATGGGTTGTTTTTGAACCCAACGATCAAGATCTCTGGGCGCGGGTCAGTCGCACAGCCAGTAATTTTCTGGAAAGACTATGGCGCGATGGCGCACTGTTTGGAGCCTCTCCATCAGAGTCGTTTTATGTCAAGTGCGATGCTGAACTCAATACTCATGAGACCATTATGCAGGGACGTCTGTATGTCGAAATAGGCGTATGTCCCGTGAGACCAGCAGAATTTGTCATCTTCCGCATTAGCCAGTGGGCGCCCAATCAGTAATATTCAATCACTACTGTTGTAGCTTTATCTTTCTTTTGGTTAAGGGTAAAGCCCCTTTATCCCTAACCCAGTGAACTTTGGTTCGCCGGTGGCAAAAGAGTAAGGAGTCATACTATGTCTGAATTAAGTAAACCGATTGCCCCGAGTAGTTTTTACCTGGAACTGGCAGGGGTTTGTGAAGGTGAAAAATCTGTTTTCAAGAGTGTTAGTATCCCTGACTATACGCCTAAGGTTCAGGGAGGACAACAGGCCGTGGGGACAACCAAAGGAGGAAAAACAGTTTGGCAGGTAAACTCAGCGGGTTTTGAAGGATTATTTACCTTTGACTGCGTATGTATTGCCAGTGGTGACGGTGATAGCACCAGTAAAAAGCTTTATGAGTGGTTTGAAAAATGTTTGCCTGGTTCAAATGGAGGAAAAAGTAAATGGACTGACAACAAAATAGAGGGTAGTATTACAGCCTATGATACGGATGGCAAAGAAGTTGCCCAATGGCAGTTTGTTGAAGCTTGGCCGTCTAAATATAAGTGTGCCGATCTCGATGTTACTGCTGATGCTTACATCGAGGAGACCTACACAATTACCTGCGAAAAGTTTAACCGTACTAAGTAGTTTAGCAAGAGGAAACGATGGTTCAATATCTTACCAATTCTAAGTTTTACTTTGAGATTGACGGTGTTACGGCTCTGGCAGTTAAAACCTGTAGTGGTCCAGAGATTGAAATGGAGGTCGCTGGAGGAGACTCTGCCATTGGCGTTACTAAAGATGCTAAAACCCAAACCCAGGCGACCATTGGTAACGTGAAATACAACAGCACCGTGAGTTTGACCTATGTGGCCGGAAATGAAGGCGATCAAAAAAAGCTATCGGACTGGTATAACGATTGCCACCCAGACACGTTTTCAGGGGGAGCCTCTAAGGCCATGGATAGTCGTAAAACGGGCTCGTTAGTGGTCTATGATCCCAATGGAAAGGAGGCGATGCGGTTTAACTTTATTGATCTGTTTCCGGGTACTAAAAAACAAATTAGCAGCTTATCAGTGGAGAGTGGCGGTAATTTAGCGGAAGACACTCTGGAGCTTTATTTTACAAAAGTGACTCGCGCTAAATAGTAATAGCAAGGCGCTAATTGGAATCGGCTATGTTTCCTGAGATTTTAACCAAAGCTCGGTTTTATTTAGAACTGAGACTGGATGGTAGCGTTGATTCGACCGATGGTTACTTTATGGAATGTTCTGGCTTTCAGCGATCGCAAGCGGTGATTGAAGTCTGCGAAGTAACACCCCAGGTTTGGGGTCAAGACGGTCGCAGCCATGGCCACGTGGTGCGATCTAAAATTCCAGGCAACAGTTCCTATACAAATATCACCCTCAAGCGCGGTCTTACCCTGTCCACCACATTCTGGAATTGGATGGATACCATCAGTATGGGCAACTGGAGCGATCAGCGACGCAACGGTGCACTGTGTCTCTATGGTCAGTCAGGCCAAGAACAGTTTCGCTTTGAATTTACAGGGGCCTGGCCTGTCAGCTATAAAATCTCTGATTTAGATGTGACAGGAGCAGATCACAATATTGAAGAAGTAGAAATTGCAGTCGAAGACCTCAAACGTCCGAAAGTGTAGTGTCGTAAGTAAATGCTATAAATCATGCCTCCTATCCAGCTCGGCAACAATCTTGGGCTTGCTCCCCCTAAAACCAAACCATCCCTCCAGCCGATCGCTCCACCAGCGACAACAGATCTACACTCCGAGAATCCAACCCGTCAGGAGACTCCGGTCAGCTTTCAGCCAGGGCTACAAACAGAGTTTTCATTTGAGCTACCGATTGGCTACGTAGATGCCATGGGTCAATCTCACCGTCAAGGCATCATGCGTTTGGCTCGCACGGTAGACGAAATTGCCCCCATGTCCGATCCAAGAGTTCAGGCAAATCCAGCTTACGCCACCGTCATTATTCTATCCTTGGTAATCTTATCTCTGGGTACTCTGCCTGATGTGAGTCCAGTAGTAATTGAAAACATGTTTGCGGGAGACTTAAATTACTTACAAAATTTTTATCGCAAGATCAATCGACTTGAAGCATAGAGTATCGGCCCATGAACGATCACACCATAAAAGATCCTATGGCTGGCGCTGAAAATGCAACATTTCAGCCTCCCACTGGCTCTGTCTCTAATCCAGCTGGTTTTGTGGGTCCCGCTATTTTGCAAAGCCATCAGCCGCTAGCGGTGAAGCACATGATGGCAAAGGTGGCGGCCAGGTTAGCCCATGATCCCATGGCAATGCAACAGTTTTGCGATCGCGTCTATCAGCTGCTGTGTGACGATGTGCGATCGCAGCACGAACGCGCCCATAGCTATGGAAAACGCTATTAGCATCCAAGCTAGCCACCATAAGATTTAGTATCAGCGGGAGGTGACTACAGTGGCAAACGACAACAAATCTGCCGTATCTAATGCAGCAGACTACGTTACAACCAATCGCTTCTACGTTGAAATTGAAAGTAAGATCACGGCCTCTTTTACAGAATGTACCGGACTAGGCGTACAGGTAAAAAAAGAAACGATAGACGAAGGAGGGTTAAACGAGCAGCAGCGCGTTTTATTGGGTAAACCAGACTTTTCAGACGTAACCCTAAAACGAGGGCTCAGTGGCAATCAGGTATTTTGGAACTGGCTCAGCGCTCTATTTAACCCCCGAGGGAAAGGCATAGAGATTAAAGAATATCGTCGCAACATTAATATTTTAGTCTTTAACCAGGCCGGACACATTCAACAATGTTGGACATTAATTGGCGCTGTGCCCATCGGCTGGCAGGCTCCATCACTACAGGCGGATGGCAGTACCGTTGCTATTGAGGAACTCACTCTAGCCTATGAAGGATTAAATATAACCTTTGGCAGCGGCGGCGGCGGTGCTAGCATTCTGTCTAAAGGACGCTCTGATACTGGCTATTTTGAGAGCAACTAACCGATGGTAAAGCAGCTGGGGCATTGCTCTCCATTAGGTTCATTACGTCCCCTAGGCGCATCTGGATGGGGACCACGACAAGTTCTGGGCACGCCATCAATATCATTTTTAGATCTCAAGACCTTTTATCCCTACGGATTTCCCTCTAGAGCATTAAGAGAGCCAAGCTCAGTTGGTCAGGTAGATAGTGAGGGCATGGGTGAGCCAACGGCCCAATTAGTACCACGCCAGTCAAGACCAGATATAGCAGCTAAGAGAGTCACTCAACCGGAATCAGCACCCCATAAATCAATCATAGAAGAGAGCCCTAAAACTGATTCTGCAGAACAGATATCCCGTCAGGCCAGATCAGAAAATAGACCAGATGGAAAAGCGATATCATCATCTGCCTTACCCGAATCAGGCTTGGATAAAAAATCAACTCAGGCCAAATCATTTCGGGCTAGCCTGCAGAGTTACTTTATAGGACAGCCCCAACAGCCGCCTCAACTATCAGCTCCACCCAGCCCTATCTCTTTAGAACCAGTCCAACGACAGATACCTTCAGACCCGACGGACCTACCGCCAGTTGATATTTCTCAACCCAGTCAAAGCTTACAAGACCCACAGCAATCATCGTCCACAGCCCACTCTATCCCAAATGCATCCTCCCAAAATAATGCTCCTGCAAATAAAACCTCTGCCCCAGTAGAGTCTTCCAGCCAACCGGCAGTATCGCAACCACCAGCCGTTGAACCAATAGCACAGCTAAAAATCGAACCAGTATCTGACTCTCCGACCTCCGTTCAACACAAACATGCCCAGTCAGTCGATAGCTCAAAGGCTGATACAACATCTGTAATTGAGCCAAATAGCGCAGCGATCGATCCGCCTCACACTGTTTCTAGTCATAGTCCAGCTCCATCATTCATCACTCCTGAGCCTAACAAAATAGGGCATTCGAACAGCACATCTCTGCCATCCACATTGGAAACAGGGACAGATCTGACTGATTTATCCTTTGTACAGCGTGAAAAATCAGTTAATAGCCCAAAGACTGACCGTCCGTCTACGATTAGATCAAATGCCGAGGCAATCGATCCGTCTCCCACTGTTTCTAGTCCTGATCTGACTTCATCATCTGTAGACTCTGTCTCCACCAGATCCGAGAAACCGGCTGATAGTTCTTCTCCACTGTTGAAGACAGATCTTGATCACCCTGCTGTTATCCAACAAAAGTCTGACTTTCCTCAATCCTCAGTGAGTTCAACTCAGCTCTCTATACATCAGGAGCTAGCCAATAGCGCAGCGGCCTTACCCATAGTTGAACCTGAAACCCAAACATGCGGTCAGACAGATATTCCTGCACCAATTCAGCGTTTGAATAATAGCTCCAATGTTTCCACAGATAAAGCCGACGACATTGTTAATCCTCGGGATAATAGTCTCAGTGAGCCATCGTCAGATAGCCGTGACGATAGAGCGGTCCATTCTTCCAATCAGCGATCGCAACTATCCAGTCAGCGATCGCAACTATCCAGTCAACTATCTAATCAGCCAATCAAACAATCAACCGCACCACCATCAATCTCCAGGGAAACCCAGGTTCCGCCAATCTCCGATTCGCTTCAACGAGTACCATTGTCAGAAGCAGCTGATGTTAATTTATCAGCCCCAGAGCCTAAAGATTCTCTCACCGAGCCTAACGTCTCTAGTCTTCAGATTAAGTCTCAAAAGTCAGTGCACCAAAAGCCAACTACCGCTAAACCTCCAGAAAAAGTAGGCACAGATGCAGCGCCGCCATTTTTAGCTGGAACTACTGCAGATGGACTTGGCAGTGAATCTGCAGAGCCTATTCAACACTCAACTGCTGTTGCCAATACTCCTAAAGAGATTGAATCTCCCATAGTCAGTCAGCCGCAAGAACCTACACCACACTGGCCAGGACCTGACACTCAACAGCAAGCCTCTATGGGGACCTCATCAAGTCATTCCTCAGAAACTCAACCGTTAGGTAAAACCCACAGACTCGTAAACGAACTGGCAGCAGCATTATCTCCGACAGAGCCACCTATTATTCAACAGGCAAGTTCGACTAGCTCTCAGATATCAGAGAATCGATCCTCTAAAGCAGATGTGCCTGGTTTTGATATATCGGGTTCTAAAACAGCTGATCAGGCTCAAGTTGCTGTCCCTTTACAAGATAAGGACATTCAATCTCAAACCGATGATGCGATCGCGTCTGAAACCACCGTTCAACGCTCTGACACCACATCTAGTCGTCAACCACGTGAAACACCTATAAAGACTGGTCATTCAAGAGCACAGCCACTCAAAATAACCAAAGAGAATACAGATCAGACCCAGCTAGATAACCTTCAATCTGTTTCCTTGCCCGAATCACCGCAGCCCATCTTTCCTGCTGCTGAGTCTACAGTCCAGCCCAGTACTGTATCAGATACATTTTCATCTGCGGTTTCTTCTGAGCAAATAGAAACAATATCTCCACCTGAGGTTACCCCTTCAGAAACCGGTGCCGACACTCCAAAATTCTTTCCACCAACCTCTCCTGCCACTGTTCAACCCACAGCTGCCCTGTCCCATCAGCTGACTGAACACCCGCAGCCAGAGATCATTCAGGCTATTGAGACCGAAGATATCACCCCATCACCCATAGATTCTTCTACCGAGCCGATAGCCCCTAGTCCACTATCGCTGCAGTCAGCGAATGAGCCCTCCCCTACTGCTGAGTCAACTGCTCCGGTTACACTCCTATCCTCAGTGACCAAACCCATTCAGCAAAAGCCTCAATCCTCTGAGTCTACTACTCCGATTACACCGTCCTCCTCTATTGCCTCGACAACAGAATCGAGCCAGCACATGGCTCAGTCTATCAATCAAGCGACTGCTCCAAATGTTTCTTCTTCGGCTCTAGCTCCTGATGTCTTATCTACAGAAGCAACTGCTTCGCTAGCTGATAATGTGAGCGAAGTCGTTAATAAATTTACTAGTCAACCCGTCCAACAGACGCCAGTATCTTTACCAAATAAACGGACTCAGAATAAAGATACATTATCCAATCAGGTCACTAATCAGACCGATGCACCAACCTCGCCTTCTGCTGGCCCCCTACAACGTCAGCTGATCGAGAATATTGCCAGCGATACTCTCCCACCCATCAGCAACGATCGGCAAAATCGCAGCGACACACACCTCAATACGCCTCAGCCAGACCGCATCGGCAATGGCTCCGGCCCTCATACTCAAAAGGTCTCAGCCGCTAGCCAGCCAATATCATTGGGCACTCAAAAGAAGACCCTACAAAAAAACGATGTGGCGCTGGCTGGTACCTCAGAGGCGACATCTTTTCAGTCCAATGATTCCTCTATCAATACCTTCCAGCTTGCCCCCTGGCCGATAGTCCTTAAACCCTTAGGAGTATTACGTTCGCTTCAGTCTGTAGTAAAACCTAGCGCTCGCCCACCTGTAGCGATATCTGACCAGCCAGTCCAGAACACATCGGCCATAGCTCAACACACACGTGATGGGAATACGCAACTATCAGATGCACCCACACTTGATGGATTAACTCAGCTCCCCAAGAGACAGATCGCGCCATCTGGGCAACAGGCCGCGCAGATCCAGTTATTAAATAACGCTCTCGATGACTCTGATGGGGTTTTGCGATCGCCCCCCAAACCACAAGATCGCCCAGCACTATCTTCACCTATTTTAGATAGCCAGAACTCGATTTCGCCAGTGGTTTCAGAGCAAATAGCGAGCCCCCATAGCAGCGGTAATCACACCCCAAAGCTGCAGCTTAAAGTGCTTCAGCCCATCAGCGTCCTGCGTCCTCTACCCCCTTTAAGACCATCACTCTCTACCCGTTCTAGCCTCAGCGCTGGCGTATCAGATATTTCCCATATCCCAGCTTCGACTTCTCTCAATACAGCCCAGACTCCCCCTATCCAGCGCCAAGCAGCCCCCCAGCACAGCATCGAAGATCTTCCTGACGCATGGTCTAGCTTAGAAGACTTAGTAACCCATATGAAATCCGCTTCTCTCCCTGCCTCGCCATCGTTCCCATCCTCACACCAAGACTCAAATCTTCTCCCCGATCGGCTACCATCTGCCCAGCCTCCAGAGCACAACAGCATTCAACGCCAGATCGCTGCGGGGCAGTCAAACGCATTTTCCAGGTCCAGTCTTGAAGATCTTGTCACGCAGTTTCAGCACACGCCTAACGCAGACACTATTGAAACCCTTCCGTCTGCAGCTCCACCGCCGCTCTCCGCCAACCCAATCAAAGCCGCTGAGCATTCAACGAATATCCCCACTGTTTCTGTTCAGCGCAAGATAGATCTGCCCAGCACATCACAAATGCTTCTCGCTAACGGGTTCCAAAGGGCTCAAGATCTACCAACAGTCACCATCCAGCGAGCATCAAACACTGACCAAGAAACCCGTGACATTCAACACTATAGTCACTACCTGGAGCTATTGGCCCAAGAAGTCTACGGCCTTTTGAGACAACGCCTCTGCTTAGAACAAGAACGTCGGGGACCAAGATATCCGCGATAAGTAAACACGTGCACCAGTCAGCGCTTTACCACTAAAAACTACTAACCCTAATGAGTGACATTAACCGATGAGTACCCTTGTAAAAGCCAAACTAATTGCCCAAGAAGGTAGCAGCAATATTGAGTTTATGTTCAACCCAACTGAACTCAGTTTCAGTCGAGGGCTTAACATCAATCCCTCTAAGAGTGCTAGAACCCAAAAAGGACTCCCTAAGGTGAGTTTTGGCTCTCCTCAGCCTTACAGCGTTACTGTATCTGGGTTGATGTTTGACACCTATGAAACCGGTGAAAATGTAATCGATAAATATATCGAAAATTTTCGACAGGCAGTTGAATTTATGGATAGCCCGGAGCGTCCTCCCATCTATATCCTAACTTGGGGCAATCAAGAATATTTACGCTGCTTTGTTGAGTCGTTGTCCTATACACTCACCATGTTTTTAGCCGACGGTACCCCTGTTCGTGCCACTGTCACAATTACTCTCATGGAAACCGATGAAGTTAGTAGCGCTGCAAATTCAGGCACACCGAGTCGAGGCAGTACAACTCGCTAGAGCCATCAATTTAGTGTTTTCTAAGCCATCTATACTAATGTGAATCTATTAATTCCAATACGCTCGCTGACAATAATCCCCTTTAGAATTAAGTATCATTTTTTGAGAAAATGCTTTCCCCATGCCTGCATCCTCCTTTATAGCCACACCTACTCTCAAAATTGATGGGTCAGAGGCATCATCTGAATTGATGGACGACCTTCTTCAAATTGTTGTAGAAGAGAGTCTGCATCTACCCGGTATGTTTACGCTAGCAATCCGGAATGACTACTATGGCGGCGCGGCCAACTACACAGTCTGGCAGCATGAAAAGCTCTTTGAGATTGGCAAATCCATAGAAATTGGATTTGCTTCTAGTACAACAGAATCTGATGATTTTGATGATGAGGCCCAAGGTAATGTAATTAAGGGTGAAATTACAGCCATTGAAACCCATTTTACCAGTGAGGCCCAAGCGCCCATTATCGTGCGGGGCTACGATACCTCTCACCGGTTACATCGCGGTCGTCACAATCGATCATTTCAAAATAAGACAGACTCCGACATTGTTAACTCGATTGCGTCTGAAGTAGGTATTGCAGTAGGAGCCGTAGATGCCACAGGTGGTCCCTATGGCTACGGTGATATCGGTGGCGCCAGTGGATATGTGTTTCAACAAAACCAGACCAATATGGAATTTTTGCGAGAGCGGGCAGCTCGCAACGGTTTCGAACTATTTGTGCAGGATGGCAAGCTATATTTTCGTAAACCTAAGAAAAACAGCACCCTAGAACTAGAGTGGTTAAAAAACATCCATAGTTTCCGCGTGCGTATCAGCAGTGCGGAACAAATGAAAAGCGTAGAGGTTCGAGGGTGGGACTACAGCCGCAAGGAGGTGATTGCAGAAAGTATTAGCTCCACCCAAAAGGTACTCACAGAGACCGACAGCGGTACGGGCGTTAAAACCGTGAGTAGTTTTAACGGGCAGCCTACTACTCCTACTCTCATTATGGTAGACCAGCCTATCTCCCAAGCCAAAGAAGCTAAGACTATGGCTCAGGCATTATTTGATGAATTAGGAGGAGAGTTTGTCCAAGCTGATGCGCGAGCAGAAGGTAACCCACTGATCCGCCCAGGGAGAGTCGTGAAGCTGACAGGGATGGGTAAATATAGCGGGAGTTATTACGTAACAGAAACTCGTCAGCTCTTCCACGAGCGGATCTACACAACGGAGTTTAGTGTAAGAGGTTTGCGAGGCGGCGATTTGCTCCAAGCCTTGGAATCTAGAAATACCTTGCAGCCAGGTCAAACCCATATGGTGGGCATTGTTGCTGACAATAAAGACCCGAAGGGATGGGGGCGAGTACGTGTCAAGCTGCCCACCTTAACCGAAGACCATATGAGTAATTGGGCACGGGTGGTATCAGCGGGTGTAGGGCCGTCGCGCGGGATAGATTGGCTGCCAGAAATTAATGATGAGGTATTAGTAGCCTTTGAGCATGGGGATATTCATCGACCTTTTGTCCTAGGGGGAGTTTGGAATGGGAAAGATGCTCCTCCCGAAAAGACGGAAGATGTGGTTAGCGGGGGCAAGGTGCGATTACGGACATTGAAGACCCGTTTGGGGCATACCCTACAATTTGTAGAAGAAGATAAGGGAGACAGTAAAAAGGGAGTTTATTTGACGACAGTTGACAATCATCTGCTGCATTTTAATGACACGGACAGGTACATTGAGCTAAAAACCAAGGATAGTCATCAGCTAAAGTTAGATGATAAAAATAAAAAAATTGACTTAAAGACTAAGGGAGGGCATCAGATCACTCTGGACGACGGTGGAAAAAAAGTGAACATTATTTCCACTGGCAGTCTTAATGCCAAATCGGGCACCAGTGGTAATAGTGAAAAGATTAATATCAACGGAGGTGAGATTACCCTCACAGGGGTTACCAAAATCACGCTCAAGGTGGGTAGTAATACAGTTGTTCTGAGTAATTCGGGAATTGATATTACAGGCACTCAGCTAACGATGAAGGCTTCTGCGAGCGCCAAGCTCCAGGGGACCGTGGTGGATATTAAAGGGCAGGGAAGTGTCAATGTGCAAAGTACGGGAATGACCAAAGTAGCAGGCAGCATACTGAAGCTAAATTAGGATGAGCTATGGGACTACAAGTTGTTGCAGGGGCAATGCTCCAGTGTCCGTTTGGGGTAGCTCCAAGTACGCTCAATGTGATTCCTAAGGGACCGCCTGTATTTGCATCTGGCCCCTTAGCGGCAACCATTATGGACTTTGCCCCAATTGCAAATGTTTTACCCTTTGGGATGTGTTCGTCGCTGGCAAATCCGGCAGTCGCCACTGCGACCGCAGCGGCCTTAGGGGTATTGACGCCTATGCCTTGTATACCGGTGATTCCAGCACCGTGGGCACCAGGATCGCCCACCGTATTGATTGGGACATTTCCGGCACTCAATAATAGTTCGAAATGTATGTGTACTTGGGGTGGGGTAATTTCGATTATTAATCCCGGCCAGCTTACAGTGCAGATTCCCTAACAGATCTTTGGCAGCCCGGCATGGTTTCTTGGTCGGCATCCCCCTATAGTTAAAAATCGCGTTCTATCACAGCCTCGTATCCGCTGCTGGGTCTTGCTTTAAGCCATCTTGCCAAGTCTCTACGCTTACTAACAAGATCAGCCTTTGGATAGGCTTTTTTTCTCGCCGTAAGCGATAAGTTTTATGTACATTTTTAATAAAGGTATTAAGTCAAGTGACTATCATCTCAGGATATAGTATTCGTTGGAATCTCTTGTTTAGACAGGCCCTCTTCTGGCTGTTTGCAGAGCTAACGCTAAACCTAATTGGTATTGACAATCTTGTGGACTGTATTGAGTATCTGCTAACTCGCCAAAAACAGGCGGCGACCGTTCAGCCTGTGGTCTTGAGCAGCACGTCAAAAAACAATCGCTTTCTAAGACAGGACAGAGCAGTTAGAATTTTCCTCTAAGCTCGTCGTTGACAGTCATGAAACATCCACATATTTCCGACAAATCTCTTTCCTAAGATAGAGACGTCTCTTGGCTTCCAGATAGATTTATCCATCAGGGTGGAGCGCTATCCTGTCCTAGAAACAAATCTATTTTGAGATAAGGATCGTAGAGATGGTAGATCAGGCTAATTGTAAAATAAGGTCTTTTAAAAATTTAATTGCAGGTGGTTTTACCGTTGTATCGCTGATGGGCATGGTTGCTTGCTCACCGACGCCAACGGCTGGCGATAGTGAAGAGACCAATATTGATATTGAAGACGTCGCTGAAGAATCGGACACCCTGCTCGGTCAGGAGGTAACGCTTAGGGGAGCCTTTCTATCGGAAGTCGACGACGCTTCGTTTAAACTTAAAGAAGATGAGCTTTTCCCCGATGAGACGGTCCTGGTAATCAACGTTACAGGCAATAAATACTCCGTACCCACAGGCGAATCAACGGAAATGTGGCTCACAGGAACCGTTGAACAATTTGAGCGCGAAACTCTAGCAAAACAGTACAAGCTAACATTGGACCCGGCTCTATATGACGAGTTTCAAGGACAGCCGGTAGTTCTTGCCAACTATATTGCCCTTGCGCCTGAGCCAGAAGAGATTGCAGAAAATCCGGACGTTTTCTACGGTCAGCAGGTGGTAGTAGATGGCGAAGTAGAAACTGTTTTTGCCCCCGATGCATTTTCGCTACAAAACAATCAGCTCTTTAACGATACAGGTCTGTTAGTGGTAGGGGCTGTCCCTGAACTTGCCAGCGAAGGGCCAGTTGCCGTATCCGGCGTATTGCAGCCGTTCTCGCTTACAGATTTAGACGGTGAATATGAGCTGCTTTGGGAACCAGATATACAGGGCATTTTGGAAGAGCAGTTTACTGGACAGCCGGTTGTCGTTGTTCAAGAAATTTATCCATTTACTGAGTAGCAACGCTAGCCTTGGATTTAGCAACCAGCAGATGGCTGTAATCCAGGGCTAATTTTGGAAAGCGGCAGTTGTCAGGGGATGTAGGGTTTATTTCTTCTAGTTAGCGATCGCAACCGTCCAACGTCAGTATCTACTAAAGATCAACAGCGCTTCTCGCCACAAAAAGCCAGGCAAGCAAGCCTGGCTTTTAAGCTGGTACCACTAACTAGTTTTTTCTAGACTACTGCCTTCTCCTTAGACCAAACACCATTTTGATGCCGATATTGCGAACGTCCTTACGGCGAACGCTCTAGGTTTTGCTGGGGCGTTTGTTTTATGCGGGTTTAGATTTTTCTAGTCCTGTCCACAGCAGTCCCGCGCCCGACAGCACGGCAATTACTTCTAAAATTTTATCGATTTGCTCTACCTCAATCCCGAGGCTTAGCAGTACAGCCAAGACGGTCACGACGCCTAGAATTCGAATCCTAGCTATTTTTTTGTCTTGAGATGTATTGATATCGCGCTCTCGTTTGATTTGCTGATTCAATTTTTGAGTTTGAAACTGCATTTCCTCGGCTAGTGTTTTGTGCTGACGGCTTAGGTTTTGTAGCGCTTCAATCTGAAGGTCTTTAACCTCAGCCTGCTCTTTCAGGCTTCGGTTTTCGAAGTACAGTTTGTCCCGTTCGTAAGCTCCCATTGGAACAGTTGGGGGGTTAGAATTGCCATTCTCGGCGGGATAAGTTCCCCATTCTAAAATGCATTGGTAGCCAGCAATTCTAGGGACGATTTTTAGTAGTGCCCCTGGCCGCAGCTGAACAGGTTGATCTGGGTTGATGGGGCGATCAGCCAGCCAGACACCGGTACCTTTCCCGGAAACAACCCACCGACCTTCTCTGTCCTTGTAGCCTGCATGAAGCCATATATCTTTTTGGTTTCGCGCTATGTTCTCTGTTGCGTAAACCGTAGCTTGATAGCGAGAAATGTTATTGCAAACTTCCTTCTTATAATTTTGGCAAACCTTAATATTGCCCGCCCTTCCAATCGTTATCCCGTTTTCATCCAGTGTGTTTATTTGAATTACATGCTCAACAGGATTTTGCCCGTCAAACATTTCTGTGATGTGCAATTCTGGGAGCGGATTGGGAGCGTTCATTTTGAGCCAGCTGCAACAAAACTAGGATAACTTAGAGAGAGTTCAGATCGCATCGGCCACATGCCAGACACTAGCGGGCTTCCAGACTCAGGCGTACTGAGTGTATTGACCCTCTCGCAAAGAAAACAACTATCCGCATGGATTCGGGCCGAGGTCAAACTGGCTATATCAACAGAAATGGCCCCAGCCTATAAAGAGCTAGGGAAGCAACTAGATAAGGTATCCCACAAGGTTGATGCGCAATCCCTCAAGGGAGACACGTTACAAAAGTCTGTTGAGGATTGGATCAGTCACGCAAAGGCAGTCGAGGAATCGTCACGGCTGTACGAAAAACAGATTTATGAACACGTCGCTAGTGTAGACCAGAAGGTAGCCGCAAGCGAGCCATTACGCAAGACCGCGCTCGGTACGTGGGATGTGCTGCTAGAGCTCGTTGTCCCAATGCGTAAACTCTGTCAGCGTATTGTAAAAGCTTGCCTGCACTTCGAATCCCTAGGGCCTTCTCCCCGACGAGATAGCACAGGCAAAGAGTCACTCGCAAAACCGAAACGGGTGGAGCGATGGCGAGATCGTTAACCAAACAACCAAGGCTGGATCGCCTTAGTGTGCCGGTTGCGGATTAGCCTCAGAAATTCGGACTTGTCGCTACAGACAATCATGCTTCCCACGTAACAACAACACTAAATTTTTCGCAATGATTTTTGATCATTTCTAAAAACGATTCTTGAGTTTCTCCGTAAAGATGAATCCTTTTTTCGTGGCTAGGATAGTAATGGCTGTACACAAGAACTTGTCCTAAGGCTGCTTTCCACTGTTTTACAGCTTTGACTTCGATAATTTGAGTGCACGTCAAAACGTCAATATTCCCTGCCAAGGTTTTTACTTCTCGCTGCCCTAAGGATTTGTTCGCTAATTCATTAGAATAGCTGGATTCACCGCGCTTTTTGCGCTTGAGTTTTGGTCCAATGTACATAGAAAAATCCATTCCTAAGCAGGAAAATCTTTCTACGGTTTTAAGGTCAAGTTTTTGCCGAGATCTAGAAATTAAAAATTTTATTTGATTTTCAGTCAAAAGGTAATACTTCAAGTGTTTTACACCTCTGTATCCTTTTTTCTTCACTGCCTCCGTTTTGAGCAACGGCAGTCCAAATGCTTGAGTAATGTCGTTCTTGTAGCGCTCTATATTTTCCAAAAAGTTTTTGTGCTCAATCCCCAGGCGTTCTGCAATCAACCGGGAATCGACTACCAATTCGCCACCGCGACTGAACGCGGTAATATCTGTATTAGCCATGGTTTAGGTCTGTTCTAAATTGTGGTTAGAAGCCGTCGCGATGTTGTCAGCATCCGGCGGTTTCGCTAATCGTAGCATAGCTTTTCTTCTCCCACGGGCTCGGAGCCCCCAGCAAATACCCCTGGACAGTTCGGATACCTAGCACGCATTTTACGAACTCAAGATCCTCATCTGTTTCCACCCCTTCGGCAATGATGTTTAGTGGTGGGTCGTAGGCTTGAGCTAGAGTGACCGCGCTGCGACAGATAGCGGCCTTGTTGGGGTACTGGTAGGCGTTGGTGACAAACTGAGCTTCTAACTTGAGAGTCTGAATGGGGATGTGCCTTAGCCACACTGGGTTAGATCTCTCCGTGCCGTAATCATCCAGTTCAAAAATAGCTCCAAGGCTGATTATCTTTTGATATTCGGCGATTAACTTTTTGGTAATCTCAGTATCTTCTGTAATCTCAAGCCTTAGCCAATCAGAGCCCAACCCAAACTTCTTGATCGCATTGCCTAGATCGTGAGCGGTTAAGCAATCGCTGATGTTGATCGCGATCCATGGCTGCCCTTGAGTTTGTTGTAGGTGATGGGCGACATCCTCTAGAACGATCTTGGTGATGTTAGGCATTAGCCCCGACGCTTTGGCCACGGGCAAAAAATCTCCAGGCCCATAACCCGATCCAGGCCATCGGATCAATGCCTCGTATCCTTCCAGCGCTGGCTGAGCCCCCGACACATCAAAAATCGGCTGATAGTGCACGGCCAACCCCTGGTCGTTGATGGCGTTACGTAAGTCACTCTCAACCCCGACAATCTCAACAGCGGTCCCCAGCAGCCGGTATATCCGCCCCTGATCGTCAAATCGGGGCTTCATCGTGGTGCGCCAATGTCGCCAACCTTGGTCGCCTACATCCAGATATTCCGAGTACGTGATCTGCCTTCGAAAGTTAACGCATAGGCTGTACTTGCTTTGTACTAGTTCAGCCGTTTTAGAAGATAGGGCCTTGGTTATGGGTTTTCCTGCCATCTCGGCGTGACCGATGCCGACTTCTTTCCCGTAGATCTCACTGAAGGCCCCAAAGATAAAATTATTGCTATCCGGTGGGATGACATTAACTTCCCATCGGATATCTCGATCTTCATCCAGGTAGGCTTTTCTGATATTTAATTCATCAAGGCGCAATACTGGCTACGCGATCGCGCCCTCCGTTTTTGGCTTGATACAGTGCACGGTCGGCTATCTGTATGACATTTTCAAATGACTGCCCTTTCTCCCGCACTGACACCCCTGCTGATATGGTGCAGTTGCCATCGGCTGAGACCGCTTGGTTAATCTGCTGGGCAATTCGAGTAGCTTCTCTGAATGGGCAGCCAGGCAACAGTATTAAAAACTCGTCGCCAAGTCCCCATCGTGCAGCAATATCTAAGCGGCGCAGTTGCCGCACGATGGTACTAGCTGTGCTAGCTAAAATCTTGTCCCCGCCATCATGGCCGTATCTATCATTAATAGATTTGAAGTTGTCTATATCTAGAAAGATTATGCCAGTCGGATGAGGGCTATGCTCTAGCTCTAGCATCCGTTGCTCAGCGCTGCGACGGTTATAGAGGCTGGTTAGTGTGTCATACGTAGCCGCGTCAATCGTGCATTTAATCGCATTGGCCAGCGGATTCCCTAAATGCCAGACAACCAAAGCCCCAAA
Organism: Leptolyngbyaceae cyanobacterium; assembly: GCA_050043465.1. GTDB lineage: Bacteria > Cyanobacteriota > Cyanobacteriia > Phormidesmidales > Phormidesmidaceae > Leptothoe. Next base: position 97,705 of record JBHJIL010000001.1, read on the forward strand.
AAGGCTTGAGACTCCGCAAAAACTTGTAGCAGCATTAGTCCAACCCGCATCCAAAGCATGACCCAGATGGTGAGCGGCACAGGATAGCAGCAGGAGGACCGATGCGGATAAGCCAACTCCGAGACTACGGGCCGAGCCAACTCTCCTGATCTGCCATGCCAGCACCACCAACCGAGTGGCAACAATTGTGTACCCCGTGGCGGCCAGGGTGTTGGGGAGGGGGAGCATGTTACCTTTTAACCAGTCGAGAGCCGCCTTCAGTTCGAGGTAGCGCGAGAAAACCCGCATCCCAGCGAGCAGTAAGTGCACTCCAGTCTGGCTGGGTGATCCACTTGCGAGCACCCCAATCTCGATCATTTGCTATAGCAGGTGAAGATGGTTGCAGGCTAAAATCTCCAGCGCTTATATCACCGTCGTACAGCGGGTCCGCTTGTATTGAATTTTGATCTAGCTTTGTCTTGCCCAAGGTATTCCAATTGGTGAGCCCTGTTCGGGCAGCACCATCAATTCTTACGGATGGATTGCCGTCCACATCCCACACTAAATTGTTGTCTGCTGCAAAAAAGTCGCCATTGGAATAGGTAAGGTATATGTACGTTCCGCTCAAGACACAATTTTCAATATCAAAAACAGCGTTTGATGCAGCGGCTCCTGATCGATAAAAGATAGAATCTCCTATGTTTCCTGTTTGATTTAGTGTGCAATTTCTAATATTGAATTGCCCAGCACCCCAAAAGCCTCCAGCATTAGTTGATGTCATAACGTCCGTAGAGAAATCCTCTACAGACACTAGTTGGCCATCAACCAGGCTGCGAACAACAAAAGAATTCGGCATAGCACTTATTGCCGTACTTTCTTTTAAGGAAATGTTGCCAATGCCAGTTAATAGAAAATCTCTATAATCCTCGGCATAGCACTGGGAAATTGAAAGGTTGAGCGTATTGCCGGACGCAAAAGGTTGAATGCAGTTAAATGCATAACAGCCTTCAATTGTAGATTTGTTAAATGTGCTGCTTCCGTCAGTGTGGTTGTAGAACCCGACGTCTAAAGCCGTGTGAATAACACAGTCTTTATATAGAACCGTATCTGCTGCTCTAGCCCCAGCCTTGAATATGACAAAGCTAGTGCGCTCTGAAATGCGGGAATCTTGGGGGACTTCTTTGTAGGCAATACAGCGATCAAATGTACCACTTTGAATTTGATTATGATGCCGAGTTCCCCAGGTAAACAAGCAATCACGCACTACTGCATTATCAGCCTGTATCCATAAGCTTCCAGAAAGGCTGGTTGCGCATTCGCAGTGAATGCCCTCAATCACAGTGTTCGACTGATTGGCTATAACAGCAAAATTACGAGCGCTAGCTTCGTAAATCTTGCCGTCAATTTGCGGATCAGTGCTACCTACTGGGTGAACCCTTAGCAAAACGCTTCCGTTCCCGCGAACAAAATTGCTGTAGGTATAGCTGCCAGGGGTGGACTCACAGTTCGCCAGGTCCGCCACGTACTGTAATGCGACTCCATTCTCAAAGACAAAAGGTAAAGTATTTGAGTCGGTCAAGGAGTGGCTGTGATTTACCTCATATGTGTTTGCCTGCCCGTCAACAAGACTAAAACTACTATTAACAATGATATTGAGAGTGGTTAACTTGGGAAGCTCAACCTTTGTCCCCGGGCCTTTGAGGTTAATCCGCTTGCCACGGAGGTCAGCCTCTTCTCGATATAATCCAGAAGCTAACTCAATGGAGCCATTAGTGGGGATTGCGGCAATAGCAGCAGAGATCGTCCTTTTTGGGCTGATAGACGTGCGTCCGTCATTTGTATCGTCTCCGTGGGGAGAAACATACTGACTAGCTGTTGCTGCGTACTCCCATTTGGGGAGCCTACTAGCTACCGCCATAACTACCCCCTACTAAATTCAATCTTGAGCTTGCCGGACCCCGCCGCCACCGAAGCGAGGACCTGGAGGGAGTGCATGGGGCGTATGTGGCTGGCATTAGCTATCGCTCCCTACCGCAATCTCCACCTCTGCGGTACCGCTGGCTACCCTAGCTTCAAATCGCAAGCCTTCAGTAGCTCTCATCTGATCCAGATCAAAAACCAAAGATCCCTCAGCGGGCAATGTCGTAGGGTCTAACGTTGCCCCTTTCACGTTTAAGATATTGGCATTTTGACTAGGGGCGGTCCATTGTGTCCCGGTGTCGTAGGTCACAACCCAAAAAGCATTCTCATGGGCCCTTTCGCTGATTCTGAAACCGTTTAGTGTGCTACTTCCTGCAAGGGTTCTTACCGCTACTTTTATCTGCTCTACAATTTCGGATTTTGTTTTGCCATTTTTCAGGGAAACATCGCCGATTACTGTGTAACCAGTGCCTACCGTTGCTCGTAATGTAGCCGCTACTTGTTGTCCCATCTTTCTATATAGTGAACCCTAGCGCCACTTGTCGAGTACCCATAATCCCTAGAAACAGATTCCACCAAAAGGTCGGCGTTTGCCCTTCAGCCAGCCAGCCAGCACCAACTGTGTCGCCAGACACTGGAGAGAAGCTCACCGATTGATTGCCTTGACTAGCTGAGATGCTAGAGATCTGCCCAGAAATTAGTCCAGTTGCTTGCCCTGATGCCGAAGAATTAAGGGCTTGCGTTTGATTAAGCACAGTCAACCGATGGGCTGTTAGGTACTTAATCGCAAGCTCTCGCCGATCGCAGCTTGTGCATTGTTTTGCCCAACGACTAGCAGGCAGGATGCACTCAACTTCAGCAATAACTTGAGCAATGACAGACTCGTCATAACAAAAGTTTGATGTAAGTGGATCTGCCATAAACGTTGCTGCGTCCACCGGTTAGTACCCTGTGTTTAGAGTGTCAATGCGCTCGCTGATGATTTGCTGAAGCGCATAATCGCGCGTGTCCTGAGCGTATCTCTGGAGTGCGCCGACATCATCTATCTGGCTCACTAGCCGCGTTAGCTCAGAAGCGCCATAGTCTTCGAGGTTGCCAGTAAACTGTCGAGTCTTTTGAACCCGTTCGCCAGGTTTGAAAACAAGGATTGCCCTATTCTCAATGAGGCTTTGAATTTCATCTACAGCCTGAGAATTTTGCTCTAAATCCTTTTCTAGCCGAGCCTTTGATTCTGCCAAGAAAGTTTCCCATTCAGCAGCATCAATCCAGTTAAGCCCAGGTGTAAGAATTAGGTTCTTAAAGAAGGGCGTATATGGAATGTTGTCGCCTAGCTGAATAAGCTTGTCGTTGGCCAGCGTGGCTTTAGCTGTACTCTTACTAGCCTCTGTTCGCTTTGTGTCGAGCATAGTAAAGGCATATTGCCTCACCATCTCGTAGCCTCTAAGTGGCGCGGCTTCAGGCTGGCGCGGGTCACGTTCTGGGTTCCAAGTAATTACGCGTTTGCCCGAGAATGGCAACTCTTCTGTCTTGGCAGCGCGGGTCTTAGTAGTAGTTTCGGCCATCAGTCAAGGTCGTATAGGTCGTAAATCATCACATGATCGTATGGGCGAACGATGTGAACACCGCTGATCGAGCAGTCAAAGTCAGTGCGCCAAACGCCGTTTGTGTAAACAGGATCAGTTACCTGCCTCATGCGTTTAGGAATACAGCCTTTTAGTCGACTGACGTCTAGTCGATAGGCATGAATCGCAGTAGTCTTGCCAGGGCCAGCCGTATCCATCTCTGGCGTTGCTTCTACGCCAATATTCAATCCGTCTGGAGACTTCAGGAATGAAGTGAGGGTGCTAGTATCACTAGCCGTATTGCGTTGCTGCTGCCCTAGTTCAATGGCAAGTGATTTTGGCGTTAGCATCGCATTGATGTAACTGCGCTGACCCGACAGTCGAGAGATGATCTTAATCATCTCTGTCAAAATCGCAATATTTTGATCTGGAGTAGATGCGGTCAGGCCCATCTTATAAGGAGCCCTTACTTTAGTCACCCCAGGATGAGTATGCAGTCCGTACACGCCTTGGCGGGGTGAGCCGAACGCCATAATGCGGTTAATCAGCTCTTGATAGGCTTCTTGAACTGCCCGCACTTTGGCGGCAACCGTATCAACGATGGCTCCCATTGACTGATACTGTCGAGCGAATGAGATTCTATCTAGCTCTTCAGTCGTAAATGTGATGAACGCATCGAAGTAAGCATTTCCGTATTCAACATCATCCATCCCAATATCAATTGGGTTTTTGGAGATACTGGCGTCACTGGCTCTACCCCATTTGCCAACCCGCGTGATACGAGTGTTTTTGATTCTTTCAACGCCTACGTATTCTCTGGCGTCTATAGGGACAAGGCCAGCGGCGTATTTGTACTCCGGGTACTCTTCATAGATGATCTCAGGAGAGTATAGCGTTAGGTGCTCCTGCAGTTGACCTGCCGAATGGGCATCGAGCCGAGCGTTACTAACAATAGGTAAAATGTTGCTACTGTCATGCCGTTGCAGTTCAGCGGCAACAGCCATTGCGTAATTTGCAGTTTGTTGATAATCAGTGACGGTAGGGCGCGTAGAAATAGCGACCATTTCAGGAATCTCCTAAGGCTAAGGCTTGTTAATGACAACTGGGACAATCATCACGCCGTCGGAAAGGACGACAGACGGACCACTGACTGAAGCTGAGGCAAGCTGGTCTAATCCAGTGCCGGATGCTGGAGCGAGGTAACCACGCTTGGTTAGGGCTCCGTCAGCTGTATGACGAAAATAGACAAAATCCTCAGAGCCAGTAAAGGCGGCTTCACACCGCATTACTGTTTCACCTTGCCGAGTTGCAGTGCCAGTACCCCCAGGTCGGACACCGTCTTGAGGTACGCCTAGAGCTTGAGATTCAGCATAGCTATAGCGAGCGTGGGCCTGGCCTCGACGACAGAATCCCAAAACCTTTTGACCCGTAGCCGAAGGCAAAGCTCCGAGTTTGCCGTCATCATCAGAACCAGCATCAACAACAACAACGCCATACTCAATGTGGCTATCCTGGTTCGCTGCTGTATTTGTGTTTACAGCAAAGCCAGTACCACCACCAGATACGCTTACTGCCGTGTTCAGGCTGTATACAGGATGAGTGAGGGTAAGCTGAGTGCCGCCAGTCTTAGTAACTTCAAAAGTGGATTGATTCTTTTCTAAGTAACTGGCAATCCGGTTTTGCAAAATCTCTGCAGAAATTGCGGTCCCTGGATCTACTTCATTAAAAGGATCTCCATCTGCTGTTGTGTAAGCAACAGTTAAGGTCTGGCCACCAATATTAAATACATAATCTGTATCAGCTGCAGGCGTGCCGATGTCAATCAACACCGTTTGCCTAGTGGCAGATCCAGCATTTAGGAAAGCGATGCCATCCTGGTCATTAATACTCTGCCCAGCAAAGTAAACATCAGGCTTTGTTACTTGACGCTGTGTGTTAACACCGTTGAACTGGGTGTAAACCATTTTTATTACCTCCGAGCTGCTTTCGAAATACTGAACAATGACTCAGAAGGTTTTTGAATCATTGACGTCCCGGTTGGCCTATGAGCGTTTGCCGGGAGTTGCGAGTGAACCATGTCGGTCCGAGCGAATGCCTTATCTAACTGAGCTGTTGAATCAACCCGGCCATACCTCGCAGCGACAACGGCAAACGCACCGGCGACAGTTTCTTCTGAGTCACCATGTAGCGTTAACCCTGGCTCAACGGTTTTAATGGCCTCTAGCTGCAACTCAGTTAATGTTTGGCTATCTAGATTGAAACCAGGCGGCAGCATGTGACTGTAGTTAGCCACAAAGTCTTGCCCATCTAGTTTTGTCAGGGCATCTGCAGGCGTCTCAGCATCTAGGCGTTTCAGTAGGGCCGCCATGTCATCGCTGTCAAATTTGCCTGAATTGTCAGCATTTTCAGAATGAGACAACGCGTCGATGCGTCCCTGCATTTGATCGATGCAGTCAACGGCATCCGCGACCGTTGCTACATTGTCGAATCGGCTAACCAGTACGTTTAGGTTGTGCAACGCATCTGGCAGTGTATCCGCATCGCATCGCGTTAACAATGAGGTGATCTGGACGGCAGCATCCTTGCGGCTGTCGTCATCATCGTCCTCGTCTTCCATGTACTTATCTTCCATGGCTTTCATTTTTTTCTTCATATCCAAGCGTTCAGCCTGGATGGCTTGATACGTGGCTGCATCCACTCGATGCGGAGAGCCAGCAATGTCAATCTGGAATGTTTCAGGCACTGCATTAGCAATGTCGCTGAGCGCCACAGTCGCGGCGGTGTTCGTACTCATTGGTTCAGAATCGCTCCTGGGGTCAGTGGGCTTGAAATCTTCATAAAGCGCAACGGCGAAATCATCGCTATCAATGCGCTCGAAACTCTGAATCAGTGCATTTTTGGCGCGTGGGTTGGCGACAATTGCCAAGTGATCAGCTGTGAAGGGTGGGCATTGTTCCGCGTCATACCGGATGCCTTGATATATGCCGTCTTTGCGGTTGATATCACATAGGTAACCCAGACTAACACCGCGCTTTTGGCCGCTTTCAATAGCTTGGATAGCGGTACTATCGGAAACCTCCATGTCTACCTGAATGCGGCCATCGGTATAGACTTTTACCTTTGGTGTAGTCGCACCTACTCCATATCGAGAGACTTTCGCAGCATCTTTGTGCAATAGCTCAGGCGGATGCTCTAGCGTTACCGGCAAGTCACCAAGTTGCCCAGCTAAAGGAAATCCATTAGCACCGACAGAACGCAGGAACTCAGGGGTTACAAGTTCTCTCCTAGGTCCGTTACTATCGAAATAGGTTAAAATCCCTGGAGTCCGGGCGATCGCACGAACTTTGAGCGAACCACTGTCTAGCCGCTCAAAGTCTTCGATATTTGCTAAGCCTTGGATTAGCCTTACGGCCATATTTCATCGCATCGTCACTGCTGCAACAATAACCATGCCAACTACTCACTATCAACAAATATCGGAACCACGGATATTAAGTGGCCATCCTTATGATGTGGCAATAGGAGAGCGACTAAAAGCCGCAAGGATTCAATCAAAGTTGACTCAGGCTCAGCTTGGGAAAAAACTATTTTTGCAGCAGGGTCATGTAAGTGAATATGAGACTGGAAAATACGGACTCAAGTTAAATGCTCTTCCTTTGTGGGCTGAAGCGCTAGGGTGCGAAGTCAAAGATTTGATTGTCTAGTCTCGCGAGCTTTTCCACCCGTTCTCCAGCTTGCCAGTGTTGATGTAGTTATCCACTTCGGCAAAAGCTTTTTCGGCCTCGTCCATACTGAATAGATTAGGATTTTTCTGTAATGCTATTTGAGCAACAAAGGTGGCGATGCGATCTCCTTCTGGGATGCTTAGCTGATTGAGACAGTACGACACCCGATCAATGCGGTCTAGCGATAGATTCTCCCATACCCACCGGGCAACAGTAGGTTCAAACGAGGCTAAGAGGCTAGCCAGCTGGTCATCAGCGGCATTGCCTGATGTGGGAAACGGCAAGTGCTGCGCTGTTACTGGCTCACCTAAAACAACTTCAAGTCGCTTTTGCTTTGGTTCAAATTGATGATTTTTAGTAATTAGCCCTGGCCCGGATTCATGCCTGAAAAATAGATCCTCAAAGCTCTCTAGGTCTTGTTTAAGCGCTTCGATCGTGATTTCTAATCCAGGTTGGCTGGGGATTAACTGTAATGCCCTACTTGTTAATTGTCTAAATGGTGGTTCCAACAAAGCAGCGGAGTCAAACCCATTTTTGTACCAATTGACCTCTAGCTCTCGAAGCAGGATTTCTAGCGTCTCAATGTCACACGCGTTTGCTCTACCTAACCAGCAATAAGCTTTGTTTATTTGAATTAGCAATCGTTGGTTAGCGCGTAAGAACGATAGGTGTAGTCGCCATTGATGAAAAATTCAAAGGTTTGGCTGTCGCCACCGAACGGGATGGAGCCACTTGGGTCAACCTGGCATTTAGGGAATACCCATTCTGTTACAGTTAAATCGAGATTGATAACCTTTGCCCTAACCGATAATTCGCCATAACCAATAGCGCCAGTCTCGGCAAAGTCCACGCCAGTGTAGGGAACTAACAGATTAATGTCTGTATTGCGCAGATCATCCGAGAATGTCAAAGCGCCATCTGCCCCAATGGCCAGCGTGGTTGTATCGGTGGGGGCTGCGGTGGCAGCGACTGTTATGACTTCGCCAGCCGAGCCATATTCATTTTTAGCGAAAGCACTTACCCCTACAGTTGTACTCAAATCTCCACCAGCTAGGCCATTGCCAAAAACCCCAGCACTATTAGCGGGCAGGCTGTTCCCAACAGCAGGTAAACGGAACTTGACTTTGTAATATTCAGCATTGCCGCCGATAACTTCGTCCATCCGACGATCAAGCTTTAATGAATTCAGAAACGGCGTAATGATGCCGTATTCAAGGGAAAGCTTGGGTTTTTCTTCACTCTTGAAAATAGCTGCCCGGACTTGCTCCCCTCGGCAGTTAGCCTCCGATAATTCAGCAATATTGATGCCGGTTTCTAGGCTCCCTGTTGCAGCGATAGGAGTCATCAGAATGTTGCCGGTGCTGTTCTGTTTGATTGCTACCGTAGCAACGGACTTTCGTGCCTTATCCGTCAGAGACTTTGTAATTGCCATAGTGCCTGTAGAGGGTGGGCTGGCTCTAACCTACCTACAGGCACTACTCACTATCAACAAATATCGGAACCACGGATATTAGTCGTTAGGCTTAGGGGTTGTTTTCTTCGCTGTTGACTCAGGCACTACCCAGCTAATAAAAGACTTAACTACTTGTGTCTCAGGCTCAATGCCCGACACGTCCACTTTGTCGGGGGAGTCGTACACTACGGGCTCAGGTAGGGGATACATTTTATTGATGACACGGAAAGCGTCGCCCACTGCCTGTTTATGGATTTTTTGGCGTGCGACTAGATAGCCTTCAACAACAAAATCAATGCAGGGCACCCCGTCCTGGTGACTAAAGTGCTCGTCTATCTCAATAGACTTGTTTGTGGTTTTGGTAACAGTGGTAGCGAGTTTCATCGGGTCAAGAGAGGTAATTTTGTTTCAACTATAGTAGTAGCTAACATCGAATTGCACGAAAATCACCATATACCAGCTTTTGTTTGATTGATTTTGCTTAGCAAACGTACTGCCAGAGACCTGATCAATCTCCTGCACATACATCACGCATTCAGCAGCGCGGTGAAGTAAGCGACATAGCTGCTCCAGATAAGCCCCAGCCTCAAGTGTTGCGTTGATGTTGCTGGTCATTTGGAACACCCGACCCAGGGCAACTGTTCGGGTCATTATCGGCTGATTGCTGCTGTTGTCGGAGCGAAAATCACGCAGTCTAAAGCCAGTGGACTGATCGGGGCTGGTCGAATCAAATGACCATGGCCGCACCTGCAGTCGCTGGTAGGTGCCGACAATTTCGGGGGAATTGTCCAAATACGGAATCAAGCCTCTGTCGGGGTCGGTGAGAATGTTAGCGATTGTGGGCATAGCTTTGCTTTTTTAACGCGATGGCGACCTCCCAGCTGTCAGGCAAATCCCCATGTAAAGGAATAACAATTTCTTGGGACTGAATATTGGTTTCTTGTAGATTAATGTAGAGAATATTCATTTCTTTGCGATTGTGGACTAATTGCCTCAATAGCAAGCTTTCGTCAGTTTTTGGGAAAAGCTCGAACAAGCATTGATACCCTTCTCGTACTAACTCAAGCAAGAATCTTTTTTCGTCTTCCACTAAAGTAGGATCGGTCCGGCTGATTAGCCTAAACGTTATTTTCAGTCGAAGAACCCAGTCTTGCGCGCTCAGAATTTGCTCCCCGATGCCTATGGACATTAACGGAAAATTTACTTCTTTTTTAGGGATGTAGTAATTGACAGGACATAGCCTCATAGTCAAAATTCCTCAAACAACTGAGCGATCGCAAGTCCAGCTAAATCAGCATAGCCCTCATCATCAATAAAGCTAGGATAGCGAGCTTCACCATCCTCAAACTTGCGGGATAGCAATTTCTCTTGCTGAGCCGCATAGGCTTCATCGCTGCCTATCACAATGCCGCTGTCCTTAAAAAAAGGGCTAGTCAGATCAGCTACCATTCGCCCCGTGTCGAGCGCATATCCTGGATCACCGCCTACCCCAGCCCTGTATCTACCTGATGGCTTTTCTTGCCCGATGTACCCTGCACTGTATTCCGTGGTGCGACTGATGTCGTCGTAGCGGGTAGCAGCTGCATCGCTGACACCTGGCAGAGCGTCTTGCAATGCGCGGGTGATCCATACGTCTGTTGCGATGGCGCGTAGGTCTGAGAGAGTTTGTTCAAGATTGGTGATCATCTTGGCTTGGGATATAGCAGGAGCATGTTTTTGCTATGGCCTTAAATATATTCTGCCATTGCGCTAGCTGCCGTTTTTCAAGGCTTTTGACTGGGGTATACCGTAGTCATTTAGTCGCCTCAACGGTGTCGTCAAATAATCGGCAAATGCCTTGCTGCCGATAAGAGAGGCAACCGAAAAACTCCGTGATCGCTGTTAATTCATCCGTCTTTTCGTCATTCATGGTATGTACGGAGCTTCTAGCCCCAAGCTATCAACAGTATTCACGTCAGCCTTGAACACTAGCTTAACCCGCCCTCCAGCGTCCGCATTACTGTACTGAGGCAGTCCATAAGTTCGATAGACTTTCCACTTCGTACCATCGTGGATCTCCCATAGCTGATCTGCTGCAACTATTGACTCCCACTGAGGACCGAGGCATTTACGTAGGGTTTCCTTAGGGATTGATGATTCCCACGTATCTAGAAATTCAGCATCTTCTAGCTGAAAGCCAATATCAGTAGTTGACTGCTGGCCGATGTGAGAGAGCAGCGGTCGCGGGGTGATCTCAGTCTTGCCGAGGGGGCGGAGGCGGGTTTGACGCAGCCCAGCGGATTGGCAGACACTATCAAAGTAAGAGCCGGTTAGGTGTTGAAAGTCAACCATTATGCCGATTGAGATCGTTTTACAGCAGGGCCCATACCTTTCTTGTTAGGACTATAGCCAGTCTTTTCACCATTAGGACCACTGCGCACCCATTCACCTCGATTTAGCAGTTTTTGTTCGTTATCAGTAGCTCGCCTGACCTTATTTACCCCAGGGCCACCTCTTCGTAGCTTCTTACGAGCGGCTGTTGCCGCCTTGCTACGGGTTTTGTCTCCAGGTGTAGCAATAGCTGTGCGACGACCGTTGAAGAAGGTAAGCCATCCGTTATTGCTACCGTCTATCCGAGCGATTGCATCGGATGCAGCGCCCCAATCTTCGCTATCAATACTGAAATAACCCCCGTCTGGCGCTCGAAATAGTGTCGTATCGCCCTGAGTCTTTTTCAGTCGTATTGGCTTATTAGCCCGTTTCGGCTCTGGTGCTTTAGTCCGGCCAAACATTTCCCGAGAGAGTCTAGCGGTTTTCTTGCGGATGCTTGATAATCCCTGGTCCCGTCCCCATCGGCTTTCTAGTTTTTCTGCTTCTAAAGATAGTTCACGAGCAGCAGCAGCACGCTTATCGGGGTCTTTGATGGCGCGGACAGCTTTGATTTTTTTGCCGAACTCGCTCGTTAGATTTTTACGTTGTTTTGGGGTAATCGATCTAGCCGTTCTTTTGAGATTAGCAAGCGCTTCGTCAGTTTCTCCCATTGCCTTTATGAGATCGGCGCTAGTAGAGCCTAAGTTATTCTTTGTGGCCCTTTTAGTCGCTCTCCCCATCGCTTTATCAACGATGTCGTTAGCCTTTTTCTTGGCACGACGACGAACGGTTAGGTCAGCGGGCTCATTACTTGACTGGTATTTACTGCCAATACGATCGGCTTCTTGAAATAATTGCTCTAGCGATTTATCGGATTGCCCACCTTCAATGACTCGTAGCTCTACCCCTTGGCTGCGGCGCTTTGCTGCGTTCTTTTGAGAGCGGACGGGCTTGCCCCTGGATGCGCGTTTTACTTCAGGCAGCAGGCTTAGCTGTTTCTCTATTTCTTTGCCCCTTACTTCCATCTTTCTAGAAGCCAATTGAGCAGTTGATAAAATCGCCTCATTCTCGGTCAACTTTCTGTCTAGAGTACTCTGGGCTGCAGATACCTTCTTGCTGGATTCCTTTAGCTGAGCAGATAGTGATTTTGGTTTGGCACGCTTAACGGTAGCTTTCGGCGGCTCTGGACTCTTGCCCACCCGTTTGCGCCCAACGCGACGCACTCTAGCCGCCGTTCCAGGTTTAGCGCGCTTGCAGCCAGGTTTAGTGCCAACCCAGCCACGTTGGTTATTGCATGGGGTGCCGGTTTTAGCATCTAGTCTCAGTAGCGCCTCTAGTGCATCTTTTCGGGCTGCATGGCAGCGATCGCACTCGCATTCATGACTGCATGTACGACGACGGGGCTTAGCATCTTTGCGGTTACGGACATCACTTTTCCTGACAGAATCCCATAACCAATCAAAGGCTAAGTCAAGAGTTTCGTCGGCAATTTTGGCGGCTTTCTTGTCAAATTCCTCCTCAAATGCTTTGTAATCTGGGTCCAAAAGTCTCTGCGCAGTTTCCTTGGATCGAACCATTGCGCTTAAGGAAGACGTATCCATCAGTTCATCGCTAGCGTCGCCTGCTAGCTTATAGAAGTCTTTCTGTGCAAAAGCTCTGTATTTTTTTCTGAAGTCAGCGTCAGTACCAAGATCGTAGGTTCTTTGGGCTTTATCAAGAGCTTCCTCAGAATCATCAAATTCTTGAGCTTCTTTTAACCAGTTTTTTGCCTCAGATTTAGAATATTCCTCGGCTATCGATTTCAACTCGTCAATATCCGCACCACTTGCTTTTATGCGCTCATGAAGCTCCACCGCCTCGGGTGCAGTTATTTTTTTGTCAAACTCACTAGTCCCTAGTGTCTGTAGTAGTTCATCTCTCTTATCGTCAAAATCGTCCAGGGAATTAATGCCGTAAGATTGCATGACTTCAATTGATTTATCTGCTAGATCAATTTTCTTTTGCAATCCTTTATCGCTAACTTCTCCACGCCATTCCTCTAAAGCATCAAGATCTGAGCCTGAGAAGAAGCTAGCTAATCGCTGCATGTCTTCACTGGGTTTAAAGTTTTCAGGAGTCCCCTTGTTGGTGATAACTTTTTCAAGCTCGATTTTCCCTAAAGGCCCACTACCACTACCACTGCCATTGACATGGCAGGTTTTATTAGCAGAGATATGCGATGCCCCGCACTCCTTGCCCGCACCTGTATTGTCTAGCCTACGCCTACGTGGACGAGCATCAGACCTAACTATTTCTGGCACTCGATATTGTTGTAGCTCCATTAGGTTTATTTCTCGCATCCCCCCAAAGAACTCCTCAGGCATTGCGCCGCTGTAGATTGCCCTAGCTTCAGTTGCGTCATTAACACCGATAATCATTTTTTCTTCATCGAATACTCCATCAATCATCTGATCGACTACAAAGATTCGGAGGCTAGCTAGATTGGTCCCTACATACACATCAACGGCCATGCCGTCCGCGCCACGGGTACGACGAAAATGACCATAACCCGCTGGCAAAACTCGGCCATGGCGTTTTTCAAAAGGTAAATACTGGAGCCCTATCTCGAAGCCATTCCATTTGATGATGCGTTTGACGGGGGTAGCATCATCCGTGCGTCGCTTAGCTTTCGTTGCCATCATTACTCCCATCAAGCTCAGCTCCATTAATACTTGTAGCTCTTTATTAGATAGCTGTTCAGAGTTTTTCGCATCGGCCCGCCCGCGCATTCGACTGATAAGCCCTTGCAGCACACGCCCGTTTTTCTCCAACGCTTGCACAGTTCCAATGCCTGCACTTTTGCCTGCAGCCAACGACGACAGTGAATGCACAGTTGGGTTAGCTGATGCCGTTAGTCCTCCAATTTCTCCGTGGGCGACTTTGCCAGCAGCAGCCCCCGCAGCTTGCGTTACAAATATCCCCGCTAGCTTTTTGGGTGTTTCACGGTGTCGCGCAGCGTGAATAGCGGTGTATGAAAGAGCCTGCAAACTGGACTCGGCAACGACTTTAGCAACCTCATGCGGTACACCATGAGCAACCGCCAACTGTGCAATTGCACCCCCAGCCACTTTGCCCACAGCCCAGGCCGCTACCATTTCTCCGCCATGAATTGTGATGCCTTTTGCTTTAGCCCGACGGCACTGCCCCTTAGTGCCTTTCCATGGCGGCTTACAGGCGCGGTCTTCCCGCTGACGGTTGACCGCCATCAATGCCCCAACAATCGTCAAATCCATCACTGCCTCGGCTACATCTTCAGTAGCGTCCAGCCTCATCTCAGGACGCTTCAGCAGATGGGCTAACGTATTAGATTGTCGCTTCATCCTTTGGGCAGCCAGAGACGCACTAGTACTTAACGCAAAATCGGCAAGGGCTTTTACGTGCTCGTCTCCGCCTGCAATTCCATCATCAACTGTGTTCGGATCTTTGCCAGCCCAGAGGCTAATAGACTCGCTAATAAAATCTGTGGCTAGCTGCTGAGCATTTTTACCCTTCCCATTAAGCGCTGTATTAAATAGAGCTTGAGTTGCACTTTCAGCGATACGCGCAGCAATTGGCCCAGGGATGCCATGCTGTTGGGCGATTCCAGCTACTGCGCCCCCTACGACCTTCCCCGCTCCCCATGTAGCGGCTGACTTAGCCAAAGTAGCCGCGCCTTTAATTTTGGCGCGCTTGCAATCGCCAACTTCACCCTGCCAGCCTTTGCCGCAGCGTCGGTCCGTTCTCTTGGGGTTGGTGAATGCGGCAACAGCCATGATTGATTTGTATTGAGGAATGAGGTGTTATTTCTGAGAAAAGTTCAATTCGGCTGCACGAATCGCATTGTCATCCAAAACCCAACCCTGGGGGTTGAATTTTAAGACTTCGTCCAAGGTGACAGAAGCCTCTAGGTTTACTTCTTCTGGTGAAGACGCAACTACGACCGCCAAAGCAGAGCCAAAATAGCCAACATGCACAATCTTTTGCTCTCCGCCATCCATAGCGGCAAGGGCAGACGCTTTTTTCGCTTTTTTGAATTCACCTCGTTGCTTCATAATCAACTCCAGATACTATCCAGCCCGAATAAGGACTCATTCTCTTCTTTCTCCTTCGCAGCGGCGTTTTTTTCACGACTGTAATCTTCGATAATATTCACGCCATTTTGTTTGGCCCATTCTTTTATTTTGGGGCTCGGTTTTTGCTTCTCGCTAGTGAATACAATTTCGCCAATATCCGATGGCTTTAATTGCCCATGGTATTGAACCTCCAGATACTGTCCTCCAACTTGTCGTAATTCTTCAAATGATTCTGCGTTAGCGATGATGTCTAATGTTTCCTCAGGATCTTCTAGTACTCCAAAATTACGCTCTCTTAACATGGACGCCGCATTGACATTTCGTAATGAGGACGATGGGATTACATCCTCATCTTCAACTTCCCTGTTTTCGGTGGCCAAGGAGTCATCTCCTGTGAATGTGGCTTTATCCCTGACGGCAGATTTCATCCGGACAGCAATTGTTCCATAACCATCTAAATCGCCGTCCGATTCTGAGTCCAAACTTTTAGAGCCGCTCAAGTACCCATATATTGGACGAAGAGCTTTATCCGTTTTTTCGTCGTACCCAAAAGCTTCTCGCTCAGTGACTTTCCGTGCTGTTTTATTTTTTAATGCTTTGGACGTGTTCGTTTCAAATTGGGTTCTAAACCTATCTCCAATGATTTTTTCAAGAACGTTCGAAGAGGGGACACGAATAGCTAAATCAGCTGCGTCCATCAGCTTCTGCATATTAGCTTCAGCTTTTTCAACTAAATTCACTCCGACTGAATCAACAAGCCGTTGTCGCTTAGCATCTAGAACCTTGCGGTTTACTCCAACACTAGGATCTTTGCTGGGGTCATTAGCATTTTTTGATTCAGTCTTAGTTTGAGTTTTTTCTTTGGGATTTGCTAAACCTACACCGATTTCCTCAATTACCCCCCGCGCCTCACTTGGTGTTAATTTAGCCCCCTTCTTCTCAACCGCTTTTTTTAGTTCAGCCTTGGCCTGCTTGACATCTTCAGGCCTTTGTAATCGCCACCGACGAGTATCGCCATTGAATACCATCGTTTTGCCAGATTTAGATACTTTTGTATCACCTGGTTGCGGTCCCTTCTTGCTGCCTTTAGCCGCTGTCTTACGTTTAGATTTTGCTTTTGGCTTTGACCCGCCCTCTCGCTTTAGCGCCCATCGACGGTTGTCATTGAATACGTAGGTTTTGCCGTTTTTAGACTTCGTGTCACCAACTTTGAGTTTAGATTTACGGGCGTCCAGTCGGGGGAATAGTTCAGTAGTCTCCCATTCTTCAGTGGAATCAGAACGCTCTTCATCAAAATCAATAAATTCTGCAAACTCAGTCAAGTCTACGTCGTCTTCAGTGCCCCCATCAGCCTCGTTCAGCACTGTAGTTTCGTCATCGTCTTTAGGGATTTCTTCGTCTTCTCCTGTCGGTGATTCCTTCTCTAGCCGTGCTTCAGCTTCTAGTGCCGCTTTATATTCATCAGTGAGCGTAACCACTGGCTGATACTCCTGTCCACCGTAGTTACTCAGAATTGCATTAGGAGTAAATCGCGGGTCTAGGGCTGCCAATGTTTGAATAATGGTCGCGCGGTCCTTTTCTAAGGCCGCTTGCTGCTGTGGCGTAGGATCATATAGCGGCTTCCATTGCCAACCCACGTTATCTAGGATCTCCCCCTTGGTTGGCCCTTCTCGCTGAGCCATAACAACGCCCAGAATACCTACAAACTCAGGGTCTAAGCTAATCAGATTAGGCGTTATCTTATCTTCCTGTAGCTCCGATATGGTTTCATTCCACAATGCCCTCTCCTCTTGGCCTTCGCCGGATGCCGTGAGCCCTGACGAAAACTCGCCAAACAATACTGCTGGTGGGTATGGCGTATTTGCCTGCAGATAAGTTTTAAGGGTGTTCAGCAGGTCGTTATATCCGCCGACCTGCCGTGTTACGTGTTCTAGCTTTTCCTCGTCTGCATCTGCTAAGTATTCACGAAAGGCAGAGCGAGATTTAGCATTGCGGGCTGCGGTTTGAGCAACTAATGATTGAGCGTTGTTCGTGGCTCCGTCGCAGTCGGCTTGGACCATTTCAGCAAGCCCTTTGATGTAATGCACGATCACATCAAAGTCGGCGATCATTCGGCCTGCGCCCTTGATGCCGCCGTAATACTCCAAAAATGCATCAATGACTAGATCTAAAATGCTGCGATCAGTGCCAGGAGAGTTATAGCGATTGCCAAGAAACTCATCATCTTCTTCAATCCCGCTAAACCAAAACACACGGCTGCGATGAATAACGGTCCCAGGAGAACTAAACTCATCACCAGGGCTGTATAACCCTTGTCCAAAAATCTGATAATGGCTGTAACTCCCGCCCTGACTATTATAAAAATAAGGCGTAATATGCCACCGGCTAGCTACCCGAAGGGACTTGATTTTTCTAAAATTTTTCAAGTCCAGCGGTTCATAAAGCGGCCTGCCGTCATCTGCATCTAAGATGATAGCCCCATTGCCAGTTTTGAAAGCCAATCCTAAGGCAAGAGAAATTGCGGATTTGAATCCACCGCCGCGCCGCTGTCGCTTAGTATCAATGACCGGTATGCGCAATAACGCCCTGTTTAGCTCTTCAATATCTTGAGGGTCTCCCCCGTCAAGCGTCACCGTTCCCCATTTCCTGCACGCGGCTTTCGGCAAGGTATAAACAACCTTGCGCATTAATCCAATACTGCATAGTGCCGTTTGCTGGTAGCGGTTCAGCGATCTCACATTTTGCCATGAGATTTCCCACGACTGGTTCGGGTCGTACTTTGCGACACCGGCACCGGTTGCGTGGTTAATTAGACTGTCTTCTCTAATGGGCTGTGGGTATAGGGTGTCCATTCTGGACGGTGACAAGGCTCAGGATGCGTCTATTCTAAGCGGTTTTGTGGTATGCGCAACAGAAAGAGCGATTATAAACTGTGAGCTAAGATAATTCCAGCGCTATATATTCCCAGTTTTGGACATCAATCAAGAGATAGAAACGACAAAGTCGGCTTTAGAGCCGCGAGAAGAGCTGTTTTGTCAGGCTATAGCGAAAGGCTGTAAAAAAGCCGAAGCTGCTATCCATGCGGGGTACACGCCTAACAGCGCCGGAAAAACAGCATGGTCTTTACTAAAGCGGCAGGAAATAAATGATCGGATTGAGATTTTGCAAATCAGATCAGCTGAGCTGGCGCGCATTACTTCAGCTGATGTTTTGATCCGATTAGGAAGGACCGCTTTTTTTGATAGCAAGGAACTATGGGAAATAGCAAAAGACCCAGATAAGTGGGAGTGGTCTCGTGAGGCTAGAGCGGCTATCTCAACTGTCAAAGTAAAACGGACTTACCGAAAGGGCGATGAAGATGGTGATTTAGTAGATATTGTCACCGAGGTTAGGGCTAGAGATACATTAACGGCTCTGAAATTATTGTCTGAGCATTTAGGCGTACTCACAGACTTGAATCAAGCGCTCAACACGTTGGCTACCTATGGTGTTAAATTGGCCAAAATAGATGGCCGTTGGCAAGTACTGGAGGATGGTCAAACAGATGCGGCTCTTAGTAACGAGCGAGAGGTGAGTCCATTGTGACCCCAGCCGTTAAGCTGCCTACTCGGGGTGAGCCAGAGTTAAAAGAAAAGCACATCCAAGTATCCCAAGCAGCTAGTGCTGTAGCTGACTCTAGAGCGCTTTTAGAGATACTTTATCATCTCCCAGATTGGTTTGCCCCATACCTCCAGCCAAGGCGGTATAAGGGTTTGTTTGGAGGACGTGGCAGCGGCAAGTCACATGCTTTTGCAGAACTGATGATTGCTCGGTTAGCGCGTGAGCCGGACTTGATGTGTGTCTGTATTCGAGAGATCCAAAAGTCGCTTACTTATTCAGCAAAGCTATTACTGGAAAATAAAATCCGGTCTCTTGGGTTAGCTCACCTGTTTGAGATTCAGAAAAGCGAGATCCGACGCATTGGTGGCAGAGGGCGCATTATTTTTCAGGGGATGCAGGACCATAACGCAGACTCTATAAAGTCCTTAGAAAGCTTTAACGTTGCTTGGGTCGAAGAAGCTCAATCCATTTCTGCACGCTCTTTAAAACTCCTTCGCCCAACGTTACGAGCGCCGGGGTCAGAACTTTGGTTTAGCTGGAACCCTGAGCACGAAGAAGACGCGGTAGATGCGTTCCTGCGACCATCAGGCAAAACACTAGATCCTGAGCGATTTTTGGTCACTCGTGTCAACTGGGATCAAAACCCATTCATCACCCAGACACTTATAGACGAAATGGAGGAAGATCGGGCAACCGATACCGATTACTACCTTCATGTTTGGGAGGGCGAGTACAACAAAAAGTCCAAAGTTCAGGTGTTTGGCGGCCGCTGGAGGATTGAAGAGTTTGAGTATAATTCTGTCTGGGACGGGCCTTACTATGGCGCTGACTGGGGCTTCTCTCAAGACCCGACCGTTGCCATAAAACTATGGATTGATTGGGCTGAAGAAAAAGATTACAAGAAAAGGCTTTACATTGAATATGAACATGTCGGCTATGACTTGCCGTTAGACTCAATCGCTGAGCAGTGGATCGATGGTATCCCTGGCATTGCCGAGCATGTGGTGAAAGCCGATTGCAGCCAGCCGCAGACCATCAAGCATGTAAAAACCTCTGGGCGGCATAAAGAGCGGGCAGCAATTCCCAAGCTCAAAGCGGCTAAAAAGTGGTCTGGCAGTATCGAAGACGGCATTAATTACATAAAGCAATTCGACATCGTGATTCATCCACGGTGTGAGCAAACCATCAAAGAAATGAAACTCTATAAGTTCAAAGAAAACAGGGCTGGTGAAATCCTGAGAGTGATCGTTGATGCATGGAATCACTCAATCGACTCGATCCGATATGCGTTAAGCCCATTGATTGAAGCTTATGTAGGAGGGCTTAACGGGATAGAAGAATCTACTTTATCTAACCTTGCCGACGAACTGGGACTCTAGCTCATGCCCCGCCCTTCATACGAAATATCCCTACACTCCAGCCTGTACGCGTCGCCCAACGGATACGCGATCGCGCTATTTGCCAAAAGCCTTAAGTACCCAGCACAAAACTATCAGTATCGGCTTATCGACTTAGCCACTTCTGACTTGCTGCTGCCAAACAGGATGGTGCAAGAAGTTTTTGAGGGCTGGTATCGTAACTACAATGACCCCGACATGCGCCGTCTGGGGGTGTGCCCCATCAACATACTCTATTGCAATACCCTGCAGTACAAGCAAGATATTCGGCAGCAGTTCAATCGCGCAAAACAGCAGGGCTACCAGGGGGAGTCCAAGCCCCTTGTGGGTGAATGGAAGTATTATCAGGTTCGGAGCTGGCAGCACGTTGAGAGTCTGTCTGGGGATGTGCTACATGGGGCGTTACTGAAGCTGAGCGCTGCTGTGAATAATGGACAGCTGCTCATTGCAGATCCAAGCCTAAGCCAGAAACTACGCGAGGAGATGTCCGGCGACTATGATTGGGATATTGGCGTAAAATCTATGCCTGTAACTTTGGCGGCTTTTGTTCAGGCATTTAGTCAGATGCCGTTAAAGGTGAAGCGGTCGGCGGCGCAAACGTACTTGAGGAGAGGAGTGTTTTAGGTGGTCAACAAAATAGAGTCAGTCTACTGACCTTAATAGCTCTCCCAATCCCCGCACTCATCTCCTTCCGCCCCATGCGGATGTAGTGCGCAGACTAGGTGATGACCGCCGTAGGTTTGGCCGTGGTAGTTGCGGCAGCCTTGGCAGGGACTAGGGATACCTGCTGGCCCTGATGCATTGACAGCCGCACCGAATGCTCTAACGGCTTGCTCAGCCGATACGCTGGCTTGGCAAAGCTGCTCAATGGCGCGGGTTAGATCTGCAGGGGATATGTCAAGGGTGATACGGACGTCGTGAATAGTCATTGGGTGGTAAGTGCGATCGCAAAACTCAACTCAACTTAGCAGCACTTTCTAAGCCTGACGCTCGGTGGGGGATTTGCGACATGAGTTTAGCTCTTGTTTGACGGCATCGCGGCTTGAGGCAAATGTTTTAGCAAGTCCCTCTGCAGAGTAGCTTGCTTGAGCGAGGTGGGTCACGGCCCGGTTTAAGTTATCAACGTAGTATATGTCTGGGTCTAGGTAGATGTTGTCAGGGTTTGGCGATGACAGATTAAAAGTATTGGTTGCCATCTCAAATGCTTTAATCACTGCCTTTTGCGCAGAGATACTTACTTGAGCAATATCGTTTATGACACGACTCAGGGCTTCAGCGGATGCGTTTAAAGCAGCTAGAACTTGATGGCGGCTCATGATTTAGATCTCCTTTTAAGTTTGCACTATCAATTACGCATCACGCTGGTTTTAGATTTAGCGATACCCTTGCCAGGGAGTCCGCGATGCATCTAAGTCATGCATCCATGGGTGGTCACATGTTTTTGTAGTTGCAGGGAGTTGGTCGAGACAGCAGTACGCCACGAACCAGATTCTAGATATGCAGGCTTAGAATCAGCAGCAACGTTGGTTACGCGAGCAGGTAGGAACGGTGGGTCTAAGTCCTGCTTGGCGGCTTCGACCAACTCGTCATAGTCGCCATACTGAGCATTGTCGTAGTCGGCGTGGTTGCGGTACTCCCAGCGCATCATAGTCATGTCGAACATGATGCTGCCGACGATCTGATCATCCTTGTATATGGCTGTGGTCGTGTCGCTGTTCGCGACAAATAATAGCTTTTGAGATAGAGTTTGCATATCCAAATTGGTGAATAGTTTGGTGCTTAGCCCTAGGTCTTGCCGTCCAAAGTTCGACCTGGGGCTTTGTCATATCTGTAAATGAACCTGAGCAGTATTAGAGGCTTGCTCAGAGCACCGTGGATTAGTAGCCGCGCACCTCCTTGATGTATTCCTGGCGATGTTTTGCCTGTCTGGCTAGGTCAGCCACTTGATCAACCAGTAGCGTCCACACCTCTTTAGCCTCAAGCAAAAACTCTTCGTCTTCGTACTGCTCAGCTTCCTCGCTATACACAGACTCAACGACCGGAGCGGCGAGCATTTCACGTACTTGATATTTGGCATCGCCCACAATTTCGTTGTGACGCTGCAGCATCTCGATTTCGTCGTCTGTCCAGTTGTGGCGGGGTGTAGCAGTCATTGCGACTAACAGAAAGAAAGAACGTAGCGAGTAGGCGGCCCAGCTAATCAGACTTGGTAACCCGGACCTGACCGGTAACACAAAGACAGTTGTTGACCCGGTCGTCTAGCCGGTGGCTGGGGTCTTGCCCCGCTTGATTACTAATGCAAACTAATAGTTTCTACTTGTCAACTATTAGTTTTTAGTTATACTGTCACTAGTAGTTATCCGTTTACACTGATTGCGATGTTACAAAAGCTAGTGATGCGGGTCCGAAAAATCCTTGAAGTAGAGGTAGAAGGCTTAGGAAAGCGAATTAAAGAGGCGCGATTGGCCTCTGATAAATCGCTTGAAGCCTTGTGCGGAGAGGTAGGCGTTAGTCGGACCTATTGGTATGACCTTGAGAAAGAAACTCTTAAGGGGACGCTATCTGTAGAAAATTTAGAAGCTATTGAAAAAGCTTTGGGTGTTTCGTTTGGGGTGAGTTTTGATGATTAGCCTTTCTGACGTCCAATCTAGTAAATTGCCGCTATCTAAATACCTTGAAGAATTGACGGTTTTAACTCTGGAAAATATTTCTGCCTTGCCTGAGCAGCCAGGGGTGTATTTCCTGTTCTCCGGTAAAGAAATTTGCTATGTCGGCAGGACTGCGCATTTGAGTCAAAGAGTCACTCCTAGTCATTCAGTTATCAAAAAGATGGGAGATGGGCTTAGCCATATTGGCTATATTCTTGCGTCAAAATACTTTGTAAAGGTTTTAGAGGCTTCGTGCATTGAAACTTTTAACCCATCTCTAAATCAAATAAACAATGGGGCTGAAAATTCCGTTAAAACTGTTGTTGACGAGCTTAAAAAGTATTTTGACAAAACCGCTGGATATGAAAAACGCATTCAATCGCTAAGACATACCTCACTGGATGAATGGGCAGGAGTCCACAAAGTGCAAGCGCACTTCGATATTTCCTTTGAACGTGCCGAGCTTTTGCTAAGCAAGCTTTCTGGTAGGGCAGTGAACTGGGGTGATGGGTTAAAAGTAAAGATTAAAGATGCCGAAGAATACTTAATTGAATGTCATGCGAGAAAAGTGGCGAGCAAAAAACTTAAGCATGAAACGGAAATTGAGCTTGGCTTCTATCCAAAAGGGATTCATAAGCTTATTCTCGAGCTAAAAGAAGAAGACTGCATAGACATACCTTTGGACTTTGATTCTATTTGGCAACTCAATAAAGCTCGGTCAATCTAGGCAAGGTTAAAACGGGTGCGAGTAGTATCCATCAGCGGTTAGCTGAAAAGAAGATTCCGATAGGTAAAAATTGCTAGCAGTCTGTGTGGCTGTTGGTATTGGGTTTTAAATATTGACAGTTGAAGTTTCTGAGGATTAGAAAAATGAGTGAAAGTGGTCTAGCCAAGCAAGTTCAAGAGGTTATCAACACAGAGAGTCTTGTTGAATTCATCAAAGAGAACCTGCAAGGCGAGAATTTGAGTATCAAAGGTGTTGCGGCCCTATGTGGCGTAGCCGACACTTCTATTATTAGGGGCGCTGCCTTTAAATCTGCTGCATTAGCTCAAAAGCTTGAAGCGAAAGGGTTTGAAGCCGCTGCCTTGACTGAGGAAGGATTTAGCCCTGTTGCAACCTGGCTAACAATTGATTATTTCGCCAATGAATCAAAGGCTAAGGCTGTTTTTGCTAAAGCCATTGCTAATACGTTCGGGGCGTTTGGGGTTAAGTCTGCTTTTAACCAGATTTCAGATGAAAAATTTACCGAGCGCATTCAACCTAATGAGCCCATGTTGATTTCTGGGTTTGTTGATGCGGGCATATCGCTAGGCACCATGTTTGGTCCTGCATACGGAGAAAGTTTCGCTCTGCTCAATATCAGGAAGCATTGCCCCAATGTGGCTCTCCCCGAAGTTGCCGCTAAGGATCGTTCATCACTTAAGTCTGCTGAGGCGCTGCTAACACCCACGGAGCTAGCCGACCAGCTGGGTATGACTTATAAGTCCAGTGGTAAGCCTAATCCCAGGGCTGTTAATGACATGCTGGCAGCTTTGGGTTATCAGGAGAAGATTGATAAGAAGTGGAGCGCCACAGAGAAAGGTAAGCCATTTAGCGATCGCAAACCCGTCTCAACCAACAGCAAATCTGACAAAGATCAGCTGCTTTGGTTTGCCAGCATTTTAGATGAGCTACGTGGTCAGGATATGGGGGTGGCGGCGTGAACACTTACTACATGAGCTTCAGGTGCTCGCACGACAACCGCAACTTCTGGGTAGAGATCAAATCGTCAAACTATCAAGTGGCATTTGATTACGCCAAAACCAACTACTCAGACAGTTGGAGTCACGTTTACGAAGAAACAGACTTTAGCCCTGAGCATTTTAGAGGCGGGAAATTGAAAGAGGAGACAGCAGCATGAACAACACAATAAAAGCTCAGGACTTCGACCCTGACATTCACGTTCTTATCTCCGGAGGGCGCAACTACGATATCCAGCGTGTTGATATCGGCCCTCCTGACAAGATTGATAAATTGACCTTCGTTCTCCCTGAAGGTCACCAGCGTCCCAACAGTAAAACTTTTTTCAGTTTTTATGCGGAGTCCAAAATTGAAGTATGTCTGCAGACGAAGAGCCAAGAAAGGCACCTATGGTTAATGTTTAACCTTTGGTTCCAAGATGAATGGGAGATCTGGGAGCAGCGAGACTATGACGAGGTTCAACTTTTAATTGATAGGGGTCTACTGTGGATTGAGTTTGACGAAGAGGACGGCCCCACCGTCAGCCTTACCGATAAGGGCCGAGATTTTATGTCAAACCTTTTGAGTGTGGGGCGGGGGTTGATAGATACAGAGTTAGTTCAAGAGGTAGAAGCAGCATGAAATCCGTCACTAAAGAGCGTCTACTGACTACCTTAGACAACATTGGGGAATGGCATTGCCGGATCAATGGCCGTAACTGTGACGTAATGGGCGCACTGGCTACCCATGGGCTGCAGATTGCGGTTAGTGAAGCTGTGGGTAAGCCCGACCCGTTGGTGGGGGCTAAGGTTGGCCTGGAGCTGACAGTATTAGAGGTCAGGAAAGACCCGGCGGCATTTGAAGCACTGCAGAAGGAATGGCTGCACAACATCGATCGCAAGACTGCCAAAGAGGACCAGGTTTATAAAATCCAAGAAGCCCACGATATTAGCGGTATTGAGCCGGAGTCTGTCGAACTACCCGACGGCTACACGATTCAATATCCCTACTACTCCGAGTGTGCGTTGCCCTGGATTGAGTCGGACTTGGAGGAGCTTCGTCGCCATAAAAATAGGATTTTGGCTTTTTTCATGGATTACCTAGACCGCTCAGGCACGCAGCTGTGGCGGCAGGAGTTTGGGGAAACGCGCGACCGATGGATAAGGGAGCCCGACCGATTCCTGCTCAACGCCGAAACACAGATGGCCGACTGGTGTGACCTGTGCGTGTTTTCAGAGACAGAAGTTTGGTTTAGAGCAGGGAAAGGATTAGACCCAGTCAGTCGGGGCGTGGGGGTGACCTTCTGCGCTTCGGATAGAGAGCCTAGCTAGCGTGAGATCTCACGCGTCTAATTTTCAATTGCGAGGAAATTTCAGTAATGCTTTTGTTTAATTTACGCTTTTCTTCAGGCTTCCGAGAGGCGACACATTTTGTCAGGGTAGACAATTTGGAGCCTAAAGGCGCGGGCTTGCAGGCTGAGGGCTCAACTTTTTTAGAAGCTGTCGATAACTTGGTAGACCTTCTGAATCAGCCGCCGGAGCAATCCCGAGACCTAGCATTCGCTGACTTTTGCGATGGCAAGCCTCGCGCTGTTGTTCAGTGGAAAGTCTTAGACCGCATTTTGAACGATCCAAGGTGTGAGGTAAAGCTATAGCATTTTGCGATCGCGCGAATCTTAGGGACCGATGTCAAGAAACTAATTTGAGGACTGAATGCCAATGATTAATCCTGATGACCTAATTGATTTTCTTAAAGACCCTGCGGCTAGTGCCGAAAAGCTGGAAGAAGAACGCAAGCAGGCTGTCCGCAAGGTGTTGATGTCTGATTACAGCTCTGTGTTTGCGTTGTATGCATTTACTATCTCTACCCTAGATTGCTCAGATAGCTCTGTCCAAGGGTTGCTAGATTCGTTGCCTGGGACCATCGTAGAGCGTCGCTTAATGGCTGAGCCAGAGTTGAGCGGGGATGAGAACGCCGATTGCAGAGCGCTGCTAGAGAGCGAAGCTGCAGATATGGGTGTTGGGTTTAAGTCAGCAGTCATGAACATGCGAAAACGGTTGGGTCAAGAGAGGGCTGAGTTACTATGACCGACCCCACCCAACTCTTCCACACCGCGATCGCAGCCGACGACGCCTTAACCGAAGCCCACGAGCAAAACGCGTCCCTGGGACAACGTAGAGCGCTACACCAGGAATCTAAGGCTAAATTCACGGCACTGACCGAGGCTCTGGCCAATGCCGTGCCGTTTGAACTGGTCAAGGACGGCCAAGTGGTAGCCACAGTGCGGACGATGGGTGCCATTACCGATCCGGGCTGGATGCTGAACTACAGCGAGAAGCCCGACGCTGAATGGTGTTTCAAGGGTCAGAGTTTGAAGGCGGTGGATGAGGTGAGGGCGGTCTTGCGACAGGTACTAGCCAGATTGTTATCCCAGTACGCCTGGTGCCCGTACAGCGGCTAGGTGATATCGCAGGGATTAATGAGCAGTTGTTTCCCGGCTCCGCAGCTTATGACTATGCCTTTTACGGCTGGATAAATGACCGCCGAAATACTACTTTCCCTAGCAGTCTCAGACACCAAGGAAGAGCGACTGGCCATGCGACACTAGAAGGGCAGTCAGGCAATATTGAGGTGTCGATTTCGTCCTTCCCGAACAAGGAAGCAGCGGCAATGATTGGCGAAAAGTTTACGGCTGGCTGGCAACCTGGCTAGGGGATTCATCTGATGTGTATCCTGCCAAATATCTAAAAATTTAGATTGGTTATTGCTTTTAGCAGTAATGATTCCACAATTTCTGTTTGAGATTGCCCTTTCTCTTCGGCAAGCGCCTTTAGCTTAGCTACAAGATTGGCGCTAAGTCGAAACGCTTTTAGTACTTTCGCATTTTCTTTAGCTGGGCGGCCAGCCCCGCCTCTTTTTCCTCCGTGGCGATTATTCACGGCGCTTCAACTAAATCAATTGCCATTTCCAAAGACCCTGAAAGGGCGTACCATGTGGCGGGCTTATCTAATGGGCCAAACTGTAGCGCGCTCTCAATAAGCGTCGCTATAGCCTCAGCGGGCTCGATAGAGTCTCCATTGAGCTTTTGGTAAAGACGGAAGCATTGTTGACAAAGAGTACGAGTGTAAGGGGTCATGAGGTGATGTCGGGTTACTTGAATTCTGTTATACACAATTCAAGTTGCAGTTGTCAACCCTGTTCCCACACCTTAGAACTAATTAGATATGCTTTCTTTGGCTAGGCAAATGTCTAGGCCAAGCACAAATCCTATTGGTTTTGCTGCTAGTGAGACGATGATAGAAGAAGTTAAGCGGAACGGCTTCGTGGAGCCTGAGGGGCTTGATCAGCTAGGCCGCATTACTTACACAATGATTCGACTAGAGAATTACAATCTCTTTTGCAAGCACGGTGAATTAGTGCCACTGAATAACCAAGCAATGTTAGATGCAATCGTAGAAGCGGATAAAATCCTTTCGAATGAAATGCACTCGTTAAATCTTGACGGACTTGTGTTGGCAAACAGGATTTATGCGTTTAAGAAAGCTCAAAAAATGGCCGCTACCGGCAAGTAGAGGGTGCCGCTCTGTCCGTACTAACTGATGAGCAGTTAACTGACATGGGGTTGAACTTTGACCTATTTAATCAGGTACGGGCACAGGAGTCGGCCGCCGTTTAACCTGCGATCGCACTAGCCAAAGGTCTACCTCGCCAATCTACTGAACCTAAGGCGGCAATCCTGAATATCTGAGCCGGTGCCTGAAGCATTAAGCAGTCGTTCCCCCTCGAGACCATGCTTAAGCGTTTTCTGCTCGCCTTAGTCATTCTGCCCGCTACTGCATTGCCTTCTGATGCCTCACCAGTGTGCTACATGGAGATGCATGGACAGATAACGGATTTAAGTCATTTGTGCGGGGATGGCGGCCAACCTGCGGGGACTCTGGCTGTAGTCGCACCCTCTAGCAGCAGCGCGCTGTTTACCGATGTATGGACTCGTAATTATCACTTTAGTAATGAACGCTGGGATAGCTCTACAAATCGCTTTGGCCCCAGCAGTAGTATTACAGGTAACATCCATAACAGCAGTGATATTGCTGCAGAAAATGTAGTCGTTGAAGCGATAGGTTATGCAGAAGGACGCTCGCCTCAAACACGCCGACAGACTATAGCCAGCATCAATGCTAACGACGCCACCCTAGTGACGTTTGACTTTGATTTTTCCGTCAGCGTGACTGGTTGGGATGTGCGGGTTGTGGAATGGGAGTAGCTATGCTACCTAAGATCTAACTAGCCAAAGGTCGAACCTGAGAAAACTGCGCTGATTCAGAAGGCAAACTGAGCATAATAATGTCAGTTACTTTGAGCGGTTGCTATGGATATTGGACGAGTTGGTAAGGGTGTAGGCATAGGTGTGGCGCTGATTGTCGCCGCTACTATCTGGGCAAAGGTTGAGAGCGTTTTTAATCAAGTACGAAGCAGCACGCCCCAGCCTGAGTCCGTCGCTAAATTAGCAGAACCCTCAGCTCCTGACTCAGCTCCCGCACTTTTTGAGCCAGCTGCAGCCGCAACGATAGAACAACAGCAGCAATATATAGAGCAAGGCGCTGAATTAGTCGCGCAGCTGAACGGACTTACTCAAACTGCTGGAGAAGCTACAGATACACCGGTTGTCCGGGTAATCGTCCCTCGCTCAGGTTGGAATGCGCTTTCAAAGAACGATCAAATTGCAATCACCTATTTCATTCAAGACAAAATAGCCGAGGTTCGGGTTAGCCCAAAACAGCTGGTAACTGTTTCTAAGGATTCGCCTGTCTATTCATTATTTGTAGAAAGACTAGCCAATCTTTGTGGCGGGTGTTGGGCAGTAATGGTCAGCAATGCCGATACACCCCCATACGAGCTAAGCGAAACTGTCGTGAAGGGTGATGAAGCTTGGCAGGCTGGCGAATGTTGTCAGGGGATTAGAGGGTCTGTTTTTCGGAAGGGAATTTAATGGCTACTATAAAGCCATCCTGAACCGTCTCTAACCATGGCTGCCCAGCGCAAACTTCAGCTCATAATTGAAATTGTTACAAAGCAGCAACAGAAGATTGCTGAACTGATCAGTCAGTTAGAAGACCTCAACAAAGCAGCCAGGCAGTCAGGAAAAGTAGGCGGCGACACGAAACAAATCGATCAGCTAGTCGGCAAACTGAGAGAGGCTGAAGGGCAGCTAAAGGGTTTACCTCAACAAAGCAGGCGATTCACTGACGAGTTAGCTAAGGGTGGAAAACTCAGCGCTCAATCGGTAACTGCGATCGCAACCAGTTTTTTAGCCGTTCAGTCGGCCTTGCAGGGGGCATTTACCCTGGCCCAGACTTTCTATGCCAAGACAATTGGGCTGAGCGAGCAGCTTAACGCTCAACTACTCAAAAACGCGGCCAACATCGCAGCTACGAGTCGGATAGAAATTGGCGGCAACTTAGTTGAAGGCGTAGAAGCTGTTAAGGCGCTGCAGCCGGAGCTTAGGGCCGCTCTGCAGGAGCTAGAGATCCGCACAGAAGGCATTGCTGGGGTCACCGATCAGCAAGTTCGAACAGCGTTTGATGCGGTCATCGGCAAGGTCGGGCTACTCAATGGACAATCGCAAAAGTTTAATAACTCGATTGAGTCGTCAACAGAGCTAGCAGCAAAGCTTACAGCGGCCTTGTCAGCCAACAATCTCAGTGATACTACGCAAATTTATCAGGAGATCGGTGATTTGCTGACCGGCGACATTACCGCCGATTCGCAGCTAGCTAGGGCGCTAGCGATTGACCGCGAGACTATCCAGCGGTGGCAGCAGCAAGGTGTTCTAGTTGACGAGCTAATCAACCGCCTAGGTGACTTTGAAGATGCGGCGAATTTAGCGGCCAACAGCATCAGTAATGTATCAAGTAATTTTATCTCGCTGACCGAACGTATTGCGCGAGAAGGAACAGCGGATTTACTAGACCCTATTGCCAGCGGACTGGTTGAAATTTTTGATCTGGTTAGCGAAAACGAAGACACGATAGTCGCGGAAATCAAAATTGTTCTTGATGCAGTTAGCGGTATCGCGATGCAAATCGGCAGCATCTTAGCCCCGTTGGGTGCGCTAGGTGATGAAGCTGATTATGTCCTTGGCTTGCTGTTAGACGGATTTCAAGGAGTAGAAAGATTACTAGAGATATTTGGCCCTCAGCTTGAAGCTGTCTTGGCTGGTGCCATAGGAAAGATCGAGTTTGTTATTGGCGCTGCTCAAAAGCTAGGGGTGGCGTTTAACTTCATATTCGGTGGGATTCGCAATGTTAATGAGGCGATAGAAGCCTATGGGAATGCTTCAAAAATAGCTGCTGCAGGCTCTCAGCAACTCATAGACAGTATTGGTAACGCTGGCAATAAATCAGAGGCTACTCAGAAGCTACTAAGACAACAAGCCGAGGCTCAAATCGCCTCAAATAACGCACAGATAGAGTCACTGAGGGAACTGGTTCCGGCCACCGGTGCGCAGCGCGAGGCGATCCAGGGTCAGATATCTACACTAGAAGGCTGGAATGAAAAATTAGTTGAGTCTAAAGATACTCTTCAAGGTGTAGGGAATGAGCTTAAGGTCCTCCCCCGAGAGATCGCAAACGTAGCTGACACGTTCGAAGAAGTCGCCACCCGAACCGATAATGCCCTGCGACAGTTGGCCAATGGTTCCCAAGGCAGCCTTGAAAAAGTACAGCAAAATATCCAGCAGTTGACTCAAGGCATCAACCAACTATTCGATGCTGGTGAACTATCAGATGCAGCTGCGATCGCACGACTTAATCGGGCCATCGAAGCGCCCGGCTTGGAGCTTCAGCAAAAGTTAGCGCTAGCCGCCGAAGTCCGCAAGATCCAAAAAACGGCCTCTGACGAAAAAATAGCTGCCATTGAAACTGAGTTATCGGCAGTAGAGTCTGGCCTATCTGCGGAAGAAAAAGCCACCGCTGACGCCATTGGCCGTACATCTGCACTACGTCAGCAGGCCCTAGAGGCGAGGCTGGAACAAACTAGAGACGCTATCACGACTGAGCGCTCATTGCTGGAGCAGGATTCCGGCAGTCAGCGCACCCTTAATCAGCTACTGAATCAGGAAAAGCAGCTCACAGCTCAACGCGAGGCGCTCAGTCGTGATTCTGCTCGCCAAATCCGAGAGGCCCAGGTTAAAGAACGTAAGGCGGCCATTGATAGCGAGATTGCCTTGGTGCAAGCAGCCATTGACGAAGAGGGTCGAGCCACTGCCGAGAATGTGATGCGCCTCAATGAACTACGGCAGGAGGGGTTAGAAGAACAGATAAAGGCCCAGCGGTCCCTTGTCGAGGAGTTAACTAGTAGCAATGCATCCGAGGCTGCTATAAATCAAGCGAAAGCACAGGCCAAAACGCTGCAGGCTGAGCTGAAGGCATTGGCCGTAACTGGACAACGGGAAATTGAAGACGCTCGCATTGAAGAAATCAACCGGGCCGAGATCGATATAAAAGACCTGGCCACCAAATCACGCCGAACCATATTTCTAGAAGAGCAAGCCCTACTACAGGAGCGTGCCCGCAATGCTGAACTATCCGAAGAGCAGGTGCAAGCCCGTATCAGTCAGCTACGAGCAGAGGCTAACCGAGATCGCCTCGCTCAGGAGGTGCAGCTACAAGAGCAGCGGGTGAGCGTTTTTGTAGAAGGTTCCCGGCGGCGTCGGCAGGCTGAAATAGAACTGGCTGATTTACGAACCCAATTATCTGAAGCGAATGCGGGTGTTGAACTGGCTAATCGGCAAGCGGCTGTTGCTGCAATCGATGCGCAGATCCAGGGCGAGCAGCGGCTGCAAGACTTACAGCAATCACGGTTAGATTTGCGCGAGCAGGCAGAATCACGGATTATTGGGTCTCTGCAGCAGCAGCGCGACTTATTCGAGTCTCAACTCAATCTAATCAACCAGCGCAATCAGCTATCCCAATCATTGGCAGGCGCTGAAACCGAAGATGCTGAACGGGCATTGGCTATTAGGCAGGAATTAGACAATAACGAGAACTTAAGCAGGGCTCAACGAAAGCAACTAGAAAAGGAACTTAAAGATCTAGGCTTTAGCCGTAGCGCCAATGAAAAGAAAATTGCTAAAGAAATTTTAGATCGCAAAAAAGAAGAAATTCAGTTACGTGCTCAGGCGCTAGAGACTGAACAATCTGCGCAACGGGCACAGCTACAGTTTCAAAATCAGTTACGGGAAATAGAAGCGGCTCGCGAAACCAGGAAAGAGCAGTCCCGGCTTAGGGAGTTACAGTTTCAGCAAACATTATTGAAACTAGAAGCCGAGAAAGCAATGGCTCGTGGTGATGCTCAGGGCGCTGAGATCGCGCAGCAGGGAGTAGCGCAGACGGATAATGCCATCCAAGAACAGCAAGCGGCCATCGCGCAGTCTCAAACTGCAGAACGTATCACCGCCCAGATTAATCAGGATGCGACGCAAGCGTTAGCCGCACAGCAGGCGAGAGAGTCCTTTGAGTTTGCCCGTGGTGTGGCCCAAGAAGCCCAGGCATTGGCCACTGAATTGGGCGGCATCAATGAACAGGTAGGACGCCGGGCACGACGGTTCGCTAGTCAGCAGAGCGACATCGAAGATGAGGCTAGGGTAGAGGCTGAGCGTACCTTGGCAGGGCTGCAAGGTGTTCGCGCTGAGAATGCTGTTAAAGAACTCCAAGCCGCGCAGCAGCGCACCCAATCCGATCTAGAATTGCTAGCTACATCTACTGAGGTTAGCCAGGTCTTAGAAGGTCAGCTCACTCTAGAGCGACAACTAGCCGATGAAGCAGAGCGACGGCTGACAGCAACACAGAGGTTATCTAACACGTTGGGTAACTCTGCTCAACCGCTAAATATTCCTAGCCTAGATACAGGAGGGTCGTTACCATCTGGCCATACATCTATGATCCATAGTGGTGAATTGCTAGTCCCTGGCGCTCCAACAAAAAGTGCAGCGGTAAATGCGATCGCAACCGGTCGAACTGTTCAGGCGGTGCAATCAGATGGCTTATACCGTGGGCCAGGAGGATATGTACTGAACCGTGGTGATGTACAGCAGCTAATCGCTCAACCTTCTGTGTCCTTGGTAGGACAACCCACAGTTACGAATAACATCATGTCTGGCGGCAGTGGCCAGGTGGTAGATATCCAAGAGTTGAACCAGCAGACAGGGCTATTAGGGGAGCTTGTCACATTAGCCCAAGACACTCAGGCTAGAGAAAAAGCAGCAGCGCGGCTAGCACGACATCAACGAGCGAGAGGGTAACAAAGAGTATGCACAACAAACTTTCGTCGGTGAGCCCTGAGTATGTTTACAGTATTGAATTCGCAGAAGCTTACAAAGCTCACGCGCTTGCTGAATGCTTGCCACTCACCAACTTGCAACCGCTGGTGAGTGGCAAGCATTTGAAGAAAAACTTGATTCTTTTTGGGATGAGGAACTAGATGACTTTCTGGAGTATATGTATTCGAAGGTTTTAGGCTAGAATGCCTGCAGCGCTAAGCGTTTCCTGATGTCAGTCACACGAAAATTTACAATTTGGTCTCCTGCTGCGAAGGCTGCGGGCACTCCTGATCTGGTGGTTACTCAAACACCAGACGAATTAGTAACCTACGAAGACTTAGGGCAGCTGCAGTATGAAGCGCTGACAGAAAGCGGTGTTTTGACGCTACAGAACAACACGGCTGAAGCTCGGCTGTATACCTTTTCGATTGGCGACGTTTTAGAGAAGACAGCTTTACTTAACTACCTAAGAATCCTTCAAAAGCGCGGTGACGGAGCCATCTCTAAACAAGAAGGGTTACTGATGTACCGCGATGAATATTGGCGGTTTGACACAGCTGAAATCACGGGAGTCAATCAAAGAGTAGCTGTTGGCACTCCGATCTCTGTTGCTGGCCGCAGCCTCACGTACCATGAAGCACCTTGCTATTTGCTGTTTAATGGCCCTTGGCGTTCTCTGTTAGGACGTAGCGAAGAAGGTACCGAGGAGACCAGTGGAGAAGAAGCAAAATTCGCAATTCTTGAGCGTATTAATCCGCTAGAATCCGAAATCACCACACAGCTGTCCGGCACCATCCGACTCAGCTACGGCGGCTTTCAGGTGGATTTTTTGCGGCTAGAAGATCCCTATATCCGTACTCCCAGCAAGACCACTACGATTGACTACGCTATAGCCGAGACTCCAGCCATTAAAGGCCCCCGCCTCGGCACCTATAAACAGCAGTGGCCCATACAGAATGCTGAGCTGTCAGCCGCTCAAGTCAAAGAACTAGACTCGCTGCTTTCCTCATGGCGACAGAATGGCGGCAGTATGACGCTTATAGATCTAGCCCGAGAGCTTGCAGAACCCTCCCCCCGCACCCGCGCCATCGGTTCAGGCAGTGAAGATATCAGTAACGGCATCACTCGGTATTTTGCTTCGTTCAACGTTGGCCAAAATGGTCGTTTGGAGGTTCGAGAAAAACAGGGTGATAGTGAGAAGCGGTTGGTCAATCTGACGCTGTCTGAGCTGGGGGCGAGTGCATGACACTAACGGCCCGCGCCACCCAATGGCAAATCAGCATCAATGTTCTCGACGCCGACAAAGACGTTCTTAGCGGCCCCCATGCCCTCGACTCATCTCTTTTTGCCATCCAGGTAGACTTTTCGGAAATTAACCTTGAAGGGCCTAACGGATATCTTGCGTGGGCAGGGTCACTAACCTTACTGGACATTGACGCTCTAACTCTTAGCATTGACAGCCGAGATACAGCAGCCACCCCTACCGGCGCGTCATTACTGGCCCAAGGCAATGCAGTTGATCTACGGCTGTTCACTGGTGGCAGCTATCAACGATTCTGGCCCACGTTCTATATCCTCAGTGAGCAACAGGTATTAGACCAGCCCAGAGAGAACACAGCGGTGTATCAGGTTGGTGATATCACGCAGCTGGACACAAACGATATCATCACAACCGACCCTGCCACCGGCAGGCGACGCCGCATTAAAGGTATTACACCCGAAGGCAACCTCTCCGGCATGACCCTCGGCACCAGCACCACCCGCAGTACCATAGCTAATAACATCCTGACTGCCCGTAGGCTACCTAGCTCCACCGATGTCATCAGCGAGTACCCGCTATCAGTGCCACCGCAGAAGCTAGGCACGAACGATTGGCCTAGCGAGATTGGGCGACTGGTGGGCACTACTGGGTATTACTTCTGGATGGACCGAGATGACAATGCTAGGTTCACCCGCATCAATTTAGACAAGTCAGCGCCAGACTTTACCCTAACCATCGGTCAGGACGAGGAAGACTGGCAGCGAGTCAATATTTCAGAACGGCCCCCGGCAAAGCTGATTGTGACTGGCAGTGGGGGACGGGCGATTCAGCGAGATAATCCTGAGGTTATCACCACGGTCGGCCCCGAAAAAGAGACTACCCTGACCCGGACAATATCTACTGCCTTTAACCGAGTCACCGAGGTCTACGAAGAACGACTGAGTGAGCGAACTATATTGCCGCGTATTCCGACTCAGGGCACTGTTGACGGTATCGCCACAATCGACGACTACACCGAGAACACCAGCACCGCGTTACGGCTGGCCAAGCGAGAGACTACAACCCGCGAGTATTCGAATAATGGAGAACTCCAGGTTCATCAGGTCATCATCGAAGTAGCTAAGGGCATGGCTGGGGGTGATGCCTTTCGCGATACTGACACCGTTAGCGATGCCTATGACTTGCTGATAGTCGAAGACACCACGGTTACGTATGACTACCGTGATGGCCGAGTGAGCGATCGCACAATCCGCACAAAACGACCCTGGGCAGTTATCCCCTGGGCCAACGTCCGCCCCAGCAACTACGAGGCTAACCGCTTCCTGACGCAGACTAATCTGACCAAGACCGAAGGATGGCGTAAGCGACTATTCGGCGGCGGGCAATGGAAGCATGAATTTGAAACCCGGCGTCCCCAAGGCGAGTTGAGCACCTACTATGGACCGGACATCAATGCCGACGTGCTGCGAGAAGACCCGGCTGAAACCGATGCGATTGAGTCCAACGAAGACGGACCCGCCGCGCCCCCTGCTACCGAGTTCATGCCGTTGTTATTTGAGCAGGACGACCGGGTTTACAGCGGCTCTGTTGAGATTACGCCGTTATCCGGCCAGGCGTATAAAAATAGAGAACGCACCGTAGCAATTCAGGGTTCTTATGTTGTCAGCAATGCTCAGTGCTCTTTTCTGGCTCAGATTGTTGGACGGCTAGAGCATGGCCTTAGCTTGGGACAGCAGTTTTCGGGCGAGATTCCTCAGTGGCTGATTGATAGCTTCGAGCCGGGGGCACGGGTGGATATTACCGACAACGGCATCACTAAAAGCTATTTGCTGAATGGCTTTACGATCACAGCTGACTCAACAGAGACGCTATGGGGCTGTACACTGGCTGAGCTGGGAACGGTTGGGGTGACACCGGATGTAGTTGTGCCGCCGATCAGCATTGCATATCCGCTAACAGTCTCTAGCTCAGTGCCGATGCCTGGAGTGTCAGCCAGCGTCACTTCTACGGAGACGACTGAAATCGCAACGCCAGTGCCCATGCCTGGGGTGAGCGTAGTAGTCCAGTCGCCTATCTCGATAGCTGCCAGCACACCGGTACCAATGCCGGGAATCTCAATTACTGCCTTAGAGTCAGGCATTGCTGCAGTTAGTACACCCATACCGATGCCTGGGGCTTCAATCAGTGTTGCACCAGAAGGGGCTATTGTTGCAGCAACGCCGGTGCCCATGCCTGGGGTGTCTATCAGTGTTGCTGAAGCTGGAGGAACGGACCCTGATGCAGATGCCTTTATCGCTAGGACCAATGGAACCTACTCAGCGCCAGAATTGGCAGCTATCGATGCGTTCTTTGTTAGGCTCAAGGCTGATAGCCTATACAGCAAAATCGCCGGACTCTGGGTATATGCGCTCGACACATCCAACGATGCCCTACTAAATTGGGTTAGTACTAATTACACTAGTACACAAACCAATATGACCTTTACTGCCCGTGAAGGTTTCACCGGTAACGGGTCAAGCTCTTTTATCAACAGCAACTATGTCCCGTCTACGCAGACAAACACAGGGCAAACTAACATTGCTGTCCACTTCTATACGCGCAGCCGGTCTGCTGGTGGATTCAATGACTTTGGTGGTCGGTCTGGGTTTGGAGCCCCACTGAATTCAATTAGAGTAAACACTGCTGGAGAGACATCTTTTGCGACGCTTAACAACGCCACATCTCCCGCCGCTGGAATTGTTTCATCTGGGCTAACTGGGCTACATACCATATCTAGAATTGACAACAGTGATCAGATCGCCTACAGAAACGGTGCCGTTGAAGGCACCTTAAGCCAAAATACAAACGGGCAACCCACTGTGACAATGTACTTCGCAGGATTTAACGCAGGTGGTGCTGTTTCTGCCTCCTCAGATGGACAATACGCAATGGGTGCTATTACCGAAGGCATGACAGGCGCTGAAGTGAGTGATTTCAACACTAGGGTAACCACCTTGCTAACAGCTTTCAACGCAACCGTTTAGAAGGAGACAACAATCATGGCCACACATCCACTCGTATATCGTCAAGCGGCAACCAATGCCATAGCAGATCTATTAGATGTTGGTGCTGGGGCTAATGCGACCCTTGAAATAGGAGACAGTGGTTTTGCGACTGTCTTAATCACATTCCCACTGCAAGACCCTTCATTCGGGGCCGCAGACGGCAGCGCGACCGCGACAGCTGCAGGACTGCCCATCAGCGCCAACGCAACAGCAACGGGTACCGCTGCTGAGTATCGATACAAGGATAAAGACGGAACAGTAGGCCCGTCGGGGACCGTAGCCAGCGGTGAAATCACTTTGAGCGACACCAGTGTTGTTAGCGGCAATACCTACAACCTAACCTCAGCTGCCTTTACCAATGCCTAGCGCCCGCGATATCCTACGCCAAGCACAACTCGATCGCCCTGAATCCGCAAGACTGGCGGAAGAAAGCGATCGCGCTGCGAGTGCCCAGGTGTTAGAAGCCACCCCGAAAGCTAATACGGCTGATGGGGTCATTGTTAGCACAACCAACGGTGGCGAGCTAACAGTATTCAACGGCGCTCAAGGTGTTACGCCTGAGCTTAATGGGCAGTCCTATCAGGTGCAGCTCTCTGGTGGTAGTGCCAGACTAGTTGTCAATTCCAAGGCTGCGACTGTTGGTAGTACGACGCAGCAGCCTACTGATATTGTTGCTACGCGCCCACCAGCGGCAACCGACGCGGGCCAACCGGGGCAACTGTGGCTAGATATCTCCCCAGAGCCATCCGGTGGCGTGCCTTATGCAATTGCATACGCTTACATACGTCAACTAGGGGCTTATGCGCTAATCAGTGCAGCAGCGACAGCTATCCAGTCAGGGAACGGCCCTCCAAGCACAGAATTCACGGGCACCC
Source organism: Leptolyngbyaceae cyanobacterium (assembly GCA_050043465.1). Lineage (GTDB taxonomy): Bacteria > Cyanobacteriota > Cyanobacteriia > Phormidesmidales > Phormidesmidaceae > Leptothoe. The sequence goes on from JBHJIL010000001.1 coordinate 136,648, forward strand.
CTGCAGACCAAAACCGATACTACGATCGCGACGTTAATCGCTATTGGACATACAACACTGACACATGGAAGCCTGATTCATTTCTGTCTCTTTTGGCTACGCCAGCAGCGACGGTAACAGATAGCCTGGTAGCTGGAGATCAATTAATTGTCGATGTCTATCAGTTTGTTTGGGATGGCACCGATTGGCGTAAAGCTTATTGTTGTGACGAAGGGCCAGAAGAGCCCCCCGTTAGCGGAAAGTGTGGCGAGGGTGAGGTTTACTGGTGGCCTAATTGTCCGAGCTTTAATGATGCGTTTGATCAGCCACAATACACTTGCGTATGCTGATCTGGACTCGTTTTCCACGCCATGAATATGCTCAGGAAATTATCTTGTCTCGCAATGTAGGATGTGTAATTGGCATTGCTGGGCTGCAGCATGTGTATCCAGAGTTGGATCCGAATAAGCCACGCTGGGCTGATTTGGACGCGCGGGTAAACGCAGTGCCACCGGGTAAGCCGATCCATATTCATCCCATCCTCAACCGGATGCCCAATGTCAAGCTAGACACCTACATAGCCAACATTGATGAATTCGCCTTCCCCATTATTGAGCGGTATCGCCATCGCGTGAAACGTTGGACGTTGTGCAATGAACTCTTGTTGTGCAGCCATCGGCTGAATGGGCGACTAGTCCAGCCTCATGTATTTGACTTTTATGAACGCGTTTCTAATGCTTTTCCAGAACTAGACCTTTGGATAGGAGAATATGGGCTTAGGTCTATCCAAAGAGTTCATGGAAAGAATGGCATACTGGATTCTCTCTATGAACTAAAGGCCGCCGCCCCAACCTTCAAAGGACTAGTCGCCGTTGATTATATGGACCTATCCGCCGCTGGTAGCAATCGCTATGTGACTAGTCTAAAAAGAATTGCACCTCAGTTGGCATTAGGGAAGTTCAAAGAACATATCCAGCACATCAAAGAAAAGACTGGGGTGCAGATCGCTATTGAGACTAGCGTATATACCGGACCCGACCCGACCCAAACCTTAGTCGCTCAGCAAGCTAAAGCGTATCAGCAATATTTAGGCTTATGCGATCGCCATCAGCTAGAGCTGTGGCAATGGAATCTAGTTGATGGCCCTGCCGTATCGATGACCTGGGCGCGCGATCGAGAAAAAACAGAACGCCCCGGCTGGATTGACAGCAACGGGGCGGTGAAGGCGTGGGCGGAAGAGTTTATGGAGTAAACAATCCAAAAAGAAAGCCGCCCCCGAAAGAGCGGCCAGTAATCGTGTAGGTCGTCTGAAAGCTAAGTCAAAACCTTGGAACTGTCCTCGTCCAGCAGGGCATCCACCTTGGGGTGAATACCAACCTTAACCCGATACCCATCGGGGAAAACTACCCATGCGGTATGGAACCCTGGCCTAAACACATCATCTAGTCGAGCATCCCAGCCCCGTCCCTCGACTGAAAAACCCTCAGTTATTTTCCTAGTGATAGGATCGGCAAAGTCTTTTTTGATCCGCTGATGAGCAACAGCGTTAATCAGTCCTAAAGTTTGCGGAATGTCCTGGGGGTCCTTGGGAGAAAGTAGTAGTCTCAGTCCAAGCCCCGCAAATCCGGCCCATGCAGATAAGCTCACGCTACATCACCCCCTGGATTAACAATGCTGGCAATCTTGCTTTTTATCTCAGTAGCGCTATCCTTAATCTGCTCGACCTCTTCAGGCGAAACAACACCGTCACTCAAAATGCGCTCCAGCCCATCAAGCTTCCCTTGGACATAACTGATAGAAGAATTTAAGCGATCAATTTTTTCGCCAATACCTACCGTTAGGCCTTTGACGGTATCGCGATTCAGCAAAGCTGTGGCCGCAACGGATATTAGCCCAGTGACGCCGACCAAAGACAGCAAGATATCAGGATTGTTCAACATAATTAGGAGAAAGCGGAGATCACCCATAGCATATCTCACGCATCAGCCTACCCGCACCAATGAACAAGAGAAAAGCCGCCCCGACCAAGAGCGGCTGCCTACATCAGGGTGCATCTAATAAGCGTAGTATAGCTCGGCCTCCCTTGGGGCAAGTATCACCTGCCAGCATAAGACTCAACGCATACGGTAAATGCCCCGTCCCAACCTTGTCCCTTAGGAGCTGTCCGGGGCTGACCCCCAACAGGGCGAACCACCCATCGAAAGCCAACTTCGTTTTGATTTTTGTTGGCCAGCAAAGTGACTAGATTAGTGCTCGTCATATTCAGACTGACCTGCTGAACACTATCGGTATCTTCTTCTTTTACAACGGCGGTCGTTGTAGATGAAAGCGTTAGAAAAGGAGTCGCGTCACCCCTTTTATCCCAAAATTGAATGAATACTTCAGCCCCTGTGTAGTCTCTGGGCTGTCCATTCTCGTCTACATCGCCGTCCACACGCTCGAATCTAAAAGATCTACTGAAGCTGCTGTTTGGGCCAGCAAAAATAGTTACCCCATCCAACCCGGCACTCATCAGCAGCACTCCACTTTCAATACGGGTTCTGTAGCTGTTGCGGTTAACCCTGGCTCTATCGCTATACCCAAAAGTATAGGCTCTGTTTCAAAGCTTGTCAGGGTTGGTTCTGTCGAGAGCTTAACCAGCATCGGCTCAGTCAGTATCGCCCGCAGGATAGGCGGGCACTTTACAAAGAATAATGCCTGTAAAACTGGCCTCAGCGCTGGCCTTTGACGGTAAATAAACTGTGGCCGAATCATGACCTTGGCCTCCGTTCTGCTGCGTTCTCGGGGCCGGTGGCCGTGGTCGTGCCGTCTGCTTGGAAAATATCGAAGACCTGCCTAATGGTGCCGTCGGCGTTGTATTGGGTGCCAGTGGCTGGTGGGTTGGTGTATTGCTCAATGTAGCGGCCATCGGCGAGGGCTGTAGCGGCGCTGAGGCAGGCTTGGGCTGTAGTTTCTAGAGCGAGGTTGGATAGGTCGATTGAGGTCAGAGCCCGGTCTGTCCCCCGCATGTTGGTGGCTACGACTTCCGTAGCTGTTGTCCATGCGCTGTCGCCCTGGGCGATGATAGAGGCGATGTCGTCAGCCAGTTCTGTTCGAGTGGGTGGGTCGTAGCTGTTGAGAGCGGCAGCAGCAGCTGACTGAATAGCCGTAGAGTCTAGGGGAGCATTATAGCTATCTGCCGCTAGACGAGTACTGATAGCTACGTCCAAGGTGCTCAATCTGTTGTCTGTAGCCAGCACCGGGTTAGTAGGTATAGCCGCTATGCCGCTGTTGTCGGGGGCGGTGTAGTTATTTGTGGCCAGCCGACTAGATACAGCGACATCTAGATTTGACAAGTCAGGAGTAGTGTGGCTAGACCTACTGCTGATAGCTACGTCTAAATTGTCCAGTCTTTCATCGTCTACCCGTAGAGGATTTGTAGGAATACTCGACACATTCGCCTTGAATGCATCCGCTCGATTATTTTCCGTGAAGTAGTTGTAATTGTCCGCTGGTGTAGTACCGCCACTGCTACCATCAGACCCGCTAATAAACCGCGTAGATTGCAGCCGCACCTCTGGTCGGGTGGATAGCCCTGGCGCAGTCGAGGCTAGGCCATGTTCAAACAGATCGGCCGAAGGATCTCCAGACCGCAGAATAAGGAAATCGGTAAGCGTAGGAGAAGTCGCAGCACCTTCGGTAGCGGCAGCCGTGAGAGGAGCGGGTAGCTGGACCTCTCGCCCGTACTTATTCGAGACAAATCGAATGCCACGCACCACAGAGGTATTGAAATCTTCCAATCCAGTCTTGCCACTGGTTAACTGATCAAACTTATCTATAGCACTAAAGAAATCTAGCCCGCCGGGGGCTACCTCGAAACGAGTATTAAGTTGGTCGTAGATCAACCGATTTATGGCGGCGGGCACTCCCAGTCCGGTTAATGCATTGCCATTTTCATCAGCGATTTCTTCAAAGCCGCTATCAATAGCTAATACCGTTGGCGGTGAAGCTAGGTCAACAGAAAAGAAAGGTGTACGATACCAGCCCAATGCCTCTCCTGCAATCTTAATAGTTCCGCTAGCCAAATAGTTAGTTAAAGGAACAGTCCAACTACCATCGTTGTTATATTCAGCATCTGCTGTGTCTAATGCTGCAATAAAAGAATCGTCAGCGCCATTATAAAGGCCAATAGCAGGTGCAGGCGCGATGCCGTTTTCGTTAGATGCTGTTGGGACGCCGCTAATTATTGTAGTAACTGGGGGTGGTTGTATCGTAATACTTCCACCAAATGGAGCTGACGCTTTAGTCAAGTCTAAGTTTGTCGCTCCAGACTGAGTCAGCGTTAAAGTATTTGCACTTCCTGAAAATTGAATCTCTATACTGCAATTTTCGTCAAAAAGGATACTTGCTACATTTAATGTGAAATCACTAGCATTTGTGGCCTGCTGAATTTCAATCGAAAGCGCTGCATTTCGTCTTGTTGTATTTGACAGCATATCCAAGGAGGATTGCATGCTTGTCACCGTATCAGCCACTATGACTGTGTCAGGCAGTGCCTGACGCTCAAAAACAAATTCCCTGATTTGCGCGTCTGTGAGCAGATTTCTCCTAAAAAACCAAGCATTAAAACTAATGCCTGTAGGCCCATCTAAATTAATGGGTTCTCCGCCATACTGGATGTTTGTATCAGGATCTCCAAAAACAATGTCTCCACCATGGGAGCTATGCTGAGTGATGTTTGGTTGCGGATTAGCTGGTGAATATCTTGGAGCCGGGACGCCGTCAACATAAGCGTTAAACCGGTTGCTACCCCCATCTCCGTCAAAAAGCATTAAAAAATGATAGCTTCTGTCTTCTTCCAGAAAAATACCAGGGCGAGCTTGGATCTCAAAAGTATTATTTTCGCCTACCAATAGAACCACAGACCCTGTGGGGAAAATTGAAATAGCAAAATAAGTGCCTCCGCTACCTTCTTTGTAAATGCCTGCAATAATCCTAGCGTTATAATCAGCAGGAGTTCTTATCCAACCCCCAATAACTCTTTGAGCTTGGGGGCTTGTATTGATCTCGTTACTATCTTCTAGCTCTAGTCGGGAGTTGCCGCTTAAAGGGCGAAAGCTGGCGGAAACGTCTCGACAGCAGGGAGGGCCGCCAAAGTCAACAGCATTTTGGGCAACTAGTGCTTTAGGAGCGCTAGGCCCTACACCAATATCTATAGCAGCACCATCCATCATGATTAGATGATCTGGGCTAAGTGAAATCAGGTCTGATTCAACCGACACTACTCACCTCTTGCTCAAACAACAGCTTCAGCCCTAAATGCACGCTTCTAGTCGGCACATCAACAGCCGTACCAAATGCGCTAGTTACGGTCCCTGAAGCATGAAAGGCTGATACGGTTAAAACCATAAATCAATTCAGTCGCGAGCCTATTCCTTAGGTACTCGTCAACCCTTTTATAACACGCCCAACAACAAAAAACGCCGCCCCGAAGGACAGCGCTAGTTTTCAACGGCAGGGCCTAAACCCTTATTTACTCTTCTATTATCCAAAATCTATCCAACAATGGCTAGAGCCAAGCATGATGCAGCATTCAGTCCAAACTACAAAGAATATCTGCGTGTATATTGCATTCAAATATTTTTGCTTAGCAGATCGGTGAACCTTTAAAAATAATAGCGTCATCACTTCTCTCCCAATCCCTTAATCCCCTCACGCACTTCTGACTGCGGCATGGCCATCGCGGCGATATTAGTCGTTTGTAGCTCAGTTATGCGATTCAAAACCTTGTCAATTGTCATCACGTCAGAAACGTCCCACCCTCTAGGAAGAGTGTCAGTAACGTTGATGTAAACGTCTTTCCATTTCTCTGCTAGTTCTTCGTCACTGCACCCACTAAGATCACCCCAAAAATCTTCTAGCAATGCGATTTTTATGAGTCGTGAATCAGAGGGTTGAACCTCCGTAGCGGGAACATATTTGACTCCATCAATAAAAACTTTGTGCATCGTCTAACCCCCAAAAAGTTCCCAACTAATTGCCAAACTCACTGGTATCGCTACCCACCAATTCCATCCCCATAAGCTCCAGGCTGTTGCCACTAAAACGACCATCATCCCAACGCTGGCCAGTTCCCAAAGCGACCACCGCCAGCGGGGTACCTTGGTGTCGTTCCAGGGAGGCTTAACCCGATGCTTTAGCCGCAACTCTGCCGCCCTCAGCCGACTCTCTGGCACCTCAATGTAGTGCACGTATGGCCATAGCAAATCCTGCGCCTGAGGGAGCCGATGGTGCGCTCTCCCTTGCCAGCGATCGCGTAAATTCTTCGACATGCCCACATAGAAGACACGGCCACAAGATACGACGGCGTACAGGCCAGAGCGACTGGGTAGCCGATGACGGCGGTGGAGGGGGAGGCGGGGCCAGAGGAAGATAGGTCTCATTTCCCTAGTCCACGTCGTTTTACTTCTTCTATTAACTGCTGATCACTCATGCCCTTGTTGCTAGAGCTAGAATTCTGAACCCCACCCAAAGGAGTAAACAGTATTAAAAATCCAGTTAAACACAGCCCTAAAATCGCTTCTGGCGGCATAGCTATTTACTCCCAAAATAAAATCCTAAAAGTACTGATGCAACAAACAAAGAGAAGCCTGCCACCACACCAAACGCCCAAAGCCCAATCAGCCCGCACGGCAGCCCCATCATAAACGCCCACCGGCCAACAACAAGCACAAACTGGCGCTGAGCCTCAAGCTTAAGTGCAGCCAACTCCTGACCAATTTTATAAGAGCCGTAAATCTGACTCTCCCAAAAACTAGAGATGCCCTGCTCATACCGCCGACTGTAGGCTCCCTGAACAGCCTCTAGTTGTCGTTCTGCTAGGGCAGTTCCCAGTCGGTTTGCTGAACCACTGATCGAACTAGCAGCATTGGATTTGATGCATATCTGTAGGCGTTCCATCCCGTCCAAGTCCCCGCAACAAATACACCTGACAAGCAGGCTAGAAATAGAAAAACTTTAGCTGTTTTCATCGAGCCTTCTCCACACGATTACGCCTGCTGTAATCGACAGTATTACGCTAGCTGCCGTACCTGTGGTAATAGCCCTAGCCCGGTGGCCTTTCAAGTCATGAGATGCGATCGCAAGCAACAGCTGAGCTATAAACAGCACCCCAAAACACATTCCAACCCCAGCAGCAACACTGGCCCACTTAGTCCGTGCAGCTTTTGCGACGGCATTAACGTCAATAGTTTTAAGTCGCGCATCTGCTCGATCCCACCCTGGTAGCTTTTTATAACCAAATGCGTCATCCCATGATTCCATAGCTACCCCCGTGAGACTGCGGGCGGTACTCAGGGGTAGGTCGCAATGTCCACAGCATTAGCCATACCGACAGAATTGCAAACGCACCAACCAAAAACAGCGGCTGATACTTTCGTAAATTTGTTGCTAGTTTCGCCCACTGAATAGATGAACGCTTATCGAGCTGAGACAGAATTACACTCAACTCTTCGGCAGGCCCTGAATACTCAAACGTTGAACCGTCAGGGCGCTTGATTGTGACTTGGGTATGATTAGCCCTGACAAGATCAGACATTATTTGGCCTCAATGACTTCGTAAGAAATGCCATCAGCATCGACTGAGTTGTCTAGCCCCCAAGCCGCAGATAGGGATGCTGCAACTTCGTTGTCTACTGAATCCATGAAGCCAGCTAGTACAGGCAACTGCTGATTCCACTGATCAACATACGCAGCCCCGATTTCGGCCACCTCCTGCTTAACCCTGTTTGTTGCTACTTCTACGGGACTAGTTTTTTTCGCCACCGGGCTGACCGTGACTCCCTGCGCATCTAACTCTACTTTTGCGGATGACCGCTTACGAGTGCGCCGCTGAGTAACTGGCTTTGATTCTTCGCGAGTAGCTAACTGATTTTTATCTTCCGGTTTCAAATCCATAATTATGCTGCCGTTATGGCGTATCTGGGTTGAACGTCAAAGTGCTGATGATTTACCTGGAACAATGCTTCGTCAAATCGTTTTGACAAATCGCCTTCAGAGCCGCTTATCTTGCTTACGTAAAAAAGCTTGGCAGCATCAGTCGGACAGTCAGTATTCCAGTCTTTTCGATCTCCTCTCCAGTCGGCACACGTCGCAGTTTTGTACTTTTTCCAACACAAGAAAACATACAGAAACCACGCATCCTGCTTACTAATGCAGCCTCCGGTACAAGCAGTTGAAATCCCTAAAAAGTCGCAGTCTTTTCTAATTGCGCTTTTTGAGCGATCGAACAGTGTCGCCGCTTCACGCAAAGTCAAACGAGTGCGCTTTTTCTGAACATCAACAACGGACAGCCAAGGGAGCATAAATCAATAGCTTTACTGACGTCTGCTACTTTAGCACTAGTTTTCGCTATTTTGCAAGTTTGGACACGGTCTGTAGAGAGCAGACACAGTTAAACCCAGTAAAATCCACGTGTTTCCGGTCGTGCAACGTTGTCCAAGTTTTTTGGACAAGAAGCTGTATCCATTTGCTGACAACCAATAGAGGGTGGACACAGTCTCCGGACACGGTTATTGATCCAAAAACTGGTTTTTCCGCTCATCTTGGGCTCTAAGAAAGTTCAACCGCCGAGAAAAGTCTTCACTCTCCAAGTAACTTTCTGCCCACGCAGATAAGACGGTAGATGCCGACTTAACGCCTTTGCGCTGAATATATTCTTCCAGCAACTCACTAGCGCTGAGGCTAAGAGTGAACTGAATTCTTACTGGCTCTTGCTCTGGATTTAGTACCATTAGCTTTCCTGTGCTACTATCCTAGTAATTTGACCTATTCAGCATATGCTCACTCAGCGACTGCAGCAACACGGCGTAATCACGGACCTAACCGAGGTTGGGCCTAGTGATGTCGCGCAAATGGCGAACCGTGCTGAGCAAGCAAAGCAACAGGCTCAGTATGCCACTGTGTATAGCCGCGCGGCTAAATCAGTGTTTAAATCGTTGGTCAAAGTCAAAGCAGCTCAGGCCAAGCTATATCAGTCAGCTCACGAAAGCCTAAAAGAAGCCGACCGCCACACGCTGAGTGCTCTGAAAGCTGACCTTAATCATGGGGTTCATGCTGTCAAAATGCAGGCCAAAGCTGATGGAGAAAGGCAAGTTGCTGAAGCCAAAAAAGTGAGCGTCCAAGAAATTGAGCAAGCTCGCGCCTATGGACGATTAATACAGCTAGGCGCTCAGCACAGACAGGCACTTAAAGCAGCTCAGCCGAAGCGTCGTAAGTTATTTGGACTTTTATAAATGGACTTAAATGAATTACTGGGAGCCCCGCAGCCCAAGACAGAGTTGCTAAAACGGGATAAATGGGATCGTCACCGAGATCGATCTCAACTGATTGTAATAGCAGCATCTAGTTGCATGGCTGTGCAGATGGCCCGCATATACCCGTTATTGGCTCCGGTCGTTGGCCTTGGATTTGCAGCGGCAGCTATTGGTGTGGCGGCATGGGCAGCGTTGACCCCAGGAGATCAAAGGCTACAGATTTCATTGACTACCATTGCAGCGGTGTTTGGTGTGGCGCTGGGATTGAAAGATGCGATCGCGCTGCTGCAATTATTAGGACTAAAAACATGGCTAGGCGCTGGATTGATCTGCGTCATCTTTCTGGCGGTGTTTGCGTTGGAGGGCCGTAGCAGTGCGAAGCGTAACTAAGTTATGGCTAGCTCAAATAGGGGCTGCAGGGCTAACGCTGGCAGCGGGCATAGGGTCTCTTGAGCCAACCTACACCCTAGAGTCTGGCACTCAGGTTAATGCATGGGCTGTGGCAAAAGCCAGCGGGCAGCGAGTTGTCCATATATCGCCTAATCTAGGCTGGCTAAAAATTGTGGCATCTGCCGGGGGCATCGGGCTAGCAGTATGGGCATGGACGTTAACGAGTGTTGCCGAAGAAGAAGAGCTAAACCATCAAGCAACTCAAGCGGTATTTGCAGAGATGGGGGCCGAACAGCAACGCTTAGCAGCACAGGCTGAACTAGAGGCGATGAAACCAGTGGCGCAGGCTGTGGCGCAGACAAAAGCTACTCACGAAATGGCTAAGCTTGCCTCCTCCGGGAAAGTAGTCGCACTGCCTGAGGCAGTCATTGAAGCGCCACCCGTTCCACAGAAATACGCTGAGCAGCTACCTGACTTTATTGACGAACTTTCTAGTTCGCCTAAAACAGTAATGTGCGTGGGCGTGCCTGGAGCAGGCAAGGGAATGCTAATGGCTAACTACACTAGAGCGGTAAAGCAAAAGTACCCTGACCTTTGGATAATGGGCGTTGATCCAAAAGCAGATCCGAAGGAAGCTGGATACTTATCTCAAGGTTTTGATAAACCAATCAGATTCAATAATGAAAAACTAGACGCTGAACATGTACTCGATGCTGTTGAACGATGCATCGAAGCTTTCAAAGCTCATGAAGGACCAAAGCTGCTGGTTTTAGACGAGATGACAGTTATCTGCCGTCGGTGTAAGTCTGCTGATAAAAAACGCTACCAGGAAATTGTTGATTATCTAATTAGCATCTGTAGCTCTGGTGATAGCCGTCAGATTTACTTCTGGGGTATGGGTCAGTCTGCCAACGCTGAAGACTATGGATTTAGTGGCGGCATCCGGTCTATCTTCAAGCCGGTGGCGATCGTATCTAAGACTGACATTGCAGCCAGCAAGCAGTTATTGCTTACGAAATTTGTGCCAACCGATGAAGGCGCGGCAGAAATTATCAAGATGATGGACTACTCTCCGGTCGGCAGAGCTATTTATTGGTACCCTGAGGGTCGCTGGTATCCTATGCCTGAGCTGCATAATTACAGCGGCTACGACCGAGACAAGAGACAAACAGTCTAATGCCCAAACACCCCGCTCAACCGCTCTGAGCACTGGCTAAGAATCGCCCATGCGGTTTTCCACTGGCTGCGAATTTCAGCCTGCTCCGGTTCATCCCGAGCGAACATATCGCCTTGCTCACCCGAAAAGTCGCCGGCCACCTCGCTGAGGGCCTCGACTACTCCAATAGCGCCATAGCGACCGCACAGCCGCATCAAGTCGCGCTTTAGCTGGCTGAGTTCGGTGGGCGTGGTTGTGGCGGTAATTCTATGCATCTTCATTTAAGTAAAAGGTGTCCAAATAGTCTCTGGTTCTTCTGGAGTTGAGGTCACCTTCTCTATGAACAATGGTCTCATTCCGACTGACTTATAGGCTCTCATGGCTACCTCTGCCCTGGTTTCTCCAGAATCTAAAACCTTCCCATTCTCAAACAAAACGTATTTCCCTTCATACTTTGCAGAAAGAAACTTTTTCTTGGCTTGAAAAATCTTGTTTTGCTTTTCTATATCTGATCTTTTATGCATCTTCCTCCTCCAAAACCCCAACCAATAGCAATGCGTGCGCCACAAAGAAAACCCGCTGCACCCACAGCGACATGTCATCGAACAAATAAACCCGCTCATTGCCTTTTAGTAATAGCTGCAACTTTTTGGTTTCTACAGTCCTTGCAAACACCATCCACGAGCTAGTCCCATCCTGATAGTCATGCTCTGGGGCAATAACGAGGCCATCCACATCGGGATCATCGATGAAGGTGGAATAACCAGGGGGGTGAGCCTTGCCTAGCACACTGGTGATTATGCCGGTGGGGTTCTGCCAGGCCCTATCGTTTTCGGCGTAGAGCGGGGCAAAGCGGGGGTCGATGCTATGAACCTGGTGCTTCTTCCCGATATCCAGTACAACTAAAGTGCCGGGACGCTGCGGCTGTAACTGCTGGTCAGTGCCTCGGATGATGTAGTTGCTGCTGGGATTACCCAAGACCAACAATGGCCGATAGCCGTCGATGTCGTCGTCATGTTCGGGGACATCCTTGCCCTCCATTAACTCAATCTCGGGCCAGTTTGTAAGCCCATGAGTATGGATGTGTCTGGTGGCTGGGCGATAGGGGAGGACGGTTAAGCCTCTGATGTAGGTGAGGGTGTTGGCGGGGAGAGGAATATTGTGGATTGTGTAGGCGATCATGATTTAGCCTCCAGTAACGACGGATCAAACTGCAGCGTCCGGCCATCAACAAACTGAACTGCGACCTTGGTTAATCCAACAGCCTTGACCTTGCCGTGCTGGCCGTAATACTTAGCCTGAAATTTGTCTAGCTGATGCGGTGGGCAAGCTACTAAAACTGTTTGACCTACTTCCATTGCTCAGCCTTTGTGCGATCGCAGGTGTCGTAATTAGCTGTAACCCTGCAAGTTGGAAGTCCCTGTCGCGTCTTTGCTTCGGCCACGTTGGGCAACAAAAGAAGTATCGTCAGAATGACAAGTGCTGTGATTTGCTTCATAGTGAATAGGTCCTCGTTTTCGTGGATGCCAGGGGTTAGATTTTGCGGTCAGGCCCCTGGGTTTAATTACTCGTGGTCAATCTCGTTCCAGTCCACTGGATTTGGATAGCCGCGCCAGCCAGGATGGTCTCTATCCATTGCCCTGACCCGGTCGTTGTGGTGGTGCAGGTGTGGGTACAACTGACCTAATAAACGACTTCTTTTCCCGCAGTCTTTAACGGTGTCTTTGCTGCGGGTTTTACCTGGTTCAAACGTGCTTAATAGTTGCCGTTTGACGTAAGCAACCGTGTCTACCTTGCTCATTTTTTACTTGCCCTTCTCCTGGCTGGAAATTTGTTCTTAAACTCCTTCGGCACGCCCGCCCCCGTAGCAAAGCCAGGCGCGGTTAGATGACCCAGTAACTCCGGCTTGGTCGCGTCCTGAAACTCAAGCTTTTCTAGATCCGATAGGGTCATCCAACGCCGCCCCAAAAGTGCTGAGGCTTTCCCAGCACGGAACGGCAACCATATATACTCATGATTGCGTTTGTTGTAGAAGAGCCGATTAGGAATTAGTCTGAGGCCAAACTCGGCTTCGACATCTTTCAGGCTCAGCTCTCGGTCTCCAACGCGGTAGTTTTTGGTGTTGGCGTTGTAGGCAATCCAGCCGAGCTGGCCAGTGTCTGCCTGCTGGAATAAACGGCGAGTTTCAGGTGGTGGTGTTTGTGCTGGCATCTTTCTGCTGCTGCTGTCGTTCAATAATCCTGTCTGCTCTGTGGGCTGCTGTTACGGGGTCTAGACCCCGTGCAACCCAAGCAGCTATCATTTGTTGCTTGGGTGTTAATTTTGGCGCTGGTCTTGGCATCGTAATTTCTCCCTTGCGTGGTGCTTCAAATCCAGTAGATCCACCCTGGCCCCATGCCAGATCTCGTCAGCGATCGCTGGCGGTACCCCGCTCTCTTGGGCTAATGCGTTGAACATTTGCCGATGAGTCTGGATGCTCGGCGGTGGCTGGTAACGAGTGATGAGATTCTGCATTGCTAATTGCCGTGATTAGCCAACCTCGTGTTGGGTTGGCTTTGTGTTTTGCGATCGCTTCGTCAACGTCAGTACCGTTGAGAAATGCGTAGATAATGTCCATGACTGGTCTCCATAAGTGGGCCAGTCTCTTTAATCCTGAAAAGCCGTTAATCGGCAGATGCACCCAGTGTTTCAAGCATTAGCCGAGCGTTTTGGCGCTCAACCTCACTGCTGCTGGTTTGGATTGTTTGCTGTAGACCCCTGATAACGCCGTTAACTTGTTGACGCTGCTGATCTCCAGCGAGTGTGGCAGTTTTCTCGAAGTCTTCTGTCACTCACCCCACCCCCTAACTGTTTTGCTCGGAACAATCACGGGGCGAGTTTTTACTGTTAAGTCAGTTGGGGGTATCTGTGGTCCATCTGCGCTTTTAAGCTGAGCTTTGAGATCTGTGATAACTGACTTCTGAGGTTGGCTAGGCATTGCATTTCTCCTAAATAAACTGCTTAACAATCAACCCAAATAGAACCGCAAACAGAGGACGAAGCAGCACTGCGACGATTGCGCCACCCCCCCCTTTAGTCTCTTTGGGCTCAGGATGATACTGGTAAGTCAAAAAGCCGACAACCATGCTGATGCCAATAGACTGGCCAATAGTTAACGCGGGTAGAGCTTCAAACACCGGAACAACAAACCACGACCAAAGTAGGTGCAATGCCCATCCATTCAAGATTGTGCTGACAGCCATCACCACGGCGATGCCAGGGATAGCCAGCAACGCTAACGCTAAAACGTCCATATTCAATTCTCACTTTCTAAACAAAGCCCACATATGGGCATACCCCAACCTGGAATCGGACCAGGGTCAACCGGTTAAAAGCCGGGTGCTTTGCCACTAAGCTATTGAGGCAAAACTGGGCATGGAACCCAGCGGTTACTTCGCTACCACAGCTATCCCTGTTTTCAGGGCTTGAGTCATTGGTTTGTCCTCATAATTCAGAACGACATCCCCGTGGTTAGTCACTTCCCACACCGCGCTCAGGGCTCTGGCTTCTGTTGCGGATTTTGTCTATCAGTAACCTCGATAGACCTCAGGCTGCTCTCTATTGAGCAATACCCCACACCCGCACCGACCGGGCATAGGCAGCTTGGTTACTGCTGGGGCGCTGACTGACTTTTGCGATTAACAAAATCAAGTTTTTGCAAAGCTGCATCAAGTAGGTCCACATTTATAGATAAAGACCTGCCACTGTCCAGCGTTATAATCACCAAATTCTCATCAATCTCTATGTCTAGCTCAACAGCATCTCCTTCACTGTCGTTTGCCTTTACTCTTGCAATCATCGATAGCCCGTCCATAATCATTTCCTCAATGTTTTACCTTGTCGCACTCTCCCACGCGCCCGACGCTTTGCCCGTTTACTGAGCTTTGAGCTAGCTGAGTAATGTTCGCCCGGTGGCAGCGGGCCTAAAATGTGATGGTCGGTAATCGGCGAGGTGAGCTGAGGGATCTCAACTCCAAGTGCCCGCATCATCCAGTTCATCTCTTCTTCAGTTAATGACTCCATCTCACCTCTCAGTCACTACAACAATCCAAATCACCGCCACACCCAGCGCGATTGCATAAGCCAATCGACATACTTCAAGTAGGTCAGTCACACAACCTCACCACCAAATCGGGAATCCCCAGCAGCACCTCATAATTGTCGCCGTGAGTTTTCTTCAGCAGCGCCTTAGCTTCGTCCAGCGCGTCAAAGCAGGCCATCTGTCCGAACCCCCCCAGCGGCTGACCTGAGGAGATCTCTTGCATTTGGCTGTAATAATCAACTACGGCTAGATTTCCGGTGAAGCTGCAGCCGTGTTTGGTGTAAGTGTTGGTGTATTCAATCTGCATGGCCCTAGGCTCCGTAAATTAGTTCATCGCCAAACCGACTGAATGGGATTGAGTCATAGTCAGGCACCCCGCCCGGCTTATTTTGGGGATCTTGATAGCTGTCAATCGGCGGCCCGTCGTCGTAACTTGCTGACTGAGCTTGTGACGCGGGTGGACGAGACTGGCCTTGATTGTCCTTGCTGCCTACTAGGTCTAAACCCTGGACATTGACAATCATCTTCTGGCGATTGTCGCCAGTGTTGCGGTCTTGCCATTTTTCAACTTTTAGCTTGCCGGTGATTGCAACCTGAGTACCTTTCTGACAGTACTTCCCGATTACGTCAGACGCCAGCTTCCCCCAGGCTTCGCAGTTTACCCAAACAGGTTGTTTTACCCACTGCCCATCGCGCTTCACCCTTTCATCAACAGCCAAAGAAAATTTAGCTACGGCATTCTGCCCACCGCTACCTTCAAAAAAACGTAGCTCAGGATCTTTGCCAAAACGGCCTAGTAAATTTACGTTGTTCATTTTTACGCCACCTCTGTGTCAACAACTTCAGCCTGAGCGCTTGCCAACTTATCCCCTACCTTTGCCTGCCATGCTTCCCACACTGCCGCATCGTCCGGGCTGCTGCACCCTTCTACATTGCGTAGAGAATTCATAGCATGCGCAATCGCCTTAAACGCGCCCTGCTGCATCCCCCACTCAGCTAACAGCCGGTTGCGGAACAGGATGAACTGTTCTGGGGTCATCTCCCGACTGCTAGCGGGGACGCCGACAGATTCAGCCGCCGCGATCGCCGCATGTTTGTCGTGGCCAGTCCGGCTAGCGATAAAGTTAAACCGATCGGTGATGGGACTGGGTTGGGGTTGTTGAGGCTGGGGTGAAAATGACTCCACATCAATCACATTGCCCTCGCCATCAACATCGGCCCCCAGTTCTTCAGGCGTGTAGACAGGAGCGTCAAACACGTCGGGACAGTAGAATTTAACCCCGTTGCTCATGGCACGGGCAAACAACATATTTTTTGGGTACTTCTGTAGGTTTTGGGTGCCTGCCTTTTGAGCATCACCAATCGTGAACTCAGATATACCCACACTTTGTAACTTGTCGTCCCAGCGCTCGAAGAACTCAATCTTGCAGACTTGCGCTGTATGCTCAACGACCCGATAGTTGTATTTTGGATGCCGCTTCACTGCCGCTGCCATTAGATTTGCACCAATCGATGGTTTACCTTTAATGACGTGAATGCCAGACATTGAGGCAAACGCGCCGAACCCCAGCTCATTCCCAGCTAAAACTTTAGTGAAGCACTGCGCCATGTCACGGGCATCGCTGAAGTAGCCGGACTGGGCCAACAGCTTTGCAATGTTTTGCATGTCGGCAACAGACCTAATCTGCAGGCTGCCGCCAACGGCTTCAATCTTTGCTAATTCACTCATACTTCTCCTATTCCGTAATCCTTTCTCGGAAAACTTTCACTCAATCGGCAGGTTGCGCCGTGGGCTAACTTTTGCGGCTTGACGAAGACCCACCGCCACCAAACAGAATCCCCGAGCCGACCACAAAGCCAAACGGATACCACCCACTTGAATTAGGGTTATAAACTTCGACATTCTCGTTAAACAACGAGACAATGAAACTGATCGGAGAAATCATGCCGTCCCATAAACCGTTCCAGCCGTTCGCCACTTTTCCGTTTTCGCCTGGCACCCCTTCAAGTGAATTTGGGCCAGCAAAACAGGATGTACACAACAAAGCAATGCCAATAGTTACTGCAACTTTTTTCATTTGATCCTCTTCCCTATTTCCTAAAACTACGCCACCCACTTAGCGGCCAACCAACTCTCCCCCCAACCCCCAGCAGCCGCCCTGAGGTCATACACCGGGCTCCATTCAGTACCGTTTTCGTCGCTGACTTCCCACTGATAATCCAGCTGCAGCAGCGACTTCTGAATGCGGCGGACGCTGCCCTGATACTGGCCACCTTTGTAAACACTCCAGCCGTTCTCTGTAGGCTCTGCCGTACACCCCCGCGACAACCGCGCATACTGGTTAATCTCATCAGTCACAATGCTTTGGGTATCCGCCCAACTCTTTCGACCATGGGCAACAGCGTGGGTGCCATCGGCCATCACTAGAAGCCAGTCATATGTGGGGCGCTTCATCTCGTAGTTCATCAGAAAGGGTCTCCGTAGCCGCCAATGGGGCAGGTTGTACCCGTGGCGTTGTAATAGCTGATAAATAGAAACCCTGAAAACTGAACCTCGGTCCATTGCTTAACCCGATCCCAACTGTGGGCCACGTTCAGCGGCACCTCCAATCCCACGTAGAATTCGTGCTCTACCCCAGGCGAGGGCTGATCAGGGTCGTAGTCCAACACACCCAGGTGGATACTTAAAAGTGCTGTTGTTGCGCTTTGACCACAGCCGGGATGACAGAATACTGTACGCGCCGGCGCGGGAATCAGAGGGGCCACCAATTCGGCCCCCGCAGTTGAATTAGTCATAATCTTTTCTCGTAGTTTTGAATAGCTGGCAGATGCACCCTTCGCTCTACGCCAGCTGGCTCCACCGGCCCCGCGCCCAGGCAATCACTTCCTCGGTAGCTGTAGCATCGGCAATATCAGCCATGCGCTCCGGCCAATCAGATTGATACTCACGGACAGCAGCGAGGGCGGCTGAAGCAGTTTCAATGCGAGAGTCTTGCTCGTAGCACAGCAGAAAACGGCAAGTTGCATCCAGCGCACGCACCGCCATTGGCACGCCCTGGCTACGCACCCACCGGTAAGCAGCTGGCACCTCAGTCTCGGCTATCGCCCACAGTGCATAGACACCAGCAACAATTATCTGCCACACCAGCGGGGCGTATTCGGCAGTAACGCGGGCAGCCTTAGCCGCACCCTTTAGCGCCAGCTCGACATAGTAGAAGTAGTTTGCTGCCATCGACAAGACAATGGCTAATAGCAGTTCCTGGACATCCTCTTGACCACCGTTCAACCACCATCGACGGGTGATGCGGCTGTAACGGCGGGTGATGGACTGTAGCGTGGGAAGAGAAATAGCGGTAGTCATAATTCAAATTCTCGTAATGGTTGTCAGTTTGTAGCGTGCGGCCCGTTCGGTGGGCCAGTCCGAATCATTAAACTGTGGCGATAATTTCAACACTCAGGAAGAAATCAGAGCCAGTCTCCTTGTCTGGCAAGATGGCGATAACGCGCATACCTTCAAACTCAAGCCCGACTGTAGGCTCGACAGCTAAGTCACGGTCACCGAAGTACTCGTTACCAGCGTCAGCGTCAAACAATTCACACTCGAACATAGTCATAAATCTCAAAAACAACATCCACAGCAGTGTGGTGCGCAATGCGAACTGCTCGTGTGTGTTGTGATGAACTCGCGGACCGGACTACCCGTATCCCAGCTCTCTGCACATTGGCCGGTGGTCCCGCATGACGGGGTCAGCTTGAGCAGCTTGAACTCTCTTTAGACACCTATGTCTTCCTCTGGGCTTTTTCTCGGGGTCGCCTCCCGGTGCGGGTCCTGCCCGATTGAACATATAGTAGCTAACTTTCAGGTAATTGTCAGGTACCTGAGTTTATATTTTTGTTAAAGGTATGTAAAGCTTGCTTTTTAAGCAAGCTGCCTATCAGCTAAAGGTTGGGTTTACCCGATTGTGCCCCCACTGCAAAACACCCCCAGCGTGGTGGCTGGGGGTGTTTTGCAGTGGGGCAGGTTTTGTAGGGCGGGTTAATTGAATGTGGCCACCCCCGAAGGACTAACCGAAGCGGAATACCAAGCCATCGTCAGCGATGCAGCAGCAGACGCATTGCTGGACTGTGGCGCTTATTGCTGGGAGGGCCGAGGTAATCTGCTGGGCTTTTCGATTGCGCTGGCTATGGTTGTTGGGGTGACGTGGTGGGTACGGCGGGGGATTTATGTGTAATAGTTAAGACTTTATCTGACACATCCTGTAAACTCACACTGAATCGGGAGTGTCACAATGAATACCCAAGACAAGATCGTCAAGAACCGCTTAGGCATCCTAAATCTAGCCAAAACACTCGGCAACGTTTCCAAAGCATGCAAAGTGCTGGGCGTATCACGAGATTCGTTCTATCGCTATAAAGAGCTCTACGAAACAGGTGGAGAAGCTGCTCTACGGGATATTGACCGTAAAAAGCCTTGCCCCAAGAACCGAGTCGAACCTGAGATTGAAGCCGCTGTCGTTGCGTTTGCCACAGACCAACCCGCTTACGGCCAGGTGCGAGTCTCGAATGAACTGAAGAAACAAGGTATCTTTGTCTCTCCAGGGGGTGTTCGCTCAATCTGGTTACGACATGACCTTCAAACGTTTAAGCTGCGTCTCAAAGCGTTGGAAACAAAAGCGGCTCAAGACAACCTGATCCTGACCGAGGCGCAGGTAAAAGCCCTTGAAAAGGCGAAGGAACAAAAAGAAGCCCATGGGGAAATAGAAACGCATCATCCAGGGTATCTCGGCTCTCAAGACACGTTCTATGTGGGTCACATCAAAGGTATCGGACGGATTTATCAGCAGACCTTCATTGATACCTACACTCGGGTAGCTCAGGTGAAGCTGTATGACCGTAAGAATGCGCTGGTTGCTGCTGATACGCTCAATGACCGAGTGATTCCATTTTATGAAGAACAGAGCATCCCATTACTGAGGATTTTGACGGACCGAGGCACCGAATATTGTGGCAATGTAGAACACCATGAATATCAGCTCTACCTGGCCATTGAAGACATCGACCATACGCGAACGAAAGCAAGATCACCCCAAACTAATGGGATTTGTGAACGCTTTCATCGCACGATTTTAGAGGAGTTTTATCAAATTGCGTTTCGTAAAAAGGTGTATCAAAGCCTTGAGGAGCTACAAACTGATGTAGATGAATGGATAGAGTATTACAATTGGGAAAGGCCGCATTCAGGGCGATATTGTTATGGAAAGACGCCGATACAAACCTTTCTCGACAGTGCGCATTTAGCGAAAGAGAAACAATTAGATCAACACGGAGAAAAGAGTGTAAAAAATCAAACACAACCTGACAACTCTCTAAGTGTCAGATAACCCCCTTCTGTCAGATGAAGTTTGATCTATTACAATTTATGAGCGGAAGGGGCAGCGGTAGGGTTGGCTTGGCTTTCAGTTTCTACTCGTTAACAGACTGCATCAAAGTATGGACCACTCTTTCCAGGTTGACTGGAGCGCCCATCTCTTTTAATCGAACCAGGCTATCAACTACCTCTTTCAGCCTTTGAGTCTTCAGCTCATACATAGCCTGATGATGCTCAGAAATAGCTTTATCCCTTTCATCAATCAGTTTTTGCCGTTCCAACTGCATATCAGCAATCTGTGCAAGCGCCCTGGTCCTTATCTCAGCAGCTTTAGCCGACTCCTGTTCGCCCTTGCCTTGTAAATAATTCGTGGCACCAGTGACACTACATTCAAAAAGCTCTTCAATGGAATCAATGAGCTTGTCTAGCAATTCTGGGGAGCCGCCAGGTAACTGGCGCATTCTAATTCGATAGCGCTCTTCATTCATGGCTATACTCCCACCAGCTCACGAACAGCAATCAGGGTTTCCCAGTCATCGATTTCAAGACCGTTACCGCCGCAGGCAATATGGTATGCGTTTAGGGCTTTGCAAAGGGTTGCTAATTCATTTGCGACTTCATTAGGTTCAGCATTATTGTCAACTTGTAGTGTGAGCCTTAAATCAGGCAGACTCTCATTTTCCGAATCCACAGTATTTAAGAAATCATCGTCTGTTTTCCCAAGCTCAATAAACGCTTTAACGCTAATGTCTAATGCCTCTAATAGAGCAGCAAGACTACCTAAGTAAGACGCAAAAGCTTTGCCTGATTCCCAGTTCTGAAAAGTTGTGACAGAAACATCCATTTGGCGAGCAAGCTCGGACTGCGTAATACCCTTTTGCTCACGCATTTTTCTAATAAACCGACCCTTGAGATCACCCATGCTATGAAGATTGGCAAGATTAACATCAATGCCTAGCGCTTCGCATAGAACAGCAAACCTGCTCAATTTATGCCATTTTGTTCTACCTGATTCCCAGTTCTGAAGAGTTACGACAGAAACACCCACTTTTTCAGCAAGCTCGGACTGCGTAAGCCCCTTTTGCTTACGCACTTTACTAAGAAGCTGACCCTTGGAATTACCCATTTTTTTCTGCAAATAAATTTTTATTTGCCAAAGTTCTAAATTGCTGCTGTTGAAATCCGAATTGCAAAAACTAGGCTACTTAATATGTTAGCAATTTCTACTTTGTGGACACATACACAAAGTAGAAGCATCCTTGTTTTGGGACTTTGCTGAATTTAGCTCAAGATAAAATCAGGTTGTAGGCACAAAGAATATAGAAATCAAGCATTATCCCCATCCCACCCCAAGCTATAGCCGTTCAGCCTGCAGAAGTTCCTGAGGCTGGCTCTGGATACAGTCAGTTCCTTTGAGCTGCTAACCCAAGCGTGATAATCGTCGTGGACTTTCCCAGTCATGACTACTAAATTATTTTCGTCAGCAACAAGTGCTGGAGCCGTGGCCCTAGGCTCGATGTGGTGAACATGCTTTTCAGTGCCAGTAAAGTTATGCCCAGATAATTGACAGTGGCTATGTCTAGACTTGAGTCGAGAGACAACTGCCTGCTCTTTGCTGGCTAGCCCTCTGTCCTGGATCAAGCTAGCCAGTGCTAGTTGCGGATGGCCAGCCACGATATAAGCCAATAAAGCAATACTGGCGCGATAGTCGAGCGCTCGTCTTGGCCTGTCTGAAGCTAGTTGACTCAGTAGCACGTACAAACCAGTGGGGAGCACATAGCCCTCATCCTGAGTATCAATATCCAGATCATCAGCGTCAAACAGAAAGTTTCTGAGTATGTTCCGGTACTGCCTGACAATCTCCCGAGCGTCATCTCTGCCCCTGGTTAACAGAACTCCGTGCAGCTCGTTCGTCGAGACGTAAGCGACGCCGTTCCTGATGACTAAGCTATCAGTCATGGCGTTGAATTTGGCAATCTGATGCTTAGACAACGAGGTTCGTAAGGCGACCTCGTTATTTTCGTTTAACTGAATTTTGCTCATGGCACCTCTTAGAGGCCCATGCCGCCGTTCAACTTAACGACAGAAATCATCTGCTTCTTGAGCTTATTGACGTTAGCCATCTGCTCATCGGAGCCACCAGAGTCAGGGTGATATCGCTGAGATAGTTCTTTGTGAATTTTCTTAGCTTCTGACTCCATCTCGGTTGCCTGTTCGCTAACCCCAAAGTCCTCAAACTTAGCGCGTTCAAAGTTGCGATCAAGCAGCCAAAAACCAACCTCATCAAAAGTGTCTTCAGCAGCATCCCTCAGTCGCTTCACCTCTGACTCTAGTCGCTTCACCTGCTCTTTAAGCATGGCAATTTCTTGCTCAGGGGTTGGCTCGTTTAACTTTTCGGCCAATGCCTTCCAACTACGAGCTTTAACCCCTAATTTAGCCTTAGCTTCTTTAAAGCTTGAAAACTGCTCTTTAAGACTTTTTACTGTGTACTTTTCCATAACTGAAATCAGCCTGCTGCCTGTAAAACGTAAAAAATAAAAATATAGATAGCATCCCTATACAACTCGCATACGGGAACTCAGAAAAAGTTATGCAGCTCTTTTATGGTGAATCAGTAAACCAAAGTAAAGTTCGCAACAACTTAGATCCCAGTGAATTTACTTAGCAACTAAAATTGACTTTGATCACATTAAATCGTGGTCTGATTCACTGATGAGTGGTTGATTTCGCGTGACTTTTATAGCAACCACATTGGGATTATTGTTGGTGTATCTATAGATTTCATTGAGTTAAACAAAAGTGCCACAACTAAGTAATGCGACTAGGTCATCAAAAAATAATTAGAGTTGAAAATGTCACAGAAGCCTTAAAAGCATGGAGTCATGTTTGTCAGCAAAAGACAAATGCCGTGATTTATGTCAAGGGGCAGACTAATCCGTGGGCATTTTATCCGCCAATTGCACCAGATGGAGCATTGTCCATTTCGGACCTAAGATAGACCTCATAATTTGAGCGATAACTGGATAGTCTGTATCTTCAATAGGAGTTACTCCATTTATTAGGAGCATTACTTTTTGCGCCTGGATTCGATTATTTTCTAGCGCCTTGCTAGCGGCTTCTAGGAATTTTTCCTGTCCTTTCTTTTCGCGCAAATCATAGTATTTCTCAAAAAGCTCATCTTGCAGTGCTATTGATAAGGCAGATGGCCTTAGAGCATATGCAGAGGAACGTTCTGTCACGTCATCAAGTATTTTTAACGCTACTTTTAGGTCTTGCTCTACAGATCCCAGTCGCACTTCCATAGACTTAAGCTTGGCGGTTAACCGCTCTACGTCGCCAACAAGTCCAGCATCAGCAGGTGGCGGAACGTCCAGCCAATAGCACACTTGCTCTACGGTTTGATTTTTGTAGGACGCTAATGCCTGCAGCTTATCCGGGCGCAAGGATCCAACCTTCTGATCTCGCCAGTCGCTCAAAGACTGACTTGTAATACCAACTCGCCTACCTAGCTCACTAAGACTGAGCCCCGCTTCAACTTCTCGCTTCACCCAGTCAGATAGGCGTTGACGGTTCATCACATTCATAAGTAGGCAACTGATAAGGAAATTAACAAAAAACAAGCTTCAGGCACCTGACAGTCACTTGAAATTAAGTTACTATGACTTCAGGCACCTATTAGGTAACTGAAGTGAATAAAGTCGCTTTATCCGATTGGGTAAAAGCTCAAATCAAAGAACAAACATGTGCAGCTTTAGGGCGGCATATTGGCGTAGCCAGTCAGACGATTGGCGATTGGCGGGACCAAAAGTTCAAGTCTCTGCGCCATGAAAACGTATTGGCTTTGTCAGTCTACAGAGAAGAGTCGGTGTCAGAAACGTACCACTGGCTAGGTCTTCCTGTCCCGTCAGGGCCTGTAGTTTCCTTGCACGAAAAAGTTGCTGCGTTGGAACTAGCTATTGAGCAGATCCGAGAAAAATTGGCAGCTTAACTAACAAAAAGCGGCCACCCTTGTTCTCAGGAATAGCCGCATCAGAAAAAATACTTACGCACATGATAACAAAATTCGCTACGTTGCCGTTAGTGTATGGCAAACAAGACAGAGAAAATGTAGGGGTTACCACACTGAGGGGTCTGAGCCTCGGCTGGCATGACTGCTTAGAAAGTTTTGAGGATTGGTGCATCTTGTTAAGCGCCCCTCAAAATCATGCAGATGCGGTACGAGGCCTCAGTAACTTCTTTGTTTTATTGGGCCAGCCGTTAGAAGGCGCTGATGAGTACGAAGCGCCTTGGGATGAGTTTCTGTTTATTCAAAGGTATGTGGCGAAAACTCGCGCAATGCTGAAGGAGGGTCAAACCCATGGCCACTAAAGAAACTCTTATTGCCGAGCTAACTCAGCTGCTACGCGAACATCTCCCCGACTACCGCGCCACAGCGCCCACCCAGGGGACTGGCGGGCTGCCTTTGGACATTGCCTACGTCCGGGTTGAACCATGGCTGTATGGCTTCGGCCATATGACGGCTGACGGTGCGTGGCGGCTCTGCACTGAGTTAGCCCTGCAGTACGACCGCGTACCAGTGTTGGCCTATCAGGAAGGCGGTAGTTGGCTATTTCGGGTCCCCCTGTACATGCTTGACGTGAGGCTTGAAGGATATCCCGAGAGATGGAATGACTTTAGCCGTACAGCCAGTTTGTTTGTTGACGAGTTTGCAGATGCTCTAGGCGACTATCAGAGTTTGAGGGCAGAGCGCGGCGATCATGTTGACTCAATCAACACTGTGTTGGGGGAAGGCTGATGCAAGAACTAACCCTGACATTCAACTCACATATCCCCAGTAAAAAGAACAGCCGTCGTAATTTCGGCAATGTGTTGCTGCCATCTAAGGCGTATCAACAGTGGGAAAAAACCGAGCTAGCCAGCTTATTCGACGCGCCTAAGTTCGTTGGCCCCGTGGCCATTGACTACGAGTTCTACCCCGGCACTTTAAGGTTGTTCGATCTGAGTAATGCTATCGAATCGGTCAACGACCTTCTGGTGAAAGCCGAGATCATCCGGGATGACAACTGGCTAACGCTGCGGCAGATGAACATCAAGCTGGCTGGCTACGCGGCGCGGGCTGAACATTGTGTAGCCACTATCCGGTCAGTGGCAGAGACCGAGTTTGATAATGCGATCGCAGCGCTCAGGGACCAGCACAGTATCAAATTAACGGCCATGGCCCAGGGCATAACCCAGAAAGCGGCTAAGCAGCATTACGAAGAGTTGGCACGGGAGATTGCGGCATGAAAACAACCACCGGCATTCCCGAAAGCATCCTACAAGTCTGGGCGCTGTCACCGGGGTGGGAACAGTACGCTCAGGTTCAAATTGCTCACAGTGAGTACCTGATGGGCGACGGTCAACACATTTTAGCTATCCGTCATCCCGCAACAGACAAATGGGAGTTTCACGCGCCCCTGGATTGGCTAAGCGATGCTTATCGATTTATTCCTTATGTCAACGAAAGGCCACTAGTAACGCTAGGGATTACAGCTTTCAGAGCGGTGTTAATCGCTAAATGTGCAGGGTTGGAGGAGATGGCGCTATGAGCAGAACTCAGTTCATCGTTGCATTGATCGGTTTTGCTATCCTGACCGTCCTCTGGGGCTCATCAGACCTGAGCATACTTGCCGTAACTATCGGCGGCGCACTGTCAGGTTTCTTGTGGGGCTGGTTTGTCCAAGAGGTGATCCGATGACTTACATCCATCCGCCGACAGACTGCACCGACCGGGCCGCGCGTAACCACGTTATCAACAATGCCGACATCAAGGCAGAGCTGCGGGAGTACTGGCGGCGCTCTGCTGAGATTTGGCAGAAACTACCAGTAACTATCGATGGTGTGACTTTCACCCATTGGTGGCAGCTGGACTTTGAAGAGCATGTGCTACCCGTCTGCCGCGCTGAGAAGCCTGCTCAGAAGTTTCTGGAGGCATATGTCTATCTGGCGTTGCGGCATCTGTTCAAGGGGCTGCGGGAGGCTAGCAAGTCATGAAGACATTTTCTGATCCTACTGAAGAAGTGATGAGGCGCTATGGCCTTTGGGGGCTAACCTCTCTAGAAGATTCAGTCAAAGGAACTCTTTACGATCCTGATGATAGCGAAGTGTATGGGACCTATCTGGACGCCGAAGACCTAAGAGAACTAGCTGCTGCCTGCATTGAAGTTGCAGACCACCTGGACGCAGTGGCTCAAGCCAAAACAGAAAGACTGCAGGAGGCGACCCATGCAAGTAGCTGAGTGCCGCTGGTATAGGCAACGTCGGATAGCTCCCATCTACCGTCGTCCCGACTATCGTCGCTTTCCTAAGCTCGTTCGTGGCAATTGCCCCAACTGCAAGCGCCGGAACAGGACAGAGGGCTATGTAACCTGCCGTCTGTGTCGAGAGATGCTATCGAGCCCATTGCGGGGCCATCTGCCGAACGCTGGGGGGTGGCCGGAGGAGAGGGCGGGGCCTGGGCTGGGGTGAGTCCAGTAGCGCGTTATTCCTTGATTGATTGAAACGTTTAGTTAATTCCTGAAAACAAAACCATGAGAAAAACCACCGAGAACGGGGGGCGGAGTTGTGCGGCCAAAATACCGTCGAGAACAGCTATGCACAAAGCCGTCAACAAGATTCATAAATGCTTTGGCGGGGGCGATTCGATCAGTACTCAGATTCGAGAGGACGCCTGTCAGCTTTACGACAATCGCTTAGGGCTTGAACCCGGAATTATGAGCCGAGCTTACGAAGCGCTGAAGGGGGTGTGAGATGAAGTGGTTCAGGTTTTATCACGAATTCATGGATGATCCGAAGATTGCCATGATGTCCGATTCGGATCAGCTGCTTTGGGTAAAGGCGCTTTGCTTAGCTAGCGACAACGAAAAGCGTCGAGGATATATCGACTTAGCGGACGAAGAGATCTGCTGGAAGCTGAGGATTTCTACTGAGCAGTGGAAGCATGCTATCGACAAATTTAGAGCTAAAGGCATGCTTGAGCATGCTGAAGGTGGCTACAAAATCGTCAACTGGGATAAGCGCCAGTTCAATTCAGATTCCAGCGCAGAGCGTGTTGCAAAACACCGCGAGAAAAAGGTAAAAAAATCGGCTCAAAAAAGAGCAAAAAAGTTACAGAAACAATCCGCTGAAGTTACTGTAACGGAACAGTTACAAGCATGTAACGTTACAGTAACGCCCCCAGATACAGATACAGATACAGATACAGATCAAGAGAAAGAGATCAACTCAAGCCAAAATCCTGCGTCGCCTAGCGGCAACACGAGCGAACAGAAAAACGAATCTAAGAACGCAGAACCCGAAGATAACCCCTACCCTCATATCGACGTTGCAGCTTTTGAAGCTTTCTGGAAATGGTACAAGAAGCACGTCTGCTCTATCAGTGGCTCAAACCCTGGCAGCAAAATTGCAGCTGCTAGAGAATGGCTGCTTTTGGAGTACTCAAACTTCAATGGCATCGGTTGGACAGAGTTCAAGAAGGCCTGCGGGCTTTACCTGAAAGTCGCAACCGATGCACAAGGGGTCGGTGTTCAGCATGCGCTCAGATTTCTCTCTGGTGGATCTGTTGGGGTTCCTCAGTGGCTAGAGCTATACCAAGAAGCCAAGCAGCCACCCCAGTCAGAAGAGCCTGACTTTGTCCCCTCAGAGGCTCAAGAAATGACCAACCCATGGCTAACTCGACAAGACGTTATCTCCGACGCAGAGGCTCAGCGAATAATGGCCATTCAGCCAGCGTGGCATCGCTCGGATGAAGATGCTGAAGCCTTGGCTCTTTACGGCAGGGTGCAGTGGGAGCGAGAGCAAGCTGCTCTACAGACTCAGGGGGCAGCGGCATGACTTACCCTAATGAACTTCCCACATTCAACATTCTTGACCATGTCGACAAGCTGACGCCCGTTGAAGGACGCGACAAAAAAGGCTATTACCACTGCCCAGTGTGCGGCGATGACAATTTCACGTTTAGCAAGACTGGAGCCTACCAATGCTGGGGACAGCAATGCAAAGAGCGAGACATCCGCCAAGCGATCGCACCTCTTGAAAACTTGCCTAAGCTCGAACCGATTAAGCTACAGCACGTCAGGGCGACAAAAGTTGACAAGGAGGTTGCTTTCAACGCGGCAGAGGTTCAGGCCAAAGCTGAAGAGCTGGCGTTGTTGGTGGCAGAGAAAGTTTACAGCCCAGAGCAAGCCGCAATTTCGATGGCGGAATGGTGCAGGGCTAACCGGAAGGATGGATTTTCGGCTAGTAAATTGCTCCAAGGCATTCTCAAGAAGCTTCTATCCAGCAATGATTGCCTAGAAGGGGTCCATGAGGACGCTGAAGCCCTCAAGGAATTGGTTTTGGCATATGCCAACGAAAGCCGATTTACTGAGCGCCTGGTAATCCGTGAGCGGCTACTGAGGAAGTTCAAGGTTAGGGACGAACAGCTAGAAGGGTTGCTTGAAGAATTAATCCCAAGCTCAGACCTTGATGTTGCTCATGGGGCCGAGGCCACATCGGATGGATTTAGTTATATCCAGCGGCTCAGCATGCGGCGAAATGGAGAACTCCCGCCAGGTGTTGGTACTGGCTTAGCAAATTTAGATCGGCTGTTAGGTGGCTTGAACAAAAAAACTCTGACGTTTATCGGAGGTAAAACTTCTCAGGGCAAGACAGTCTTAGCTCAAGGTATTACTCGACATGTCGCCAAATCTACACGACAGCCAGTACTTGTTTTTAATCTTGAGATGACTACGAATCAGTGGAAAGACCGATGGGTATCGAGTGAGCTGGGTATCGATTGCGGTAAAGTCCGGTCCGGTCGGTGTAGCGATCAAGAATTTGATTTGATTCTTGACTGCATGGCTCATTTTGAAGAGTTGCCTATTTATCTATCTGAATCAAGCGGTATCACTCCTAGATTTATTGGCCGAACTTGCGCGGCGGTCAAAGCTCAGACTCAGTCAGATATAGCTCTGGTTGTGGTTGACTACATCAACCTTATGACCTTTCCTGGCGAAAAAAACCGAGTTCAAGAGGTCTCACGGATTGCTAGAGCTTTGCAAAATATTGCCAAGCAAGTAGACGCCCCTTTCTTGGTTCTGACTCAGCTAAATCGAGGTTCATCGAACAGAGCAGAGAAAGAGCCAATTCTAGAAGACATCAGGGAATCTGGCGAGATTGAACAGGTGGCTGATGCAATTTTGTTTGTTCATCGTCCTAACAAGGATCGCCCAGAAAAGGGGCCTGACAACATTGGCAAGATTATCTGCGCCAAAAATCGACATGGGCCGTGTGGCGCTTTCGATACTTTGTTTCAGGGTAGCTATCAAAGATTTATAGGGTTTGAGCCTGAGGACAAGCACAGGACTTACCCAGTGCCCAAAGCATCTACAAAAACTTTTATTGAAGAATCTGCAGAGGAGTCTTACGAATGGAATTAACAGATTTACAGTACTGGGACATTATCCGCGAAGGCTCTGAGGTTTGGGTCACATATGAGGTTTGCCCAGGTTATGTTTACGACCCATTGGTCAGCTGTTTAGTAAACAACCCAAAAGAGCTAGACGGGTTGTGCGCGTCAGTTGCTAGAAAGAACTGGGGTAATCAGGCGATGGCTGATGAGCTAAGGGCAATTGTTGAGTCTCTTAAGCCTAAATCAGCTAGCCGCTACAGGGAGGCCGCATGAACCTCACCAAAGGAGCCCCCGCTCTCAACTACCGTCTAGGCGTCGTCGACCGCATCGCCCAGCTCGGCACCAACAAAGCCACGGGCGAGATTGAGAAAGTTAAAACTGTTTCCGGCAAAATCTGGGACGCCACCGACCTACAACCCCAAGGGAGCATCATTGCCCCCCTAACCCAAACTGACATCGACGATCTACTACATCTCATCCGCGAGTGTGCATTCAGCGAAAGCTCTACGGCTGCTGACGGGCTAGACGGACTGGCTCTTTTAGCATTGCTTACCCAAGAGCAAAAACGACAGGTGTGGGGGCAGCTAGGACCAGAAGAGAAACGGCATTTAACCCAGTTGCGAAAAAAGGAGAATCAAACCAATGCAGCTTAACGAATTTGTTCAACTCCCAGTTTTGCGTCCTGGGGAGGCACTAAAAGCTATCCGCAACATCCCAATCCTACGCGGCTGGCTTAGTTTCTATCTGTTCTTTGAGTACTGGCTCGGTGTCATTCTCGACAAGGAGTATTACATCGCCCAAGCACTTTGGGATGGCATGGGAGAGGGCTAAAGGGGCAGCGGGGTGAAGTGATTAGAAGTAACGAGAGGGAAAGAGCATGACGAATTATCCAGTGTTGTCCATTGACGAAATTTCAGAAAGAACTCCAGGCGAAATTTTTCAACTTTTTAAGACAGCTCTACGCATGATGTCTGGCCCACGTGCTTGGGTGACGCGTCCTGATACAGCTGTTGATCTACCTTCAGCCTTATGGATGGCTAAGCACGTTATTGAGATAACTGAAGAGCTAAAAACCACCGTATGACCACCAAGACGCTAATCCTCTACCGCGTCAACGGCGGCGCTGTAGCAGGGGTAAACATCAATTCCGACCTAGACCCCGTTAAAGAGCTTAGCCGCCTGCTGAAGGGGCAGCTGCGCCAGGGAGAGACGGCGGCAATCAAAAGGATTGTCAACAGTAAATAGGAGAAATGAAATGGCAGTAATTACGACTTATAAGAAAATAAAGCTTGGCAAAAATGATTATGTTGAGCTTTACGGCGATGTTCATCTGAACTCAGCGGCGCAACTGAAGGCGGGACGACTCGAAGGTTGTAAACAGGCATCGCAAGACCTAAAAGACGCCCTCAATGCATTTATGAGAACTTGTCACGAAGTTGGGAATCTTGGCGATTCGTGGCTAGATGAAATCGGTAAATTCTCATGGGTCTCTGGTGTTTCTTTCGTCGAAGATGACGACGGTGTTGGGCTTGTGATTACGGCTCAGCTGCGCAAGGACTATGGGAACGGCACTAAGGCGATTGTGTTTAACAGCCCGCTGATTAAGTCCAGTGAGTTGACCGTTCAAGAATCTATGGCCGTGAACGAGCTGCAGAAACAGATTAGGGCTTACGTCTCATCTCTGCCCACTCAAGGTGAAATACCTCTCGAAACAGGAGCTTCAAAAGCATGAACAGTAACCAATACCAAGAACTAGCCGCCCGTACCCTGATTGATGGCACGACAGCTGCGCTCACTCCAAGGATGTTGCGAGAAGTGTTAGACGTATGGTGTGAGGCGCAACCAGATGTGTTGCGGGTCAAGCCAAAGACTCGAACTAGAGGGGGCTGCGAATATGAATACTGGTGTGTTCAGCCGATACGCAGCCTTAAGGGGAATAGAGAAGGGTGGACCGCTTGTGCCATTGACAGCAAGGCAGGCACTTTTTTGCACTGTGGGCTACATTTGCTTGCCCTAACTACTCTTGCCATTGAGCACCGTTACATTCCGTGGCTTCAGTTTGCGGCTGCTCAACCATACACAGGGGCCCAAGCCGCTAAAGTGGCCCTAGCAGATTGGAATGAGCTAGAAGAGAGCGTCAAGCCAAAGCCCCTCGCCGAGATACTGAGCCAAGTACAGCAAGATCTGGGCGACCGGGCGACCATTGAGCCCATGCCCAAGCGCCCACCACTGATTGTGCATGATGATGATTTGAGCGGGGGGTGGGAGTAATGGAGCACATTAACGTTAAACCTCAGCCTCTCGTTCCTAGGATGCCTGGCTCCAAACGTCGGCATTTGCCAGAGTGGGCACCCATTCTTTGTCAGGGGTTCGATACTGTTGCCGAGTACTTCGGCGGTGCGCTATGGGTTGCTCAAGCATTGGTGCAGGCAGAGCTCCCAACAGTAAGACGGGTAATTGTTGCAGAAGCTGCTACAGATTTGAGGGCTATTTACACTGCTTGGCTCAATCAAGAAAAGACTATTGAGAGGAAGAAGTTTAGGAGGGCAGTTGCAAGGCAGTTGCAAGCTTGGCAGAGGGAAGGCATTGAGGCTGCATGGCCACTCATCAAGACTTGCTATGAAGCCCATCAGCAGAATGACGGGCCATCGCCTAGGGCGGCTGCGGCTGGACTATCTCTAAGGCTGCTCACTGTGTCCGGGATTGTTCGTGACACACCTGGCAGCGGGCGGCTCAATGTAGTGCCAAACAAATCGCAGATTAAGCGATGGAGCACCTATACACCAGAGTGGCCAAAAGCTCCTGAGCAGTTATCTGTTGTGGGTGATTACAAACACCTTTCATTGCCGTTCGACTGCAGCAACACCTTAGCTATTTGCGATCCTCCCTATTGTGGTCGCCTCGGCAAGCCGACCCGCAGAGGTGGGCATTACATTAGTCCTGCTTACTTCGGCCACCGCCCCCACGAACAATTCACCGCAGATATGGCGGTTGACTCTGTTCAGCACGCTCTGAGCCATGGTTGTCGTACAGTTATCGCTTGTAACTACAACGCAGAATGGCTTGACCTAAGTTATCGCGGGATGGCAGAGCGGTACGGATACAGTTGCGATCTCACAATTAGAGGGTCGTTGACTGGGCTTAACAACAATGTGAAACCAGCTAAACGAGTAACTCCCTACAAAGATGCGTACTGGGTGTTTCAGAGAATAGGCGTAAAAGCTGGTGAGCCGGAGGCAACCGCAGCATGAGCCAACTAACAAACATAAGTCCTTTAATGCAGGACGCCTTGACAAAACTCTGCCTCGGCTACCCCCCGGCAGCTCTCCCCAAGCAGCCGGTTTATGGCCTGCGGAAAAGAGCGATCCTTGTCGGGGACTGCATTGACCCGGAGATTCGCCGCCATTGGATGCAGTACGCAGGCATTGAGGGGCGGCCGAAGGTGAATCCTTATTGGGTGACCATTGACAGCCTGACCGACCGTCAAATCAAGGCGTTGGACTCCATCGCTGAGAACGATGGCCAGCGGAGAAACGGCAACTCGGTGAAAGTGTGTTTACAAAAGGGGTTAGTCAACAAAATCCGGAACGGGCATTACGACCTGTTGCCTCAAGTCGCCGAAATATGGCCTGATTGGAAGAGCGAGAACCAAGACCGGATGTTGAAGGCCGTAGATCCCAGGGCTCCGCGCAGCGCTGTTTGGAATCAGCCACTAAGCCTCGATGACTTGACCCCCGAGAATCGGCGCAAATATGAGCGACTAAGTCATCCAGGACAGAGAGCGCAGGTTCAGAACTTTGCTCTTTGGGAGAACTCTGACCCTCAGGTTTTCAATACTGCGGTAGCGGCGTATATCAACATTTGCACGTCGAGCAAGGGCAAGACAGAGCAGTGGGAGGTAGCCGCATGAGAGGAAAGCTAATCACGATCGAGGGCATTGATGGGGCTGGTAAAACGACCCAAGTGCTCCGACTTGAACAATGGCTGGAGTCGACAGACGAGAGGCACCTAATAACTAGACAGCCTGCGGGGACAACCTTTGGGTACGCCGTCTCCAAGCTGATCCAGCATCCTGTCCACGAGCTAACGCCTATGGCCGAACTACTCCTATTCGCCGCAGATCGTGCCCAGCACGTTGGCACCTTAATCGATGGCACTCTTAATGAAGGTAGGTTGGTTGTCTGCGATCGCTACACTGATTCGACGATTGCTTATCAAGGCTATGGCCGGGGGATAGACCTTGGTGTCATTGAACAACTAAACCAGTTGGCGACCGGTGGACTAAAACCAGATGCAACAATCTGGCTGGAAATCCCTCCAGACGTAGCCATGGATCGGATTGCTGAGCGGGGGGAGGCTGACAGTTTTGATGGTGAGAGTCTGGAGTTTTGGGAGCGTGTCCATGCTGGATATCGGGCATTGGCCGATGCTGAGCCGGGCCGGGTGTGGGTGGTGGATGCTACTCAGTCGGAGAATCGCGTATTTCGAGATGTGTTGAGTATTGTGTGGGAGGTATTGAAAAGATGACTAGAACCAAATGTCTCACGCCTATTCAAAAAGAGACGGTCGAGAAATACGCCCAAGGTATGACTTACCCCCAGCTGGCTGAGTATTACGACGTGAGCGTTGCGGCTATCAGAGACCGGCTTGAGTTAGCTCGCAAAAAGACAGGAGCAGAAACCACCAAGCAACTTTGTGAATCAATGGGACTGAAATGCATTGGGCATAAGCCGACACTGAATGGAGGCTTGACAGCAGCATGAGTAGATCTCAATCTATTGCAGCAATGATAGGCGGATCAATAAATACTATCGGCTGGGCTCATTTGCCATTGCCGACGCTGATTATTTGCGGTGGCGCAGTAGTAACCGGCACTGCCTGGGCTTGGTTTGTAGCGAGGATGATTCCATGACCATCGAAAAGCAGAACCGGTACAACGCCGAGCTAACCCCGCCAGCAGACCACCGACTAATTACCTGGCTACTTTTCCCGTTTGTCGGCATTATCTTGCTGCCCTTGGGAATTGTTCTTGCGATATGGCTAGAGATAGAAACGGCCAGAGCCGAACGGCGGCGGGATTGGCTGGAGCGGTGTTGGGCCCTGGAGTCATTCAGGAGGGCTGAGAGATGAATAATTCAGAATTTACAAAAGTTATGATGGCCTTAGTTGAGCGCTATGAAAACCGAAAATCAACGGCGGCTTCTCCATCAGGCGATACAAAAACTGATTCAACTAACTCCCGATACAGTATCCGTCGTTCTGCCCAGTCAGAGTCTTCCCAAAACGTTGGATCAGATGCTAATTGTGCGTAGTAAGAAATTAAATCAGGGTCCACCGCCGTGGCTCCATTATCTTTCTGGAGAGCCAGCAACTTTGCTTTCTTGGTGTCGATCGCAGTCTGCAAATCTGGATCGTTCATAGCCTCAAATTTGGCAATTTGCTGAGACAGTTCAATAATTTCGGGGTTTTCTGTGTCAGTTTCAGCCATGGCAATTTCAAACGCTTTACCTCCTACGCTGGTCAGCGCTTCGATAATCTGGCCTTCGATTAGGTCGTATTTTTTGTATCCTCTAGCTTTGCATTTTTGCGGCCTTCCCGGTGGTGGGTGCGCGTTAATGCAATACAGATGATGATATTCTCGTCCGCTTCTTTTGCCACTTTTCAGTCGGGGCCGGGTCACCTTTTTTGTAAAATGACCGCCGCATTCTGAGCAAAACAAAAGCCCAGCCAGTGGGTGCAAGTTTCCACGTGGTGCCAACGGGCCAGAAAACCGAAGCAGCAGTGATTGGTATTGCTGTTCTGTGAGCAACGGGGGATGATCCGCTTTAGTAAGCCCCTCAGTCAGTGAGTTGTAAAAATAACTACGAAGCGCTGGGTTCCGTAGCCAGTTGTGTAGCCCTTTTGGCGTATTGGGGCGGTCTCGGTGTAGTGTCGGCAGCCCCCACGCTGACAGCTGTAAATCACAAGTCTTAGAAAGGGCATAACCATCGACAACAATCCACTGAATAATTTGTTTAGCAGTCGCCCAAAAGGTTATACCTGGGCGGTATTCGTCTAGATTGGGCTCTAGCTGTCCTTCTGGCGTAGTGCGATAGCCAAAAGGAGCAAACATAAATCTTGCCTGCTCACGGCGATGGCGATGCCCCTGCAGGCTATGACGTTGTATTTCTCGTCGCTGACGCTGGGCCAGTAATGCATCTAGTCCAGTGCCGAACTCGCCCTCGGGGCTAGTCAGGTCAACGGGTATTAACCCTTTACTGCAGTCGATGTACCCGAGGTTGTGCTCAATTAGCAGCGCTTGGATTTCCTGCCAAATATTCATATCTCGATGTAACCGAGAGTGAAATGGCACCATCAGGCCATCACAACCACCGGAGCGCAGCCGAGCTAAGGCTCCATTGAGTCCTTTCCTAGCTCGACTAGCCCCAGACTCTACATCGAAATAAAGATTATCTTCAGGCACTAGCGACAGACCCTGCGCACGATATCGCTCTAGGGCATGGCCGTCTAGGCGTTGCTCTTCAGACGATACGCGGTAGTAGAATATCCATCGGCTAAAGTCCTGCATAGGCCGCCAGAATGCTGCCGGATCAGGGTATCATTGCGCGTTCGCTTTGAGGAACCCAAACACCATTTTCATTTTCATCGTACTGCTCGTGGATGGTCATCCAAGCAGCCTGTTCTGCCCGTGTTTCATCATCGGTTTCGTCGAGCACCGCGTTGTAGCGTTCAATAAACGTTTTTTGGGCAGCCTCTGATAGATGGGAGCGAACTTCAGGAGATAAATCTGCTGTATCGTTACAGCGACCTGGGCAAGGGCGGGGTAGCGTAGTTTCGCTTGTGTGAATTTCTTCTCCACCAGCGCTTTCCAACAGAAGCTGATACTCGCCAGATTTGTCTGCTGGGACTTCAACCATCACTAAGAATTCTCCTGCCTCAAGCCGGGTCTGATAAATAGCGGCTTTTTCTTCAGGCATCCCCAGGGTAGACAGCGCCGATATCAAACCACCGCCAGCGCTACCAGCTAAAGCACCGCTCGTGGCTCCCAGTAAAACAGCGCCGATGGGACCAGCAGCAACAACCGAACCAATAAAGGGGATAAACAGAACACCGACACCAGTTAGCAAACTTAAAAAAGAACCAAACAGAGATCCAAAGGCAGCCCCGGAGCGGAGTCCACCCAAAATGACATCCTTCTTAGTGATAAATCCGGCAATTCGAGTCTCTGCTTGAAAGTTCCGCCCCATGACCGAAATATGGTCTTGAGATACATCTCGCTCAATCAGACGACGAATAACTTGATCAACCTGATCTTGTTCTTTAAATACGGCAGACAGTGTTCGCTCAGCCTTATACGTAGACGCCATAAAGTCTCCTTATTGCTTATTTAACTCAACAAAAATCCAGCCTTCACAGGCTGGATAAAATACTTAAAGCATTGTTATCGCAGTCTCAAACCGCTCAAATGCTTTGGCTAG
Organism: Leptolyngbyaceae cyanobacterium; assembly: GCA_050043465.1. Lineage (GTDB taxonomy): Bacteria > Cyanobacteriota > Cyanobacteriia > Phormidesmidales > Phormidesmidaceae > Leptothoe. The sequence goes on from JBHJIL010000001.1 coordinate 173,823, forward strand.
ACGCCAGCAGGAACCTTCAGGTCGCTCTCGCTATCGCCGCTGCTTTGTAGCGATTCGCCATCGACAAAGGAGCGCAGCATCCAGGCCATCTCCTCATGCTGTTCCATCAGGCCGGTCAAGAAGTCTGCAGTTCCTTCGTCGCCATACTTCTCACTACACTGGCTAACATGGTCACGATAGTTACGGATAACCTGCTCATGGTCTACAATCAGCCGAGCAACCATCTCGTTGGCATTGGGCAGATCGCCTGGATGCTCTCGTAACGTTGCGTGCTTTAGAAAGCCTTCTGCGGTGCCGACAGGATAGCCGCCCAGAGCGCGTACACGCTCGGCACATGCGTCAATGTTTTCTGCCAGAGCCGTGTAGTGTTCTTCCCAAAGCTGGTGTAATGTGCGGAACTGAGGACCGACCACATCCCAGTGGTACTTTTTAGTTTTGATGATAAGCAGATAGGCATCTGATAAATCCTGGTTAAGCAGGTTTACAACACCTTGTCTCTGTTCTTCTGATAGTCCAATGTTAATCGGTCTCATACGTTATTTTTTGAATCTCACGTTTACGTTACTCATATTTGACCAAAACTCCAGACATTATTCATCCGTCGCAGGAGCGATTTGACTGAAGCAAAGCTACGACAAAAGATAGATGAACGATAGAAGCACGTCTTGAATGTTGCTACTCAGTAAATATGTCTTTGGCTAGATAAAAGATTGCTGCCAAAGCGATTATATAAGCACATACTGTACGCCCGTCGAAGGCTGCGGTGGGTAGTCGACATTGGCTGATTGACATGCCGAATCGGTTAAAGGCGCAGATATTTTGAAGCTCTCTAAGCTATAGCGCTGACAGGTAGGCGCATCCATCAGCTTTTGGGTTTCAACGTTATTGAATTAGGAGAGAGAACTGTGATTGAACATTGGATTAGCGCAAGTACGACTGGCCAGGCTGCCGCACTATTTGCACAGCTGTCTGGCCCAGGAATCGATACTCCTGAGGAAGCAGCACTTATTTTTTCTGGACCGCAATTTTTTATTGCTCTACTGTCTGGTTTAATTTTGACATTTGGCTTTCAATTGTTATTGACCAATCTGTCAGTAGCGGCGGGAATTTCCTATGTCGGTCACAGTTCTTCGTCTAAGAGCAGCGACGGTAGCGGTGTAGGACCTCGCAAGATTGGTATTGCGTTTGGCCTATGGACTCTGGTGACCGTAAGTTTAGCGCTGTTCTTTGCATGTCTTTTAGCAATTAAGCTGAGTCTATACAACAGTGCGTTACTAGGAGCCATCACCGGACTGGTGATCTGGGGGACTTATTTTTGCATGCTGTTCTGGGTGAGTTCAACAACTGTAGGGTCGCTAATTGGTTCTGTCGTTAGAACCGCCACCTCTAGTTTCCAGTCTCTGGTAGGCACAGCAACAGCTGCTATGGGTGCTAAGGCTGCTAGCAATCAGACGATACAGACTGCAGAAGCAGCGGCGGCCGCAATTCGTCAGGAACTGACAGCGGCCTGGAATGGAGATGACATTGCTGAATCTCTGAAAGACTATCTCAACAGCCTGCGCTCTCCTGAGCTGGATGTAGCTGAGCTAGAATCGGAGTTTGAGCGTCTGCTGACGTCGTCTGATGTTCTAAAAACTTCCGATAAGAGCGTCCTGCGCCAGGTAGACCGTCAGGCGTTTGTAGAACTGCTGCAAAATCGCACTGACCTATCTCGTCAGGAGAGCAGCCGGGTTGCAAATCGTCTATACCGTCAGTGGCAAGGAGCCCTATCTCAAGATGGCGGCATTGACGCTTTAGTTGACTATTTGCGGACAGCTAAGCCTGAACAGCTGATATCGGAGCGTTTAGATCGGCGTTTGGATCAGTTTCTTCAAGAGTATCGCGATCAGAACAGCGGACAGGATCAGTCCTTACTATCCCAGGGGCTTTCCCAAGCATTTAATATGATGACAGGTATTTTGATGGGTCGAGTAGACCTCTCAGATGCAGACGTCGGTAAGCTGCGCAAGCAGTTAAAAGACGTTCAGTCTCAGGTTAGTTCTCAGGCCAACAGTTTAATGCCTCAAGAGGACAAGGCCGATATTGCCGATACGATTAAAGCTGATGTAGAAAACTATCTGCTAGGCTCCTATGCGTGGCAGCTGTCGCCCAATACTCTAGAACATGAGTTTGCTCAGGTTCTCTATGACCCAGATGCTGATAGCCGACTGCTGGTGCGATCGCTACAGCAGCTCAACCTGTCTTACTTTGCTAGCGTCTTAAAATCTTCTGGGTTACTGACTCCGTCTGAGATAGAAACCACATCTTTACGGCTAGAAACCATCCGCCAGCAGGTTCTACGCGAAATCACCGAGCAGTATCGACTAGAATCCAAAAAGGGGCTCATATCTAAGGTAGATACCTTTTTACGATATACGCCTCGAACCGAGCTGATATCAGACACGGGCGCTGACGCCTTTAGAGCCCTGCTAGAAGACGACAGCGTAGACGCGGCTGACTTAGAAGATCGCTTTACTCAGTTTGGCTATGAGTACTTTCTCCGCCATCTGCAGCCACGCACAGATCTCAGCGAGCCTGATGCCAGAACCATTGCAGGTCGCCTAGAGCAGACCATGCAAAAGGTACTAGCTGATGCCAAAGGTATGCAGTCGGCAATACAGGTTCGAGCCGATCAGCAGTGGCAGGAGCTGCAAAACTACTTACGCAGCACAGGCAAGTCTGAGCTTAATCCCGATGGCATTAAAGCCGATGTGCGCAGAATGCTTCAAGATCCTGAAATGGGGAATCAGCGACTCAAGCAGCGCCTGTCCCAGTTTGACCGCGAGACTCTAGTACAGCTGCTAAGCCAGCGCGAGGAGTTTTCTGAGACTGAGGTCAGACAGGTGGTTCAAGATGTGGAATCTACCTGGCACGAAACCTTATCAATACCGTCCCAGCTAACCGAGCAGGCCAAGCTTAAGTATGAGCAGGCCAATCATGCCATTGAAAGCTACCTGCGCAACACTGGCAAGCCTGAGCTTAATCCCGATGGCATCAAGCGTGACTTAAATCTGCTAATCAACGATCCTAAAACAGGTCTAGATGCTATGCAGACTCGCTTGGCTAGCATGGATCGCGATACCCTGGTGCAGCTACTCAGCCAGCGTGACGATCTGTCTGAGGCCGAAGTAAATCAGGTAATTGATGATTTGCTCGAGAGTATTCAGAGCATTGTGCGTTTGCCCCGGCGTATTGCTTTGCGCACACAGCAAAAAGCGATCTCCTTTAAGGAAGCGCTTGAAAACTATCTACGCAATACTGATAAAGCGGCGCTTAATCCTACCGGTATCAAACGCGATCTAAAGCTGTTGCTTGACGATCCTCGTCTGGGTAGTGAGCGGCTTCAGGCCCGTCTAAGTCTAATTGACCGCGATACGGTTGTATCGCTGCTGTCTCAAAGAGACGACATGACTCGCGAAGATGCGGCGGTCGCTGTTGACCAGGTGCTCTCAGTGCGCGATCGGCTAATGGGACAGATTCACCAGGTACAGATGCGCCTGCAGGCTACCCTAGATCGGATTCTCAACCAGATTCGTCTCTATCTTGACTCTCTCAACCGGCCTGAGCTTAACTACTACGGTATCAAGCGCGATCTAAGCAAACTGTTTGACGATCCTCAGGCTGGCTTTGAAGCTCTGCAGCAGCGACTGTCCCAGTTTGACCGCGGCACGCTGGTGGCACTGATGAGTTCTCACGATTCCATGTCTGAGGCCGATGCCAATCGCGTCATTACCCAAGTAGAAGACGCTCGTGACAGTGCCCTACGTAAGGCGGAACGAGTGGAGCAACAGGTGCAGGGGCGCATCAGCGAGCTCAAACAGCAGGCTCAACAGCAGGTGGACGACACTAGAAAAACAGCAGAGGTGGCTTCCTGGTGGCTGTTTGGTACAGCCACTGTATCGGCCATTAGCGCCGCTGTTGCCGGTATCATCGCGGTTGGTGGCTAACAACGCTAACTGCTGAGCAAATAAAAAAGCGCTGTTGGGGAAGCTTCCTCGGCAGCGCTTTTTATCATTGTTGATTTAGGGCGGTGGCACTTGGATAAATCCCCCCTTAGGGTCGGCAGCGCTCGCTTTCAAGTTTTTCTAACCGGCCACATCTACATCTCTAGGCTGCTACGCACGCCCCAGATTAGCGAATCTTCTAAGGGAATGACCACGTCACCTACAATCGTTTTAAGCTGCAGATTCCCTTGCTGTTTAGCCATTCTTTGAATGTGATACCAGCTGCCTCGTCTCAGCACCAGTATATTAGATCGAGAAAGCGGTGGCCGAGCCTGTACCTGATGGCAAGATACCTGGCTATCCCAGACATTCCAAAGCGTGACTGCACTGGTAGAGTAAACCTGAAGCTTTTCTGGTATTGCCCGGTACTGACAGTAACAGATACCATTTGTTCTTTGACTAACTGGGAAAAAACTAACGCTTGTCAACACCTGGCAAATCATCTCCCAGTAAGGCGAATCTTGTTTAACAATGGCTGTTAGTCTATTGTCAATAGTTTTAACATTGATGATAATACCGTCTGTTTTTGAAGCCAGTGTTATCGATCTGGCATTGGCCTCAGCAATTAGCCTGGGTGTAGACAGCAGCACTGATTCACCTTGAACAAATGCCTGGGCAAATGATTTAATCAGGGCAGCATCTTCGCTCTTAGTTTGTTCTATTGTTTGATTGGCTACTGCTGCTACTGCCGAGTCATTGGCTCTTTGCCTGTCTAAGGCCTTAATATGGCTGCTGTTAAGCGAATCTAGACCGTACGATATAGGCGCTTGTAGCCGTCTAAAAATAAAGATGTTACCAGCGATATCTCCTCTATGATCCTGAATGGGAGAGGCGTTTCCTTCAATAGGAATAAGTGTTTTTGAGGGTTCACCCCTGCCTGACAGCGGTATTCCAGTTCCCGGCCTCACCAACAGCTGCAGACTGTCGGGAAGAGAAATATTGTGTCCATCGAGAAGCTCTCTCAGAATTGGCTGAAAGCTTTTTTTCGTGGTTTCTGGACTCGACAGCCGTTCGTTCTCTTCAAGTTTAAACACCTCGGTAATTGGTTGATTAAACGCTTCTGCAAACGTCCAGCCTGTCATCATCTCAGCATAGGCATTCATAAAGACTATAGAGCCCTCTGTATTAGTGGCAATAACGGCTGCCTGCAAAGCTTGAAATGCACTCGCATACCAGGCTTCACTCGATCTAGATCTCTGCTTTTTTTGGTGCTGATGTAATGCCAGCTCGATGGCCATACCCAGTTCTTTTTCTTGAAAAGGCTTGAGTATATAGCTGTACGGGCTTGTTTGTTTAGCTTCTTGAAACGTTAGGCTATCTGCGTTAGCCGTTAAGTAAATAATTGGGATCTGAAAGTCTGACTCAATTTTCTTAGAGACTTCGATACCGGTCATATCGCCTTTCAGATGAATATCCATCAATACCAGATCTGGAGAGGTAGTTTCTATTTTCCTCAAGGCAGCTTCACCCGAAGCTGCTACGCCTGAGATGGAGTAACCCAAACGCAGTAAACTACCCTTTATGTGTAATGAGATAATACTCTCATCTTCAACAATCATTACTTTTGAGACAGCCATTTTCAAGAACTCCTGCAGTACTTAATTATTTCGAGATAGACCGTTGAGATAAAACGTCGTTCCACAATCTGTTTGAATCTCTAACTCTCCTTCTAGCTGCTGGGTTAGGCTAAGTACTAGCTGCAGGCCCAAGGTTTCAGTAGCGTGAATGTCTATCTCTTTTGAGATTCCTATACCGTTATCTTCAAAGACAATTGAAAACCTGTCTTTACTGATGATGTTGGCCCTGATGCTAATGATGCCTTGTTCAACATCGAGGAAAGCGTATTTCAGGGCATTAGACATGAGTTCATTGATAATTAGGCCACAGGGAACTGCTATGTCGATCTCTAGATAAATATCATCAAAATCAATAATCAGCTCAACCTCTTTTGCATCTATTTTATAGGAAGATAGAATATATCTAGAGAGGGTCTCAACATAGTCTAAAAAGCTTATTTTACCTAGGTTATTAGACTGATATAACTTTTCATGGACAAGGGCCATCAGACAGATTCGATTCTGACTCTCTCTAAAAAGATTGAGTACGGTATCATCTTTAATTGAATAGGCTTGAAGATTAAGCAGGCTAGAGATAATTTGTAGATTGTTCTTAACTCGGTGGTGAATTTCTTTGAGTAAAGCTTCTTTTTCTCGGAGGGATACTTTAAGCTGATATTCTGCCTGCTGTCGCTTAATCATATCCTGTAGACGATGTATCCGATGACGCAGTAAGGCCCAGTGAATTGGCTTGCTCAAATAGTCTGTGGCTCCAGCTTCAAAGGCGTGATCTACAGAATTTGGATCATTGAGACTGGTAATCATCAAGATAGGCACCTTAGTTCCTGATGCCTGTTTTCGGAGGGCCGCGCAGCAGGTAAACCCATCCATCTCTGGCATAACTGCATCCATCAAGATCAAATCTGGCTGCCTGCTTTGCAACACTGCTAAGCATTCTGTGCCACTGCTAGCTTCAATCACGCTGAGGCCTTCCCTTTGTAGGGCTACACGTAGAAGCAGGCGCGTGGCTCGATCGTCATCTACGATTAAAGCTAGTGTGGTCTCTGAAGGTGGTTGCTGAAGCGTAGAGAGATCAGGACAATAGGCTACCTGTGTCGCGGTCATATTTTATAGGGTATCTTGATAATTTTGTAAGCTAGTCTGAACCTTTTGGTATTCATCCCTAACCTGGTTGATGAGCGACAGAGAGGGCTGGATGCAATCTATTTTGCCCAGCATTTCTATGGATTTGCAGAGTTGAAAAAGGCGATTTGCACCAACGCAGCTGCTAAGAGACTTTAGAGCATGGGCTGTCTCTTCTAATGCAGTTGAATCTTTTTTGTCTAGGGCTGTCTTTACAGCGCTAATACGCTCGGGTGCATCTGATAAGAATATTTTACATACTTCATTTAAAACTGAACGTTCGCTGCTAATGCTTTCTAAATACTGGGTGTCCAATGATGACAGGTCAGATAGCTCTAGAAGCATCTCTGCGACCTCTGCTGGTAGAGCATTTATAGAGTCCACCGAGCGGACCGGCTCGTCAGGCGTTGAATAACCGTCTAAACCTGCAGAATACTGCTGTAGCACTGACCCTAAATCTCGTCTGCGAACTGGCTTGCTAATGTAGTTGTTCATACCTGCTGTCAGGCATTTTAGGCGATCGTGATGCATAGCATGGGCCGTCATGGCAACAATATAAGGCTGTAAGATATTGTGCTCTAAACGAATACGGCGAGTTGCCTCGAAGCCATCTATTTCTGGCATTTGGATATCCATTAAGACCAGCTCATAAGGCTTCTGCCGGATAGCGTCAATGGCTTCCCTACCGTTGTTAGCAACGTCAGCGCCATAACCGTAGGTATCCAACATGGCTAGGGCCACTTTTTGATTGAGCGGAATGTCTTCCACTAGTAAAATCCGCAGGGATGCATCTAAATCAGATTCAGACCTGGTTGATAAATTTGTATCAGGGTTTTGATAAGTGACAAGATTTTTGCCCAACAGATACTGCACGAGCGCGTTATAAAATTGAGATCGTCTAATGGGTTTTCGCAGTAGTTTAATGTTGCTGTCTGTTTGATATGAATATTGTGAGAGGCTATTTTGCTGAGGTTTAAACCAGATCACAGGTACTGTCTGATACTGGGGTAGCGCTCGAATCTGTTGAACCAGTGTGCTGGCATCTATGTCAGGCAGAGGTTCATTTATGGCAACTAGATCAAACGGGTCATGGTTTAATAGCTCAGCAAGCGCAGTTTCTGCCGAGCTCGCAGCTGTCGCATTTATCTGCCAGGATTTAGCCTGTAGCATCAGATGTTGGCGACTGGTCTGATTGCTATCTACGATCAGCAGACGTTTTTGGCTAAGTTCTGAGTCGTCACTTTGAGCGGACGGCTCACAGGCTGTCAGTCGAATAAAAAAATGAAACGCCGATCCTTGTCCGACCGTGCTCTCTACCCAGATTTTGCCATTCATCATTTCAATTAGCTGCTTACTGATAACCAGCCCCAAGCCTGTTCCTCCATATTTGCGGGTGATGGATGTATCGGCCTGACTAAATGGTTGAAATAGTTTCTGAAGCTTGTCCTGAGTAATGCCAATACCGGTATCTTTGATTGCAAACTGAACCTGATACTCATTTTTACTCAGTCCTGCTGCTGGAGAATCTGCTGACAAAATTTTGACTTGTATGCTGACTTCACCGTTTTCAGTAAATTTGATACTGTTGCTAACTAGATTTGTCAAAATTTGTCGCAGTCGAATCGGATCGCCTTTAAATAGGTGAGGCCGATCTTTAGAGTCAATTAAAACCGTTAATTCCAGACCTTTTTGCTCTGCCTGATTTGAGAAGAGGGAGACCACTCCTTCGACGCAGTCGTATAGGTCAAAATGACATATTTCTAGCGTTAGGTTGTTGGAATCAATTTTAGAAAAGTCTAAAATATCGTTAATAACTGTTAACAGCGTGTTTCCGCTTGTGCGAACAACTTCAACATAGTCCTGCTGCTGGGTGTCCAAGGCTGTTTCGCTCAGTAGTTCGGTCATACCTAGCATCGCATTCATAGGTGTGCGAATTTCATGACTCATCATGGATAGAAAATCGCTTTTAGCCTTACCCTCGGCAGCTTCTTTGATGGCGGCTTCAAGCGATAGACGGGTCTTCTTTTGCTCGGTAATATCTCTAATATGAGCGATAAAGTGTGCAGGATGCTGATGAGAACCGGCTAACAAGGCCACGCTGAGATGTATTGTGACAGTGTGACCTTGCTTATGAAAATAGCGTTTCTCAAGCTGGTAGGTACGGCGCGTCCCTGATATCAGTTCATTCAAACAAGATAGATCTATCTCTAAATCATCCGGATGGGTGATGGTTTGAAAATCGGTGGCCAATAATTCTTGCTTTGTATAGCCTACGATTTTAGTTAGCTCTTTGTTGACTTTTAGAAAGGTGCCGTCCAAAGAGACAAGCGCCATCCCGATGGGGGCATCTTCAAAGGCTCCTTGAAAGAGCTGCTGACTTGTTGTGAGTTCTGCTTGGATAGATTCTTGCTGATCAACAGTGTTCTTAAGCTGCTGGTTGATGTCTTCTAGCTCTTGGGGATTTCTAAGCGCTAAAAATTTTGGCAATAGAAATATCAGTTCCATTGCGGTGTAAACCGATACGAGTGCCGTCAGTGCCCTAACGATCCCTGAGGTCCAATAGATTGGGATCCATAGCGTAACGATGTCAAAGATATGTCCGACACCGCATAGAGTAATAAATAATCCAAACAGGAGAACTATGTCGTATGAAAATGGTTGGGTACTTTTACGAACAAAGTAAATTAGGGTGACCGGTATAGAGAAATAGGCTATGGCAATAAAAAAGTTACTGACGGTATGGAGACCGACCAGTGGCGTTTGCCATAGATAGCAATGTCCATGGGGAATATAGCCTGACGACAATAGCGATAGAAAATTTAGTGTCATTGAGTCAACTTTCAACCATAGATTTACTCAGGACCTAGCCTCTGTTTGTGACTAGAACTAGAGGCTTTCCGCTAAGTATCTGTAGGGAACAACGTCATTTCAGAATTTATTAATTTGTATATTCTTTATTTATAAATCCCAGGTTAACGGGCAAAGCTTAACGTAAATATACGAGTATTTTCGATTAGGAAATTCGAACGTTTGCTGCTACGCCCTCAGCTGTAATTGAGACCAATACAAACAGCGCCGGGATATTCTCTATATAAGAGAGCCTTTGAGAGATCTTCTTTAAAAAACTGTTGCCCGACCTCTTGTGGACATGGCTTTAGCGCGTGTAGAGAACTACCGCAGGGGACAGATCAATACTTGTCAAGAACCTGTGTACTGTCAGGATGTACGGTGTCTAGCCGCAAAGCCTTTGCATAACTACACTTTTAGTAGAGGCTATCGTCCTAGGATTTATTTATCTTAAAGGTAGGACACGTGTGCAGGACTAATATGATGGTGAATAATTACTTAATAGCAGTTTTATCAAATCGTTTGACCGCAGAGGCCGCCTACGATGCGTTAGAACGAGCAGCGCTGCCGATGCAGAAGATTTCTGTGCTGGGCAAAGGCTATAAGAGCGCCGATGAATTTGGCCTGATCGATCCTGACGCGGCCGCTGACGAACAGTCCAACCTGTTGGCCTATGGGACTATACCGTTTGGGTTTGTTGCAGGGGTAGCCTTTAGCGTTCTATCGGGTTTAGAGACCTTCTCCTGGGCGGGTGACTTTGGTAACTATTTGATTAGTGGTTTCCTGGGAGCGGCTTCTGGGGGGCTAGGAGCCTTTATGGTGGGCCGTCTGGTGGGCTGGACTGCGGGCAGCGGCGATGCGATCGCATATCGCAACCGGCTCAATCAGGGAAAATACCTGATCATTGCCCAGGGAACCGATGAGCTGGTCTATCAAGCCACCCGAGTGCTACGACAGTATGAGCCTGAAAATATTCAAGGATACACGCTTCAGAGCTAGACCGCTTTGGCCTGATACTGAGAAAACTACACAACAGCATCCCTAGCCTCGGCTCTATGAATCTCTATATTTTCTCACTGTTGGTGATAGGGCTGGTGCTCTTGACAGTCACTCTAGGGTCGGGCTGGATTAAACGACTGCCCGTATCCTACGCGCTAATCTATCTGGGGGTAGGTGTTTTTCTAGGCCCCTATGGTATTGACTTTTTAACCGAGCGTCCCAGCAGCGAATTTATCGAACGGCTGACTGAGCTGGTAGTCATTGTGTCGGTCTTTGGCTGTGGTCTAAAGATGAACCGCCCCATGACCCTAGCCGCCTGGCAGCTACCGGCGCGGCTGATCGGGCTGATGATGCCCATATCCATTGTTGCGATCGCAGCCGTAGCTCATTTTCTACTACAGTTTGACTGGGGAGCAGCTGTTCTCTTAGGAGCCATCCTAGCGCCAACCGACCCCGTTTTAGCCTCAGAAATACAGCTCAACCACAGCAACGACCAAGACAATTTTCGCTTTGGTGTGACGTCTGAAGGAGGACTCAACGATTCACTAGCGTTTCCATTTGTCTACTTTGGCATACACGCCATCAACCAGCCCCAGTGGGATAGCTGGCTGCGTCAGTGGCTACTAGTGGATCTAATCTGGGCGATTTTAGCCGGAGTCGTCATGGGATACCTGGTGGCCAAAGCAATCCTATGGCTCGACCGTCGGGTGCAGCGATCACGGCCGTCAGAAGACCTGATGCAAGATATCATCGCGCTCAGCGTCATTCTGCTGACCTATTCATTGACAGAACTCGTAAACGGCTACGGATTTTTAGCCGTTTTTGTTGCCGGGTTGACCATGCAAAAAAGCTGTACGCAGCATCGCCAGAGCAACCAGCTGCACTTTGTTGAACAGATTGAAAAACTGCTAGAGGTCATCGCCATTCTGCTACTAGGCTCACTACTACGGTTTAGCGAACTCAGGTGGCATTTAACCGATGCGCTAGCTGTTGCGGGTCTGGTGCTACTGATTATTCGTCCCCTGGGGGCCCAAATTAGTCTGCTGGGCAGCTCCTTGGCCGTGCCTACTCGCTGGCTAACTGGCTGGTTTGGCATTCGAGGACTGGGCTCCCTTTACTACTTAACCTATGCTATGGGAAAAGGATTAGATGGCAATCTAGCCGACCGGATGGTTTGGATTGTCTACACCACAATTGTTGCCTCTATTTTCCTACATGGGATTACGGCCTCACCGCTCATGAACTGGTATCAGACTCGCATTAAATCTCTATAGCAAAGACGGTATATTGAGGTGCCTAGGTTTTGATCGGCTTAGATCGTGCCTGGAATCTTCTCTGATACCTTCGCGCTGTCCTACTACTACATCGGTATGAAAGACCTCAATACTCAACAAACCATTGAGCTACTCAACCAAATCATGGAATTTGAGCTAGCTGGCGTAGTGCGCTACACCCACTGTTCGCTCATGGTAACCGGCCCCAATCGGATTCCAATCGTAGATTTTTTTAAGGCCCAGGCCGAGGAATCCTTACTCCATGCCCAAGAGGCCGGTGAGATTATTACTGGCCTAGAAGGTCACCCCAGTCAGCAAATATCAACCATTGAAGAAAACAATCGTCACTCAGTTAGAGATCTGCTGTCAGAAAGCCTCAGCCACGAACAGAAAGCGTTGAACATGTACAAAAAACTGCTAGATGTAGTGCAAAATGCCAGCGTTTATCTAGAAGAATACACCCGCACCAAAATTGGAGCAGAAGAAATGCACACGCTGGAAATCAAAAAAATGTTGCGAGACTATAGCTGATATCCGGGCTGGATTTTCGAATCATAGTTGCCATCACACGAGCTAGCCGCCATCGGCGGGTCGCGTTAGGGGTGCCTTTAAGCTATTGAAAAATTCTCAGCTCCATCATGCTTTAAACCAGCACTCATGTGACCCGCATTAACTGTCGTCCAGATAAACGTGGTTTTGGAGCTACTCGGCAGTTTGTATCTGAACTTGCCCCTCTACAACTCGAGCTGGATAGGTCGTCAGGTTTACGGTGGCATCGTCTAAACAGGCCCCAGTTTTTAGGTTGAAATTCTGTTTATAAATCGGTGAGGCCACTTTTAATATCCCCTGACGATCGCCAATGAGCCCCCGTGACATTACAAATGTCTGGCTAAAGGGATCAAAATTGTCTATGGCATAGACCTCATCAGTTACCCCTATTCGAAAGACAGCGATTTGAGCCGTTCCAACTAGGGCGCTTACACCGGTATTGGGTGCGATCGCATCCACCGAACAAATTGTTATCCAACAGCCAGAATCAGCTGCCACAGTCTGAGACGAAAGTGATTGCATCATGATAATTCCCGTAGGGTGGGCGGTGCCCACCCGAATTTAACAACATTGAAACCAGAGAAATAGACAGGTAGCCCCATCTTTGATTTAACCTTCCGGTGTTACCAAAACTTTCTTGCCCTGGTTTAAGATTACTCGCTCTGCTTCTGTCGCCGGACGCTTTTGCCCCCGCTCCTGCACATAGGCCAGGGACGGATCGGCGGCCTCAGTATTTACAAAGTGGCGGAAGCGCTGCACCTGTTCAGGACTCTCAACGGTCGTGGCCCACTCACACTGATAGGTATCCACATGATGCTGCATCTGGGTCTCTAACTCCGCCGCAATCCCGAGAGAATCTTCAATAATGACCTGCTTGAGATAGTCTAGACCTCCCTCTAGCTTAGTAAACCACGTGGACGTGCGCTGCAGTTTGTCCGCTGTGCGAATATAAAACATGAGAAACCGGTCCAGATACCGCACGAGAGTCTCACGGTCAATATCCGCCGCCAGCAGTAGCGCATGCTGCGGCTTCATTCCACCGTTGCCACAGACATACAAGTTCCAGCCATTTTCTGTCGCGATAATGCCAAAATCCTTGCCCTGAGCTTCGGCGCATTCTCGCGTACAGCCCGATACGGCGGACTTGAGCTTATGGGGCGATCTCAACCCGCGATAGCGCAGCTCTAGATCAATCGCCAGTTGGGTTGAGTCTTGTACCCCAAACCGGCACCAGGTACTACCAATACACGACTTGATTGTCCGCAGAGCCTTACCATAGGCATGACCCGATTCAAATCCGGCCTCTATCAGGCGTTGCCAGATCGGCGGCAGCTGGTCGATGCGGGCACCAAACAGCGCCACCCGCTGACCGCCAGTAATTTTGGCATACAGGTCAAACTCCTGGGCTACTTGAGCTAGCACCATCAGCTTTTCTGGCGTAATCTCTCCTCCGGGCACCCGGGGAATCACAGAATAGGTACCATCTTTTTGAATGTTGGCTAAAAACGCATCATTGGTATCTTGAAGGCCCACATGGGGAACGTCCAAGACATACTCATTCCAGGCCGATGCCAGCATTGACGCCACGGTGGGCTTGCAAACTTCGCAGCCATAGCCGGTTCCATACTGGGCCAGCAGTGAATCAAACGACTTAATGTGTCCGACCTGGATCAGGTGATACAGCTCCTGACGGGAATAGGCAAAATGCTCGCACAGATGATTTTTAACCTCTATACCTGCTTTTTTAAGTTCTGAGCGCAGCACATCCTTCACCAAGGGGACACAGCCACCGCAGCCAGTTCCCGCGTTAGTACACTGCTTTAGCGCCGACAGATCCGTGAGATTATCAGCTTGAATCGCTTCGCAGAGCTGGCCTTTGCTAACATTGTTGCAAGAACAAATCTGCGCCGTATCGGGCAGGTTTTCGACACTCAACGAAACTGTTTCACCACTAGCGGCGAGCACCAGCAAACTGAGGGGATTAGCCGACAGCGTGATCTGGTTTTGCACCAGCTGCAACAGTTTGCCATAGTCGGCCGCGTCTCCCACTAAAATACCGCCCAGCAGCAGCGACCCCGCTTCATTAACCACCAGTTTCTTATAGGTGCCCGCCACCTCATCTGTTATCGCTAATTCTTTGGACCCCGGTGTTTTAGCAGAATTATCACCAAAGCTAGCCACGTCCACCCCTAGCAGCTTGAGCTTGGTGGACATATCCGCCCCGGTAAATGTCTGGGCAGCGGTCACCGCCATCAGCTCATCGCTGACCACATCCGCCATGTGATACCCCGGTGCCACCAGCCCAAATGTCCGGCCCTGGTGCAGCGCACATTCACCAATAGCGTACACGTTGAGGTCAGAGGTTCGGCAGGTGTCATCAATCACCACTCCACCTCGGTCTCCCAGCTGTAGCCCACAGTTTCGCGCCAGCTCATCCCTGGGGCGAATCCCCGCCGAGAACACAATCATATCCGTTGACAGTGAGGTGCCATCGGCAAACTCCATGGCCACCAGTCTGCCATCCTGGCTGACAATGTCGGTAGTGGCCTTACTGGTGTGCACCTGCACCCCCAGCGTCTCAATCTTTTGCTTGAGCACCGCACCGCCCGCCTGGTCAATTTGTACCGGCATCAGTCGCGGGGCAAACTCCACCACATGAGTTTCTAAACCGAGGGACTTAAGCGCGTTGGCACATTCCAGCCCCAGCAGTCCGCCGCCGACAACCACCCCTGTTTGAGCCTGTTCGGCATAGGCTTTAATGGCGTCCAAATCTTCAAGGGTGCGATAGACAAACGTACCGGTGGCGTCATTGCCCTTAATCGGCGGCACAAACGGATAGGAGCCAGTGGCCAACACCAGCCGATCGTAAGCGACCTCAACGCCGTTGGCCGTTTTTACCACCTGCTGCTGGCGGTCAATCTCGACTACCCGATCGCCGATGTAGGTTTGAATCCCATGGGTTTGATAGAAGCCAGGCTTTACCAGCGTTAAATCTGCCGCTGTTTTATCTTCAAAGTACTGACTCAGGTGTACCCGGTCATAAGCGACTCGAGGCTCTTCACCAAATGTGACCAGGTGCCAGCGATCGCAGCCCCCCTTTGCTACCATCTGCTCAAGAAACCGATGGCCCACCATACCATTGCCAACAACGACGAGAGTTTGCTTGCTGTTCGGCATATTAATCTTATAAGTCAACTCAACTGGTCATACAGTGCTCGATCCCTCTTTAAAAAAACAGCCCTCTTATTTGGTTTTTAGTCAATATCGATGCGTAAATCGCATCAAACCGCCGTTAGTCTGCGAATTGTTACGTAGAAGTTAATATTTACGACGAAAAACAACGGGTTTTATATGAAGTAAGCCCATCCTAGGGGAGAGAGTTTGTGCGATCGCACTTCCAAGACAGTCTGCAAATTCCTTGCCCGCAGATCTCAGCCCATAGTTGCTTCGGCGTTGCTGCTCCTCGGGATGATTTTATCTGCAAGATGCGGGTGCTTGGCATTTCCAAAAGACCGATGTATCCCCCTCAGTCAGCAACGACGTTTCTTCCATCCGGAAAGGGACAAATTTAAGCATCCGGATCAATCGAACCCAAATTACATCTTTTTTTGATGTAATTTTAGTAAATTGTTTCTTCCTGTTTTCAGGCGGTGATAAATCTTTTATTTTCTAGGCTAGTATTGATCGTGGGCTACCTGCTCAACTGGCACAACCTCATAACGCTAGAGCTATTTGTCTAAGCACTGATGGTTGAAGCAAGTTTATGGCGCATAGCGCTTAGGTTATCTCCTGTAGTTGGCGAATTTCAAAAAAATAGATTTGGGTTGTTTAGAACGCTAAGAACCGCTGGTTTTTAACGACTGTTTCCTGTTCAGATTTAGACCATAGAACCTCTAAAGGTTCGACTGTTTGGATACATTCTGTTGAACAAAAGTCTTTCCAGGTGCTCTGCCAACTGACGTACCTAAAAACAACCTGTGGCTATTCTTACCGTTGCAAATACGAACGATAGGGGCAAAGGCTCCTTACGCGAAGCAATCGCCCTTGCTAACGATAAAGATACGATTGTTTTCTCTCCTAATCTTAAGAATAAGACCATTCGCCTGGATCGCCAGCTGGTCATCAACAAAAGCCTCACCATTGATGGCAGCGATGCCCCCAATTTAACCCTGAGTGGTGAAGGTAAAACGCGAATCCTGCGGGTCAGCTACGACTATTCAGATGTCACGCTGCGGAATCTTACATTTGCCAACGGCAGCGCTGTTGATAGTGACAAAAAGACCACCCAACAGGGCGGAGCCATTGAGGTGCGTGAGTCCAACACGCTGGTAGTGGAAAATTCTCAGTTTGTTAATAACGAAGGAGAACGGGGCGGGGCTATCTTTATTAGCTACGGTGCTAGCGCCACTATAAAAGACAGCGTATTTGATGGGAATGACGGCTCCTCTGCCGGTGATGGCTTTAGTGCCGGTGCAGTCTCTACCTATGGTGGTGGTGAAGGCGCACAGGTGGTTAATGGCAATCGCGATCGCAACGTCGGTGGAGAAGCTGCTCTAAACATCAGTGGGACAACCTTTACTAACAACAAAGGAACCTATGGCGCTGTTTATACCCTACTGACCAACCTGAAGGTAGAAGACTCAACCTTTAAAGAGAATAAAGGCACCAACGGCAGCGGAGCTATTTTTACCGATGGAGCCAATGGCACCGAAAAACCCGATGATTTGGGCGGCACCACCGTCATCCGTAACGTTGTTGCTGAAAACAACACAGGCGGCGGTGACTACGGCGGTGCCTTTTTCCTAAGCGGGTACTCCGGCGATAAATACATCATTGAAAACACTAAAATCACCAACAACACTGCCAGTAAAGGGGCAGGTCTAGCGGTTCAATCCTATCAAGACGAAGCCAGTCCGGTCACGCTCACCATTCGCAACTCCACAATCACCGACAATATCAGCACGTCCCAAGGCGGCGGACTGTGGACTGATGTTAAAGGCGGTGTCACCATTGAAGGATCAACCTTCTCCGATAACCGGATTCAAAATTCCAAAAATTCCGGCATCGGTGGAGCTATTGTTCTCAACACCGCAAAAAACGTTAAATCCACAATTACCGATACAACATTTACCAACAATTCTGCTGGCGATCAGGCAGGCAGCATCTGGATTAGTGGACAAAATCAGGCAAAAAATCTAACCATCAGCAACTCTCAGTTTGCCGACAACCGCTCCAATGGACAAAAAACAGAGAACACTGTCAATTTTGAGGTAACCAATGGTGGAGGTAACGTTGTTCAAAATATTAACGGAGCCGATGCAGGAATTCCCGGCGCAGCTCTAGTCAAAAATTTACAGATTGACCCAGCCCCGGCTCCTAAGAATGACAGTGGAGCAGGAGAAAAGACAATCTCACCTTCAGAGTCTGATTCTCAGCCTATCTCAGATAGCAAAAGCAATGACAAATCTAAGGATAATATCAAGTCACCTGACAAACCTGAGCCAAAGTCCAAACTCACATCAGCACCGGAACCCACACCAGAACCAGAACCTGCACCAAATCCTATTACAAAGGCACCCAACCCCAAGTCAGAACCCAAACTAGCACCCGTTACAAAAGCGCCAGAATCTGAACCAGAACCCAAATCTGAACCCAAAAGACTATCTAAACCCGCACCAGAATCCATTAAAGAGACGCCAGTATCCCAGCCAGAGCCCAAGACCCAGACCACACCAGAATCCCTTGCAGAGCCACCCAAATCCGAGAAAAGCACACCCAGCATCTCTAAACCAATACCAGCACCTATTGAAGCAATTCCTGATACAACGGTCTTCTCTCCATCTGCGATGGATGCTGAGCCCAAAGCGATAGTCTCCTTGCCCAAGCGACCGAAAACAGAGGTCTCCCCTAACCCTCTCTCCGAGGCGGATGCTCAGCCAGCAACTATCGGCCTGAGCTTGGTGCAAAGCAATACCGATAGTGTTAGTGAACTAATCGTAGTAGCTACTGATGCGCAAGGCCGCATCCAAGAAATTACCCCTGATGAAGCAGGCTACAAACAAGCATTGTTGGACAAGGCTATCGTTGTTTTCTCAACCCTCAAAACCGGGCAGCTATCTGGGTTAGAAATCAGCCGTAACCTGGCGCTTCCCAACGATGCCATGCTGCAGTTTGCGCTCATCAAGAATGGTAGCTTAGACAGTCTGCGCCAGAGCGGCATTGGAGAACTGCAGCTAGCCTATCCTTCTAATGAGCGCCAGCCGATCGCAGCTAGCACTTTACAAGAGCCTGGACTACAGCTGACTCTCAAAGTCCCTGCTAGTTCAGATAGCAGCACCGAGGTAACAAGTATAGTGCTAGAGAGTCTTGATAGTACACCGCCAATCGGTAGTAAAGTACAGGGCCAGTCAGAACTCATTGACCTACGGGGCGAAACAGGAACAAAAACAGCTACCTTCGATGTTTATCGCAATGCTGGTTACAACAATCTAGTAGGCTTCTACGTTGTCGAAAATGAACAGGGTCAGGTTTTTGATAACTTTGGTAATCTACTAAATCCAGATGATACTGGCTACAGTAAAGCAGCACTCAACAATCGACTAACCGACGTCAACCTGACTGGCACTAACGGACAAATGGAAAGCTTTACTGCTGAAATTAAAATGGGTCAGTTGCTAGCCAGCTTCATTGTTGTAGACGGAACTATTGAGCAGCTAACAGACAATATCATCATGAATGACCCAGACATCTACTTTACCCATCTGGGTGCCAACAGCGATGGTATTGACCATATTCGTCTATTAGGTGACAACACCTTTGGCTTTGAAGATCTGCCCGGTGGCGGTGACTTGGACTACAACGATGTGATCGTCAAAACTACAATCATTTAATCAGCCAAGAGACGGTGTGAGAATGCAATAGTGATTCAGAATCTCGTTGTTTACACCGATCTCGCATCAAAAGTTTCTATGAAGCCACTATTTTTGTGAATTGGGCGCACCCGAATATGTCCTCAATCATCCGGTATCCTTTCAGTAAGGGATATCCAAGTCGGATGTTATCCAGAGCTGCTTTGAACTCAGGAACATAGCCTGCGGGAAATGACATCATACGGCAACATTTTGGGAGGGCAGCAGCAGTTCGTAGAAACCAGTCCATCCTATATAATCGTCCCTGAAATACTGAGAGAAAGTAGAGCTATCCAGGGTTTGTGCTACTGAAGAATGCTGTAGGATTGCCAGGAAGTGGCCCATTTTCCCAAAAGCTGGCAAAATGAAAAGCCCCGATTCAGGCTCAGAATCGTGTCGATATGGTCGGGCCGCTCCATATCGACGGGCAAAACAACAAACGCGAAAGTTGCGAACCTACTCGGGACGGGTGATTCGAGACATTGACCGTTTGCTGATGGGGTTCGGTTCGTGTACTACCTGGTTTCGGGGGGAGCATTCCTTGCCAATAAAGTTTACGACCACATTTGACAATGGATAGTTTTGCGTTAACCTGCTTCAAGTATTGATTCGCCTGCTGACGTGTTTCGGCAAGCTCTAACTCAACTGACATTAAAACTGACTTTAATATCGGTAACTTTAATATCGGTATATGTCAGTATAATGTCAGTACCATACAGGGTTAAATAAGACCCATTGATCAGGCTAAAAATATGTCTCAAACTTTTGATACATAGAGGTTTTAGCGTACTGCGGATGTAGTTCAGTGGTAGAACGTCAGCTTCCCAAGCTGAATGTCGTGGGTTCGAGTCCCATCATCCGCTTACCTTCATAAGGGTTCTATGAGTAGGTCAGGGGCACGATTACTAGAAAGCATCTGATACTGCTTTGAGCGTAAACCCGACTATATTCTTTGGAAAAGTCCAAATTTATCTTCTAAAGAGTCTCTCTGCTTGACCAGATACAACCTGTAGTAAACCTTAAGCTGCCAGCGGTATATCCATCGCCAATACCTCGGCGTAGATAGTCTGCAGCTGCTGTGTTGCCCCACGCCAGCCCCAGCGCTCTGCCTCAATTCGAGCATTTCGACGTAGCAGCTCGTTTTCTGTTCGTGCTGCTAACAAACGCTGGGTAGCCTTAATGGCCCCCTCTTCATCTTGGGGGTCAAACAAGAATCCATTGGTGCCGTCAGTGACGATATCTGGAATTCCCCCTGCATTAGCCGCCACCGTTGGACAGCCGGCCGCCATTGCTTCTAGAAGGACTAACCCCAGGGTCTCAGTGCGCGAGGGAAAAATGAATGCATCTCCAGATGCATAGGCAGACGCTAGCTCCTCGCCTCCGAGATAGCCCACAAAGTGAGTATTAGTTCCAGCAAAATGTTCCTCTAGTTCTTCTCGGTAAGGTCCATCCCCGACTAGAGCCAGACGAGCATCTGGAATAGCATCTAGAATCGGCTTAATCCTGTCAACTTCTTTCTCAGCCGATAGCCGCCCTACGTATAGCAGTAGCGGTGCGTCTGGATGTCCCTCACTCAATCGCTCACGCATCTCTCGACTGGCTAAACTGGGTCGAAATAAATCAGTATCTACCCCCCTCTGCCATACCTTTACATTCTCAATGCCGTGCTCGGTCAGCTCTTGCTGCATAGCTGTCGAGGTACATAAGTTAATTCGTGCATTGTTATGAACCGCCTTTAGCAGCTCCCACAGCATGCCCTCAAACATGCCGAATCCGTAGTGTTCTAAATACTTGGGTAGATGAGTATGATAAGACGCCACTAGGGGAATCTCCAACGCTTTGGCGTAGTACACACCTGCTAACCCTAAGACTGCTGGATTAACAACATGGACCAGATCAGGTTTAAACGCTTCTAGTGCCTCACCAATGGAGGGTCGAGGTAAGGCCAGTTTTAGCTCTGGATAAAGCGGCATGGGAAATCCTGAAATGCCCTCAATTTTTGCCCCTTTGTATTCTGTCAGGCCACCCTCTGGGCAAAATACACACACATCATTACCCAAAGCCTGTAGCTGCTCTACAGTATGTTTAAGGCGAGTTACGATGCCGTCAACCTTGGGTAGAAATGTTTCGGTAAAAAGAGCAATGCGCATACGCTTAGTCAGGGTTGAATGCGAGTATTTTGAAAAAATCTGAACTGTTGACTATTCAATCGTGAAATCGGTCAAGTCTCAAGATTTCACAAAATTATTTTTTTGGCAATATCCCAAATGACATAGGGCAGGCCGTCTGTCCTAAAAGACACAGACTGGAAGCTGTTCAGCTTGTTTAGGCAGATGAGCTCAATTTTTTGGGAAAAGCCTAGGGAGAAAGCCCCCGGATTTCGACGTTTGGGGGCTTTGCTCAGAAGTCAAACAGTTTGTCCGTATCCTATCAAGAAGTAAACTGCTTAGTGGATAAGACCAACCGAGCTAAACAACAGGAAACAAGGTTAAGCAGTATGTTTCCTGTCTGGCCGTTAGTTCTCTTATCTGCTAGCTAGCTGGAATTGGAGTTGGAGCCGTTGCTGCTTTCTTTGTCCATTTTGACGTACAGACAATCTTTGATGTATCACAGCGATCGACGTACTTCTTAGCGATTTCGGTGACTTCCAGCATCAGACCTTTATCTAGCTGTGTGGGCTGGAGTCCCATATCTAAAAAGCACTGGTTGTCGACAACTAGCTCATTTTCAGCTGCTTCATTACGGGGATTTTCCATGTACTGAATCTCAGCATCGGCGATATCTGCCACGATACGGGCCAGATCTCGGACACGATGAGTTTCGGTCATTTGGTTGAGGATTTTAACCCGGTCTCCCTTTTCAGGTGGATTGTTAATCGCTAGCTCAACGCAGCGTACCGTGTCTTGAATGTGGATAAAGGCGCGGGTCTGACCACCTGTACCATGAACCGTTAGAGGATGACCAATAGCCGCCTGCATCAAGAAGCGATTCAGGACCGTACCGTAGTCGCCATCGTAGTCGAAGCGATTGATTAACCGCTCATCCATGGCAGTTTCTCGGGTATTGGTACCCCAAACAATTCCCTGATGTAAATCTGTTACACGAACCTGGTCGTTCTTGTTGTAATAGGCAAAGAATAGCTGATCTTGGGTTTTAGTCATGTGGTAGATGCTGCCGGGATTTGCCGGATGCAGAATCTGTTTTTCGATGACCTTACCGGAATCTGTTACGACTTGGATGTCTAGATAGCCCTCGGGAATTTTCATTCCGGCTGTACCATAGCCGTAGACACCCATGGTGCCTAGGTGAACTACGTGGATATCTAGCTCAGATTCAACGATGGCGCACAGCACGTTGTTGGTACCGTTGAGGTTGTTGTCAACGGTGTAGCGCTTGTGCTTGGCTGACTTCATGGAATAGGGAGCCGCCCGCTGTTCAGCAAAATGCACAATCACATCGGGAGCATAGTCGCAAATCAGGTGAAGGAGCTTGTCATACTCCTGGGAAATATCGACATTAAAAAAGTCGACTGTCTTACCACTGACTTCTTGCCACGCCGACAGACGCGTGGACATGGAGCTAATGGGAGTTAGAGACGCAATTTCTAGCTCATTGTCGATATTGCGGCGCGATAAATTATCAACAATAGCAACCTCATGACCTGCGTTTGATAGATGCAGTGCGGTGGGCCAGCCACAAAAGCCATCCCCACCTAATACGATTACTTTCATCCTTTAGCGCTTAAGCCTCCTTCATGATTAGCAAAAATTATACAGAATAGTAGGTATGAATCGTTATTCTGTGTGCTCAGCAGGCTTAAATTGGTTGGGTCTTTGGAGCCAGTATCATTGCGCTCAGTGGGGCGAAAAATTCTGACAGTGCAACTGATTCGGCTTACAACAGTGTCAATCTTCGACGCCTGCTCTGTTATATTTTTAATTCTCTGGCAAAAGAAAATTGTTTTGAGTTACGTCCAGTCTGCGGCTGTGGCTTTAATTGTCCAGACCGGTCAATGCAAATAGCCAAATTTGGGTCTTTTGACGTGGATCAAAGTTATTGTCACTCACCATAATTAGGCTTTGACGACCGTCCTGTAGTTTAGGCCCCAGGGTCATGGCTTCTAAGTTATCGGGGTCTAGCGGTGTGAGGTCGGCAACCAGCTGTTTGCGGATGGGAGTAATGCCGCTGGTATCGCCTTGCAGTGTTGCGATCGCACTAATATCCGTTGCCACACCGGTAGCTAGCTGATAGAGCTTAAGCGACAGACCCTGTAATCCAAACGCTCGCTCAAACCCTAGGAAATGACCACCGACATCGATCGATAAAATTTCCGATAGCCCATTGACGACGGCTCCTAGAGGGGCCGCATCCATGAGGTACAGATGCTCTGAGAGCAGGGTGGACTGACCCAGTTCAGAAAAGTTGGGATCGATTAGATAGTGCAGCCAGCGGTTCTTAAATGGAATTTCTGGGTCGATATCTAAATCTTGATAGAGCGGTCCTTCAGTGGCGACAAACAGGCGATACGGTTCATAGACACCGCCAGGAGCACTGATGGTGAGTGCTTCAAAGCCGATATTTTCTTGAATGCCCTGGGTCTGTCCATCTGTCGGATCGTCCACACCAAGCCAGTAACGTTCGGGGATGCGGAATGTCGTTTTAAGCTGTCCTGTTGTCAGGTCAAACTCCTGCAGTAACGGCGGTAGCTGTTCTTTGGGAGATCCTTCGCTCGATACAATCAGGCTGCCTCCAGGGGTGAGCACCATGCCCTCGGCGTCTAGAGGCGCGATGGTGCCCCCGGCTTCGTCTTTTAAGTCAGTTACCGCATCAATGCTGACCTCGGTGATGCCGGTGGTGCTTAGTCCCAGACCTAGCGTATAGACGCGGGGTCGTTGCCGGTCGTCAGAGAGTGCGTAGAAGCGATCGCGGCTGCGATCATATGCGATCGCAGACAGTCCGCCCAGCTGAGTGCCTTCAAACTCATCCATCGGCAGTACCACATGGTCAACCGCCTCCACCGACAGATCTAGAAATAATCGATCTTCAGCACTTACCTGGGGAATCGCGCAGCTGGTGATACCCAACAGCAAACCGATACTTAAACAGAAGCCTATCCAGCGTCTTATGTCTGGGGTGAACTGCTCGATCATTTAAGGGCCTCGTTTTAAATCAATCTGCCTACAAAAACCTTATTTAGGGTAACAAAGGTGTTACCGTGACTGCTCTAGGAGCCCATACCAATTACCATGCCTGCCCGAGGAGGTAGGCTGACCTGCTGTGGGCTGACAATATTGCCCTCTCCCCAAAGCACTTTTGCATCCTCTTGTAGTCTAGATACCGTGATTTGTTGTGCCTGTTCAGCCGTATTGACAACAACAATGACTGTCTCTTGGTCGTCACTGCGAGCAAACGCATAAACATCTGCCATTGTTTCTAAAGTTTGATAGGTTCCCGTCCGCAGCGCTGGATGCTGATGCCGGAGAGCAATTAGCTGCTTATGCAGCGTCAACAAATCCTGATTCCAGTGCGCGTTAGCTGGAAACCCGCGACGACAGTCTGGGTCATGGGCACCGGCAAGCCCTACCTCATCACCGTAATAAACACTGGGTGCGCCTGGAAATGTCATCTGCAACAAAACGGCTAGTTCAAAGCTGCGCTGATCGTCTCCCATCACGGTAATGGCGCGAGCCACATCATGACTTGACAACAGATTGAGCTGAGTCAGCTGAATGTCCCACGGATACAGCGCCAGCAGCTCGTCTATTTTCTGAGCGTAGCCTTTGGCATCCAATGCCGGATAGGGGAAATAGGCCGGCTGCTCCACCAGCTCCATAACAATCTTTTCTTTAGCGGTAAACGCCAAGGCCGGTCCCGTAAACAGGTAGTTCATCACCCCGTCAAACTGGGTGCCATCTAGCCACTGCCTGGCGTCGGTCCAAATCTCTCCGACAATGTATGCGTCCGGATTAACCGCTTTTACCCGCTGCCGAAACTCTTGCCAAAACCCTTCGGCTTTCACATCAAACGGTACATCCAACCGCCAGCCGTCAATACCCTGGTGTAGCCAGTACTCGGCTATCTGCATAATGTACTCTTTCACCGGGGGGTGTTCGTGGTTAAATTCCGGCAGAGCGCGATTGTCCCACCAGCTCTCATAGTTGGCAGGCTTAGCGCCGTCGTAGGCAGACAGCGGCCAGTCTTCTATATGAAACCAGTCTAACCAGGGAGAGTGAGGACCGTTTTCCAAAATGTCATTAAAGAAGAAAAAGCCTCGACTAGCATGATTAAAAACACCATCGAGAACAACTTTGATATCCCGCTGATGGGCCGCTTCTAACAAATCAGCAAATGCCTGATTACCTCCAAGCAGCGGGTCAATTTGATAGTAGTCGTGGGTATGGTAGCGGTGATTGCTGGCGGATTGAAAAATAGGGGTAAAGTAAATTGCCGTAATCCCTAGATCTTGCAGGTAGTCGAGATTTTCTGCAACCCCCCAGAGGTCGCCCCCCTTGTAGCCACCGAGCGTAGGCGGGGCCTCCCAAGGTTCTAATGTTACCTGCATGGCGGGTGGTAGCGGTCGCCGCTGGGTGCGCGCAAAGCGATCAGGAAAAATCTGGTAGAAAACGGCGTGCTTAACCCAGTCAGGAGTTTGGATTTGCATAAAGGCGATGGCAGACTGTCTCGCTTAGGGTAGCGGGTTGCCGTAGCAAACACCTGAGACGTTAGGATGCTTAAAGATACGCTGCCAAAATTACGATAACTTTTCTATTGGTATTGCAATCAACTGCTGTTCGCACTGAGTCAGCAGGGCTCTAGGCATAGGAATGCAGGAAACCTCAAGCCGACAACCGCACCTGGGAGCCATCTGCGGTTTTAACCACATCAATTCGGGTTTGAAACGCTTCACGAAAGTGAGGCATGTGGGTCACGGTAAGAATACAGGCAAAATCCGGCGCGATCGCATTGATCGCCGCCACCAGACGGTCGCACCCGGCCTGGTCCTGGGTGCCAAATCCCTCATCAATAATCAGCATCTGCAGCGCCAGTCCCGAACGCTGAGCCAAGAGCCGAGCCAGCGCCAGCCGGATGGCAAAATTTACCCGAAAAGCCTCACCGCCGGAATAGGTCTCATAGGCCCGAGTCCCTTGGGTATCGGCGATTAAAATGTCCAACGTATCAATTAGCTTTTTTCGCCCCGAGCGCTGGGTAACAAATTGCACATGGAGCTGATGATCGCTTAAGCGACCTAAAATCTGATTGGTTTCTGCCTCTAGCTGGGGCAGCAGGTTTTCAATCATCAGGGCCTGAATTCCATTTTTGCCAAATGCCTGCTGGAGCTCCTGATGCACTCTGAGCTGATGCTGGTAGCCTTGGAGCTGCTGGCGTTGCAGGTCAGTTTGCTGCTGCAGATCGTCTAGCTGCTGCAGCTGCTGGTCTAGGCGTCCTAGCTGACTCAGCTGCTGCTCTCGGCGGGTCTGTAGCTGGGCGATATGGGTTTCTATCTGCTGGAGGGACTGAGCCGCATCGGAGGGTAGGGAAATTTCTATGTCAGTAATGCGCTGCTTGAGCTGGTCGTACTCTTCTTGCTGCTGGGTCTGGGTGGCCATTAGCTGCTGACGGCGCTGGTCCAAGGCCGGCAGATTTGCTCTAGCCTGCTGCAGTGCCTGATATCTTAGCTGCCAGGGCTGTAAAGACTGGAGCCGATCCCGCAGCCGCTGGTGATGTTCCAGACTGTAGTCGAGGTCTGCCAGGGTCGCCTCTAGCTGAAGCCTTTCGGGAACGGGATGCTGCTCAAGTTGCTGGAGCCGCGATCGCAGCTCACACAGTTCGGTCTCTAACTGAGGTCGCTGCTTCAAAAGCTGCTCTAGCCGTCGCTCTGCCTGAGCCAGCTCTGCTTGCTTAAATTCAGCCCAGCGGAGCTTATCAACCTGATTGCGAACCAGGGCGTGGTCGCGCTCGTCATAGTCCAGGGCAGCTAGCTGCTGCTCTAGCCGTTGATATTCCTGCTGCAAATCAGTGGCATAGTCTGCTGAGGCCAGACATTGCTCTAGATGCTGGCGCTCTTTATCTAAAGCGTGCAGCCTGTTTTTTGCCTCTGTAGACGAGCTGAGCTGCGCCTGTAGGGCTCCTTGTTCTTGAAGAACAGCGCTATATTGCTCTAGCTCTGTCTCCAGCTTGCGATACTCTCGCCGTAGCACTTGAATTTCTCGCTCAGATGTGGTGAGCTGTTCACGAATCACCCAGATCCGATCCTGCAAGGTGTCTCTTTCCTGCTGCAGCTGGGCTGTTACATGGGAGCCGTGGTCTGCCAGCGACTGGTCGCATAAAGGACAGTGGGCATCTGGCTGACTCAGCAGGGCCAAGCGCTGGTCTAGCTGAATAAGCCGCGCTTCATTCTGCCGCTGTTCGGTTTGCAGCTTGGCCATAAAGTCTCGTCGTTCTTGTCCTTTTTGTCGAACCTGGATCTGATAGGCGCGCCGCTGTTCTAAATAGACAATTTGATGCTGAATATCTACCAGGGTTTGCTGCAGCTCCGGACGCTGTTGCAGCGTCAGGGTGGCCTGGGTTTGGCAGATGGCCTCCAAACGAGCTTCCAAGCGGGCCGATGCCTGTTTTAACTGTGTATGGATCTGCTGGTGACGCTGCAGCAGCGGAGTGATATCCATTTGGCGCTGATCTAATTGCTGGAGCTGCGCTCGAGCCGCCTGCAGCTGCTGCAGGGTTGTTTCGACCGTTTGCTGCTGACTCTGGCTTTGTTGCAGCTCTTGAACTGTTTGCTCTAATGAGTTCAGCCGTTGCTCTTTTTGACTGATGGCCGTTTGCAGCTGGTTTTGCTGTGCTTGCTGCTGAGCCTGCAGCTGTAGCAGTCTAGACTGAGCCTGCTGATAGTGTTGAAAGCGCTGAGCGTAGGTTTGTTCGTGCTGCTGCAGCTGCTGGAGCTGTGTGTAACCCGCTTCGATCTCGCTAGCTGCTGCTAACTCAGTTTGCAAGGTGTGACACTGGTGTTCTAGATGCTTTAGTTCAGAAGCTCGCTGGTGCTGGCTTTGCTGCAGATGTGTCAGCTGCTGCCGAGCGGTTTGCAGGGTCTGCAGCTGTTGCTGACGCTGCTGCTGGGCCGCTTGCTGGGCCTGCTGCTGCTGCTGCGCCTGCTGCTGCTGCTGCTGTAGTTGAGCCACCTGTTCCTGGATGGTTTGCTGCTGGGCTGCGATCGCACTGCGCTGGGCCAGCTGTTCTTCCGCTTGAGTGACTGCCATCGTCAGCACTCTAATCTCAGCCTGATAGTCTCGCCCCCGCTCTCGAGCTTTTTCCACCAGCCGGTCATACTGACTGAGCTTGAGCAAGTCAGCCAGGATTTGTTTGCGCTCACCCGGTCGCTTCAACATAAACTCATTGGCCTGTCCCTGTCGCAGATAGGCCGAATGAATAAATGTCTCGTAGTCTACTTTTAGAGATTGTAAAATGAGCTGCTGCGTGGCCCGGACCCCACGCTGGGTCAGACTGCGAAATCCCTCAGGAGTCTCGATCTGAAACTCTAGCAAACAGCCCTGCTTCCGTCTGCGCCCTCGCAAAATTCGATAAACCTGACTCTGATGCTCAAATACAAATTCCACCTTGCCCTCTTTGGCCCCAAGATGGATAACATCATCCTCGCTGGCTGCTCGACTATGCCCCCATACCGCCCAGGCCATAGCCTCCAGTAGCGATGACTTGCCCGCACCATTAGGTCCACAGATACAGGCAACATGCAACCCTGCAAAGTCAAGCGTGACCTCTCGATAGCTCAAAAAATTAATCAGGGTTAGCCGCCTTGGAATCATGGCATCGCGTTTGCGCCTGCTTGTACCATAGCAAGTACATTCGATCTTTAGTACCTACGATCTGGTTTTTAAATAGCTAGCGATCCCATCGATCTGCTTTGCTTATAGAAATAGCGTAGTGAGCAAGCCTGATATCTTCACTAGGCTTTGTAGCCGCTGAGGAACATATGACGTCTTTCTGTTGTCTTAGCTAGTGAGTTCCAATCTGAGCAAGAGTATTCGTATTGCCATGTATTGGGGCATCTTAAAGTCGAGCTGTTTATATTGTTTTTGAGTGTTTTTACCATTGCGGCTAGTACTGCAGCGATTATGCAGCCCTAGTTTTCAGACCAATATGTTTGGCCGGTCTTTGAAGTTGATCTATTGAAAGTATAGACCGGCTCTGGGGACCTATGCTTATTAAATTCTGCCTTCAAAGAAAATTCGGTATTCAACAGACATGTAACAACAAAACTGTAGGAGTTTTCTCTCATGTAATTGCTGAATTAGGCGATAGACCAATCTATAGCAACTACTTCTTGACGGTCTCTTGATATTAGAAGATATCCCGAAGATCGGCGATGCCTCTCTCATCAATGTCATGAGCGATCTAAGCAATCTGACTAAATTTAAACTCACTATCCTGGTCTTTTATTTTTAGGTGGTAAAAGTTATTCGTTAACTCTTATCTATAGGGCTGTCTCATAGTTGATTGAGCATTTCTTGCTTGCGATAAAGATCTGAATTTATAGACGCTTTTTGGTTTGCCCTAGAGCACATATACCGTGATCCTATGAAATATTCATTTATCAGCCAGCCTAGAGAAGAAGATTGCGGAATTGCCTGTATTGCGATGGTTGCTATGCACTATGGGCAGCAATTTACTCTATCCCGCGTGCGTGAACTTGTGGGGACTGGCCAGTTAGGTTCTTCGCTATTAGGGCTAAAGCAAGGTGCAGAAGCCCTAGGTTTTCAGGCCCGCTCCGGTCAGGCAACTGACGATATATTTAATCGGATCCATCGCCTGCCTTTGCCCGCTGTTATTCACTGGGGCCAGGACCGCTGGGTCGTCTTCTATGGTAAGCAGCGTCAAAAGTATGTCATCGCCGACCCTAGTGTCGGTGTTCAGTATCTGAGCGCCGACGAAGTGAAGTCCAACTGGGGGGATGGGGCCATGCTATTGCTGGTCCCAGACGAAGCCTTCTATCGCTTATCTACTGATAAACCTAGTAGACTAACCAGTGTTATACAGCAGGCATGGCCCCATCGTCTTTCTCTACTCCAGGTATTTATCTATGGGTTAGCGATTGGCTTTTTATCTCTATCGGTCCCCTTGTTAATTCAGCTCATTGCTGATGACGTGCTGCTTGGAGGAGATATTCAGCTTTTACCTAAAATAGCTGTGGCAGCCTTAGTTTTTTTTGCGATTAAAAGCTTTTTAAATTTGGTACAGGTTTCTCTAGTTGCTAATATCTTTCAGAAATTAGAACTGGGGCTTACGCTAGAATTTGGCCGTAAATTATTAAGGCTACCGCTAAACTATTACGAGACACGACGCAGCGGTGAGTTTGCCAGTCATCTTAAAGATATTTCGCGGATTAATGAACTGATTGTAGATGGGGCTGTGCAGTTTCCTGCACTGCTTTGTACTGCAGTGGTTTCTCTCTGCTGTATGGGCTATTTTTATAGCTATCGTTTGACTCTAGTATCGCTGCTAACAGCTGGAGTTATGTTAGGAGCAACGATTGGGCTAATACCGGTCGTGCAGCGGCGGCTTCGCCGTTTACTCTCTTTAAAGTCTAAAAATCAGGCTCTGCTAGTCGAGATTTTTAGAGGCGCCATGACAGTGAAGACAACAACGGCTCAGCCTCAACTCTGGAAAGAAATGCAGGGGCGATTTGGTAATTTAGCCAGTCAGAAAGCAGATACCGTTCAGCTGAGCTTTTTTACCAATCAGCTAGCAAATCTAGTCGCAGGTATGGGCAGTATTGCCATCTTTTACCTGGGCAGCACTTTAGTGATCGAGCAGGAGCTAACCTTGGGCAAGCTCTTAGCCTTCAGTATCATGAGCCATAGTTTTCTAGAGTTTATTAACTTTATAGTCAGATTTTCCGACAGATTGATGGAGGTCAAGACGTCTGTACAACAGTTTGATGACGTCATTGATGTCCAAGATGAAAGCCCTGACGACTGGCTCAAACCCCTAGCAGAAATTCCGTCAGACGGCGATATTACATTCAATCAGGTCAACTTTCACTATCCGGGTCGGTTTAATCTGCTTGAAACATTTTCCCTGACGATTCCCGGTGGCAGATCTTCGGCCCTAGTCGGCACGTCTGGTTCTGGAAAAAGCACGATTGCTAAGATCTTAGCGGGATTACATCCCTACCAGTCTGGTGAAGTATTGGTGGGCCCCCATAATTTGCGCGATCTTTCGACTGAATGTGTGCGTCAGCAAATTGTTCTCGTGTCTCAAACCACTCATTTTTGGAGTCGCTCGATTCTAGAAAACTTTCAGCTTTGTGCTCCTAAAGCCTCTTACCAAGAAATGGTAGACGCCTGTCAAATTACGGGAGCTAGCGAGTTTATTGATAGTTTGCCCGATGGCTATCTAACGGTTTTAGGAGAGTTTGGTTCTAATCTTTCGGGGGGACAGCTGCAAAGGCTTGCGATCGCACGGGCATTAGTTCTCAAGCCGTCTATTCTAATTTTAGATGAGTCAACGTCTGCGTTGGATCCGATTAGCGAAGCTCAGCTGCTTCAAAAGCTATTAATCCACCGTCGTGGGCACACCACTGTTCTCATTAGCCATCGTTCTAGCGTAAATCGCATCGTCGATTGGGTTGCTGTCATTGACAATGGCGAAGCCGACATTGCTGGTTCTCCTGCTTACTTGCTGACCCAGAAGGGCGGTCATTTGCAGTTCCTAGAAGCAGCACCTAGTCTTACGGACAGCTCAAAGCGTCTGGTTGCCAGTAATCGCGAGAATATATAACGTTCTTGTTTGACTTGAATTGTTTGACTTGAATATTTATGCGGCTAGTGAGAACTACTCGCCCAATTTTTTCCCAGCAACTGTTTATATTACTTGTCAGTGTGAGTGTAAACCATGAACCATGATCAATCTTCTGTAAACCTAGCGTCTAACATTCCTGGTCAGGTAACACAGTCAACAGTGCTGTCCTCTGATACTAGCAGCCAACTCACTGTTGAGCGCTCAAATATGCGATCGCTGATGCTGGCTGCTACCCAGACGTTTGACGCTGCTCAAACTAAGAGCTATCAGCAGCTTACTTCCCCTGCTGTAGACAATTTTCTACCATCTGCCAATCGTTTACTGGTGATTGGCGGCCTTTCCTCAGTAGGTGCGTTAGGACTAGGGATGGTTGCCTCAAGTTTGCTGACCCATCAGACTATCGTTAAAACTTCTGCTGTTATTCAGCCAGTGGATGAAGCTCAAGTTATCACTGCAAATATTGAAGGTGATGTCGAGGATATTTCTGTTCAGAATTATGACCAGGTGATCCCCGATCAAGCCATTGCTTCATTTGAGAATGCATCGCTGCAAGCAGAAATTTTTAATGCAAAAGAACGACTGACTCAGCTTCAAGGGCATCTCGCACAAATCGACCGCCAAATTGTTGAAACGCAGCAACGTCGGGCCAATCCTCCACAGATCAGTCTTGGCACAGCACAGGCATTTGACTACTCGTTAGAGCTGCTGCTCACCCACTAGAATGAGCTAAATGCACAGCTGGCCTATCAGCAAAATCGCCTAGAACAAGCAGAGCAAAAAACAGATACCTTAAATGTCTATTCTCCAAAAGCCGGTATTCTCTATGAACTTACCTTAAATACCCTAGGTCAAACGGTTGATTCAGGTGAACCTATTGCTAAAGTTGTTCCTGTGGACGCTCCGCTAGAGTTTGAAGCTTTCGTTTCCGATCCTGGAATTGAAGCTGTTGATATCGGCTTTCCCGTCGAAATTAATGTATCTAACTGTAAGGCTACTGGTTCTAACACATTACAGGGACATGTTAAATCAATTGAACCTGCTACCTCTCAAGGACCAAAATTTTCTGCGGCATCTGAAAACAGCTATACAGTGACTGTAGAACCTAATAGTCAAGTCGTAGCGTCTAACACTGGCGAGTGTAAACTGCTGCCCGGAATAGACGGAGATATTACAATAGTTGCTAAGCAGGAAAAGTATTTAGACTTCTTTTTGAGGAAGCTTCGTTTTAAAACAAATGCGTAAGATATAGCGAGGGCTTTGTGGGAGAACCTAAGGAAAATACTCAAGATATTAGCCTGGTAGAGGGAAAGTTAGCTCTTAGGGATATCTCTCTAGTCGCAGACGATCTGATGCTGGATGTCGGACCACGCCCATCACAAGGTCAGCTAGCTCATCAGGCTAATTCTTACACAGTAAAGCTGTTTGCAGACGAGGCCCTGGTGACTGCCACTGAGCTACTGTATGGTGGAATTTCCTATTCCTTAGAAAGTGTCAGCTCGCTACAAATTCTCAAGCTGCACTGCAGGCGCTCTGTTATTCAAAAAAAACTCACTAATTTTCTGGCTGGTTCAGTTGCAACGGCCTGCTTAGTTATCTGTTTAACTCCTTGGCACTGGCTGGTTCGTCTATTGGGTTTGATACTTGCTACCGGCAGCGTAGGATATGCTGTCTACTCAAACTGGTGGTTAGAACAGCGAAGGCGTGGTGAATTTGGCTTGGTAGTAACGATGAAATTAGATGCAAAGGTTGTGATTACCAGCCATAGCCTTAAAGCGATTCAATCTCTCTACAAAATTATGTTTGGTCGTTTGGATGGAGGTAATCCAGCCAGTGAGCCGTTGGTAGTCAATATGTACACAGGTGAAATCGTCAGTCGCCGTTAGGCATATAACGATCTCAACAGCTGCGGATACTGACAGTTTTCAAATTGTCAGCAGGTTTTAGCGTAGCCTATACTTCAACTAATTTCATTCTGTAGCCTTAGACCGTATATATACCTGGTGGAACTCCCTAATATTCAGCCGTAGCGCTGATTCTTTTCATAGGTTTGCAGGTGGTAATCCACTTAAGAAATTGGTCTACACCATCTTGTCTTACAAAGACCTGGTGGAGTTGAATCATGGTTAAGGGACTTTGATTATAGATTAGACCAGACATATTATTTTTAGACATTACTGGTGTTTGATTTAAAGAAACAACTTTAACTGAAAATTTTAGGCCAACAATAATCAGCACTGGGCAGCTGCAGATTTGTCTGCAAGCAGCGCTCTTTTAGGGCTGACGGCCATATCAGTAGTGTCTGGAATTGGGGACAGCTAGGCATGCTACAAAAATGTTTTTGATCTAAAGGACTCAGATATGAATATTTCTTCTGCTTTGCGGTTCGTGCGTAATATAGCCGGTATCCCTCTTTTAGCCATACTCTCTATCTTTATTTTTTCAGATACAGCTAAGGCGAGCGCTCAGACAGTTACTCAAGAAACAGACTCCGAATCACTGGCCCAGCGAACTCAGGTTATTCGTCAGACTAGTTTTACAGATATTACTCAAAACTATTGGGCGTCTAGCTTTGTTTATCCTTTGAGCGATCGCGGAGTGCTAGAAGGATTTCCCAATGGTATGTTTATGCCCACTAACGGGCTGACCCATGCTCAGTTCGCGGCTTTAGTCAACAAAGCATTCGATGTCAGAACAGTACGCTCGGTCTCGTCTATCTCTGGAATCTCTCGCAGCTACTGGGCCTACAGCGCTATTCAAAAAGCCTATTCTATGGGATTTATTGATCTAGATAATGTTGTTGCTAATCCAGAAAGACGGCTGAGTCGCTTAGATGTGCTGATTTCTCTCGCTCGTGGTCTGGGATATACCGAGCTTGTAACTGGCAAGAGCGTAGCAGAGATTCTGAGTATCTATGACGATGCTGATACCATTCCGACAGAATATCGTGTGTTGATTGCGGCTCTAACTGAGCGCGGCGTTATTGTTAACTATCCTAATCGTAAGCGTCTTAACCTTTTTCAAGTTGTCAGCCGCTCCGAGGCTTCTAGCTTTGTCTATCAGGCGATGGCGAGCCAAGGCATTCTTGAATATGTTCGCAATGAATATGTAGCTGACGATTTCTTGGATGTGTTTATCTCAATTAACAATGATATTGAGATCAATAATACTATTGAGGTGGATAACGATGTCACCAGTGGCAATGATGGTGGCGACGACGATGATGACGACGACGGCGATGACGACGACGACGACGATGACGATGACGACGATGACGACGATGATGATGACGATGATGATGATGACGATGACGACGATTAGAAAACTAGCCGTCATGGGCTAAGGGCGTTCTCGCATATCCTTAGTGTCGTTGTGAGTTCAGTCTGTTCTTTTTTACTTAAATAAGGGTTTTACTGATCTCTAATCCGCGTTCTGCCAGCGTCTTCTCAAACAGGGGCGTTGGCAGTGCTTGTTCTACAGGCCATACTCCTGGAAGAGAGATCTTCCCAGCTAAAATCAATTGGGCAATACTACCAGTCCCGTAACCGGCGGCTTCGGCTGTGTCTGGATGGGTCGCTGTGGCTTGGTAGGTAGCGGCCTGGTTCTGATGCTGTCCCTTGATGACCAGGCGTATGGCAATACCGGTACCGCTAAATCGATCGGTAACCTGGGTCATGGCGTAGCTGACCTGGGAGAGAAACTCAACTACAGCTGGCTGCTTGAGCCAGCTGCCAGGCAACAGGGTCATGGCGTGAGTTAGTCGGTTGTACCCATCAGGCAGTGAGCCAAACTTGGTGACGACGCTCTTGAGCTGAGGAAATGAGCGAGCCAGGGTGAGGGCTTCAATGGTATTAAACCAATATACGCCGGCTCCTTGGTTGTACGGTGGCGGAAAGGGGAGAACTTCGCGATCGCAATAGGGCTGAATAAGCTTCCACTGACCGTCAACCTTAGCTTCAAAAGGGGTTTGTAGTTCAATAAACGTGGTGCGCATCACCGTCACCCCCGCACCACCAGATCCGGCAACTAAATAACTCAGATGCACATGCTCGGCCTGGTCTAGCTGCTCAATTCCCTGACGAACCAGACTGTTAGAAATGCCAGGAAATATCCCGGTGCTAACAATGCAGGTGACTCCTGCGACTCTAGCCACCTCTTTAAAAGCGAGAGCTTCTCTTACATAGTCAGGGCTATCGGCAACATCAATATAAGGAATCTTCTGCTCAATACACTGAGATAGTACATAAAAGTCTCTCGACCGAAAGGGCCCGGCACAGTGAATAACAAGATCGTGGGCTGCGATCGCGGCTTTTACGGCGGCGGTATCTGCTAGAGACAGAACCTGGTACTGCTGACGTGGCTGTAGCTCAAACCCGGCTCTAGA
The DNA here is from genome assembly GCA_050043465.1 of Leptolyngbyaceae cyanobacterium. Classification (GTDB taxonomy): domain Bacteria; phylum Cyanobacteriota; class Cyanobacteriia; order Phormidesmidales; family Phormidesmidaceae; genus Leptothoe. The sequence continues at coordinate 210,336 of JBHJIL010000001.1, forward strand.
CTGCCGTCCTGTGAGGGTAATAGTCGCATCTGTATGCTGCAGTACGTCTGTCGCTACGCTGCGTCCAATGCGACCGCTACCACCCATGATCAGAACATTTGACGCCATAAACTACGGCCTATGATCGATTGCAGTTGAGCCTCTTATGCAAGCAACGAGCCAGGTTATGGCAAGTTTCATCGGGCGAGCCCTGCATGCATTGAGTATCTCAAGGTTAATGGATAGCACACCCTAGATAAAACGAAACAATGTTTAAGTTGATACAACGGCCAGCTATGGCTGAAAATAAATCCATTACGCCCACCGTAGTTCTGAATTAACGGCCTCACCCATGACCACTAAAGCCTCTCGCATTATTCCCTATTTGCCTGTTGTTAACGGTTGGACAGTGACGGTATGGGTGATTGCGATGCTTGTAGCCTCCCCTATCTTGGTGGTGTTGGCCAGTATTTTAGCGCCCAACGATGGGGTTTTTAGTCATCTTGCCTCATCGGTGCTCAGCGAGTACATTACCCATTCGCTGATCTTGATGGTCGGGGTGGGCATTGGGGTCATGGTCATAGGAATCGGTACGGCCTGGCTTGTGACCATGTGCCGCTTTCCTGGGAGTCGACTCTTCGAATGGGCGCTGCTACTGCCGCTGGCGGCCCCGGCCTACCTACTGGCCTATACCTATACTGACTGGCTAGATTACTTTGGCCCGGTGCAGATTTGGCTGCGATCGCTCTTTGGCTGGCAGTCTGTCACCGACTATTGGTTTCCCGATGTGCGCTCCATCGGCGGGGCTATTATCATGTTCAGCCTGACGCTCTATCCCTATGTGTACATGCTTGCCAGGGTCGCCTTCCTAGAACAGTCCGTCTGTACCTTAGAAGCCAGTCGTTCTCTTGGCTGTGGACCCTGGCGTAGCTTTTTTAGAGTGGCTCTGCCCCTGGCGCGTCCTGCTATTATCGCCGGACTTTCCCTAGCGCTGATGGAGACCCTGAGCGACTTTGGCGCTGTGGACTATTTTGGAGTAACCACCTTTACAACTGGAATTTACCGCACCTGGTTTGGTATGGGAGCCCAGGTGGCTGCCGCTCAGCTGTCGGCCATGCTCATGGTCTTTATTTTGGTGCTAATTGTTTTAGAGCGCTGGTCCCGTCGACAAGCTAAGTACTACCAAGCAAAAAATAGTGCCCAAAGACCTCAAGCCTATGCCCTTAAAGGACTACGGGCCTGGGGTGCTGTCCTTGTTTGTGGACTGCCCATTACCCTGGGGCTGCTATTGCCTGGGGGGTTACTGGCCCAGATGACTCTGACCAACCTAGACGAAACCCTAGACGATCGATTTTTTGAACTGGCTCAGCACAGCCTAATCCTGGCCGGATTAACGGCCGGTATCGCTGTTACCGTGGCCTTAGTTTTGGGCTATGGTGCTCGGCTCAGCAAGCAACCTGCGGTCGATTTAGGTGTCCGGCTGGCTTCTATGGGATATGCCGTCCCAGGTGCGGTGATTGCTGTCGGTATTTTAATTCCTGTAGTCAAGCTAGACAGAGGGTTTGCTACCTGGGTTGAAGCGACCACCGGTAACAATATTGGCCTGATTCTTAGCGGGACCATTACAGCGCTGATTTTTGCCTATTTGGTCAGATTCTTAGCGGTAGGTCTAAGCACCGTTGAATCGGGTTTGGGAAAAATTCGACCTACCGTTGACGATGCTGCTCGCAGCCTAGGCTGCTCTCCTACAAAGACGTTGCTCAAAATACATATGCCATTGATGACCAGCAGCTTGCTTACCGCTCTGATGCTGGTCTTTGTAGATGTGATGAAAGAGCTGCCGGCCACGCTGGTGATGCGTCCGTTTAACTTTGATACACTAGCCGTCAGAGTTTACCAATACGCCTCAGATGAACGCTTAGTAGAAGCGTCAGCTCCGGCCTTGATGATTTTATTAGTCGGACTTTTGCCCGTCATTTTGTTGAGCTGGCGAATTGCCAAAGAGCGGTAGCCATGGCGTCTGTTTAGCAGGTGGCAAAGAACGGTGTGGTTTGCGATATTATTGAGATCCGTTATCATAAGTGCCAGCACGCACATCTAATAAATGCGTCGTGTTAGCACAAAACATCGTTGCTAATTTATGAACTGGCATAGTTGGCTGTTGATTGCTTGCTTTATCGTACTGTCTGCTCTGGCCCTCAGACTTTCCTGGCTGTGGTGCTACCGACCGCGATATGAGCGCTGGCAACAGCGTTCCCACTCAATCGCCAAACCGGGCAAATTTAGGCGAACAAAGCGGTCCATATACTATGTACCCCATAGGTAAAAATAAATATCAATAGCGATATTATAGATACGGCCAATAAGAAAGACCCGTACGTAACCGTACAGGCCTGGTTGAGAGAGGAGAACCGACAGAGCGGTCCTTTTTGGCAAACTAAACGTCTAGAGCCTATACTTGAGCAACGCTATCCAAGGCTTTATTGACTCGCTTAAAGTCAAATCCCATCGACCGCAGCGCATGCCATAGGTGTCCTTGCAAAAAGAAGAATCCCAGGAAGAAATGGGTGTTGGCCAGCCAGCAGCGTGCCGTATGGGCTCCAAAGGGAAGTTCGATAGTATCGGCAAAATAGGGAGATACACCTAGCTTTACATCGAGTACCGGACCATAAAATTCGACTGGATAGGCCAGGGTATTGACAGCGCTGAAGTAAGCGGCAACAAACGCACACAGCGCTACACCCCCCAGTGAATAAGAGAGAATAGCTTCACCTGAGAAAGATAGAACATTTCTGGCCCACTTAAGCGGAGGTACAACAATATGCCAGACGCCTCCTAAAATCAGTAGAGCCCCAACAAAAGCATGTCCCCCAACTAGATCTTCTAGACTGTCAATAGCGGCAAAATGAGTTTGGTAGCCATAGATAGTCGCAATATCTAGCGTAGGGTTAGTAATCAAGCGCACCTCGCCGATGGCCGGATCGTACAGACCATGCCATTTTGTTGCCCATAGAACCAGCAATAGCGCACCCGCGCCTAAAAACAGCAGATGATGCCCTAAAATTAGCCCCAGCTGTTTGGGGTCTTCCCATTCAAAATGAAATTTGCGAGCCTGGCCTGATGCGTTGCTTAAGTCCTCTTGTCCTTTGACTAGATGAAATAAAGCTCCGGCTGCTAGTACTGCGGAAGAAACAAGATGGACAGCCCCGACCACAAAGGCTGGATAGGTATTAACTAAGTTACCTTCTTGTACGCCTAAACCTAGGGTGGCCAGATGAGGTAACAAAATCAGTCCCTGTTCACCCATAGGCAATGAGGGATCAAAGGTGGACAGCTCAAATAGAGTAAACGCACCCGCCCAAAATGTAATGAGAGCCGCTTGCGCTGCGTGAGCTGAAATAAACAATCCTGATTTTTCAGCAAAGCGTGCATTGCCTGCCCACCAGTCATAGGTAGGCTTTGATTCACCATACGCTTGCATAGTGATGATGTCTCCGATAACTACGATAGTTTTGTGATTGAAGCACTGTGAGAAGATTTCAGGCCGGATGTCTGAGTGTGATCAGAACGCAAAGAACTGCGGTAGGGCGCCTTACACCCTGCAGGTTTCTCTACGAACATCCGCTCTAAACATCAGCGAAACTCGCGGCAGCTTTAAGACTGCAACGGTAGAACTTACAGCACAACAAAAGTAGATTGAAAACAATCTAGCGATAGATAATTTTCAATCGCTTAGGCAAGCTTGCCTTATGGAGTACCGCTATAGCAATTAATAGGATTTATTCTTAATAATAGTGATTTTAGAAACATTTTTATATGACTCAGAATATCTGATGTTATTGATCTTAAAAGCTTTTTGTCGGGATCAATCGCTAATTGATCGTCATAGTCTTGATTAGAAAATATCTCAATAAAAAAGGGATGACCACGGCCATCCCAGTTGAGAGGATATTTGATTAGCGTGGGTGTCAAAACACTTAATTCAGCGTTAAGCAAGCTTCTAGCCAGCTGGCTAGCTCTCGACGCGACTTAGTTAACCGGTGAGTAATACACCACACTTGAATCGCATCATGGGTCGACGCCACATGGACTTTAAGGGGTTGATAACTTTTACACTCACAGGCGATTCCCAGGTCTTGCAGTCGGAAATAGGCTTCCCAGCGATCGCAGCAGTTAATCGTAACCATATGTTCAATAGATCTCACACATACAGGGGACAGCAAACGTTGAATAAAGCTGATGCAGTTCTAATAAGAACCAGTGGCAGCTAAAGCACTAAAAAAGAGCATAAAAATTTGAATAGGGTGTATATCAACCGTTTCAACACACCAGAGATTTCTAAAAGCTGGGCTAGATGACAATACCTTCTAAATATTAGATAAGCAAACTTTCGGTTTTGCTGCTAATTGTTATCGCTTTCTAATATGCCAAGAAAAAATAACTAGAAGCTAATCGCATCAACAAAAACTATGGTAAAAAAATAAGTTTTGGTAAAAAACTGTGGAATAACAGGACATCTGGTAAACCCAGCTAAAATAGCATCCATGACTATTGCGAACCCATGTCATATAAACACCACTGAAGTCCTTACATATCAAGGTTTCTAGCCAGTTACATTGAGCTACCATGTCTACTACCGACAGCTGCTAGAGCGTCTAGCTGTTAATAGTCACACCCGCAGTCTTGGAGTCATTTTATGGTTAGCTCATCTACACTTGTTACCTCCTTTGGTGACGTTACGACCAATGCGATCGCACTCGAAACTTCTATTACGGCTCCTGTTTGTGAAGGCTTAAATATTCTTTTGGCCAGCTTTCAAGCCCTCTATATCCAATATCAGAAGCATCACTTTGTTGTAGAAGGCGCTGAATTTTATCAAATCCATAACTACTTTGAAGAGAGCTACGACCAGGTTAGAGGTCATGTCCATGACATTGGAGAGCGCTTAGACGGACTGGGCGGAGTTCCTGCCGCTAGCTTTAGCAAACTGGCCGAGCTATGCTGCTTTACTCCAGAGTCCGATGGGATCTATCGCTGCCGTCAGATGATTGAAAACGATCTAACAGGAGAACAGGCAATAATTGCGGCTTTACGTCGTCAGGCAGCCCAGGCAGAGAGCCTAGGCGATCGTGCCACACGGTATTTGTATGAGACGATTTTGCTAAAGACAGAAGAACGCGCCTACCACCTCGATCACTTCCTGGCAAATGACACCCTAGTTGTTATCAACAACTAATCAGACCTAAGACGTCGCTCAAACGAGAGCAAACCTCCCCTAGGGGAGGTTTTTTAATGCTCGTTATTTGAAAAACGTTCTTAATTTCAATTGAAGCTTAAATGAAAATCGATGTCAAGAAGGTAATTGTACTTTTAACATACGTTTGATCCCCCAAAAATCGACCTGGCTGTAGCCCTTTATCCACAGGCTTTTTCAAGTATCTATCAGAAAAGTTAAATGTGATGGTATTAAATAAACTTTACTAATAGGATTGTGTCCCAGCGTTAGCTAACCTGATTTTTGAGGAACTGCTCTCAATAAGCATGGGATCTGAGCTAAGCTTAAATCAGACGTCTATGCAGACTGATATGGCACGGGATAGTCAGGCATTCTGTTTGGAAGGCCGGTTTGAAGGGTTTATGTCGGGTGATAAGTCACCTTTTAAGTATCTCAAGCTGCGAGATGCTAACGAACAGTATGTAATTAAGCTTTCCAAGTCTGTGCGGATGATGGTGTTTCGCTATCTACAGTCGGGCGACTCGATTCGTGTTGTTGGTAAACAGTCTATAGATGATGAAGGTGAACGTCAGCTAAAGGCCAAAGAGGTGGTACGCATCAAACCTTTGGCCCTAGTGCCGACAGCCGCCGATTCCGCTCAAACGGTATCGCCCCAGGGAAAACTACCCAAGGCTAAAGCAGGTAAGTCTCCTAAAATTCTAATTTGTCAAAAATCTTCCTGTCGCAAACGAGGTGCTGCCCAGGTGTGCCGTACGGTAGAAACCGCCCTGGCCGAACAGGGTCTAGTGGATACTGTGCAAGTAAAGCTAACCGGCTGTATGGATAAATGCAAATCGGGGCCCCATATGGTGGTCATGCCCCATAAGCAGCGATATAGCAAAGTTAATCCCAAGCAGGTCCCCGGACTCGTTGCTCAAAATTTTCAGCAGGATGATGTCGGATAGACATCTGGGATCGGCGAGAAGATTACCGGTGCCCAAGTTTCGCGCTTTAGCGTTTTTGACCGTGACCATACTACATGGAGGACTGCTGCTGCTGCCAGCGCCCCAGTGGTGGCAGACTCCTTTACCAGAGCCAGAACCGGAACCCATACTTGAAGAGAGCGGTGCGATCGCACTAACAACCCTGCCTAAGGTTGCTGAACCAGTCACTGAGCCAGTCGCTGAGCCTGAGCCTGCTGCCCCTGTGGAACCGCCGCCCGAAAGATTGCCGGTTCAGCCTGAAATCGCCGACGCCATCGAATCAGAGCCAGCCGCACCGGAACCCCAAGATCAAGAACCAGAATTTGACGACCAGGAGCCAGAACACGAAAACAGCGAGCCGGAGGCTGGTTTTGCCGATCGCTTTAGCGATGATTTTCCCCACGTTTCCGGTGCGACCTCCGGCTGCTACGGTTTAGACAACTGCCGTACGGTAGATGGACAAAATTTTAGAGATATTGCAAAAGCCCTGCAGCAGCAGTTAGAAACTCAAGGCTATAAGCTTACCCCTTACGATAATGGAGACTCTGGGGGCGGTAACCACAGAGTGTATGAGATGCGTTCTTTGAGCGCCCCTGAGAGTGCGGTGAAATATCTCAATATTTTTGGTGAGGGTCTGACAGGGGCTTTCTATATCATTACGCCAGCTCTGATCGACCGACAAGATATGGAAGCCCTGGCCTTAAATTAAAAAGCGACGTTGCCGATCTTCGGGATAACTTTATCTGCAAGACGCTGGTGTCTGGCATTTTCAATCGTTCGATGATTTCCTAAATCAGCAACGGCTAAAAAGACTCTCCAGCATTTGTCTGTGCTGTTTTAACTAAAAAACCCCGCTGTGAAGCAGCGGGGCGTGTTTCGAGAAGAGGAACCCGAATATTGTGCTAGCGTACGACCCTAGGCCCAGCCAGCTCGGTCCATAATACGCACGGCTTCAGGCTGATTTTCACCTAAAAGATTGACGTTGACATCATCGGCCTTAAACGTACCAAATGCGCCGACAATTGGGTCAACCGGAGTTCCTTCTACCACCGGATACTCATTGTTGCCTTGGGCAAAGAAGGCCTGAGCAGAGCTGCTGGAAAGGTACTCTAAAAACTTGACGGCATTCTCTCGATTAGGAGCCGATTTAACAACACCCGCACCGCTGATATTGACGTGGGTACCGCGCCCGTCTTGATTCGGGAAGAAGACGCCAATCTTTTCAAAGATGGCCTGCTTAGCCGGGTCGCTATCTTTGGCATAGCGGGGGAGGTAGTAAGTGTTTGCGATCGCAATCTCTCCTAGCCCTGACGCAGCCGCTTCGATTTGAGCCCGGTCGTTACCTTCAGGGCTACGGGCAAAGTTAGCAACCAGTCCCTCGGCCCAGTCCTGAGCATCGGCGTTACCATGGGCTGCCACCATCGAAGCCGTCAAAGACTGACTGTAAATGTTGCTCGAAGAACGAGTTAAAATCTTGCCTCGCCAGCGAGAATCTGCGAGCGCTTCGTAGGTAGATAGCTCAGATGGATCAACAAGATCTTTGTTGTACATCAGTACCCGAGCCCGCTTGCTAAAGCCAAACCAGTGACCGTTAGGATGACGCAAACTCTCGGGAATGCGCTCTTCTAAAACGCTGGAAGATACGGGAGCAAAAACTCCCTCTTGGTCCGCCCGCCATAGACGACCCGCGTCAACGGTCATAAAAACATCAGCAGGGCTGCGGTCTCCTTCTGTTTTTAATCGTTCTAATAGCTCATCTGCATTACCTTCCAACAGATTGACGCGAATACCCGTACGCTCGGTAAACACCTCGTACAGCTCGTCATCGGTGTTGTAGTGCCGAGACGAGTAGAGATTGATCTCTCCTGTTTGAGCTGTGGCTCGCTTGGGGCTAATCACCTGAGTTGCCGCAAACGCCGCCGTTGAACCTGCGCCGCTAATTAACAGAGAACGTCGTGAAAGTTTCATAGAATTCGCACCTTACTTTGTTTATCACCCGCTAACAACATCAAAATTATCTTTGGTCTGCTAGGATTCCTTCTCATTTTCCTAACTACAACGACCTAAAGATGCAAGTAGAGCCCAAGAAAATTTGCTTGACCTGCTCGAAAAATAAAAAAGATTCAAACATGAAAACTACGGATTACAGGGAACGCTAGCCACTTTCTCAAAAAGCAGACAGGTTCCACGTGTCAGATTGCGGCTATCAGCTACATTTTTCTATCAGAATCCATTCTCAGTAGTTTTACAGATCAAGTGAAATTATCCCACACAACTTTATTGACATCAATAGCTAATAAAATAATTCGCTATTTTGAGTCAGGTTGAGAGATCGTCATACTAGACCCATTTTTATCAAGGGTTTTAGCCTGTATTTCCTCCAGGACCGCCTATTGAGACTGCTAATGATTTTGACTAAGCCCTGCCCGTATAAAAAAATAGTTGATAGCTTATCTCAATTGCTTCTATAGAAAATCCGATGGAATAAACTAACTCCATCGGACTGGGTGTGTGCGTTCTGGAAAAATTGTGCCGAGGATCGGCTCTATAGCTCAGCCCACTCCTCAGGTAGGACATTGGCAACTAAGTCAAACCCACCAGCACCATCAGGGGTTAAAACATAGGCCAGACCTTGAGGATCTGGGTAGATACCTGTGGCCGCCTCAAAAATATCGTCGTGGCCAACGATTACCGTGTTTTGACCCGCTTCAGGTGCAGCCGTCAGCAGCGGAGTGACATTGGCCTTCATTTCCTCTACCTGGGCATCGGTGTACTCCTCAAAAGGGAGAAAATTAAGCTGGGCATTCTTTTCATAGCGCCCAAAGGCTAGCTCTGCGGTCTGCCAGGCGCGGCAGTATTCACTGGTGATCACATCGCCTACAGGAATATCTTGGGTGGTAAAGGCCGCACCAATATCTTGGGCCTGCTGAATACCAACATCGCTGAGCTTCCGCTGAGTTTCACAATCATTGATATCCATGTCGGGATCGGCCTGGTCTGCGTAGTCGCGCTCGGTCTGGGCATGGCGGAAGTAGATGACATGACCGCCCTCCTGCAGCGCACCAAGCAGTTCTGGGCCACTGACTTTATCTTCAAAGTCAGCGTTTGCCTGCTCTCCTGCACTGTAGTCACCGCCCTCGCCGCCTTCACCACCTTCGCCGCCTTCACCACCTTCGCCGCCTTCATCAGCAACGATCTCAGGGGCTTCAGCGGCAGTATCTGCTGTGTCTGTATCCGCTGCGCCACCGCCGCAGGCAGCCACTGTGCCGGCCAGACCGACGGCTAGAAATAGTTGAATAGCGTTTGGTTTTCTCATGGTGCTCCTTACTTGATCCCGAAAAGTCAGCTGGTACAATTTAATGACATTATTGATATTCAATGTCAACTAAAAAACTGTCAAACAATAGGAATTTTACTGTCGATGAGCTGGGTTTATCAGCTAAACCCTATGGAAGGCAGCTCTTTTAGCAGCTCCTTTAAATAAAATGTTCCTCAAACTGGCAATAGCAATTTGTTTTCTAAAAAAAGTCCGTACCGACAATGCCGGCACGGACGTTAACGCGTTACGGACCTCTGATCAGATGATTGCCATCCGGCTATGCAATCATCAATTCTTTTTGGTAGCCTTTGAGGGCTCGGTTGCTGACAAATCGTTCTCGCCCAGACCAGCGTAGCAGTCCTTCGGCTTCTAGTTGTTTGATAAAGCGAGTGACCGTTACTCTGGATGTGCCGATGGTTTCAGCAATTTCTTGATGGGTGAGTCTCACGGTAATTAAACGGCCGTGTCCCGTTGGCTGACCAAAGCTTTCAGCCAGCCAACAGCTAAACCGCAGCAGTCGGTCCTGGACCTGACGACAGTGCATTATGTGTAACAATCGGCTAGCTTGGGCCGTATGCCTCAGCAACGTGTCCACCGTGAGACAGTAGTCGAGAGGTAAGCGGTCTAGCTCGACCGTGCTCAGACACTGTAGCTCACAGGGCTCTACCTGGGTGATGGGTACCCCCACAATACTGCCAGTATTCCACAGACCTAGGGGAACAATCTCTCCGTCTTCGTCCCAGGTAATTGTGCGCACTAGACCCGAGCGCACCTGCCACAGGGTGCAGGTGTCAATCGGGATGCGATCGCGACGCTTAAAACGATAGGTCTGTAGCAGCAATGAAGACATAGTGATAATAGATAAGTGAAATAAGGCTGATTAAGAGAGTGAGTGGTCGCGTCTTAACAGCTAAACCAACTAGTGATTCAGCAGTGCGGGCATAAGCTTGGCAGACTCTGAATGTTCTATCTGTTGCCAATAGTTCAACAGCGTACTCTCAACTAAGCGTGTCTGGTCAAAATGAAAGAAATGATGGCCCTGAGGACAGCTCCAAAGACGGTCGTCTGGCTTAAGCACCGTCTGCCAGCGCTGAGCAGAATTAACAACCGCGTCATAGTCACCCTTGCACACCAGCAACGGCGGTTGAATTTGAGCTGGGCTAATCTCTTGGCAGCCTGCCAACGAATGTAGCGCCAGACCCTGATCTAAATCTTGAGCCAGTATATGAACCAGAGCCCGAGTAATATCATTACTGCGAGGGCCAAACAACATGCGTACCATCTGCGCTAGCACAACATTACGGCTACAGGGCAACAGCTGCCGCAGAGCGTAGTAGTGAGCATGCCAGTTGACGCCTGGATTGACGCTAACCGATAACAAACTAAGCGACCTAACCTGCTGTGGATAGCGCTGAGCATACAGCCAACCAACAATCCCGCTTAAACCATGACCCACCAGATGCACACGACCACGATGCTCAGTCAAATAGTCATGCAGCAGCTGAACCGCCACGTCTAAGCAGCAGGGTTCATCCATGGATTGTAGATATTCCCAACGGCTAACCGAGCGCCGTTTTGATAGCTGACACAACAGTCGCTGATCAAACTTCTTGAGATGTGGGCTTACGGTCAGCCACAAGATAGAAGGGAGCTGAGACATAGAAGGTAACAGTTAAAACAACAGAAAATCACTTACAGCCTTGGGAAACCCTAAACAGCTCAGCTTCCTCGGCATAGTTTTATCTATAAGTAAGACATTGAAATCTCGCATCTTATAAGAGAGATCGGCTTATCTTTTTAGGCGGTTGAGCCGTTCTGACAGTTGCCTCGCTGTAGAAAGACATTTTTCTAGGCACGGCCCGGTGTGTCATCAGCCTGCTGTTCTCCTACACAGCTACTTGGAACTCATCTATTGACTCTAGCTATCAATAAGCGTTGATGACAGTATAGGAGACTTTCGTGCAAATGGGAATAGGTGTCAATAAATAAAAAACAAGGCATCAGATGCCTTGCTCAAAAGCAGCTTTAGCCGACGGGTTTGGTTAAAGCTATCGTTTTATTAAGAATATTTCTAATTAGTTATCACCACTCGCAGATGCCTTGCTGCGGGAGCGGCAGTCAGGGCAAACACCGTAAAGCATCAGCTGACAGTCCAATACGTGATAGCCAGAGCTATTGGCCTGTCCCTGCCCAATGCGGTCAATATTATTCTCCTGAAATTCTAGAGTCTGCCCACATTGCACACAGACCAAATGATGGTGGTGATCCCGTAATGGACGATTGAGTTCGTAATGCTTATGTCCTTCGGCCAATTCTAACTCCCGGAGTAATCCCATATACACCAATAAATGCAGTGTTCGATATACCGTCGATAGACTGATACGCTCGCCATCGTTTTTGAGCACATCGTGGAGATCCTCTGCACTCAGATGATGGCCCTGAGCTAGGGTCTGGAAAATATTGAGAATTTTTTGACGCTGAGGCGTAGAGCGGTAACCTCGGGCATTTAGCTCAGTTTTCCAGACATCATCGGAATAAAAGGACATTTAAAGACTCCAGTACTAACTGGCTTAAATCACGAGGACTGACACTCATTCTTATTTAGAAGGTCTGATTTGGTCAAGTCTATTATCTGGGTCAGACCATGAAAATCGCTAAAATCCTTATTTCTCAAAGAAGCTGTCGATCAATTACTGGATGTGCAGACGATTTGCTAATGCGATTAGCCCATCTCCTGGGGATCATAATTAGTGATAGCTTTCAATAAATATTTTAGATCGCCTAAATACTGCCCGTGCTAAGTAATAGGTATTATCAATAGTTCTATGTTTAGGTTGGCGCGCTAGTAGGACCGCCTGATTCACATCAACGATAGTGAGTCTGAGTTATTGGGCATAGAAAGAAAAGCATCTATTTTTTCGCACTTACTATGACTCAGCTAGCACCCATCACTCTAGACGACGGTACAACTATCTACATTGAGGCGGCGGACCGTGGCGATATCCCTAACCCCACTAGCGAGGGCGAATCTGGCCGTGTCTCTAAAGGCGCAATTTCTTCAGTGATTCAACGGCAGCTGCCCTCAGTCAAAAACACCATTACCCAGTACACCCGCTATGTCCTCAACGCGTTTGTCGAGTTGGGCAGTGGCAATGTGGACAAAGTTAATCTGGTGTTTGGTCTTAAGATAGCGGGCTCATCGGGGGTGCCTTACATTACAGAGGGTAGCGCTGAGGCCAATCTACAGATTACGGTTGAATGCTCCTTTAAAGATTGAGGTCGCTAATCAAACGGTACAACTTTGGTTCGCTGTAGCAGAGCGCCCTGGTGGTGATACCCCACGTGGGTAATGCGCACCGGATCTCCAGGGCTAGCTGCCCCCCGAACCAGCTGATGATGTTGCGGATCGTATGCGAGCTGGTCACCTACGGCACCTGTGGGCGTGACTCCCCAGCCTGCTACCAGACGCTCTACGGGTTTTACCAAGGGCAGCAGCTTTTTAGCATCAAAGCCGTCACGCTCTGTGGCGGCTTTTGTCGCTGTTGGCCAGTAAGTTAGCCAGGACTCGAGTACTCGCAGGGCCTCTGTCTGAAACTGATGCTGAAGTTCCTGAGTCTGCTGGTCTAGCCGTGTCTGCAGTCGAGAATATTCCTGACGTAGCTGTGTCACCTCATCTAGCTGCGTCGCGTTAGTTCCAACAGTTTTTTCTGCATCGGTCTTTTCAGTAGGCGAGGTGGTGGCTGCGGGTTCAAATGCTTTGAGCAGCTCTAGTAGCGAACAGTCCAGCGCCGCTGCCAGCTGCTTTAGTACCGAGACTCGCATCGTTTCTAGATGTCCCTGACGCAGCTGCTGCACCTGCCAGCGAGAGACATTGGCTTTGGCCGCCAGCGATCGCTGGCTCGGAACCTTGGCCTGTTGCAGGAGAGCTTGCAAGGTTTGTTCGCTATGGGAGAGAGTTTTTTGAGGAGCGATAGACATGAGAAATAAATTAGCACCGCTAGCCTTTAGCAACGACATTTATCGTACATCTATCTTGGTTAGGATCTGACAGACCGACAGCACCTCCCAATCAGCAATGGCTAATTTTTGCAGCACGGTTGTGGCAAATCATCGTTTTTTTGCAAGAATAGTGGTTACAAAACCGGTAAATGGCTCTCGATCTATGGCCCTGTTACCCCATCTGTCTCAGATTTCTACACTGCGTCAGGCGCTTGCCACGCAGCTGGATACGATTGAGGATGCGCTGGGTACTTTGAAAGAAACATTCGATCTGACACAGCCGCTGATCGATCTTGCGACAATGAGTCAAAGCCTGCGGCAGGGGGTGTTTCGCCTGATGGTTCTGGGCGATATGAAACGGGGTAAAAGCACATTTCTCAACGCTTTATTGGGAGAAGCGCTGCTGCCGAGTAATGTCAATCCCTGTACGGCACTGCTTACGGTATTACGTTATGGCCCAACTCCAGAAGCGACGGTGCATTTTAATGATGGCACCTCTGAGCAAGTAGATATTGCCACCTTTACCCAGCGCTACACCATTAATCCAGAAGAGAACCGTCAGCCGGGTGAAGCCGCTTTTAGCCATGTGAGCCATGCCGTTATTTACTATCCGCTACCCCTATTGGAAAATGGTGTGGAAATTGTCGATAGCCCTGGACTTAATGACACGGAGGCGCGCAACAAACTCTCTTTAGGCTACATTCAAAACTGTCATGCTATTTTGTTTATGCTGCGGGCGACTCAGCCCTGTACGCTGACCGAGCGACGTTATCTAAACAACTATCTAAAAAATAAAGGTCTGTCGCTGTTTTTCTTGCTTAATGCCTGGGACCATATTAAGGAGAGTTTACTAGACCCAGACGACCCGAAGGAATTGGCCCAGGCGGAGACTCGTCTACATCAGGTGTTTTACAGCACGCTTAAAGACTATTGCGATCGCTACGACCAACGTGTCTTTCCCATCTCTGCCCTGCAGGTTTTGCGTCAGCGGCTCAAGTCTGCAGAAACCCCGATTGCCGACCCTGGATTTGCCCAATTTTTAACAACGCTCGATCGCTTTTTAAGCCAGGAACGGGCTCAGGCCGAATTCCAACCAGCGGTGGCGCTATCCCAGCGAACTCTAGCTGAGCTAATAGAAAAAGTGACGCTACGACGAACGCTGCTCACCCAAACCGTAGCTGAACTAAAGCAGGCTATTCTACAGCTGGCTCCGGTATTTGAGCAGCTAGTGGATATTCGAGACCAGTTTCAATGTGAAATTCGTGAAAGCTGCGATCGCAACGCCAACGCCACCACCACCGCCTTTAAGGACTTTATCCTTAATCTAGAAAATACGTTTGAAAGAGATTTTGCGCCCTACCAACCCGATCTCTCGCTGTTCGATTTAGTCAACCCAGCCGGTCGGCAACAGTTTAACCAATCCTTAGAGACCGCCTTTCAGCGCTATCTCAACGACCAGCTGCTGCACTGGAGTCAAACCCTAGAACCTACATTACGCAGCGCCTTTCAAAGACTTTCAGACCGGGCCGCCCACTATGGCACCTCCTATACCCAGGTCACTCAAAAAATCCTAGCGACCCTCAGCGGTCGCTCGGTTGAGCTGCCCTTTGACAATACTCAACCCAGCTGGGCCGAATGGGCCATTGACGCCTTAAATCAGCCCACCGATACTCCAGAAATCAAAACCGTTCTAGCCAGCATTGACCTGCAGAGCATTCTCATTAACCTGGTGGCCGCCATCGGTGCCAGCCTTTTAGCCTCTAGTCTGATTAGCACCATTGCCGGTCCCATTACGCTTGGGATTGCCAGTTTGGGTATCGGTGCATTCCAAATCGATCAGACCCGGCGAGCGCTGGTGCAGGCGGCCCGTCAGGAGCTGAGTACTCACCTACCCCGGATCGCCGCCGAACAGCAGCAGCCGATTCACTCTGCCATCGTCACCTATTTCCGAGACTATGAACGATCAGTAATTAGTCGTTTAGATGCCGATATCAAAGCCCGTAAAAGCGATCTAGAAACCCTGCTTCAACAAAAAGAAACCCAGGAATATCAAGGGCAGCAAGAACTCGATCGGCTAGATGCGGTTTTACACCAGGTTCAGCAGTCCGACCAGGCAATTCAATCGCTGTATGCTCAAGTTCAGACCCATTCACCGTAGGATTAATGGAGCCTGTTGCACAAGATCTAAGACTATGCCTGACTTCAAACCCAATGACGGTCGTCTTTACGCCCCCGCCACCGAGCGTAATCGCGATGCTATTTTAAATGTTTTAGACCGAGTGTTGCCCAATCCAGGCACCGTTTTAG
The DNA here is from genome assembly GCA_050043465.1 of Leptolyngbyaceae cyanobacterium. Classification (GTDB taxonomy): domain Bacteria; phylum Cyanobacteriota; class Cyanobacteriia; order Phormidesmidales; family Phormidesmidaceae; genus Leptothoe. The sequence continues at coordinate 226,138 of JBHJIL010000001.1, forward strand.
AAATTGCCAGCGGTACCGGAGAACATGCCAGCTTTTTTGCCCCCAAACTGGCCCCGCGACGCTGGCTCCCCAGCGATGTCAGCGATCCTATGCTTAAGAGTATTACGGCCTGGCAGCAGGCGACCCATGCCCGCTATTTGCTCCCTGCCATTAATTTAGACGTCTGTCAGAGTCCCTGGCCAGTTGAACTCGATGACAAGCGTGCCATCGACGCCATCGTCAACATTAATATGATCCATATTGCTCCCTGGCGGGCCTGCGAAACCCTGATGACCGGAGCCGGACGTATCTTGCCGGACAACGGCGTGGTCTATCTCTATGGCCCATTTAAGCGCGATGGCGAGCATACGGCCTCCAGCAATGCCAGCTTTGATATCTGGCTTAAAGAACAGAATACCGACTGGGGCGTGCGCGATCTAGAGGCGGTAGAAGCCGCCGCTAAGACCCACGGTTTAATTTTGCAAGAGACTATTGACATGCCAGCCAACAATCTCTCGCTGGTGTTTTACAAACGCGCCTGAGCCCAGGCTCTACTCGGTTTGAATCGTTACTACCTGGGGGGGAGTAGAGTCGGGTGGATAGCGCAGCGTCAGCTCAACGCGACGTTGTTCATTGGGAGCCAGCGTCAGTCTGGTCAACGGCTCGCTCTGCTGACCTCTGAGCTGTACCAGATGAACATGGCGAATCCGAGGCAGCCCGTCATCGTCCCGGTATCTGATTTGGATGGGGCCTCTAAAAAAGGTGCGGTTGGGCGGTGTTTCAAAGAACTGTAGTCCCTCGGTTGATAGGGTATCTTCCTTGATGGGGGTTTCAAAGCTAACGGTGACCGTCTGGGGTGTATCGGTTGGGTTATAGAGCGGCAGCGTAAGATTGTAGCCCACACCGTAGTTGCCGTGGGCCTCATAGGCCGTGTCTTCATAGCGCACTAACATTGGAGCGCTTTGATTTTGACCAGTGCCCAGCTGCCCCACATAGAGAGTGCTGATGCCGTAGGAAAAAACATCTCCCGCTGATGGAATCGTCAGCACCTCAGCGTCAGGATCGCTCACCGTTGCAGTCCAGCTGGCCCCTTGGGCGACACCGGCCACCCGACCGTAGATTACCTGCTCGGGGGTATCGGTAATGGGGGTAGGGGTGCGATCGCGCGGTCCCGCCAGTCCTGAATTCTTTAGAATCGTTTCCCACTGCGCCAGCGTAGGGGCAATCTCGGTTTCATTCCCATCTACATTGGCCGTTTCTGCCAGGCTGGCCATATAGACCGGCCCGCTGCTGTCTAGCTCAATCAGCGTCGAACGTCCGTTAATAGGCGGATCCAGCTCAGCTACCGGGATGGGCGCGTTGATCAGCAGCGCATTTTCGCCTGGTGGAATCACCAGCTGTGACGGCAGCGTCTCCTGACGACGTCCTTGAATTAAGTCACCCATGACTCGACTGCCCGGCCCAGCAAACACAGGATCTCGTGGTGAAAAAGGCACAAACTCCGGCAGCGTTACAAATGGCGCATCAGGCTGACTCAGGTAGCTAGCTCCCCCCAACACGTTAACGGTTACGGTCTCGATCCCCGGATTATGTACCAAAACGGCCACATACATCGACCTCAGGTCTTCAGGATCGTCTGCTCTATAGACATGGTGGGCAAACATATCAAAGCGACCTTCAAAGGCAAAGTTTAGGTGTGCCTCTGGCTGAGCTTTGTCTGCAGGAGGAAAGGTAGACAGCAAGATCCCCGGATCACCAATGAGTTCAGGGCTGTTGCTGTTAAAGACGGGAACAGTGTCCAACTGGGCTGGCAGCGGTCTCACGTCCTGGGGACGAACAATTGGCGGCGGTGTCTGAGCCAGGGGAAGGATTAAGGGAAACATGGGCTGATAGTGATGAGCATGGGGATCATACCGGACAATTGACCCAGCCGATCAAACCGTCGTGGGGGCGTTGCATGCAACGCCCCCACGGTAAATTCCCGTCGTCGCTATTCTCTCCGATTCAAATAATCAACAATTTTGAGAAAATCAAATTCCACCACCGATCGATTGAGAGAGGTCATCAATGGCACATGAACAAATAAAGCAGCGGCAGAACGATGTTGTAAATGACGCAGCACCTGATAATAGAGACGGTTACAGACAAAGTCTCCGGCATCGAGACTGATGTGAGTATGAACGGTGTTTTGAATCAGGCGCTCTAAGTTAATCGGTGTGGCCAATCGGTTATTTTTGTAGGTGCCCCACTGTTCTACAGTCAGAGTTTTGCGAGTTTCAGCCATACCACAGCAGATCACGGCCTTAGGTGAGTATTGAACAATATGACTAATCACCTCCATGGGAGCTAGATCAAAGTTGACCGGCAGCCAGCGTAGAGACATGGCATTGTCAGGCAGTTGAGCAGCTACCTGTTGCAATAGCACATCGCTTGTATTTTCTCCCTGATGGGCTTTCCAGGGGCGAAAACTGGTGATTAATATTGGGGATGATGCTAAATCTCTACCCATCTCGTCTACCCATCTTTTAAGCAAGCCGATAGTATATAGCAAGCAATTACCACCTACCGCACGACTATGCCAACCATCGCTGTCATTGATTACGACATGGGCAATCTGCACTCTGCTTGTAAAGGGCTAGAGTTTGCTGGAGCGACACCGATAGTAACTGACCAGCCAGACGTAATTCATCAGGCGGACGGTGTGGTATTGCCAGGGGTAGGAGCCTTTGACCCGGCGATGCGACATTTGTGCGATCGCAATCTCGTCCAGCCCATTCGTGATGTGATTGCCAGCGGTAATCCCTTTCTGGGAATCTGTGTGGGTCTACAGCTGCTGTTTGAAGCCTCCGAAGAAGGTATCGAACCCGGCATTGGCATTCTAAAAGGCACCCTGCGTAAGTTTAAGCCAGAACCCGATATCACCATTCCCCACATGGGTTGGAACCAGCTTCATCTCACCCAGCCTGACCATCCGCTCTGGACGACCATTGCCACAAACGAGTGGGTTTACTTTGTTCATTCATACTACGCAGAGACCGCCGATCCTTCTATTGTTGCGGCCACGGTGACCCACGGTCAGCAAACGGTAGCCGCAGCGGTGACTAAAGACAACTTAATGGCCGTACAGTTTCACCCTGAGAAGTCGGCTAGAACCGGTCTGCAGCTACTGGCTAACTTTGTAGAGATGGTCAAGCAGCCGGTTGCCGTTGGCTAATGGTATCCAAACCTTATCAGCAGGTTCCTATCAAAGAGTGCGGTGAGGCGCTGGTCGCTATTCCCCTAGAGCAGTTTGCCGTGGTTGCTCCCCATCCCTATGCTGCACTGGGAGCTTCCTATGGAGATCGCTCTCCTTACTATGTTCGAGAGAGAGTGTTAGCCGCACTGCTCCAGGCCCAGGACTACCTGCAGCAACAGCAGCCAGGCTGGCGGATTCAGATTTTTGATGCCTATCGCCCGATTGCGGTGCAGCAGTTTATGGTGGACTACACCTACCAGCAGCTGTTAGCGATCTGGCAACAAGACCACCCCGGTGAAATGCCCCCTACAGAGGAGCTGCGCCAGCAGGTGTATCAGTTTTGGGCAGCTCCTAGTCACGATCGGGCAACGCCACCGCCCCACAGTACCGGCGCAGCGGTTGATATTACTCTGGTGGATGAGAAAGGTCAGGTGGTGGATATGGGATCTGCTATCGACGAGATTTCGGAGCGCTCTTATCCCGGCCACTTTGCGGATAAACCCAAAGGAGACCGCTTTCATCGACATCGGCTGATCTTGTCGGACGCGATGCAACAGACCGGGTTTTGCCAGCATCCTAACGAGTGGTGGCACTTTTCCAAAGGCGATCAGATGTGGGCCTGGTTAAACAGCGAGAACAGCAAACACTCTAGTGATTTTAGTGACGTAGCCTACTACGGTCGAGCTGAGTAAGCATGCGGGTTCTATGGATGATACCTATGACCGACAGCCACGAATGACACTCTTTTGACGGGCAGAAAACTAGCGGGCTGACACTTGTTTGCTATAGCGTTTTCTAGTTTGATGAGATGCCGTAGCAACAGTGAGTAAACCAGCTACAGATATCCTCTAAAGAGATTAAGGTTAGCGCCACTGAAGTCAGAAATGATCTCAGGGTTTTCCTTACGCCAAACGATTCCAGGTTTCAACTCCCTGTGTCAGTATTTTCAGGTGCTCTTCATTTGCCACCCTGATTCCCTCATTTGCTCACGCTACCGTAGCGAACGATCCTGGCTTATTTGCCTTAAGGCTGACCTTATAAGCTATGGGGCCACACCCTAAGAACCAATTTTAGCCAAATTATTGGACCGCTTTTGGACCGGATTTTCACCCATTTGCGAAAATTATTCTATAAATAATTACCGTATGCAAAAACTTGAAAGCCTTGAAAAAGCTGTGAGACCGTTGAAATGACCAACGGAGAGGGAGGGATTCGAATCCTCGTAACCTTGCAGTTCACTCAATTTCAAGACGATGTATGCAACTTGTAAAAATCTTATTATTCAATCATTTCACGCGTCTAATCGCACTACCACGCATTATCAGCAATGGGAGCATGATGCTTTGGTAATCGGGAATAGCCATTTATGTTATCCCGCCTCTTGATTATCATCGCTGTCCAATTCACCTAGAACGTTATTGGCAGTGGTCAGTATTTTGAGGACTAGGGAAGCAAACTTGCGTCCTGACTGTTCGTTGTCTAGGACTTCCAGCGATAGCTTTTCATGGTCGGTCATAGCATCTAGTACGGTATCGACCACACGCTGGGGAAATAGACCATGCATCACCTGTTCTTGGGTATGATTCTTCACTTGGGCCATGACGTCGTCTTGGCGGCGAATGCGTTGGGCAATGGTGTTGAGAAACTGGACCTGATCTGCATCGTTGACTTCGGCACCAAACAGGTCGTTTAGAGCCTCAATGATTTCTGATAGCTTCTTTTTCTCGGGGTCGTGGGCTTTGCCGGTACCGATTGCGCTGCCTGGCTTCAAGTGGTATTCGCCTTGATTTTCTGCCAGTCGCAATTGTTGTTCTCTGCGTTTGGTGAGGCGGTAGTGGGTTAGGGAGAGTTCAGAGACGTCAATTTCTTCACGTTCTAGGCGATCGCGTCTTAATAGTGGGTGGAGGTGTTTGGCATAGACGCAGAGTTGTTCTAATTCTCGATCTTCGTAATCGATAATCTGGGATAGGAATTCATATAGGCGGACAAAGCTCTGGAGATTCTTTTTGAACAGATCGAGCTGGTCAATCTGTTCCCCGGCAGCCTTTAGCTCCGACTCGGCTTGTTTAAGAGCGGTACCAGCGCGCTTTTGCTCCATGGCCTGTCGGCGGGCGGTATTCGCCAGTTTGTAGCGCTGCTTAAAGCGGTCGACGGCAGGTTGGCAATGGTAGGCAAGCTTCGCATTGGCGGCCTTGGGATTAAAGAATGCCTGGGCGAAGGCGTCTACTTCGTTCCAGTGGTAAATGCCTTCTTCATCCAGGGTGTTTTGCAGGTCGTAGATTAGCTGTGGGTCGGAGACGTCAGCTAGTTCAGCCTTGTTGTAGTAAGGCAAAAAGGCTTCGAGAATGTCCTGGGCTTCGTTGAAAAAGTCGAGGATGAAGGTTTCTTTACCGGGGAAGAGGCGATTGAGGCGGGAGAGGGTTTGCACGCAGTCTACACCGTGGAGTTTTTTATCCACATACATGGCGCAGAGCTTGGGCTGGTCGAAGCCAGTCTGGAACTTGTTAGCGACGATCATGACGTTGTAGTCAGCCGTATCGAAGGCTTTCCTCATGTCACGCCCCTTTAGATCAGGATTGAGCCGGGCACTGGTTTCGCTGACTTCTTCAGGGATGGCTTCATCTGGGGGCACTTTGCCAGAAAAGGCTACCAGGGGATGTACATCGGTGTAGCCCTTGTCTTTGACGTAGGCTTTTAGGGCGAGATGATAGCGCACTGCTTCTGGACGACTGGTAGTGACCACCATGGCCTTAGCTTGACCGTCTAGCAGATGGTTTACATGCTCGCGGAAGTGCTCGACGATGACCTCTACTTTTTGGCTGATGTTGTAGGGGTGCAGGCGTACCCAGCGGGCCAGCTTGGTACGGGCTTTTTTAGAATCCACCTCTTGGTCATCAGCATTGGGGTGGGCAATTTTCCAGGCGGTGGCGTAGGTGGTGTAGTTGAGCAGCACATCGAGGATAAAGCCTTCTTCAATGGCCTGCCGCATGGTATAGAGGAGAAACGGTTCTGGCTTGTTGTCGGCGCTGGGGGGCTGATGGGGGTTAGGCGGATGGCCAAACAGTTCCAGGGTTTTGGCTTTAGGGGTGGCGGTAAAGGCGTAGTAGCTGATGCGATCGCTGGGACCACGGGCCTGTACGGCTGCATCCATTAAGTCTTCAGCACTGATTTCTTCAGTGTCGGGATAGTCGCTACCTAGAATGGCTTTAAGCTTACTGGCGGCAGAGCCGGTTTGGGAGGAGTGGGCTTCGTCAGCAATGACGGCATAGCGACCGCTGGCGAGGGCGGGATATTTATCTAGGGCATCAAACAGGGCAGGAAAGGTTTGGATGGTGACGATGATGATGCGGGTTTTGCTGGCTAGGGCCTCGGCCAGTTGCTCTGACTTGCTCTGGCTGGTGCCCTCGCGGGTAATGGGCACCACAACGCCCTGGGCATGCTCGAACTGGTAAATGGTGTCCTGCAGTTGGCTATCGAGGACGGTGCGATCGCTAACCACGATCACAGAACTAAATAGCTTACTGCCGTCGTCAGCATAAAGAGATGCCAGCTGGTGAGCAGTCCAGGCAATGGAGTTAGACTTACCCGACCCGGCACTGTGCTGAATCAGGTACTTTTGACCAGCTCCTTCCTGCCGAGTTGTCTCAATCAGCTGGTTCACCACCTGCCACTGGTGATAGCGGGGAAAGATCAGTTTCTCTTTAGGTTTACTGAAACCATAAAAGTCTTCTTCTTTTGGCGTTTGCAGATGCAAGAAACGGCCTAGCACCTTCAGCCAGGCATCGGGCTGAAATAGCTTTTCCCAGAGGTAAGCGGTGGCGTAGGTGGTTTCATCCTGGGGGGTCGGGTTGCTTGCACCGCCCTCTTTAGTGCCCTGGTTATAGGGTAGAAAAAAAGTGTCTTTGCCTGCTAGCTTGGTGGTCATGGCCACTTCATGCTGGCTGACAGCAAAATGGACCAGGGCACCGCGCTTAAAGGTGAGTAGCGGTTCGGCTTTGCGGGTGAGGGGATCTTTTACGGGGCGGTCGTAGCGGTACTGGCGTTTGGCGTTTTCGATGGATTGTTTGAATTCGCTTTTGAGTTCCAGGGTGGCGATGGGGATGCCGTTGACGAATAACACCAGGTCGAGGCGGGGATTATAGTCGCCTTGGCGGGCATGGGGTGAGTAGGAGACTTCGGGCACCACACGCAGGCGGTTGGCCTGGTAGCGGGCTTGGGTGTCGGGGTTCATGCCGTGGTCGGGCTTAAAGCTACACAGCTCAATTTTGACCCCCGGTATCTTAAAACCGTGGCGGAGCACGTCCAGGGTGCCGCTTTTTTCTAGCTGCCGGATGGTTTTTGAGATCAGCACACCTGCGGGGTCGCTGGGGTTGTTTTTGCAGAGCTTTTGCCAGCGATCGGGCCAGGCGGTTTGGAAGTAGGTTAGCAGGTCTTCCGTGTAGAGAGCGGTGGTGGGGTTAAAGTCTGCAGATTTGCCGACCAGCCAGCCCTGAGCGGCCAGGTTGTCAAGGATGTCTTGCTGGAAGGGGATTTCTTTGCTATCGGCCATAGGATGATATATCCGTTGGGATTAGGCAATGAGCCGTAGACTACTTTAATAAAAGCGTTCCCCCTGGCAACTCATCAGCACAACTTGATTAAATCACCTCAGATATTAAAACGACAGGTATATCAGTTAATTTCTTAAACTGCCGGTCATTGGTTAAAAACGTAGTGCATTCTGCTTTTAGAGCAGTGGCTGCATGTATAGCGTCTGGAAGTTTAAGTTGAGTACGACCTCTAAGGTTTGCTGCATCGATTAGTAAATCTCGAAAAATGGGGGCAACCAAGAAATTTTGACGATTTGAGATGGCTTTCTTGTACAACACTTGCTGGTCTAGGTTTCCGTCTCGATAAGGTTGGACGAGTAGTTCAGCCAGGGTTAGCTCGCTAGTGACACCCATTAGTTCCCCAGACTGGATTTGCTCAAAAAGCTGCATCAGATCTGCACGAAACGCTGAATAGCCTTCTAGGGCATAAATCCAGATATTAGTGTCTATATAAATTCGATTGCCCTGTAGTGCTTCTAGCAATCCCATTCGTCTCGTTCTTGGCGAATAAACTGGTCGGCAGCGGCTGGGGTGGCAAAGCTACCAGGGGCTGCACCAATTAGGCTAGTGAGGGGAGTAGCATCAGCCGTTTCGGTTTGATAATCAATTGATAAATCTTCTTTTGCACTGTTTGCACTGATGCAACCGATCAAGCCAGAAGCTTTAAATTGCTCGTACACGCTACCTTCGGAGATTCTAGGCTCCTGGGAATCAGCTCCGTTTTGCTGCGTGGCAGGCCGAATACCTTTTTTGAGGAGCTGGATAAACTGATAGACCAGGTTTAATGCTTCTTGGGGCAGAATTTGGAGTTCTTGCTGGATTTGCTCAAGGGATGCCATGGCGATCGCTGGGTGAATGGGCGATTTGCTTGCATTTTAGCAAGTGTGTCGTTGCTGCTTCGGTGTGGGAAATATGCTAACTCTGTACCCAGGCTAGGCGGCAGATGGGGCAGTGCCGATTTCAACACTAACGGAGTCAAACCGGGCATCGCCGGGTTTATAGGCTAGTAGTTCCATGCCAATTGGTTCGCCGCTATCGGCATCTTTGATCAAGATAATGCCGTTGACTAGCTCGGTACACAGTTGATTGGGTCTAGGGCTTTGCCAAAAGACGGTCAGTAGTTCCATCTCTGGTTCATAAAAGACTTTTACTTGGGCCATAAGCTATAGCTCCGTTATTTCAAAGCAAATGTCAGCCATGAACAACCTCCAGGGTAGCGGCAGGTGAAGCACTGGTAGGCGCTTTCCAGTCTCGGACGTCTATTTTGCCGGTGACAGCAGCGGAGATTAGGGCTGAGCGGCGTTCTTTGAGGAGTAATATTGTTCTTTCTGCATCAATTTCAAGCCTGTCTAATCTCGCTATTGCACTCTCAACTTGTTCAATTAGTTGAACTTGCTCAGATAGTGGAGGTAATGCTAGTGGTGCCTCAGACAGATCAGTGAGACTTAAGCCTACTTTCAATCCATATTGCTCCACACCAAAATACGTTTGGCAGACTGCTGCTGCTAGGGAATATCCCAGATAGCGTGAATAGCATTTGGAAGCAATTGGTCTGATTAGTCCAAGATGCTGATTAATATAGGCTGTTTCATCTACTGAATTAATAACAGCTACTCGCCCTGTGTTTGCTCCTGTTATGCAGACCAAAACATCGCCATCGTAAATACGTGTTCGTACACCTTCAGCACCTTCGGGTGAACTAATACGCTTAGCATTTTTGAAATTCACGTTTAATTGATCATCAAGATCTCCACTTTGCAAAAAAATATCTGTTGCAGAGTCATCTATGTAGTCAGACCATCCTCGAGGCCCAGAGGTTATAAAGGAAGCTACGTTTTTGACGCGACATACTCTCCAATGCTCAGGCACTTCGCCGAGCCACTCGACGCCGGAGTCTCTCATGGGGGCGGTGGGGTCGAGGCCCTTGGTGACCGCATGGGAAATCACCGCCTGCCGCTTTTCCTTCAGCAGCTCGATCAGCCGCTCCTGCTCCGCTATCAAGGCGTCAATGCGAGCAGTCTCATGATCGAGAAAATGAGCAATTTGGGCTTGTTCTTCAAGGAAAGGCAAAGGAAAGATAAAATTCTCAATCTTATCTAGATGAAGGTTGATAACAGTACTCTGTTTAATCTGAGAATTTATTTGTTCCTTGATTTGATGCGATAGAAAAAAGAAATAGGCATAACGAGCATCAAGGGCAGTAACAAATTTAATTAAGCACAAGCTAACAAAGATACTGAATTCCCAATCCCAATCAATGAGCCTTGGAATCCCAATCGTGCCATTCTTAGACAGTAATAAGTCTCCCTTTTCCGGTTTACATCTTTTAATTAACTCTTCATGCTCATTTTTAGGAATGAATTTGAATTCATCTGTGTCCAAAGAGGCATTCTGTATATCTGTGACTCTCAGAAACGGAATTCCATTATCAATGTATGTAGGAGTGAAATGAGCACCATCAACAATCTGTTTAGTCAGAAACTTTAATTTTGAAACGCGCCAATGCTCGGGCACTTCTCCCAACCATTCCACCCCAGAATCCTTATACGCCTCATACCTCGGAAAGCTCATTCCCCCGCTCCTCCCACATGCAACACATAAAACTCATACAGCGTCGCCATTGGCATCTAGAACAAACATCACAGGCTAGAAAACGAGTGTGTTTCTAATCGCCTCTCTAGGCATTTCCGGCAACTCAACACCACCGATTTCCTGCAAAGCGCCGGTTTTGGCCATTGCTAAATTGAGTTCTGCCAAAATCAAACCTGAACCAAGCTACGCACAGAAAGAATTTCATTAGGATGTAGTGGCTCAACAGCAGCCTTAGGTACAGTCACAACGTCAATCGATTCGCCCAGAGCATTAAAGACTTCCAGGATATAGCCCTCCTCAACCCCCTCAGGATCGGGAATCGTATCGATAAAAGTAGCAACATCGCCTTGTTTGAGATTGTATTCAGGAAAGTCACGATTCAAGGAGATGCGGTCATAGAGTTTGACGGTGGACTTGTTCATCGTTTTGGCTTTAGAGTAACAATCAGCAGTCCAATTTTCATTGGCATAGAACCTAAAGCGCATCCCAGGCATCCTCGCTGTGGTGAGAGGCGATGAGGCCATCTATTTCTGCCTGATGGGCCTAGTAATAGACCTGCACGACTAAAAGATCAAAGGGCGTCAACCCAGGAAAGTTTTTGACCAGCTCCCCATCATCCCCCCCTTGCTGAGCCAAAGAAATCAGCGTCCACACAGCAATTCGCGTGTTGCGAACACAGGCATGGCCCCCAGCCACACCCGGCGTTTTTTTCACCATTTGAGCCAGCAGGGCAGCCTGAAATGCCTGGAAATCTTCCAGGGATAACGCCGTAACGGCTTCTGCTAACGAATTGGCCAACTGAGTATTCATGGAAGGGTATCTCGTGTCACCTTAGTAATGCCTCGTATGCGTCATGGTTGCCGATCCAAATCCAGTAATAATCGTCACCCTTTTTTAATGCCAACGCGCGATAGCCACCGGTTATTCTTGCAGACCACAAATTTTTACCTACTTTTTTGAAATGTAGAGAAGGGTGTAGGGGGTTGTCCTGCCATAACCGATACGCCTTTTGGGCTTGCTCTTTTAACTCTGGAGTTAACCTGGCATAGGCTTTCCAAAAATCAGTCGTCGCGAAGGACTTCATTCATTTCCCTCACATTATCAGCCACAATATCCGCCTCTGCATTGGCAATCAACTGGTCTAATCTACCTGCTGCCACATCACTTTCAAGTTGCCGATCCCACCGTTCATCTAGATAATTCTGCAACCACGTTGAAAGTTCTCGGACATCTCCTTCCGGCAGTTCCTGAATTGCAGCAGCAATTTCTAGCAATGTAGTCATCGGTATACCCCATGGCTAAATTCAACTTTATGCTAACTCACCCTTTGTGCTGGCTGGTCCGTCATGCCGACAGCTCCTCAATCATCTGCTTAATTCGATCCGTACACGCCTTTAGATCACGGTCAATCTCCTCCAACGGTCACGGTGGCTCAAACACATAAAAATGCCGATTAAACGGAATCTCAAACCCGACAATCCCTACTGCCCCATCCAGCTCATCGCACTTGCCTTCATCAATCCAGGCATCCGGCACATGAGGCTTTACCTCCCGCTCAAAGTAGTCGTAGATTGACTCACCTAGGGGCACATTTTCATAGTCCCGCAACCCCGTATCCGGCTCCGGCTCACCCTTGCTCTGGCAGATATCCGCCTCAGGATTACGCTCACCCAGGTTATTTAAAAGTGCTTTCAGCTGCGGTGCCTTAAGCTCCACATCCTGGGCCTTCAGCGCCGCCTTCAGTGCCTTCGTAAACTTGCCCCGATTAAGATAAACCGTTTCCCCATCCATCCCATTCAGCGCCGTAATCAGGCGGCTCTGCTCCTCCCCATCCAGTTTTTGAATCTGCTTTTCCGCCAGAGCTGCCTTCACCCGCTCTTCCGTCACCTGAAACGCCAGCTGCAAAGGACGTTCAATAGTAATGCGTCGATAACCAAACGCCTCTATTGGAAAGATCTTGCTCTTAGCCGTTTCCTCAAATCGCCCATAGATCCGCACCAGGTCCTCAATTTGCTCCTCGTTCAAATACTGCCGCTTACTCCCCAACGACTTCCGCATCTTGCTGAAATGCTCAGTACCATTAATCAGCTCCACCTTCCCCTGGCGTGGTTTCGGCTTATGGTTCGACAGAATCCACACATAGGTGGCAATGCCCGTGTTGTAAAACATATCCGTCGGCAGCGCGACGATGGCCTCCACCAGGTCGTTCTGCAGTAGGTATCGACGAATTTCCGATTCCCCACTGCCTGCCCCACCTGTAAACAACGGCAACCCATTGAGAATAATGCCAATACGCGAGCCGCCCGGATTCCGCATCTTGCTCACCAGATGCAGCAAAAACAACAGCGATCCATCCGACACACGGGGCAATCCAGGCCCAAAACGCCCATCAAAACCCCGCAGCTGATGCTCATCGGTCACCTGCTTTTTCACCTTTTTCCACTCCACCCCAAAGGGCGGATTGCTCAGCATAAAGTCAAAGTGATCGCCAATGAGCTGGTCATCCGAGAGAGTATTGCCCAGTTTGATATTGTTCACTGTCTGCCCCTTGATCAGCATGTCCGCCTTGCAAATGGCATAGGACTCCGGGTTCAACTCCTGCCCGTGCAACGACACCGTTACCTTCTCGCTGATTTCCTGGATGTACTCATCCCCTTCCGAGAGAAATCCCCCCGTGCCCGCCGTAGGGTCGTAAATAGTAACGATGCTATTGGGCTTAAGCTTGTCATCCTGTCCCGTCATTATCAGTGACGTGGTCAGGCGTACGATATCGCGAGGGGTGAAGTGTTCCCCTGCCGTTTCGTTAGAACTCTCAGCAAATTTACGAATCAGCTCTTCAAAGATCAGGCCCATGCCAAAGTTTGGGATAGGCTGGGGGCTGAGGTCAGTGGCAGCAAACCGCTGCACTACCTGATAGGCAGATTGCTAGCCTCTAGCTGCTGCACAAACTCCTCAAACCGGAAGTGCTCAAAAATTTCCCGCGCATCGCTGCTAAAGGACTGCACATAGCTCATCAGGTCATCTGCCGTCTGGGTGTCTGATAGAGTGCCCAGGGTCAGAAGCGAGGCATTATAAAATTGCTGTTTTGCCGCCCGCAGCAGTAGCTTTTCCCGCACCAGGTCGGGCTTATCCTGATGCTTCTTAGCCGCATTCAGTACCGATTGCTTAGTGGGCTCCATCACGCACTCCAACCGTCGCAGCAGAGTAAACGGCAGAATGATTCGGCCATACTGAGACTGCTTAAAATCACCCCGCAGCAACTCTGCGATCGACCAGAGAAAATTAGCAATTTGAGAATGGTTGATCGTATTCATGCGTTAGTCACGGAATCAGTTTTGAAGCAGTTTGCCATCGGCAACGTTTGAAAAGCTTGAACAGTAGTCCTTTCTTAGCAGCCCTGTGAATTTTGCCAGCAAATACACGTTTTTTCTTCAGCAATGACGGCGTATCAATAATTATTTGGCATAACGATTTATTGGACACCACTCTAGGCAAATGAATAGCATTAGTGAGCGGATAGGCCTGATGTTTTCACCCAGGCCACAGTATTGTTAAGGAGGCCGACAAACTGTATTGCCCAGGCATGACACAAAACATCAGGTTTATGGGGTGGCCACGCAAGGTAGCTGATATCCTTCGCCCTAGCGGTTGATTGTCCCCCTCACTGCTAATTCTGATGTTGGGCATAACAACAGTCTTTAAATTGAACTGATGACACCACCGATCCAGCAGTGGCCAGACATCTCTTTAGTCTGTTTTAGGGCCATTGCGGATAGTAATTTTTCTCCTTTCCCTTAACAATATTTTTTCAATCAACAATTCCAAAAACCTCATGGGGTCTTAAACCATAGGTGGCAAGCATTCTATCGTAAGACAGTAAATACCAACACATCATTCTTTCGAGCCCATGTGTTGGGCTTACTTCGCTTTAGGATATGCGATCGCAACATTTCCTCTGTCAGAGGTTTGTTCGGCAGGCTCTCCAATGGGTAAAGGTAGTTCGCTCGAAGCGCTCTAATCTAATAGGTTAGAGGCTTTAGAAGATGGATAAAAATTTTAATCCGTCTTCGATCCACCCGATAACCCATCCCTAAGTGGATCAAAATTCAGCATCCCAAACTGGCACAGTAAATACCGTTGAAATACCGATCTAAAACTGAACTATTTTTTGAAATAAATAAGGCTTTTCTGCCATAAAAAACTGCATTATCTATTTTGCAGTCGATGGCCTCAAAACCTATGTAACGCCTGAAACAACTAACGGAGAGGGAGGGATTCGAACCCTCGGAACCTTGCGGCTCACTCGATTTCAAGTCGAGCGCATTCGACCACTCTGCCACCTCTCCATGCCTACCAGCGATTGCCAGAAGCATGAGCTATGCTAGCCCAAATTCATCCACGCGTCTAGGGATGTGTTGAGTTTTTCTATCTTGTGAATAGAGAAACTCTCCGGATAGAAGGGCAGCTGCAGCGTCTACCCAGATTAGTCGCACGGTTTGTACCTTACCCTCGGCTAAGGTTACTAGAGTAAAGCTGCATTGCCAGCCGCTGTCGGTTTCTAGAACGCGAGGAACGTTGGCCCCATTGACGTAGACCGTACCCTGATCATCGACGACAACTCGGTCTCGTAAGCGAGTTTTGTCATGTTTGAGTTCGTGGTGCATGTGGCCAAAGACCGCTAGGGGAACCTGATGATTGGTACTGCGGGCATGGGCGATCGCATCTGCAAAATCCACATCGCCATAGTCACCGCCGCTGCGTTTCCAGTCCCGACCGCAGATGCTGTGTACCTGGTCGCCCAGACCTGTCGGACCGTTATGCCCTAAAAAAATCAGGGTGCGATGGTTTGCCATGTCTATCGATTTGCAAATTTTGGCCGTTGATTGCGCAAAGCTAGTTACCTGGCAGCGGTCTCTATAAAACTGGCTGTGCCGCCACTTGGAGCCGCCCCAGCTGTAGGGGCGGGTGCCAATGACGGTAGCGTTATGCCGAGGAATCTCTAGCTTGCTAAACCCAACATGGCAGTCTCCTAGGACATCTAGCTGCCGCTGCAGACGATCCTCTTTAGTAGGATCGTAGGGACATTTTTTACGTTTGTTTTTACTAGCGGTATACCAAGCATCGTGATTGCCGAGAATAACCGCCTTGGGTACAGCCACAGCGGCTATTTGTTGCACAATGGGGACGGCCTCATTACCAAAATCTCCAACAAATAAGGCCAGGTCCACCCCTAATGCCTCTAATGCCTGAGTATCGCGACGGCCCCACTGCCCGTGGACATCTCCCACTATGGCAATGGTCATTGTCTGAGCGGGCCTAGCGTCAGTTTTATTTGCCCCAATCGGCGTCATATCATTGTCTAGTCTAAACATGTTGTGATCGGTTCTAGGCGCATTTGCTATGACCCAGCTAATTATTTTTACCGACCTCGACGGCACCTTGCTCAATGGCGAGACCTACGACTATGGTGGCGCTGTGCCGGTTATTCAGCAGCTAAAATCGCTCAAGATTCCAGTAGTGCCGGTTACCAGCAAGACTCGGGCCGAAGTCACCACTTTACGTCAGGATGTGGGTCTAAGCGATCCGTTTGTTACTGAGAATGGCAGCGGTATTTTTATTGAAGTCAATCATAATCCCTTTGATCAACCGCCCGGTGAGCAGGAAGGTGATTTCTATGTGGTGGATTTGGGATGTCCCTATGTGCAGGCGAGAGCCGGGCTGCGGGTGATTGCCAATGAGCTGCGCCATTCTCTGTTGGGGTTTGGCGATATGACCATTGCGCGACTGGAAAAGTATACCGGGCTATCGGCTAAAGATGCTCAAGAAGCCAAGGCGCGGGAATTTAGTGAGCCGTTTATTACCCCCAAAGCGGTCACTGCCGAACAAATTGTAGAAGCGGTTGAGGCGGTGGGATTCAAGGTGGTGGTGGGCGATCGCTTCTCTCACTTAATTGGTCCAGAGGCCGGAAAAGGTAACGCGGTTAAACGGCTAGTAGCGCTGTATCAAAGCATTCTGCCTGCCGGTGAAACGATTGTGACCGTTGGGTTAGGCAATAGCCCCAACGATTTGGACATGCTGGAAAATGTCGATCATGCCATTGTGCTGCCGGGTGTTGACGGCCCTCATCCTCAGCTTTGCGATCGCGGCTTTGCGATCGCACCTTCCTCTGCACCTCAGGGTTGGGTAGATGCCGTCACCGCCATTTGCCAGAAATTCGACATCGTCCTGTAGCTCTAGCTAGTCTCAATCACCATCAGCCGACAATTATGGTTAAAATAACTATAATCGAATCAGTCAAAAATAAGCCTACAACCATAAAAGTCATTTAGTTCTATGTTCACCACTGCTTCTGCACCGGCTCTACCTAAAGACCTTTTTAGTGCCATTGAGACCTTAAAAAAAGAGCTAAATGCTGTTGTGCTGGCCCACTATTATCAGGAGCCCGACATTCAAGATATTGCCGATTACATCGGTGACTCATTGGGGCTGTCTCAGCGGGCAGCGGCCACCGATGCAGAGGTGATTGTGTTTGCCGGCGTGCATTTTATGGCCGAGACCGCCAAAATCTTAAATCCCGATAAACTGGTGCTGCTGCCCGATCTCGATGCGGGCTGTTCCCTGGCAGATAGCTGCCCGCCCACCGAGTTTGCCCGGTTCAAAGCAGCGCATCCAGACCATATTGTGGTGTCTTATATCAACTGCACCGCTGAAATCAAGGCCATGAGCGATATTATTTGTACCAGCTCCAATGCGGTCAAGCTGGTCAATCAGATCCCACCGGAGCAGCCAATTATCTTTGCCCCCGATCGCAACCTGGGACGCTATGTCGCAGCTCAGACGGGACGGGATCTGGTGCTATGGCAGGGCAGCTGTATCGTGCATGAAACCTTTTCAGAAAAGAAGATGTTGCAGCTCAAAATGGAGCACCCCCATGCCGAGATTGTGGCCCACCCTGAATGCGAAGAGGCTATTCTACGTCACGCTAGCTTTATCGGCTCGACAACGGCGCTACTGAACTACGTAGACAGCAGCGACACTGAGCAATTTATCGTCGTTACAGAATCCGGCATTATCCACCAAATGGAAAAGCAGGTTCCCCATAAGCTCTTTATCCCGGCTCCACCGGATGCCAACTGCCAGTGTAACGAGTGCCCTCACATGCGATTAAACACCCTGGAAAAGCTCTACCTGTCCATGAAAAACCGGACACCCCAAATAACGCTGCCCGAAGATATTCGGCAGCGGGCCCTTGTCCCGATTCAGCGGATGCTTACCATGAGTGCCTAAACCGGCGATTGCTGACGGGCCGATCTGTAGCCGCAGTGACGATCCCTTACAGAACAAGCTATCTCGAAAATCGGCACCCGTTTTTATTAAACACTTAGATGCTCTCGAAGCTGATACGAGAGCAAATCCACCACATTGTTGCCCTCAGCCCGAGATTGGCCCAACGCTGCTTGTGCAGACTGCTCAATGCGCTCAACAGTAGCGGTGGGCAGATTCAGGAGTTCGACGAGGGTTTGGTAGGTAGCCTGCTCATCGGGGTTGATCGGGTCCTCATCGGGCGTACGAGCGCTGGCGCTAATAACTTCGTAGCCTAAACGCAGCACGAATTCCTTCTCTGCTTGGGTCGTCAGTTTAGGGACAACTTCCGCTAAGGGCACATCCTGTACCAAATAGCTTTGCAGCTCTTGCTTGACCGCTTCTTGGCCTGCAGGTGTCGTGGAAAACACCTGACTAAAGTTGGTCAGCATGACATCAGCTTCCTCTTTGGCAAGGCTGCCATCGGCCCACGCCAGTGCTAGCACAATGCGTAGGAGGTTCATCTGACGCGGGGTAATGGAAGGAGGCAGTTGGGTACCCATGAAAATTCCCTGTGGTACAGCCCTCTAAGTATCTGTCTAACTGCTAAAACCTTCGCTGGAGAACAAGCTTTTTTTCAAGATGTAGCAATAATTTGTAACTAGAGTATTTACGACCATCATGAATAGCTGGAATAGAGCAGCCGATTTTGCCCTATCTCATCAGTCCTTAAAAGCATTAGCCGCATCAGACTGCTTACTTCTGCGCCAGCTGGGTCAGGTGGTTAAAGCCTTTTAGCTGCATGGTTTGACCGTTGTGACTAATAACAATCCAGTCTTTTTCCTGTAGTTTTTCCATAATCTTAGCGGCATCGTCCTTAGGGATATCAGCAACGGCCGCTAGATCCTCTATCGCTAAATTAACAATTTCTGGAATCGTATCTTGATTGTCTCCATAGGTATTGGCCAGGGTCATGAGGGTATGAGCTAGCTTCACCGCCGAGGGTTTACGACGAAGCTGAAAATGGCTATTGGTGTGGCGTAGCCGCTGCACCATCATCTGTAGCATCCGATGATGCAAATGGTGGTCTTGAAACAGGGTATCGATAAAGTGCTGAGCCGGAATACTGAGAAGCTTAACCGGGGATAGGGCCACGACATCGGTGGAGCGGGGAGATTCGTCAAGGATGGCCATTTCACCAAAAAAATCACCCTTGCCTAAGACGGCTAGCGTCACGTAGCCGTTGCCGGTATCGTGTCGCACCTTAATCCACCCAGCCACAATCAGATAAATTGCATTTCCCCAGGAGTCCTCCATGAGGACAGTGCGACCGGCTGGATAGACAAGTTCGTTAGCTGCAGATAGCAGACTGGTTAAGGTATCAGGATTTGCGGCATTAAATAGTGGAAATAGATCACTTAGAAGATCGGGCCGCATGGACTTTTTCAGGGTAAGTGTAGTCATATAGTAGACCTACGAGTGAGCAGCAATGTCACAAAAAATAGAGTGGAGGTACTTTCTTTGATACTCTCTGCGTTTGTTAAAAAATCGATAAAGTTAAGCGAAAGCTACGTGGGTATACGGAATTAGTGACTCAGCGTTCAAGATAGGCCACCCGTAATTTTAGCTACGAGGGCAACTTTTATGTTACGCCCTTTAGTCTACCCAGCTCGACCGGGGGATACACGCTTTTTTGCGGACTAATGCGCCTCTCTAAAGCGAGCAGAAAATGCTCAAATTACGTACGATGCGATCGCTGATTTAGGCAATAAACCGCAGCGTCTCCAGACCATCTTCAACATCAGCAGGGCTCAGTATTTTCAATGAAAAAACTCCCAACAGGCTCAAGGCGTGTCAGGAGTTATCTTGAAATGTACTAAACGTACTATTTGTATCGGTTTACTACTAGGGAATCACCAACCAGTCCGATGCCTAACGATAGAAAAATGCCTCGGTAGACTCGTTCTCTAGCGGAGATGTTTCTAGTCTAATGTGCCCAATCAGGGAGTGTTTACGCTATATAGCTGAGGTTTGTCTAGGACAATGGCTGAATTACCCAGGTTCGCGAACGGCGTCACGGCTAGGCTCAAAGACATAGTTGTAGACAAAACCGGCCAACAAGGCTCCTAGAATGGGAGCTACCCAAAACAGCCAGACCTGGGAGAGCAGGGCGCCACCGGCAAAAAGAGCGGGACCCAGGCTACGAGCAGGATTAACAGAGGTATTGGTGACTGGAATGCTGATTAAATGAATCAGGGTCAGTCCTAGACCAATGGCTATGGGGGCAAATCCTTGGGGAGCTCTGCTATCAGTAGCGCCGAGGATAATCATCAAAAACATAAAGGTCATGATGACTTCAGTCACTAAGCAAGAAAGCAGTGGATAGCCACCGGGGGAATGATCGCCAAAGCCATTTGTGGCTAGCGGGTTGGACCCAGCCAGCTCAAAACCGGCCTGTCCGCTGGCAATCATAAAGACAACACCCGCTCCGACAATCGCTCCAATCACCTGGGCAACAATATAGGGCAATAGTTCTGAGCTAGGAAAACGTTTGCAGGCCCAGAGACCAAATGAAACAGCCGGGTTGAGATGACATCCTGAAATGTGACCGATGGCATAGGCCATGGTCATGACCGTCAAACCAAATGCCAAAGAAACACCCACCAGGCCAATCCCCAATGGATATGAGGTATCTGTGCTGATATTGACACCGCCAGCCGTAAAGGTAGCCGCTAGTACCGCGCTGCCACAGCCGCCAAGGACTAACCACATTGTGCCGATGGCCTCGGCGATACACCGTTTTGTTAAGTTCATAGATCGTTACTCCGACTTGCCGGAAGTTAGGCCGAGGAATTCCTGATTCTGTCAGAAGAGGGGTTTCCGAGGGCGTTTACTGTAGCCCTTTATACCAAAGACCTATGAATCTGATGGACTGATATTTTTTTTGGTAATTTTAATTTACTCAGCGATACATTCTGCAGCGCAAGATTTGGGCGTATTGACGGATTTTTAGCTGAATTAGCAAGTTTTTGTGCAGATTACGCCGTTCGCCAAACTCTATGGCAACATACTGCGGCAGCCAACAGGGGCTACAGGTGCTTTTCTAGGGCAGCGCTAAACTCGCCGTAGGGTTTTGCACCAATGACGGTGTCAACCTGCTCGCCTTGCTTAAAAAACAGAACGGCGGGGATACTTTTGATGCTAAAGCGCCGAGCTACAGACTTGTTAGCATCAATATCGAGCTTAACTACGCTCACGCGATCGCCATACTCTTCGGCGAGCTGGTCCATCAGCGGTGCTACCAGCTTACAGGGGCCACACCAGGATGCTGTGCAGTCCATAACAACTAAGGGCTGACTCGCGATTAACTCATCGAGGGCGGCTTCATCAGCAATATAGTCAGCAGCCATAGGTTAGAACGCTCCGAGTAAAGGGGAAAAGGTGTTGCATAGGCATCATAACCACAATTAGGTAAATGCACCTAATCACACCCGAGCGTTTTGCTGAGCTAATAACGACGTGCGCTAGCAGAATCTAAACCGCTACAAAGTTGACCAGTTTGCCAGGAACGACGATCACCTTTTTAATCTCTTTACCCTCTAGATATTTCTTGGCAATATCCGAGTCACGGGCATACTGCTCTAGCTCATCTTTGCTAGCGCTAGCGGGGACCGTAATGGTACCTCGGGTTTTGCCCTTGATTTGGATGACCAGGGTGATTTCATCGGCGACCAGAGCATTCGCTTCAAATACAGGCCAGCTTTGTCGATGCACCGATTCGCTAAAGCCCAGCTGCTGCCAGAGTTCTTCGGCAATATGGGGGGCAAAGGGCGCGAGCAGGAACACCAGGGTCTGGATGCCCTCGGCATAGACGTCGCTGTCTTGTTGTTTGGCGTCTTTGAGGGCGTTGCTTAGCTTCATGAGTTCGGAGACGGCCGTATTAAACTGATAGCCTTCTTCGACGTCTTCTGAGACTTCTTTGATGGCGGTGTGAATGGCGCGGCGCAGGTCTTTGTCGGCCTTGCTCAGACTGCTTTGGTCAATCTCGGTAATTTTCTCTTTATGTCCCTGGGCAGCCGCAAAGCCGGTGACCTAAAGCCGCGCACGGTTTAGGAATCTAAACTGTCCTTCGACATCGGCATCGTCCCATTCAAGATCCTTTTCGGGAGGAGCCTTAAATAGGATAAACATACGGGCGGTATCGGCTCCATATTTACCTAGCACCACCCGAGGTTCGACACCGTTGTATTTTGACTTGGACATCTTTTCGTAAAATACCTGGAGCGGATCGCCAGTTTCAGGATCTTTGGGATCGTTCAGATCGACAATATCATTGGGAGCAATGTACTGCCCGGTGGTGGGGTTTTTGTAGGTGACGGCCTGGACCATGCCCTGGGTTAGCAGCCGCTGGAAGGGTTCATCGATGGAGATGAGGTTGCGATCGCGCAATACCTTTGTAAAAAATCGCGAATAGAGCAGGTGCAAAATCGCATGCTCAATCCCGCCCACATACTGGTCTACCGCCAGCCAGCTATCGGCCTTATCCTGGCTAAAGGGCAAGGTTTCATTGTCAGCATCGGCGTAGCGCAAAAAGTACCACGATGAATCGATAAAGGTATCCATCGTATCGGTTTCCCGCGTCGCCTTTGAGCCACAGCTGGGGCACTGGCAGTTAATCCAGTCGGTCATCTTCGCTAGAGGAGAGCCGCCGCGAGCGCTAAACTCCACATCTTCAGGGAGGACTACTGGTAGCTGGTCGCTGGGCACCGGCACCGTGCCACAGCTGTCGCAGTAGATCATCGGAATGGGCACGCCCCAGTAGCGCTGGCGAGAAATTAACCAGTCCCGCAGACGGTAGTTGGTCGTCCCTTCCCCTTTACTGTTGTCCTCTAGCCATTGGATCGCCGCAGGCACACTCTGCCCGTCACCTTTACCAGAGGCAATCCCATCGAGAGGTCCTGAATTAACCATAACGCCATCGTGGGGATAGGCGTCCTCCATCGCAGCCGCGTCTAAGGTCTCGCCTTCGGGCTGCACCACCACATGAATGGGCAGGTCAAACTTACGGGCAAACTCAAAGTCGCGCTGGTCATGGGCTGGTACCGCCATAATCGCCCCTGTGCCATAGTCCATCAGCACATAGTCAGCAATCCAAATCGGAATTTTCTCACCGTTGACTGGATTGATGGCATAGCTGCCGGTCCACACCCCGGTCTTTTCACGATTTTCGGCGGTGCGGTCCATTTCGCTCATACCCGCCGCCGTCTCTTGATAGCCCCTGATAGCGTCGGCCTGATCGGCCGTAGTCAGTTTTTCCACCAGCGGATGCTCCGGTGAGAGCACCATAAAGGATGCCCCCCAGAGGGTATCTGGACGCGTGGTGTAGATTTTAATCTCGTCCCCGGCTTCAGTGGTAAAGCTCACATGGGCCCCGGTAGACTGACCAATCCAGTTGGCCTGCATGGTCTTGACGCGCTCTGGCCAGCCATCTAGGGTATCCAAATCCGCCAACAGCTGGTCGGCATAGTCAGTAATTTTGAGAAACCACTGACGCAGCAGCTTGCGCTCTACCTTGGCGCCTGAACGCCAGGAACGACCGTCGCTGTCTACCTGCTCATTGGCCAGTACAGTCTGGTCGATGGGGTCCCAATTAACAGCGGCTTCTTTTTGATAGGCCAGTCCCGCTTCGTAAAACTGCAAAAAGATCCACTGGGTCCAGCGGTAGTAGTCAGGAGAGCAGGTAGCAACTTCGCGACCCCAGTCATAGGAAAGCCCAAGCTCTTGAAGCTGCTCACGCATCTGGCCAATGTTTTGGTAGGTCCATTTGGCGGGGGGGATACCTCGGTCAATAGCCGCATTTTCTGCCGGTAAACCAAAGGCGTCCCAGCCCATGGGATGCAGCACGTGGTATCCCTGCATCCGACGTACCCGGGCAATCACATCGGTAATGGTGTAGTTGCGGACATGCCCCATGTGCAGATTGCCAGAGGGATAAGGGAACATGGATAGGGCATAGAATTTTTTTTGCCCGGGCACAGGAGTCTGGTCTAGCCCCTGGTTTACCCACTGCTGCTGCCACTTTTTCTCGATGTCTGCTGGATTGTATCGAGACTCCACGTTTGGTTTCCCCTTTTTAATTAGACTCTATATAGATACATCTGCGCTGGCTTACTTTCGGCAGCCCGCAGAATAGCATTATCAATTCTAGTCGTCTGCTGCCCATCTGGAGGGCATCGCTAGTTTATTAGTGCTAAAAAGCGTCATAAGAAATGACACGTCCTTAGGTCTGATGCTGTCAAAATGACCTATCGGCTATATAACAGAGAGCATTGACTACAGATTGTAGAAGTTCCAATGAATCTGAGCAAAGCATTGTTATGGGCGCTCCCTGTGAGCCTTGTGAGTAATTTGGGCAGCGTCGTATTGGCTAGAAATTATGACAGCTAACGTCAAAGATGCGCTCCCTGAGGCTGTTGTTACTCCTATTCCCGACTATATCCGAGAGCGTCGGGCCGTTGTATTTTTAATCCTGGCAGGATTGTTTCTCGGCACGTTAGGCATGTTAAACATTCTGGGGATTAGCCGGTTTGTAAATGTGTTTACCTGGAATGATTTTGCCGTAACGGTGGCGGTGGGTGCCCTGCCCTATCCGCTAACGTTTTTATGTACTGATTTGATCTCGGAACTGTACGGGCGTCAGCGGGCCAATCAGGTAGTTTGGGTGGGCCTATTGTTAAATATGTGGGTGGTTTTTATTGTCTGGCTCGGGGGAGTACTGCCAGGGTTTGAAGCGGTGGACCCGGCCACGGGAGAGCTGGTTAGGGACGCCGCTGGTCGGCTGCCTGTGTTTTTTGAAATTCGCAATCTGACATTTGGCGCAGTCACGGCTTCGATGGTGGCCTATTTGACGGCCCAGTTTGTAGATGTACAGCTGTTTCACTTTTGGAAAGAGCTCACCCAGGGTAAATATTTATGGTTACGTAACAATGGCTCAACATTAGTGAGTCAGCTGGTGGACACCTCAGCCGTGGTATTGATTACTCACTTTTTTGCCGGTGTTTTGCCGATTGATCCGGCTCAGGAGCTGTGGCCGCAGCTGTTCTTGTTTATTGCCTATGGCTATAGCTTTAAGCTGGTGGCGGCATTATTAGATACGGGGCCTTTTTACCTGAGTGTCTATTGGCTGTCGAACTACCTGCAGATAGAGTCAGCTGTGTTCGAAAAGTAGGTACACACATTCCGTCAGCTGCTTAACAAGTGTTATCACTACTCTCATAAAATCCTCATATCGTTTGGGTAGCTTAGAGCAAAGCAGAGCTTAGAGAGAGCCGTCCTATGATGCCATTGACCCAGACATCACCCAAAGTAGGTAATCAAACATCACCTGCGCTTGACTACGATTTTTTAATTATTGGCTACGGTGACAAGCGGTGTGGAGACTCCGCCGTGGGGCCTTGGGTAGCGACGACTGTTGCGGATTGGAAACTACCCACTGTTAAATCATTCGCCGTCGAGCAGCTGACCCCAGGGCTAACGGATGAACTGGTTAAGACCAACTATGTCATGTTTGTCGATGCCTGCGGTCACGACAGTATTCGGACGGTGCAGATCGATCCGATTGTGACGTCTAATCAACAGCTTTCGTCGATGGCATTTGCGGCCCACAGCTATAGTCCTCTGGCGCTGTTAAATCTTACTCAGCGGCTCTATCAGCGTCATCCCCAAGCCTGGCTGGTGCAGATTCCGATCGAATCTTGTAATGTGCAGACCGATCTTTCGGCCAAGGCCCGTCATGGCTGCGATCGCGCCCTAAGACTGATTGAACAGTTTTTAATGACCTATCGTCAGCCCTA
Organism: Leptolyngbyaceae cyanobacterium; assembly: GCA_050043465.1. Lineage (GTDB taxonomy): Bacteria > Cyanobacteriota > Cyanobacteriia > Phormidesmidales > Phormidesmidaceae > Leptothoe. The sequence continues at coordinate 251,688 of JBHJIL010000001.1, forward strand.
TTTGTGTATGAAGTCGGTCTAGCTCCCCCAGGGCCGGAGCGCTAAAAGAAAGGACTACGGCGATCGCCGTAGTCCTACTTGTCTGCACACTGTATAGTCCGTGTAAAAAAACGATTCTGAAAACTGGCTCAGCTGGCTGTGAGGTATGCCCTGATAGAACCGCGCCGCTGACGCATCTGCTTAAGGGCATCCCGCTCAATCTGACGGACGCGCTCACGACTAATACCCATGGCAGCTCCGATTTTTGCCAGGGTCAGCGGATTGCCGTCCTTTAAACCAAACCGTAGAGTTAAAACTTCCTGCTGCTGCTGGGTTAAAGACATCATGAGCTTGCGGATGTCGTCCCGCAGCGATATCTGAGCCGTATATTCCTCTGGGGTCTGACCGTCGTCTTCAATCAGGGCACCGAGTTCCGTATCCTGGTTGTCACCAACGCGCAGGTCAATAGACAGCGGCGTCCGCGCCTGAGAAAGATACTTACGCACTTTCTCTACTTCGATGTCGATCGTATCCGAAATCTCTTGATAGGTAGCGGCCCGTCCCAGCTTCTGTGAAAGCTGACGCTGAGCTTTCTTAATTTTGTTGAGCTTCTCGCTAATGTGGATAGGCAAGCGAATGGTGCGACTCTTTTCGGCAATACCCCGCGTGATAGCCTGACGAATCCACCAGTAGGCATAGGTAGAAAACCGATATCCCTTCTCCGGTTCAAACTTTTCTACTCCCCTCTGCAAACCGATGGTTCCCTCTTGAATCAGATCTAGAAATTCAACATTGCGGTTCAGGTATTTCTTAGCGATGGAAACCACCAAACGTAGGTTGGCTTCCGTCATCTTAGTCTTAGCGGCCTGTCCCTGGCGAACATCGTTGTGCAGCTCGTCACGGGTTAGTCCTGAGGCGGTGGCCCATTCGTCATCACTGGGTGCTCTACCCAACTCTTCGGCTAGCGTGCTTTTTAGATCTTCTAGATGGACCAGCTTTTGCACCGCTTTACCCAGGGTGATTTCTTCTTCATGGGTGAGCAGGGGAACCCGACCGATTTCTTTTAAGTAGGTTTTGACATAGTCGGTGGACAGTGACTTGGGGCTTTTCATGATTGTCGGTTAGGTGCAGAAAAATGGAATGACTGTAGCGGGAGCAACCCCTTTAAACAGTTCGGCACTGCTGATCGTTGGAATGGCTTCAAACACAAGAACCTGTCGAGTGGCCGTATATTGATGCATCGCCTAAATCAACAATTGCAACATTTCTTTATGATGTTGTAATGATATTATTCCCGAAATTACGGCTATGCGAATCTTCCCAGAGGAATATTCGCTGGTTAAGCACTGTTGGCGCTGTCAATCGTTGGAACAGTTTTATTGGCAAACGGTGTGGTGATTCTAAGCTCGCAGAGCGTTGAGGCTATTCTTTGGGCTCAATGGTGAGGTTAGGCAGTCCGCTCAGGTCCTCGTCTTTTGTCTGTACAGGCTCTTGGGAGACCACTAAATTCAAACTGCTGGGGATGCATTTGATGTCTAGGGGCGTCGTACCCACCATTTCGCCGTCTAGAACCACCTTTTGGGGCGGTTCGGTCGTGATTTGCACGCGTTTGCTGCGGATGTAGCCGATGTCGTCCCGTGCGGCCGCCTGATTGCTAACGGCAGAGCGAAAGAGTTCGTAGGATGCGGCCAGCGTATCCCCAATACCGTCTGAGGCCACAATAGTTATATCCAGCAGCCCGTCATCGGCGATAATTTCTGCCGGTCCCTGGGCTAGAACAGAAGTAGAGGGAGCAACATTGGCCACAGTAACAGCGCTGGCGCTGACGGAGATTATCTTGTCATCGGTTTCGATGGTGGCCTCAAAAGAATCTAGCTCGCTCAGCTTTTGAATCCCCGACATGATGTAGGCCAGTGCCCCAAAACGATCTTTAGAGCCGCGCGAAGCTTGCTCAACAACAGCAGCTTCTAGACCAATACCGGCTAGCAAAACCATGGGGTGCCCATTACATGAGGCCGTATCGATCGTGCGGATGGCGCCACTGACGGCAATATCGCAGGCGTCTGGAATATTGCTGGGAATATCCAAGGCCGTGGCAATGGCATTGGCGGTCCCCCGAGGAATAATGGCTAGGGGAATACCTGAAGATGTGACGGCTTCTGCAGCCGCATTGATCGTGCCGTCACCGCCGGAGACGATGATGAGATCGACGTTTTGCTTTACCGATTGCTGGGTCAGACTGCGGGCGGTGCAGTCTGGAGACGTTTCATAGACGGTGAGATCTAACGTCCGAGACAGGTGCGATCGCAAATATGCCAAATCTTCTTGAGCATTTCCTCGACCCGAAACAGGATTAAAGATTAAATGGGCAGTGCGGCGCATTGAATTCACGTCTGTTTATCTCTATTGGCGGTCCACAAGCTAACGCCTACGATTTAGCGGCAACATGTCCGTTGTCAGCATGGCTGCGCTTAGGCTGGAAATCGCTGTACTCATCTTGGTTATAAAAGTACAGGGTGCGAATTGGGTAGGGAATACCAATATCCGCTTCGTCAAAAGCCTGCTTAACAGCAATCATCACCTGGGTACGAATCCGACGAACGCACTTTTGCTCAGGATGGGTCCAATAGCGAGCCACTAAATTAATCGAGCTATCACCAAATTCAACAATGTCCACTTCAGGAGATGGAGTTCCCTGTACCTCGTCTACAGTTTTCAACGCATCCATCAAGACCCTGATTGCCTTAGGCAGCGGCGTATTGTAATCAACCCCGACGCCTAGATCGGTACGACGCTGAGGTCTAGCCGTTAAGACCTGCACCGGACTGGTAAAAACAACCGAGTTGGGAATAACAACACGCTCTCCCTGGTAGGTACGCATTTGAGTTGCCCGTAAGGCAATGTCCTCAACCGTTCCTTCAAACGAATCAACAATAATCTGATCGCCAATCGAAAATGGCTCTTGCAAAAGCAGCAATATACCCGCCAAAAAGTTTTTAAATATGTCTTGAAATGCAAAACCTATGGCAACAGAACTAAGACCGAGTAAGGCCACCAAATCTCCCAGACGTAGGTCGGGAAAGGCTAGCACACAGGCCAATAGCACACCGATTGCCCAAGTGCCGACGCGACTTGCTTGAACCATCAATGTTTGTAAAGACAAACTATCAAAGGCTTTACTGGCTAAACGCCGCACGACGCGTTGAACAATGCCCGCCAAAAAGCTGGTAATTATTAATATAAGTACGGCCATTAGCAAGCCCGGCAGTATTGAAACAGACTGGCCGACCAGGGCTATAAGCGTGCCTTTTACTTCTTCAATTAAAGAATTCATAAATTCAGGATTCAGAATGCTAGCTCCTGCAGGTCCTTGACCTGCGATCATCACTCTACAAAATCACGTGCGACAAACCAATACATCTACCCTAGGAAAGAAATATTGGGCCAAAAGCTCAGACAGCCACAATATATGCTTTGAGGCATAAAGCTCGCTCAGCCGACTGCGAGAATAGTCTCTCTTGGGATAGATTCAGCTGCTTTGGTAGTGAAATAGACTGATGGGCATAGCTGAGGAGCTGCTGAAACAGAATTTGTAACTGCTCCAATTCTTGTTGATGAGTGCTCTTGCATACTGAATTTTTCTGTTACGTGGAGACAATAATTGCTCTGCAAAGGAGATAAAAATGGGTACCAAGAAAGCCTACCAAGAAGAGATTGAGACTAGGCTAAAGTCTTTAGACGCTCAGATAGCGAAGATGCAGGCAAAGGCTGACCAGGCCAGTGCTGAGCTAAAAGCTAACTATCAGGAGCAGCTCAAACTAATGACCGAACGGCGCGCGGCTGCTCGACTCAAATTAGAAGAGCTAAAGCAGTCTAGCGAAGCTGCATGGGAAACCATGAAGGACGGAGTAGAAAGTGCTTTTGGCGAGCTGCAGAAGGCTTTTGACAAAGCTGCTGCTCACTTTCAGTAGTTCACGTAGTTAGTAAATTGAGGAAAAATTATGGTTTTGACTAGCATTTCTGGTTGGGTACGTGCTGCTAAAGCACTCATGGTGGCTTTTGTCTGTGCTACTGTACTCGTTGTAAACGTTTCACCTGCTTTTGCCTTTGGCATAAGAGGATCTGCCGAACCCTCTGAAGGTACAGCTGTATTGGATGACGTCTACCAGGAGTCAAAGCAGGTTACCGAGAGTCAGCCTCGCGGTATGAAAGAAGTCCAGAAAAAAGCCTCTGAAGGTCTTAATGGCGTGCAGGGAGCTGCTAATACTGGCAAGATGAAGTCCCCTGGTGACTCACCTGGCGCCCAGACTGTCAAAGACGATGTCAAGGACGCTATCGACAGCGTTACAGATTAGATTTCGCACTTAAAGCATTAACTGTTGAGGCGGATGTCCCATCCGCCTTTTTTTTGCCTACCAATTTTGAGAGTAGAGCGAAGTCGGAACTCGCTCTACAGGAGTTTTTTTAAGCCAGTTCCGTATTTACGGCTAGCCATTATGAGTCCAAAGGGGTTTGAAAACGACTGCGGACGATTTGAGTTGGCAACCAGGTCGAAAACCAGTAGCTATCCTGCAAAATAGTGACAGATTGAGCGCTGTCTGTGCCATTTTGAAAATGAACCAGGGCAATGTTGTTTACGCCGACGGCCTCACGTCCCTCCTGGAACCAGCGAGCCCGCCAGAACTGTAGCCATTTGAGCCACTGCCTTGACTGGGGCTGTCTTAGCCAAAACATATCGGTCTCTACCATCACGGGCCGGGCGCGGTGACGCTGTAGCCACTGAGTCTGACAGGACCACTGGGGAGGATGGGATAGGTCCCGAGAGTAGTTTGATTGCTCCACCATATCAGGAGGAGTAGACCAGCCAAACCAGCGACGTGGTTTTTCCGGTAGCAGCCACTGCTTTAAACGGGTATGGAGGACCTGGGTCAGCAGCTCCTGGTTTTTAATTGCGCTGGAGACCAGCTGAACTAACGTCGATTGTTGATTAGAGGTAGCATCTTGATAGCTCAGCTGAACGGCTGAGCTGTAGTGGATATCCCCAGATAAAACAACAACGGTCTGACGATGCTCAAACAGCGTTGTTAAGAGCATTGCCAGCGCTTTATCGTTGAGATTCCAAGAATCTCCTACATCCGCAGAGAAGACTTTTCCTTTTTTGAGCTGCCAGGCTTGAATCTGGTCTAGCACCTTCATGCTAATCACGTTAGTAGATGCAATCACCACGGTAGCGAAGGCCGAATCGTTGGGCGCGTAGGGCGTTGAGGATGACCGTATGGGTTTAGAAATCTGTTGTTCAAAAGCGCTGGGGCTGAGCAACATAGGTGGGGCATTGGGTTTCTCATGAACGGGGTAGCCGCGCACAGTACGCGTGTCGAGGGCCAGCACCTCATGGCAGGGGCCGTACACCTGGTAGTGCCAGGTGATTGAGTTAGCCGAGCGTTGGAGCACCCAAACGTCATCGTCTTGGATAAATTTGGGTAGGTCGGTGGCGGGGTCGATGGGGGGCAGCCCTAGATAGGTTGCGATCGCAGCGACAGCTTCATCATCTTGTCCCTGGGCTGCCGACCAGCGCTGTACGGCATTGAGCAGCTGGGCTCCAGGCCGATCGGCCACAAACTGGTCGGGAGTATTCCCCCATGCCTGAAAAATGCCATAGGCCGCCAGGGCATTTTGAACGGCGCGGCGGCCTAAAGGCCGGCCTAATACCCGCAAGCACCATTCCTGATTCAGGTTCCAGTCATCACTGACATCGTGGTCATCAAACACCGTGTAGGTCGGGACATTGGCCAGCGCGCGACGCACTTTCCAGAGCGTATGATTAAACTGCTGGATATTATCGCGGTCTTTTTCCCAACGATGTATGGCCTGACGACCGGCGGTTATTTTCTCACCGGGGGGCAGCCCCAAAGGCCAACAGACCGGTGAGCGCTCCAATATGTAAAGGGCACAGTATTCACCAAAGCCGAGAAAATGGCTGGTTACTTTTTCTCTTTTGTTGTTAAGACCGGCGGTAAATCCGGCCTGTTCGGTCGCCAGGGTGTCCCGCTTGCCAGCGGGTAGCTGCTTAGGAGGGAGCGTCGTATGGTGCTCAACGGGTAGCGGTTCTTCCCAACCCAGCAGCGTATCCCCCAGAGTAGTCGCCACCCACTGCAGCGAATCGGCCACGTCGTCTCCGTAAATCTGATCGCCGGTTAAAAACAGCTGATGGGGACGCTCATGAGGGTGTCCGGCATTGGTTTCAATCAGACAGTCTAACAGCGGCAGCGCGTCTAGCCCGCCACCGTGGGGCTTACGACAGGAGCCGTGAACAATCTTGAGCTGGTCTAGCCGCTGAGGAGGCAGGGAAAATGTGGGTTTTTCGTGGGTGAAATAGCTAACGGTGACGGTAGGGGCTCTCTGGCTGCGCAGCGCCTCGGTTAGAGCGTAGGTTTGGTCGGCGGCAGCAAACTCTAGATCGTAGGCATAGATGCGATCGCACACCAGCCGCTGCTGCTCGATGGGACAAGCAGTCACAGCGACCACATGCAGATGCTGACCAACAGCTACGGTGTGACGCTCTCCTAACAGCACCGCTGTCCCCAGCTGCTGGCCCTGGTCTTGGGTTGTAAGTACCTTTAGCCTAACGGTGCAGGGCTGCTTGAGAGCCACCCACACGGTGACAGACTCTGGCTCCGTTCGTCGCAGCATGGGACCGGCGATGAGCAGCGGTAGCCCTTCTAGAAAATCATCTCCAACTAGGTAGTCCATGCCTCATGGGCTCAAAAACTAACTGATCAGACCGGAACGTAGAGCCCTGACGGCGGCCTGGGTGCGGTCGTTGGCTCCCAGCTTATTAAGAATATTACGAACGTGGGTTTTAACGGTACCTACCGTGATGTAGAGATTGTCTGCAATTTGGGCATTGCTACAGCCCGAGACGATTAGCTCTAAAATCTCCAGCTCTCGATCCGTTAGAGGATAGGTCTCAATGATCTGCTCAAATTCTGGCTCCACGGCCCGAATCTCTACGGTGCGATCCTGTAGTCCCACCCCTGCCCCCAGAGGCTGTTTCATCTGCTGAAGAACAATGCTGGCAATCGCCGGATCGATCCAGGCGTTGCCCTCGTGGGTCTCTTGAATCGCCTGCACCAGATCGTCGGTTTCAATCTCTTTAGTAGAGTAGGAGTCTGCGCCTGCGGCAAAAGCCGCCAGCACGGCCTTTTCGCTGTCGTGCATAGTCAGCATTAGAATCCGGGTCTGAGCGCCGGGCTGCTCTTCTCTAAAGCGCTTGACCAGCTCAATACCGTCAATATCAGGCAGGCCAATATCAACTAGAGCTACATCAGGGGCCTGTTCCCCCAGCAGGGCCAGACCATCGGTGCCGTTAGCGGCCTCACCCACAAAATTTACACCGGCCTGTTTCAGGGCTGCCCGTAGTCCCATACGAGTCAAATCATGGTCTTCTATCAGTGCAATGCGAATATCGCTCATGAACTCTTACCCAACAACGTTCTAAAACCTTAGTTAAATGCTACGCACTGCTGATCTTTTCTCTATGACTTAGGCCACCACGAGCTAAGCCTGATTTATCTGTTTAGAGAGTTTAGAGATGCCCACGTGGCTCAGTACATGCCCAAAGTCAACCATGGTCTATATATTTAGCCAGTATCTCAGTCCGGTTGTCCCTTGGTATCTGTCCAATGAGTGACCCTGACAGAAACGATATCTGCCCAAAGATATAGATGACATTAAAATTACTCGACAACGGGTTTCTACTGCTAGGTTATGGATATATTAGACTCCTGTTTGAACGATCTAGTGGGTTTATTTAATTGAACGTATTGGTGATGACCTACCCTCGCCCGCAGCTTTATGAGTAGCCATCTGTCATCACAGCTTTCGCCAAAGGATCTAGATGTCTTCTTTTCGATGTCTCAAAACCTGTTAGCGGTGGTTCGCACAGATGGCTGTTTTGAGCGGGTCAATACCACTTTCGAGCAGATCCTGGGCTGGCAGTCTGCCAAAATTGTGTCCCAGTCGTTTCAAGAATGGATTCATCCTGGCGATCGCAGCAGCAGCGATGCGGTCATAGCCCAGGTAGTCCAGCAGGGGCAAACAGGCGTTTTTCGTAGCCGCTATCGCTGCAGCAACGGCAGCTGGAAATGGATAGCGTGGACAGTCGGTCGGCCGGCCAACAGCACGGTGCTCTACTGCATGGGCCAGGATGTAACCGACCGCACGGCCGACATCCAGCACTATGCCGAAGCGATGGAGAACATGCAGGATGGCTTTGATTTATGGCATCTAGAAGATCCGACCGCCGCCAGCAGTTTTCGTTTACATCTATCAAATCCGGCGGCTGAGAGACTGCTAGACCGGCCCAACAAGCAGGCACTGGGAAAGCTCATGTTTGAGGCGATGCCCGGTTTAGCCAAAACATCGGTCCCTGAAAGCTGTCGTATGGCCGTACTGTCCGGGCAGAAAAGCGATCTGGGTGATGTATCATATCGCCTGCCTAATGGGGAATCTCGCATTTTTGCGATCAAAATATTTCCGCTAGAAGATGGGTTTCTAGGGGTTTTATTTGAAGACGTTACCGAGCAGCGGCTGGAGCGGCAGCAGCAGATTGAGCAAAAAGAACGTCTTAAAATTCTCTTTGAACGAGCCGGTGTGGGGATTGCTCGTTTGGATATCGCTGGGAACTGGATTCAGGCAAATAAAAAGCTGTGTGAAATTTTAGGCTACTCTCTTGAAGAGCTGCTGCAGAAGGATTTCCGGCAGATTACCCACGCTGATGACGCGGTTCAAGATGCTGCCGTCTATCGTCAGCTGCTGCTGGGTGAGCTGGAAACCGTCACGATGGAAAAACGCTATTTGCGTAAAGACGGTGTGGCTGTTTGGTGTAGCGTTACGGCTTCGATTATTCGCAATCAGGAACAGCAGCCCGCTTACTTTATTGCCTTTATTGCAGATATTACCGAGCGCAAGGCGAGCGAGCTTATGCTGCAGCGCCAGAAAGACGAGCTGGCCATGGGCAACTTAATTTTGGCTCAGACGACGGCTAATCTGGAGCAGCGTAACCGAGAATTAGATGAATTTGCCTATGTTGCCTCCCACGACCTGAAGGCGCCGCTGCGGGCGATCGCCAACTTAGCCACCTGGCTTGAAGAAGATCTAGACGGTCAGCTGCCCCCCGAAAATAAAGAACAGCTGGACCTGCTTCAGGGCCGGGTGCATCGAATGGAACGGCTGATTGACGGTCTCTTGGCCTATTCTCGGGTCGGTCGTGGCAACCTGATTGCGGAACAGATCGAGGTCAACGCGCTGCTCCAAAATGTGATTGACCTGCTGGACCCGCCAGCGGGTTTTACTATTGCGATCGCCCCCAACCTACCCACGCTGTCAGCCCCACGTCCGGCCCTGGTTCAGGTATTTAGCAATTTGATTAGCAACGCCATCAACCATCACAATCGCAGCGATGGTCACGTTGAGATTGACTATCGGCTGCTGGACAGCGGTCTGCACGAATTTTCTGTCACAGACGACGGGCCTGGAATTGACCCTGCTTTTCACCACAAGGTCTTTAATATATTTCAGGTATTAGAAGCGCGGGACAAAGTCGAGAATACGGGAATTGGGCTGGCCATTGTCAAAAAGACCATAGAAGCCGAAGGTGGTACCGTAACGGTTGAGTCTGAGGCGGGTCAGGGGGCTACGTTTCGCTTTACCTGGCCCAGTGCTGGCTGTACCTATGACTAGGGTCTATCTCTCTCATTAAAAAAAATAATCTTGATTGTTAGAAAAATATAAAATTGCGATCGCAATCTCTATCTAAAGACAGACGCACCCGCAGGCCGGATACATCCCTCGGGATACAAGAGGGCGTCTCTAGAAGGCTATGCTGTTATCAGTTGAGAGAACCCGCCCAGACCAGTCAAACAGCGAGATGGATACCAAATCAATCAATATATTGCTTGTAGAAGACGATGCTGTAGACGTCATGACCGTCCAGCGAGCCTTCAAAAAGAGCAAAGTTTCTAACCCCCTACACATTGCCGGTAACGGCTTAGAGGCCCTAGACCTGCTACGGTCTCCAGAAAATCCTTTTAGAAACTCCCGCTGTTTGATCCTATTGGATTTAAACATGCCTAAAATGAACGGCATTGAGTTTCTTAAATCACTCCGTGAGGATCCCGAATTCCATCAGACCCCTGTCATTGTTCTAACCACCTCCGATCAAGAAAAAGACCGGGTAGAAGCCTACAATCTCCACGTAGCAGGCTATATTCTCAAACCGGTAACGTTTGCAAAGTTTGTCGAGGTGGTGACCATCCTTAACCACTATTGGACCCTGTGTGAGTTTCCCTAAATGAACAGTTCTTCTTCCGAGATCCTCAAGCTACTGGTCGTGGACGACGATGACGTCGATCGCATGGCGCTGCGTCGGGCCCTCAAAGGAACAGGACTCTCCTTTGAGCTAGAAGAGGTAGACAGCGCCCAATCAGGAACCACACTGCTAGGGACAAAACCCTTTGACTGTGCTTTTTTAGACTATCAGCTGCCCGACTGTGATGGCCTCACCCTGGTGCAGAACCTGCGCGACGCCGGGGTCAAGATTCCACTTATCGCCCTGACCGGTCAGGGCAGTGAAGAAACGGCTGTTGGGTTAATGAAGGCGGGGGCCTCCGACTATCTGCCCAAGTCCAAGCTTTCTAGCGAAACATTATCGCGCTCTATTCAGAGCACAACTCGTCTTTATAAAGCAGAGCAAGAAATCGATCTGACCAACCAGCGGCTGCGAGAAAAAAACGAGCTGCTTAAGCGTCAAAACGAGGAACTGCAGCGCCAGCGGGAACAGATTCAGCGCAAAAACCTGCAGCTGGTGGAAGTCTCCCAGCTAAAGTCAGAATTTTTAGCCACCATGTCCCACGAGCTGAGGACACCGCTCAACGCCATTATTGGATTTTCGCAAATTTTAATGCGGCAGCTCAAGGACAGCGCTAGCGACCGTCAGCTAGACATGATCCGACGGGTATTAACCAATGGTCACCATCTACTAGAGCTTATCAGCGATATTTTAGATCTCTCTAAAATCGAGGCGGGGCGATTAGATCTGACCGTAGAGTCGATTAATCTAAAGGAGCTTATATTGACGACGGTCGAGGGGCTACAGTCCCTGGCAGAGCAAAAGCAGCTCGACTTAAAAGTAACGGCAGATTTAGCCAATACCCAAATCGCCAACGACTCAAACCGTTTGCGTCAGGTCATCACCAACCTGCTCTCCAACGCTATCAAGTTTACTGATGAAGGCTTTGTTAGCATCACTGCTCGAGAAATTTCGTCCGACACCATTGAGATTGTCGTAGCAGACAGCGGCATCGGGATCGCAGCTGAGAGCGTGCCCCATATTTTTAATGCCTTTCATCAGGTCGATCAGTCAATTTCGCGTAAACACCAGGGTACAGGACTGGGACTTTCAATTACCCACCTGCTGCTAGAGATGATGCAGGGACACATATCCGTTAAGAGTCAGGTTGACCAGGGTAGCCAGTTTTATGTGCAAATTCCCCGATGTGTTCAACCGCCCCACGGTGGGGCTATCGCTCCCAAGTGACATCGCTGAGGAATCGATACACTCGGATTGCAGCTTGATCTGCCTATGGTGGGATATCAACTGAATCTAAATCTTGATAGATTGGTATCTAAATAACTTAGCTGGTGACTTCACTAGTTCCCACACGGTTTTAGTGCTGCCTCATGCTATGTGCCATGCATAGACGACTTAGCATTCCAGCCCTGTGATATTCGTGTGTAAAGTTCCTGACTAACTAATGAGCAATTCTTCTGCGGTTAATATCCTGGCTGTCGATGACGCGGCTGACAATTTATTTCTTTTAGAGTCGCTTTTAGACGAAATTGACGAATATCAGGTGCACCTGGCTGAAAATGGGGAAGAGGCCCTAGCAGCTATTGCCAAGTCTCCACCGGACGTTATTTTGCTAGATATTATGATGCCAGGGCTCAACGGCTATGACGTCGCCAAGCGCGTGCGCGAGAATCCCCATCTGCCCTACATTCCTATTTTGCTGCTGACGGCCCATGAAAAATCCAGCTTGGTCAAGGGATTAGACGCTGGGGCCGACGATTTTCTACGTAAGCCGTTTGATGTGGACGAACTGCTGGCGCGAGTGCGGGCCATGGTACGGCTCAAGCGCAGCATTGACGCTCATCGCTACATGGTAAAGCAGCGTGATGACTTTGTTGCCCGCCTGACCCACGACCTGAGAACACCGCTGGTGGCCGCTAATCGGGTGCTTGACCTGTGTTTAAGAGGAACGTTTGGAGACATTGATGATGAGGCTCAAACGGCCCTAGCCAACATCATTACCAACAACACTAATTTATTAAAAATGGCCAATACCCTGCTGGAGGTTTATCGTCACGATGCGGGTCAAAAATCTCTGGCTATGTCCAACGTATCCCTAAACTCTCTAGCAGATCAGGTGGTGACAGAGCTGCTGCCCCTGGCCCAGGAAAAAGGACTTAAACTGACCCTGGAGTCAAATGGCGACTATGGAATTAAGGGCGACCAGCTAGAGCTGCGACGGGTGATCACCAATCTGGTGGGTAATGCCATCAAATTTACCGACACGGGCCATGTAGCTATGCGGCTGCGTCTATCAGACGATGAAACGGTCTGCCTGGATATAGAGGATACAGGGCCAGGAATCTCCAAAGAAGAACAGCATCAAATTTTTGAGTGGTTTCGCCAGGGAGACCATATGCGAGCGGGCAGCGGTCTGGGTTTGCATCTGTCTCAGCGGATTGCTCAACTCCACGGCGGTACGATCATGCTCACATCGGAGCCTGGTGAAGGCAGTACGTTCAGCTTAAAGCTGCCCCTGGCAAAAGTAGCTCAAACTGCAAACGTGGCTCAAAAAGAAGTTTGCGATCGCTAAAACAGGCCAGTTCTCATACTGCTGTCATTCTCTCAAGGAGCGACAATGCCAGACATCTAGTGCAGCGTCAAAGCTTAATTTTAGGGTAAACAGAAGCTAGTTTACAGCGAGCATCATCGACCTTCATCTGCCAGTCAACTCCCCGTTGTCGGTTGTTGATATCGTTCGACCAAGCAGTCGTCTCAGCCCGTAACGTATCGATGTCTTCAAAGCGTCTACCATCAATGCACTGTCGAGTCATGGCACTCAACTCGTTTTCTGCGATGTTGAGCCAACTGCCATGCTTTGGGGTGTAACAAAATTCGATTCGCCGTACTAATTGTCGAGCTCTTTCGGGCTCAAATGCTTCGTAAAAAGCCCCTTTAGTATGCGTATTGAGATTGTCACAAACGAGTTGTACTTTCTCACAATCGGCATACCGTTCTTCCAGGATGTGAGCCACTTCAATCGCCCAATCCACTTTAGTCCGACGCTCGCGTACACTCACCTTCCGCCAACCCGCCAACGGTTCAGTAAACATGAAAATACTCGCGGTCCCTGCCCGTTCATACTCATAGTCAATCCGTTTGCCGTGTTGAGCCGTTGCCGGGAGAGGAGGACGACTCTCTCGTTGGGTTGTTCATCCATGCAAAGGGTCGGACGCGTTGGATCATAGGGCTGGGCATAGACATCCAGCACACCTTCCATGTGAGCCACAAATTCAGCATCGGTCTCAGGTGGAATCACCCAATACTCTATCTTGCGATTGGTCATGCCATTTTTTTCAGAGTCTGTCGCACGGTCTCATGACTGACAGCGTCCACCAGACCCAGTTCAACCACCTTACGAGCCAGCAACCGTAATGACCAATTGGCATATCCCGCAGGCGGTGCCCCTAATCGCATGGCAATCACCTGGGCTTCCTGCTCGCCGTTGAGGAGCTTATCTGTGGGGGGACGGCGTCGCTTCACACCGTTGAGGGTCACCTCAAACCCTTGCTCAACCAAGCGGCGACGAATGTTCTCCACAGTCTTTGTTCGACAGTCAAACGCATCTGCGATCTCCTGGTCAGTCCAGCTAGGTCCATCAGCATCGGCTTTCAGTAGGATCTGAGCGCGACGCACTTTTTGGCTGCTCCCTTTCAACTTTTTGATCACGGCTTGTAGCTGACGACGCTCATCGGGGGTTAGGCGAACAATGTACTTTTTCTGCATAGAATTTCGGTACGCTCTCTAGAGCTTACCGAAACACTCTCGCTAACCCTAATTCTTAGTCTTGACGATGCACTAGTACGTTATTTCGGTAACTACAACTTACGCCTTCTAGAGAACCGAACGTCATATTATACAAAATTTCCTAAAATTAAACATGTTCAGGATACGCCAGGTCCCTGAATTGTTAACCACATTTGTTGTTTAATTTTTTCAAGGAGTTTAGATATGGCACTTGTTCGTTGGAACCCAAATCGTGAGATTGACTCTCTACAACGAGAAATGAATCGTCTGTTTGACGATGTGTTTACTCTATCCCCTCGTCAAAATGGAGTTGCAGGATTTACCCCTGCTGCAGAGATTGAAGAGCAGGATGACGCATATCTCCTACGGCTGGAAATTCCCGGTATCAAGAAAGATAACTTGGATATCCAAGTCACCGCAGAAACTGTTGCCATCAGCGGCGAACGCAGATCGTCCGCTCAAACTGACGAAGACGGTGTGACTCGTAGTGAGTTTCGCTATGGCTCATTTAATCCTGATTCCACCTCAGTTTGTGTGTGAGGATTTAATCAATGGTCTCCGTCCATTGAGAGAAGAGGCAATTAACAAATTACGCATCCAGTCGTGATGATATCGGAAGCCATTGAGTTTCTCAAATGGACACAAACAGCCT
>JBHJIL010000002.1:0-17854 GCA_050043465.1 Leptolyngbyaceae cyanobacterium
AGATTTGTCTTCGTTGGCTGGTCCGGTTTGCTGCTGTTCCCCTGCGCCTTCTTGGCCATCGGCGGCTGGCTCACTGGTACCACCTTCGTTACGTCCTGGTACACCCATGGACTCGCGTCTTCCTACCTTGAAGGCGCTAACTTTCTGACCGTCGCAGTTTCCTCTCCTGCTGACAGCATGGGGCATTCCCTGCTGCTGCTCTGGGGACCTGAAGCCCAAGGTGACTTCGTGCGCTGGTGCCAAGTCGGCGGTCTCTGGGCGTTCGTTGCGCTTCACGGCGCGTTCGCTCTGATTGGCTTTATGCTGCGTCAGTTTGAGGTCGCTCGTCTCGTGGGTCTGCGTCCTTACAACGCCATCGCGTTTTCGGCTCCTATCGCCGTTTTCGTATCGGTGTTCCTGATGTACCCCTTGGGACAGTCGAGCTGGTTCTTTGCCCCCAGCTTCGGTGTCGCCGCTATCTTCCGCTTCCTGCTCTTCTTGCAGGGCTTCCACAACTGGACCCTCAACCCCTTCCACATGATGGGAGTGGCTGGTGTCCTCGGCGGTGCACTGCTGTGTGCCATTCACGGAGCCACTGTTGAGAACACGCTGTTTGAAGATGGTGACGGTGCCAACACCTTCCGCGCATTTGAGCCCACTCAGGCGGAGGAAACCTACTCCATGGTGACCGCCAACCGTTTCTGGTCTCAGATTTTTGGTATTGCCTTCTCCAACAAGCGCTGGTTGCACTTCTTCATGCTGTTTGTACCGGTAACCGGTCTGTGGATGAGTGCTGTCGGTATTGTCGGTCTGGCACTGAACCTGCGGGCCTATGACTTTGTCTCTCAGGAAACCCGCGCTGCGGAAGACCCTGAATTTGAAACGTTCTACACCAAGAACATTCTGTTAAACGAAGGTATTCGTGCGTGGATGGCTCCTCAGGACCAGCCCCACGAGAAGTTTGTATTCCCCGAAGAGGTACTACCTCGCGGTAACGCTCTGTAAGAATTTACAGATAGCAAATGAATGACGGCTCTGGTCTTTTGAGGTCAGAGCCGTTTTTTTGGGCCTTATCTCCCTTATCTAAATACCTGTGCTATATTGCAGTAAGCGCTAAGCGCTCCTGGTACTAAAACCGTTTAGGGATAAGGAGGTGATGCCCATGAGTGAAAGTAGTTGTATACGCGTGGGTCTTCAGGTTGACGTGAGCCGGCTGTGTGCCGGGGCTGTTCTCTAGAACCAGCTTCAAGATTTTGAAACTGACCCGCTAGAGTTCCTTCCGGCAGTCTGGTTTCAACCTAAGACCCCACTAGACCGCTCCTATCTTTGAAGTCGCTAAAGCGCTTCCCCGATAGGAGCGGATAGTTTTTTTAAAGCGGTTGTAAGACACGTCACGTGTTCGGCCCTTGCTTATCATTTGCTCTCCCAGCCTCAGGAATCCGTCGTTCTCATGTCTAATCGTCTATCCTCTACAGAAGTTCAGTCTAGGCTCGCTACACTAACTGACTGGACTCTAGAAGGTAATTCAATCCAGACTGTTTTAACCTTCAAGAACTTTATTGAGGCAATTGCATACGTCAATAAAGTGGTCGCCCCTGCTGAAGCTGCAGGCCATCATCCGGATCTTGCCATTTCCTACAATCGAGTAACCATTAGCCTGACTACTCACGATGCAGGAGGGCTGACGACCAAGGATTTTCAACTGGCTCAGACACTCTCTGAACTGGCATAAAATTTCTCTCATTAGCCAATAGGCCGATTATTTTAATGGAACGTACAACTAAACATCAGCTTTAGCTAACTAAAAGGTTGTACGAGGTGCTAGCTCTTCCTAGAGAGATCTGCTAGCATTAGCTGTAGTAATTATTGAGCGTAAGCACAGTGCTTCAAAGCGCTGCTGTAGCTTTTTAATTCAGGCAAGATGATTGATTGCAGCTCAGTAATTTTGCTGTCTGCTTACTTTCTTCCTAAGGTGTGAGGAGAATTAAAATAATGTCTAATTTGTGGAAGGCTTTTCTAGCTAGCCCCTTTGTTGTAGGAACCGTCCTATCTAGCACTGGTATTGCCGCTGAGACTGCTGAGACCGTAAGCGTTGATGCTCTAAGCAGCTCCGATTCTATCCAGCTTGCTCAGGTTACTAGCGTTTCTGAGCTGTCTGATGTACTTCCTTCTGACTGGGCTTACACTGCTCTGCAGCGCCTTGTAGAAGAGTACGGCTGTCTTGAGGGTTATCCTGACCGCTCATACCGCGGCAACCGCGCTATGACTCGTTATGAGTTTGCTGCTGGTTTGAACGCTTGCTTGGACGTAATTGTTCAGCTAATTGGCGGTACTGATGGCGACGACCTCGACACCATCCGTCGCTTGCAAGAAGAGTTTGCTGCTGAACTAGCTACTATCCGCGGCCGTGTTGACACTCTAGAAGCTGACGTAGCTGAACTAGAAGCTAACCAGTTCTCTACAACTACTAAGCTTAAGGGTCAGTTGGATGCTCACCTGGTCGTACCTTTTGATGCTCCCGATGCAAACGATGAGACTACCTTCGAGTATCGTGCTCGTCTGAACTTTGACACTAGCTTCCCTGGTGAAGACCGTTTGCGTATTCGCTTCCAGGCTGGAGACAATGAGAACTCTCTGACCGAAGCTGCTGGGGGTCTTTCCAGCGGTGGTTCTGGTGGTGATAATGACAATGTCAAATTGGACGATGTCTATTACGCTTTCCCCATCGGTAGCCGCGTTTCCGCTATCGTTTCCGCTAACAGCACTGTCTCTGATGACTTTGTAACTAGCACTATCGTTCCTTTCGACGGTCCCAGCGTTGCTGACTACGGCGGTCCTCAGTTCTACGATCAGCTAGGTATCGGTGGCGATTCTCTGGGCGTTGGCTTCAACATTGCATTTACTGACAACATCATTCTTGATGCTGGTTATGCAACGGGTGATGGCCAGGATTCCGGTACTGGTATCTTCGAAGAGTATGAGTACATTGTTCAGCTAAACTTCCTGACCGATGGCCTCATTGACGCTGCTATCACTTATATGGATGGTGAGTCCGACTTGGTTGATGATGATGCCATCATTGCAGGTCTTCTAAACCTAGACTTCGGCGGCTTTGAAATCGGTGGTTTCTACGCTGATCAAGACGGTGATGAGAGCTGGCAGGGTGGTGTTGCAGTTACTGACTTCCTCGGTACTGGTAACGCTGCTGGTATCTTCTACGCTGAAGACTTCGATGATAACGAAGTTGCTGAAGCTTACTACTCCATGAAGATTAACGAGTATTGGACTCTGACTCCTGCTGTAATCTACGGTGAGCTTGACGGTGGTGATGATGCCCTTTACGGTGCTATCCGTTCTACCTTCAGCTTCTAAGTTAAGCAGCCTAGTGCTTTAACAAAAAAGGCTCCGCGATGCGGAGCCTTTTTTATGGATAAGCTTCGACGGATTCACCTCAGGTTAGCTGCTGTAAGAATTATCGGAATATAAATTCTTAACTCATTTGATAGAAGGCTATATCACAAAGGCATTCAGATATCACAAGGTCTCTATAAAATCTGGACTTCTTGTGGGGACAGTGCCAGTATCATCTCGTCCTCATCATCAATTTGCACTAGCCAATATCCAGTTGTAGAACCATCTTGCAAGGTTTCCTGAGCCAGAACCACGCCGGTTTTACCGGCGGCGTAATCAGGATATAGGACTTTTACTCTGACGCCTGGCTCTATCACCTTTATTCAACATTACACATACAGACATCTATACAAATTATTTAGACTGTAGTCATACCAAACCCGAATTCATCCCCCAGCAGGCATGGTTTACCCTACAACAACTGAAATAGGTAACTAAGATTTCCTATGAAATAGCGCTGAGCGAACCCTCAAACAGCCGAAAGTCCTGCTTGAGGGTCCGGATAATGGCTAACAGTTAAGCTTCCACAGGGGTTTTTTCTAACATTAGCTTGGAGCGCTTGAACATGGCTGGAATCTCCACTGGATAATCGCCAGTAAAGCAGGCGGAGCAGAACGTACTGGTATCTTGCCTGGTGGCATCTAACATTCCCTGCCAGCTGAGATAGGCCAGGGAATCGACTCCGATTTGTGCCTCAATTTCTTCGACAGATTTTGTTGCCGCAATTAGCTGATCTTGACTGTCGGTATCAATGCCATAGAAACACGGGTGGGTTACAGGGGGCGACGAAATCCGCATGTGTACTTCAATTGCGCCTGCATCACGCAACGCCTTCACAATTTTGCGGCTGGTGGTGCCTCTTACAATGGAGTCATCAACTAGCAAGATCCGCTTGCCCTCTAGCACATCCCGCAGAGGATTTAGCTTGATGCGAATACCCGCTTCACGCATGATTTGAGTCGGTTGAATAAACGTACGACCCACGTAGCGGTTTTTAATCAGTCCCTCTGCGTAGGGAATACCAGAAGACTCAGCAAAGCCAATGGCAGCAGGAATACCTGAGTCCGGCACTGGCATAATCAAATCCACATCTGCCGGTGACTCTTGAGCCAGAATATTGCCCAGGCGCTTACGATAGCTATACAGACTTTCTCCGTGATAGACACTGTCAGGTCTAGCAAAGTAAACCATTTCGAAAATGCATAGTCGACGCTCTGGCTGAGCCCACTGCACCGACTTGATACCCATATCGCTAATCCATAGCAGCTCACCTGGCTGAACATCACGCATATAGTGAGCATTGACGATGTCTAAACCACAGGTTTCAGACGCAACCGCATACCGACCAGGACCGTTGTTAGGATCGTCACCGCCAACGTAGCCTAGCACTAAGGGCCGAATACCATTGGGGTCACGAATCGCCAGAATTCCCTCGGGGGTAGCAATCGTCAAACTAAACGCGCCTTCGCAGCGTTTGCACGCGTCAACAGCGGCCTCGATCCAATCTTTGCCATCATTGACGGCATCTGCCATAAATAGGGCGATTAGTTCAGTATCGGTCGTAGTAACTAGCGTGTGGTCGCGCTTGAGAATTTCTTCACGCAGCTTGGCCGCATTGACTACATTGCCGTTATGGGCCAGCGCCATTTCTCCAAGTCGAGTCGATAAAATAGCCGGTTGTGCATTATCGACTCGACTCGATCCGGTTGTGGAGTAGCGAGTATGTCCCACCGCCCACTGGCCGGGCAGTCGTTCTAGCACCTCTTCGTCAAATACTTGGGAAACCAGTCCCATATCCTTGTGGATATTGATACTACCGTGATCAAATGTGGCAATACCGGCTGATTCTTGTCCACGATGCTGCAATGCATAAAGACCGAAATAGGTCAGTGTCGCAACATCATCCGTGGGAGAAAAAACAGCAAATACACCACAGGCTTCTTCAGGCTTGTCAGGGTGAACATCCATAGAAGCAGGGGACGAAAAACTATCAAAGGGAAGAGGCATCGTAAATCCACTTAGCGTTGGTAACGGCAAAGGAAGCAGCTAGTATCTATGAGCCTGAGACGCTAGCGGGTTAAACACCAAATAGAAAGCTTGGGAGAAAATCAGCTTAATATTTTCTTAATCACCACGATCCTAGCATCCTTAGCAAACTGTAGGCCGGTTGCGCCATCAGATTAATCAGGGTTGTTTAATTGCTCAATGCCCTTTCTATAGCGTAGCGCCAGCTATCGTCCATAGTGGCAACGTCTAGAACAATTAGGGGCTCAAACTGAGCTGTTTGGATGGTCAAAGGGGCATCGGCAGCAACGGCACCCAGCAAATTCCAATGATGGTCAAGCTGTGTGCTGAGGTAGCTTTCCCAGGCTGCTTTATGGTTAGTGCCTACAGTCACTACGATCCGGGCACCGCCTTCGGCAAAGAGTAGGGAATCATAGCGGCAGTCGGAGTCTGGCAGGGTGATAGTAGCGCCTAGGTTGCCACCGATAGCTGATTCGGCCAGTGCGATCGCAACTCCGCCCTCCGCACAGTCATGGGCCGCCGTAATCCAACCCTGACGAATACCATGGCGACAGGCCGCCTGTACCCTCAACTCTAGGGCAATATTGACCTTAGGTGGACGTCCGGCAACCTGACCATGAACCACCTTAAGATAGTCCGAAGCGCCCAACGTTACTGAGCCGTCAGACTCTGCCGCCAAAGGAGCCCCCAACAAGTAAATCTGGTCGTCAGCGCACTGCCAGCTTTGCCCGCATATCTTGTCTAAATCATCAATAACGCCCACCATACCAACTACCGGAGTGGGATAGATCGGTTGAGGATTACCATCGCTGTCAACGGTTTCGTTATATAGCGACACGTTGCCACCGGTCACTGGCGTATTAAAGTCACGACAGGCAGAGGCCAGACCTCGACAGGCCTCTGCCAGCTGCCAGTAGCCCACAGGCTTTTCAGGACTACCAAAATTAAGATTGTCAGTCACGGCAATGGGCTCTGCCCCCACACAGCTAAGATTGCGCGCCGCCTCAGCCACGGCGGCTACTCCCCCCTCATAGGGGTCCAAATACACATAGCGAGGATTACAGTCAGTAGTCGCCGCCACCCCAGCATTACGGCTCGTACCGTCATCGCCCTCCAACGGTCGTAGGCGCAAAATTGCCGCATCCGCCCCGCCTGGCATCGTCACCGTATTATTTTGCACTTGGTGATCATACTGCTGATACACCCACTGTTTGGAAGCAATAGACGGCGTACTGAGTAAAGCCAGCATGACATCATTCCAAGACTGACCATTAATACCGTCTACCGTACAGTGAGGCAGATGGCTCTCTTGCCAGGCCCAGGCAGCTTGGGCATAGTCCGGAGGCTCAGCCAACACCTCTCGCTCGTACAGCGGCGTATTGTCCGCTAGGGCCGAAGCAGGCACCTCTGCAGCTACCTCACCTTGAAATAAAATTCGGACAATAGGCGCTTCAATCACCTCACCTGCCACTACAGCATGTAATCCCCAGCGCTCAAAAATATCAATCAGCTCCTGTTCCCGCCCCTTTTCACCAACAAATAGCATGCGCTCTTGGGATTCTGACAAGAGATACTCATAGGGCACCATACCCGTCTCCCGGACAGGTATCTTATCGAGGTCCAGCTCAATCCCCACACGACCATTGACCGCCATCTCAGACGTAGAACAGGTAATTCCGGCAGCGCCCATGTCTTGAGCCGCTACCACAGCTCCGGTCTTAAAGGCTTCAAGACATGCCTCGACCAAAGACTTTTCAAGAAACGGGTCACCCACCTGTACCGCTGGGCGATCGGCCTCAGACTCATCCGTTAGCTCAGCACTGGCAAAGCTAGCTCCCCCCATACCATCTCGTCCGGTAGTCGAACCCACATAGAGCACCGGGTTACCAATGCCAGAAGCCCCCGATTTCACGATTTCTTTGGTTTCCATCAGGCCGATAGCCATGGCGTTAACCAAAGGGTTACCCACATAGGCTTGATCAAAATAAATTTCCCCACCCACTGTTGGCACACCAAAGCAGTTGCCATAGTGGGAGATACCCGAAACCACACCTGAAAAAATGCGGCGAGTATTGGGGTCATCCAACGTACCAAATCGCAATGCATTTAGCGCCGCGATCGGACGAGCACCCATGGTAAAAATATCTCGAAGAATCCCTCCCACTCCCGTTGCCGCCCCTTGAAATGGTTCTACTGCTGACGGATGGTTATGGGATTCAATTTTAAAAACCAGCCGCTGACCGTGACCTACATCTACAACGCCAGCATTTTCTCCTGGCCCCACCAAGATACGTGGACCTTCGGTGGGAAACTGCTTGAGTAAGGGTCGAGAATTCTTATAGCAGCAGTGTTCTGACCACATAACGCCAAACATGCCCAGCTCAGCTCGGTTAGGATGACGCCCTAAACGCTGGACAATTTCATCGTATTCACCAGGTTTTAACCCCTCGGAAGAAATTTCCTCAGCAGAAAACGGAATCGGGGAAGATGCGCTCGTAGACATTGATAAGCCAGCAGGAGTGGACAAGGGTTGATTTTAAACCCTATTCCCGACGGCTTATGTGTCGGTTCTCGGTTCTCTCAAAAAAAAACCGACAGAACTCCCGCGAGTTCTATCGGCTGGTTGTGTGTTCCCTGTAGATGACTCGGCTAGAGTTGAGTCATCCTTAGTATGCTGAATTTACCCAGTTATAAGAGCGATCCAAGTCATCATTCACCTGTGATTATGATCACATTTGATCACATTTTTCTTGATATGAATCACTGATATCTTCAAATCCTGACATCAGATTTCTACTTTATTACTCCTAAGGTGTTCTTCCAGGTGAGTTCTTTGCAAAGCACCTGTAGGGCTCGCTGCTCGCTACCTGTAAAGAGGTCTGAAGCGCTCAGTTCGGACAGTATCTGCTGGGTTAGCTGAGTCGCAAACGCTCCACCACCGCTCAGCAGATGCCCATAGTATTGAAATTGGGGCTGATTATTGGCATTCAAATGAAATCGATGGCGCGCTTCGACATCCATGCCATAAACCGGTGTATTTACAGGCACTACATTGCGAGGAATTCCTTGCTTTCCATAGATGCGGTCATCTTGGTATACCAAATTGCCTACCAGCACTATATTGAGCAGAGTTTTTGTCTCCTGAATCAGATCGGGTGTGAACAGCGGATCAGGTACTGTAGTGAGCTGCGGACCACCGTTTAAGAAGGCCGGGTTAAACAACTGCGAGTTGTAGATGATACCAACCGCCCAGTGCCGGTCGGTCTCTAACGAGACAAACTGACCAAAGCCATAGTCGCTAACCGTTGGGGGGGTATTAACATCCCTATCTGTGTCTAGCTGCACAACATAGTCGCAGTGAGAGTTAGACTTCACCACAGTGCCTAGTTTGCAGCCTTGACGACGTTGCTTAGCAGACACCATTTCGCTCATGGTTTACGACAGCACCTCCGGCGTGTTTAAAACAAAGAAGGAAGCACGATCAAATGTACTCCCTTCTCCACTTTTATTCAAAGTTAAGCGCAACTAACCAGTGATTGCTAGCTAGCCATTGCTTGAATGATGTAGTCAAAATAGGGCGCAGCTTCAGCGGCTTCCGCTTCAGTCAAAAGCGCCAAGGAAGCATCCTTTAGACATTCAATCGCTGCCACCATGCCAGGGACAGGAACATCAAGGGCATTGTACATCTCACGAACACCCACAAGTCCGATGCTTTCAATGGGATCTTTATCGCCAGCGATGATGCCATAGGTGATGAGACGCAGATACCAGCCGTAGTCACGTAGACACAGCGCCCTTTCCTTTTGACCAGCTGCATTACCACCCGGTGCAATAAAGTCGGGACGACGACGCCAGAGCGCTTTGCTAGCTTGATCAACGATTTTCTTTTCATTTTCAGCCAGCTTTTGGGCAATAGTCAGGCGCTGGGGACCTGTCTGCAAGAAGTCTTTAATACCCTTGAGCTCGCCGCTGGTAGGATAGCGCAGCTCATCATCTGCATTGAGAATTACTTGGCTAACAACAGACATAGCTTAGTGAATGCGGTGACTCGTATTAACTACAGTGTAACGACTCTAGGGCACACAAGGGAAGGATTTCTTGGCCCTGTTCAAAAGATTTTTATCCTTTAGATAATAACTGGTCGTGTTTCCTAGCATGAGAGAGATGTTAAGAGAGTTTACAAAAGATCAGAATCGTCGATGTTGCGAACTTTTGTTGTTGCCATAGAATTAAGCGATCGCAGCGGTGAATCGAATCCTCACACCAACCTCATTTATGGCAGACAGCACTATGACTTCAGTCGCACATGCCTCCCGCTGGCAGCAGGGAGAGGTGATTGAGCTAACCATCGATGAGCTCACCAATAGCGGAGACGGTGTAGGGCGCTGGCAGGATCGAGTCGTGTTTGTCGCGGACGCTGTGCCCGGCGACCGGCTACAGGTACGACTAACGCGGGTCAAACCGGCCTATAGTCACGGCAAACGGCTAGATATTCTCGAGCCCTCATCAGATCGGATACGTCCGGCCTGCATCGTGGCTGATAAATGTGGCGGCTGTCAGTGGCAGGCGGTGGCCTACTCCCAACAGCTCCAGGCCAAAGAACAGCAGGTTAGGTCTGTTTTGGCACGGCTTGGCGGGTTTGAAACAGTCGAAGTACGACCTGTTTTGGCAGCCCCAGATCCGTTGAGATATCGCAACAAGGCAACGTATCCGCTGGCGCGAGGCACCAGCGGCACGGTCAAAGCGGGGTACTACCGCAAAGGCACCCATCAAATTGTGAACTTAAACCAGTGTCCGATTCAGCACGAAGCGCTCAACCCTCTGCTGGTAGATGCTAAAGAGACCATCAAAACCCGAGGCTGGAGTCTGTATAACGAGAAAAAGCACCAGGGTCGGCTGCGCCATCTGGCCTTACGGGTGGGAGCACATACGGGTCAGACCCTCCTGACTCTGGTGACCACTGGCTACCTGCCAGATGTCAAAGAACAGGCAGAAGCGTGGTTGGAGACCCATTCTGACCTGGTGGGGGTGTGTCTAAATATCAATTCAAAGCAAACGAATACCGTGTTTGGAGAAGATACGCGCTGTCTGGCGGGTCAGCCTTACATAGAGGAGTTATTTTTAGGGCTACGGCTGCAGATTCAGCCCACGACGTTCTTTCAAGTCAATACGATTCAAGCAGAGGCTCTAGTTCAGGTGATTTTGGACCAGCTGGCGCTGCAAGGGAATGAGACGGTCATTGATGCTTACTGTGGCATTGGCACCTTGTCGCTACCCATCGCCCAGCGGGTAGCTCGCTGCATCGGCATTGAGGCTCAAGCAGAGGCAGTGGCTCAGGCTCGACAAAATGC
The DNA here is from genome assembly GCA_050043465.1 of Leptolyngbyaceae cyanobacterium. Taxonomy (GTDB): domain Bacteria; phylum Cyanobacteriota; class Cyanobacteriia; order Phormidesmidales; family Phormidesmidaceae; genus Leptothoe. The sequence goes on from JBHJIL010000002.1 coordinate 10,767, forward strand.
GACTCTAAATGGGCTAAAGAATACGGATTTTTTTGCTGGCCCCGTGGAGCATTTGCTGTTGGAGGTTAGTACACAGCAGTCGGCCCCTATCGATGTGGTTGTGCTCGATCCGCCTCGCAAGGGATGCGATCTCAACGTTCTAAACTCCTTAGCGAAAATCAAACCCGCCCGCATCGTTTACATGAGCTGTACCCCAGCAACGCTGGCCCGAGATCTAAAAGTATTGTGCGGCCAATATCAGCTCACCCTGGTGCAGCCCGCTGACTTCTTTCCTCAAACGGCCCATGTGGAATGTGTCGCTTTTTTAGAGCGCGCTGATGGTGCTGATTTGGCAGCTGGGCCGGTATAGCGGTCATGGGCCTCTTGGCTAAGCGCAAGAATTCCCAGCGAGTCTCAGCAAGACCAGAGTTTTTTTGATAGCCTGACGCTGGAGAGAGCAAGAGGGCGGCACCCATGAAATTCAGCGAGATTGTCAAACAGCTAGGCATTGCTGAAACATCCAGTCTTGACGCCCGACCTGATTTGGACCCAGATATCGTGGGAGTGAGCGCGGTCCAAGCCGCTCTACCTGACACCATTAGCTACGTTGAAGGTAAAAAGTTTGCGCCCTACATCGAGACCACGGTTAATACGGCCCTGATTTTGCCGACCAGTGATGCGCTCCAAACCCAGGCCAATGAGCGGGGGTTGGCCTGGGTTAGCACTAAAAATCCTCGGTTGGGATTTGCCCGTGCGATCGCACTTTTTTATCAGCCGTTTCACCTGGCTCCTGGCATCCATCCCACCGCCATCATTGACCCCACCGCCACCATTGGCCAAAACGTCGCCATTGGTCCCTATGTCGTCATCCACGGCGGAGCCACCATCGGGGACCATGTCTGTATTCATCCCCAGGTCGTCATTTACCCTGAAGCCACGGTGGGAGCCCAGACAATGCTCCACGCTAGCTGTGTCATTCACGAGCGCGCCCACATTGGGGCTCACTGCACGATTCATGCCGGAGCGGTGATTGGCTCCGAGGGCTTTGGCTTTGTGCCCACAGACCAAGGCTGGGAAAAAATGCAGCAGTCTGGCATTGTTGTCCTAGAAGACCACGTAGAAGTGGGTTGTAACGCGGCTATCGACCGTCCTGCCGTCGGAGAGACCCGCATCGGTCGCAATAGCAAGCTAGATAATTTGGTCCATGTAGCCCATAACTGTCAGCTGGCCGACAACTGTGTCCTCGCGGCTCAAGTGGGATTAGCAGGGGGTGTGGAGCTGGAATCCCTGGTTATTTTAGGGGGTCAGGTTGGCGTCGCCAACAATACCAAAATCGGGAAAGGGGCCCAAGCGGGCTCTAAAGCGGGTTTACATAGCAGCGTCCCGGCCGGCAGCATCATGATGGGCACCCCGGCTAGCCCGTATCGAACGTACCTAAAATCATCGGCTATTTACAATCGGTTGCCAGACATGCACCGCACCCTCAAACAGCTGCAAAAACAGGTAGCTGACCTAGAACAGCAGCTAGCACAGCTCCAACAAACGGACCCCTAGAAAATAAGATCGTTGCTGCTCCTTGGGATGCTGATGTGTGGAATTTCTAACAGATCGGTGCAGCCCCTAAATCAGCAACGGTGAGAAAAGCATCACAGCCAGTCATTCGTCTTTAGAAAGAAATAATCGCTACTGAAGCGATCCCCGGCACCGCCTTAGAGTTGAAAGTCAGTTATACACGCCACTAACGTGTGACTTACCGATTTCATTTGCTCTACTGCGCTCAGGAGATGCTTAAATTAGTGTAAAGATTTGATTTGCGATCGCTGACATTATCGTCACAGTTGGCTCACGCTAAGGCTTTTCCTTAGCAATATTCAACGCCCTGGCCTCAGCACCCTCTTCAAACCCTTGTCGTTTAGAAAACTCGTTTGAATCGCTCAGGCCAGCCTGACAATGTTCTATAAGATGCTCACGTTCCGTAATAAGGTTGCCCTATGTCTCTCGGATATCTTGCTCTGGTTCTCCATGCCCACCTTCCCTTTGTTCGGCACCCAGAGAGTGACTTCGTTTTAGAAGAAGAGTGGCTGTTTGAGGCAATTACCGAAACCTACATCCCATTGCTGACCATGTTTGATGGTCTAAAGCGGGATGGCATCGATTTCAAAATGACCATGAGCATGACCCCACCCCTGGTGTCGATGCTTAAAGATCCGCTCTTACAAGAGCGCTACGACGAACACCTAACCAACCTTGAGGAACTGACCGAAAAAGAAATCGAACGGAACGAACATAACGGTCACGTTAAGTACCTAGCTGAGTATTACGCCAACGAGTTTAATCACACTCGCCAGGTATGGGAGGACAACAAAGGTGACCTGATATCAGCCTTTAAAGGATATGTCGAGAGCAACAACCTAGACATCATTACCTGCGGAGCCACCCACGGCTATCTGCCGCTAATGAAAATGTATCCTGAGGCGGTATGGGCCCAGCTAAAAGTAGCCGTGGAAAGCCACGAAGAAAACTTTGGCCGTCCCCCCACAGGTATCTGGCTACCAGAGTGCGCCTACTACGAAGGGTTAGAGCGGATGGTGGCCGATGTTGGTCTGCGCTACTTTCTCACCGACGGCCACGGGATCCTCTATGCCCGCCCTCGGCCTCGCTTTGGAGCCTATGCCCCCATCTATACCGAAACTGGGGTAGCCGCCTTTGGTCGTGACCACGAGTCATCCCAACAGGTCTGGTCTTCTAAAGTCGGCTATCCAGGTGCATCAGAATACCGTGAGTTTTATCGTGACCTCGGCTGGGACGCGGATTATGAGTACATTAAGCCCTATGTGATGCCAAACGGCCAGCGCAAAAACGTTGGTATCAAGTACCACAAAATTACGGGCAAAAACTTAGGGCTATCGGACAAAGACTGGTATGACCCCTACTGGGCTCGCGAAAAGGCTGCCGAACACGCTGGCAATTTCATGCACAACCGAGGTCAGCAGATTGCCAATCTCCACGGCATGATGCAGCGTAAGCCCATCGTGATTTCACCTTACGATGCTGAGCTATTTGGTCACTGGTGGTACGAAGGTCCCTGGTTTATCGACTACCTCTTCCGCAAATCCTGGTTTGATCAAGACACCTATGAGATGACTCACCTGGCAGACTACCTGCAGAATAATCCTACTCAGCAAGTCTGTCGTCCCTCTCAATCCAGCTGGGGCTACAAGGGTTTCCACGAGTACTGGCTCAATGAGACCAATGCCTGGATCTACCCTCATTTGCATAAAGCCGCAGAACGAATGATTGAGCTGGCTCGTCGTGAACCTGCCGATGAGCTAGAGTGGCGCGCTCTCAACCAGGCTGCGCGGGAGTTGCTATTAGCCCAATCCTCTGACTGGGCCTTTATCATGCGCACAGGCACGATGGTGCCCTATGCCGTACGTCGCACTCGTTCCCACTTGTTGCGGTTTGACAAACTGCGAGAAGACATTATGGCCGGCAAAATTGACTCAGGCTGGCTAGAAAAAGTAGAAGAAATTGATAATATCTTCCCTAGCCTCAACTACCGAGTCTATCGACCTCTATAACCAGTCAAAAAAAAGCGTCGCCAATGGCGACGCTTTTTGGATTTTTCTGCTTTGAGGATTTAGCGTAACCAACGAAGGCACAGGTTACGTGTCAGGTTAGCCGCTGTAGCTAATGGCTTTCGGGGGTAGGAATATCCTAAATGCCCTGATATCTAATCAAGCTGCCTGGGCGGGCTCAAACTTATGAGCGTAGTCTTTGAGTAAGTCATTCATCTGACCGAGGAAACCATCGCTAGAGCGCTTAATACCTTCTCGCTCAGGGAAGAAGTCAGGACGATTTAGACTATTGGAAATAGCATCTTTTACCTGGTTCGCAATTAGCTCAGAGAGTTCCTCATGAGCTTTGGCCCGTTGATAGGCAGCTCCCTCTTCAGTCGTTGCATATAGGGGAGGTAAACGGTTTAGGGCATAGGCTGCGATATCACCCAGGTCAAGACTACAATCGTTGCTCGCCTCAATTTCAGCAACGCGGGCAATTGCCTCAGTTAGTATCAGCTCTTCCATTACATTAATAAACTGCTTGCGAGGAACCGCTACGACCTCACCGGTTAGGAGTGAGCCCATCAGCCTATCAAGGGCCATGTACTCTTCAATTGAAAGCTCTGATGCTGTATCACAGATACGCCCCACCTCAGCTTCCATTGCAGGGGTTAAATAACCATCCTGTAACGCTTGTTCAACAATTCTTTCAATACTGCTCATCCTGTCAAATGGCTCCGTTGCATATCTCTGTAAACAGTTTTAGTCGTTGCCGATTGTTCTAAACATCTGCTATCGGATCAAAAGCCACAAAAAAGATCAAGAATGAGTCTTTTTGAAATAGGAAGATAGCTTTTGAGCACTCACTCCATTGCCTTAGAAAACGAATTCTCCAAGAGCGATGGTTGTAGCAACAATGAATCCAACAAATATCCTAATTAGCTAGGAAATTCGATTTATCAGCAATCCTGCAGTCCCTATATGTAGCACTAGAATCTCTCGTAAAGAATCTATTAGAAAGAACTACAGTACGCGGCTAGCCAACCCTTGATGAACCCCGGACAACTATCTCCAAGGATTGTTGTCTTTATTGTTCCCGACGGTTCTTAATCAAACACATTTCTTACATAAAATTGCGGTTAGCACTATCTATAAAAGATAATTAATATTGGCAAAACCACTGGCTTAAAATGACTATTGGCATAGTCAAGGGGAAAATACTATGCATACGTGTTTAGCCATAAAATTCAATCTATACTTCAACAAATAACAAATATCTTTGATTTTAAATTTCTATTTTCTAATCAAATTTTCTTTTCTTATATCTGAATTTTATTGGCTTAAGTTAGACAGTCTTAAAGACGATAGATCACGCTATAGAACAGAAATAAGCTATTCAATTATTCTTCTAGATAGTAGTAGTAAAACCTCTCCACCCAGAAGAGGTTTGATGTTTGTATAAATCCAGGCTGATTTGAGCCTAGATCGATGGGTGATTTAGCTGGCAATCTTGATATATGCCAAAGCTGCACGCATGGCCAGTACGGTTTCTCCCTCAACGCTGAGGCAAATCGTATGGATATCCTGCCAAACAACGGTGCCCGTTAAGACATCGCCGGTCAGAAGTTTGAGTTCAACGACGTTTTGCTCTCGGATCAGCGTTTGTACCTGGCGAACGCTGGGTAAGCCTGTGTCAAATTCGGTAGCCATGGCAGTCTTGGATAAACGTGAACGAAACAGTAATAACGTACCCGGTTATACTACTTCCGGTACAGCGACGCGTCAGAAGCTCGCATCTTCTTTTGCATACGATGGGTCTGCCTTTTAGTAAGTATCATGGACTGGGTAACGATTTTATATTGGTGGAAAATCGGCATCAGACATCGCCATTGCTCACGCCAGAACAAGCTGTAGCGCTATGCGATCGCAACACAGGCATTGGCGCAGACGGCGTTATCTTTGCTCTGCCGGGAACGGATGGAGCAGACTATACCATGCGTATTTTTAACTCCGATGGCTCAGAACCAGAGATGTGCGGTAACGGTATTCGCTGTCTGGCTAAATATCTAGAAGCCTTAGAAACCAGCGATAACAGCCCACCAACCGCTCCCCATAGCTATACAATTCACACATTAGCAGGACCAATTGTCCCCACTCTGCAAACCGACGGTCAGGTTACCGTAGACATGGGCGAACCGTATCTGTTTGCTCAAGATATCCCCACGACCCTAACCACCGCAGATACTAAGGTAGTCGACCATCCTTTAGCCATTGCCGACCGGCTCTACTCAGTTACCTGTGTCGGCATGGGGAACCCTCACTGCATCACCTTTGTAGAAGATGTTGAGACCCTACCACTGGCTGATATTGGCCCGCTGTTTGAGCACCATCCAGCATTTCCCCAGCGCACCAATACCGAATTTATTCAGGTGGTTCGTCCTGACTATCTCAAAATGCGGGTGTGGGAGCGGGGAGCGGGAGCAACGCTGGCCTGTGGCACCGGAGCCTGTGCCGCTTGGGTAGCCGCCGTGCTGACGGGTAGAGGTGCTGGTCGCATAGCGACCGTTGAGCTGCCGGGCGGACCGCTGCAAATTGAATGGTCTCTAGAAGATAATCACATTTATATGACAGGACCGGCGGTTTTGGTCTTTACAGGAGACACTGATTTTTCATGAGCGCCACCCTTATTTTGACGAATGACGACGGTATAGATGCCCCTGGAATTAAGGCATTACATCGGGCTACGGCAAAACTATCTAACATCAGCGCTACAGTCGGTATCGTTGCCCCCGATCAGCATCTTTCAGGCTGCAGCCATCAGATCAACCGTGGCGGTGCGATCGCAGTAGAACAGCGCCCCCAGCAACAGTACGCCGTTAGCGGGACACCTGCCGACTGTACTCGGGTAGCTCACCATGTTTATCCCCACATTGATTGGGTCCTTGCAGGTATCAACGACGGCGGCAATCTGGGAGCCGATACCTATGTATCGGGCACTGTGGCTGCCGTACGAGAAGCCACGCTGCTCAGAATTCCAGCCATTGCAATTTCCCATTACAAATCCAGAGGCATGTCTATCAACTGGGATATGGCCACTCAAAGAGCCGCTCGTGTTCTAGAGGTTTTAATGGCTAAACCCCTTGAGTCTGGGAAGTTTTGGAACGTTAATTTACCAGCTCTAGACGATTCCGCACCGGAGCCTGAAATTATAATTTGCTCTTTATGCACCCAACCCTTACCGACCCAAGCCAGCTTTGAAGCTGGAAATTTTCGCTATACTGGCGCATACCAAGACCGTCAGCGTGATTCTGGAGCAGATGTAGATATCTGTTTTTCTGGAAACATCAGCGTTAGTAAGGTCTCTCTTTGGTGACAGAAATGAGGCCAAAACGTTTCACTGCCTATAAGAAAGCATCACTGACTGCCGGATAAGCAGCCTCTAGATATAGCGCAAGCGGCAGAGACCCAGTCTTCATGAAGAAAAGCTGGTCAGCGACAGAAATATACACGGATGCACATCTAAGGAAAAACAGAGCAACGGCCGAACTC
>JBHJIL010000003.1:0-265382 GCA_050043465.1 Leptolyngbyaceae cyanobacterium
TCTTTAGTTAGCTGCTGTTGTTTCGGTACGGCATCGGCAGCGGGATGTGCTGCCAGTGTATTGAGTGATTCAATTCGAACATTTAATGCGGCGTCTCTAAGGTCATTTTCTAGCGTGTTAAGTTCATCGGGGGTCATGGCATTGGGGTGGAGGGTGAGACCTCTGAAGCGTTAGCCTATATAAAGCCGCTGTGGCTCTTGTTAGCCCAGCGACTAGATAGGTTCACTCTCATTCTCGACGATGACGGTATGGATGTTCAAATAGCGGCTTATCATAGCCTGCGATGGTTGTTGCGTCCTTTTGTGCTGAGGGACGTTGCGATCGCAACCCAAGGTCTCAACCATCTGCCTCAGCGTGGAGCGGCTATTCTAGTTTGCAACCACCGCTCTGATACCGATGGCCTGCTGCTGAGTCTGGCCCTACCGCGCTATATTGCCTGGATGATAGCTGACTATATGACAGCCGTACCGATTACCAGTCAGGTACTACAGCTAACGGGCATGGTTCCAGTCAAAACTGAAGGCCGTCCTACGCCCTCGTCAATTAAACAAGCATTACAGCGTCTGCGTCAGGGAAAACTGCTAGGCGTTTTTCCAGAAGGTGAGGCCTATATTTTTACCAACGACTTTGACGCACCGCTCGCTACCCTACAGTCCGGCTTTGCTCACCTGGCCTATACTACTCAAGTACCTGTGCTTCCGGCCATGATCGTCCCCAAAGCCGAGACGTTAGAGCCCATTACGATTCCATCTGCAGTACGACCACACTTAGAGCAGCATTACGACCTTACCCAAATTCGCTCCATTGCTCGCTATCGTGCGGTCGATGTCAGAATCGGCAAAGCTATTTCCCTAAAGCCGGTCGCTCGTTTAGAGAAACATGAGCAGGTGGGCTGGCTGCAGATGCAAACTCGGCAGGCTATGCTAAATCTGCAGTAGCGGCTAGGCACCCTGTCAAACCAGGTCTGGAAATGTCGCTTTAACAGCCGGGTGTACTAGCTGATGGTTGACCACGTTAAGACCTTCCGCCAGCGCTGGGTCGCTCTCTAATGCCTTAAGCCCTTGGCTCGCGAGGCTAAGCACGTAGGGCAGCGTGCTATTGTTAAGCGCCTCAGTGGCGGTACGGGGTACGGCCCCAGGCATATTGGGGACACCGTAGTGTAGGACGCCGGCCTCGACATAAATTGGCTCGCTGTGGGACGTAGGGCGTACCGTTTCGATGCAGCCACCCTGGTCTACGGCGACATCCACAATGACAGCGCCTGTGGGCATGGCTTGGACCTGCGATCTCGACACCAGTGTTGGCGATTTCCGTCCCGGTACCAGCACCGCCCCAATCAACAAATCTGCCTGACTCACCGCCATTTCGATATTGGCAGAGTTGCTATACAGTAGCTGTACTCGCGAGCCAAACAGTTCTTCTAACTGATTTAGCCGGTCCAAATTAATGTCAATCAGCGTTACTCGCGCGCCCAGACCCACGGCCATTTTGGTGGCCTCGGTGCCCACAACACCCCCACCCAGCACCACCACATGTCCGGGATTATCTCCTGGAATTCCCCCCTGTCAGACACCACGCCCCCCCTGCTGCTTTTCTAAAAATCTGGCCCCAAACTGCACCGATAGCCGGCCAGCGATGATGCTCATGGGGGTGAGCAGCGGACGCTGGTGGTTTTTCTCTACCGTTTCATAGGCAATGGCCGTAACCCCGCTCTGGATTAGTGCCTCTGTTAGCCCACGACTGGCCGCCAAATGCAAATAGGTAAATAAGAGCTGCTCTTTTTGCAAATAGCCATACTCTTTGGGCAAAGGCTCCTTGACCTTGACTACCATGGCCTGCTGCCACGTCTCAGCTGCTGTACCAATAGCAGCACCAGCCTGCTGATAGTCCGTATTACTAAAGCCAGCACCTACACCCGCATCATTTTCTACTATGACCTGATGCCCTTGTTCTGTCAGCGCTCTGACGCTGCTGGGGCTAAGACCTACTCGAAACTCTAGATTTTTAATCTCTTTAGGAACACCGATCTGCACAGGTAACGCCCTCGGAAGTCAACACGTTCAAAACAAGGTACTGTTTGGGCCCAAAGCTAAAACCCGTGGGACAAACGTTACAGACTAGCTTAGCGCTCCCATAGAAACAGCGCGTTGACAGACTATGGTCAAGCCAATTTAGGTCAATCATCTAAACGCATTGACGAACTCTCCCTTTGATAGTGAGAATAGACAGGTATAACGCAGCTTTAAAACCGTGACTGATATTAAGCCTCCCATAAGTCCCAAACTCGAACGTCCCAAAAAGGGATTTAACGAATATGCTGAGCAGCTCAACGGTCGCGCTGCTATGGTGGGTTTTTTGATTTTGATCGCCATTGAGTATTTCACGGGACAAAGCATCGTTTCACTAATTGGCCTTAAGTAGGCAAACAGAAAAGCCATCGACGCAACATTGTTGGGGGCGTCCATGTCATCGGAAGACTGCATGCGCAGCCTGTCTTCCCCTGTAAAACTGGTATCAAAGTTCAAACGAGCCCGGTACTCGAAAGTAACTTCATCAGAATCATCGGGTCCAACAAAGGGAATAACCAGCTGGCTGTCTAACTGACTTTTAAGTTTTAGTCGTCGTCGAAAATTGATTAGCTTCTAGCCCAGCGACATCGGCTTCTAAAGTGTCAACGCGACTGCGAATCGTCACAAGCTCGGTGGCAAACTCCTCTTGCAAACGACCAAAGTACCTTAGGTATCAAAATCATCAATGTGCATAACTTTTACGACCACATCTAAACAGGCATTTAGACAGGCTAACGCATAGCGAGTCATGGCTTGATTGCCTCGGAAGGAGCGATCGAGATAGCCCTCAGCGATATTCTTCTACTAAACGCCGGGGTGCCGTATAGGCTTAATCAGACGGCAACACATCGGACAGCCCAGAAACAGTGGTCAATTGAGCCAGATTGAAGCTAAGTATCTCTGAAGCGTAAACGACCAAAAAAAGGTGAATGGTAAAAACCATCCACCCCCTTGCTAGCCGGAGCAAGTTTGTCGGCTATGCCACGGCAGCTAGCCCGAAGCCGGGAAGCTGCCGTGGATGTTTTAAGCTACTTGTCGCCTTCTTCTGAGAACTCGGCATCGATAACGTCGTCATCACCGCCGCCACTGGGGGCTTCGCCGTCACCGGCAGCACCTGCATCTGCCGCTGCCGCTGCTGCTGCATCTGCGCCGCCGTACATGTTGCTGCTAAGGGCGAAGAGTGCCTGCTGCAGGGATTCGGTACCCGCTTTGATCTTGTCAGTATCGTCAGATGCGATCGCATCTTTCAGACTAGCAATCTCAGTTTCCACTTTGGACTTGTCGTCATCGGAAACTTTGTCACCTAGCTCACTCATTTGCTTCTCAGCCTGGTAAGTCAGGGAGTCAGCTTGGTTCTTGACATCGATCTTTTCGCGACGTTCCTTGTCCGCAGAGGAGTTAGCCTCAGCGTCCCGTACCATCCGATCGACTTCGTCATCAGATAGGGTGGATGCGCCGGTAATGCTGATGGACTGCTCCTTACCGGTGCCCTTATCTTTTGCGGTTACGTTTAAGATACCGTTGGCGTCGATATCAAAGATCACCTCAATTTGAGGGACGCCACGAGGAGAAGGAGGAATGCCATCTAAACGGAAGACACCCAAGTCTTTGTTGTCGTTGGCCATTTCCCGCTCACCTTGCAGGACATGGATTTCAACATTAGTTTGACCGTCTACAGCCGTGGAGAAGACCTCAGATTTCTTGGTAGGAATGGTGGTGTTTCTGGGGATGAGCTTAGTCATAACGCCGCCCAGGGTTTCTACACCCAAAGACAGAGGAGTTACGTCTAGGAGCAAGATGTCTTTGACTTCACCAGCCAATACACCACCCTGGATAGCTGCGCCAATGGCCACAACTTCGTCAGGGTTAACGCTCTGGTTAGGCTCTTTACCTAGAATTTTGGTAACCAGGTCTTGAACCGCAGGAATTCGAGTAGAACCACCTACTAGAACGATCTCATTGATGTCGCCTTTGGCTAGCTTGGCATCGCGAATTGCATTCTCGACAGGAACGCCACAGCGGTCGATCAGGTCAGAGCACAGCTCTTCGAACTTAGCCCGAGTCAGGGTGAGATCCAGGTGCTTGGGGCCGTCTTGAGTTGCGGTTATAAAGGGCAGATTAATCTCTGCTTGAGTCACACTGGAAAGCTCAATTTTGGCTTTTTCAGCCGCTTCAGTCAGACGCTGCAGAGCCTGCTTATCTTTACGCAGGTCAATGCCTTCTTGGGACATAAACTGCTCAGCCAGGTGGTCTACGATCTTTTTATCAAAGTCGTCACCACCCAGGTGGGTGTCACCCGATGTGGACAGTACCTCAAAGACACCGTCGCCCACTTCTAAAATAGAAACGTCGAAGGTACCGCCACCCAAGTCGAAGACCAGAATAGTTTCGTTACTCTTCTTGTCGAGACCGTAAGCCAAAGCTGCAGCGGTGGGCTCGTTAATAATCCGCAGTACTTCTAGACCCGCAATCTTACCAGCATCTTTAGTAGCCTGACGCTGGGAGTCATTAAAGTAAGCAGGAACGGTAATTACTGCCTGAGTGACCTGGTCACCAAGGTACTTACTGGCATCATCGGCTAGCTTGCGCAGAACCTGAGCAGAAATTTCCTCAGGGGCAAACTGCTTATCGGCGTTGGTACATTCGATCTTGACATTGCCGTTGATGTTAAGAACGTTGTAAGGCACTTCTGAAGACTCGTTGCCCACTTCGTCATGACGACGGCCAATAAAGCGCTTTACTGAATAAAACGTGTTTACTGGGTTCATCACCGCCTGACGCTTGGCGATTTGGCCTACGAGGCGGTCACCGCTTTTGGCATAGGCAACGACCGAAGGTGTGGTGCGAAAGCCTTCTGCGTTGGCGATTACAGTGGGCTTACCCCCTTCCATGACAGCAACTACAGAGTTTGTAGTTCCTAAGTCGATTCCAACTACTTTTCCCATATCAATCAATTGCTCCGGCGTAATAGTCGCTTTTAGCTAAACTTTGCAAGCTTAGTTTCTTAAAAGCTCATTACTATAGTGCTAATCCAAAGCGATTCTCTGAAGGGGGGGTTACCGAACGCCGGATTTCGGTTGTGGGGCGGGTTAACCTTGCATTGCCCTATGGAGCTGCCAAAATTTGCTCGTCTAGGTCAAAGTCTACGGTCTGCTCTGTTTGGCAGTAGTCATTGTTGTAGGAGTCTTTTAGACCCTCAACTAAACTGTAGCGCGGGGTCCATTCTAGATCTTGCTTGGCTTGATCGATCGACGTGAAAAAGTGCTGTACGCGCATGGGAAATGCCTTGCGCTTGCCAAAGTCAAACTGGCTGGGGTCATAGTGATGAATATCTGGAGTCGGCTTGCCCATGGCTTCGGCACAGGCTAGGGCCAATCCATCAAAGGTGACGTAGCGTTCCCCTGAAATGTTGTAAATCTGTCCGATAGCTTTGGAATTACCTAAGACCGCTACCATCGCTCGGGCTAGGTCTTCACAGTGACCCAGCTGAGTAATCGCTTTGCCATTACCGGGAATTGGTAGCGGTCGGTTATGAGTGAGCCGATCAAAAAACCACTTTTCAACCGGGTTGTAATTCTGAGGTCCATAGATGTAGACCGGTCTAATAGAGGTAAAAGGAATGCCCTGCTGCACCAGGTAGTCTTCGGTATGATGCTTGCCTTTGTGACGACTGTTGGGATCAACTGGGTCGCCTTCAATATGGGGCATCTGCTCGCTCTTTAGATAGACACCGGCTGAGCTGACGTAGATAAACTGCTTTACGGTGCCGTCAAAGAGGTCCACTAAAGGCTGGGTGTCGCTCAGCTCGCGACCATTATTGTCGTAGATGGCGTCGAAGGTTTTGCCAGCCAGGGCAGATTTTAGAGCGTCGGGGGATTTGCGATCGCACTTCACCACTTCCACTCCCTCAGGGCTCGGACGATTGCCTCGATTAAGCAGCGTCACCTCATGTCCTGCTGCTAGCAGTAAGCGAGTGAGATACACCCCAATAAATCGTGTCCCACCCATCACCAAAATTCGCATAGCTGCCCCCAATACCCCAGAGAAAATCCTGTCTATCTCAGATCTTATGAAAAACTGTTGCACAGGCAAAGCCACCCACCCTGAAAAATCCCTCAAACTTCACTGACACCAGAAAAAATCAGTCAACATAAAATTTTCCGATTTTCATATTTTTAATCTATTGAAACCATACTCAAGAGTAATGCTCTCGATTTTTGTAACGAATTCGTTACAAAAATCGAGAGCCAATATGTCAATTTGTATCGCATCTACAGCTGTATCCCTAGTCAGCAGGGATTTTCTGATACAAACACAGTAGGTTTCAAAACCTACTCAGATGTTATGGAATGTTTCTCATTACAGTAGCCACTTCACTTTTGTAAAGCGTTTTTGTAAACGCTTTTGTGATTGCTAGAGCGCTCACGATCCCCTAATGAGTCCGACTGGTAGCCACATCCCTTTTAGGGGTGATCACGCTAGGCGGCAGTCATCACCAACGATTGCAACAGAGAATACACAGAGGAAGGAGTCAAACTGCATGTTCACCAACGTCAAGCCCACCGTGAGACACATCTCACCCGAGAATCTTGGCGAACGGTCTTTGATGAAAGTGGTCTACGTCGTATTAGAGCCACAGTATCAAAGTGCTCTGTCAGCAGCTGTCAAATCCATTAACGCTAACAATCCCCACATTGCAGTAGAAGTTAGTGGTTACCTGATCGAAGAACTTCGCAGCAGCGACAACTATGAAGCCTTTAAGAAAGATGTCTCTGAGGCCAACGTCTTTGTCGCCTCTTTGATCTTTATTGAAGAACTGGCTGAAAAGGTTGTCGAAGCTGTTACCCCCTGCCGAGACACTCTTGACGTCGCCGTGGTTTTCCCATCCATGCCCCAGGTGATGCGCCTGAACAAAATGGGTAGTTTCTCCATGGCTCAGCTGGGGCAGTCCAAAAGTGCCATCGGCGAATTTATGAAAAAGCGTCGCCAAAAACAAGGTGGCAGCTTTGAAGACGCCATGCTTAAGCTTTTGCGGACGCTGCCAAAGGTTCTCAAGTATTTGCCGGTCGATAAAGCCCAAGACGCTCGCAACTTTATGCTGAGTTTCCAGTATTGGCTGGGAGGTTCTCCTGAAAACCTGGAGAACTTCATGCTAATGCTGGCCGACCGCTACATGTTTGGCGATAAGGATATCGAAGGCGCTCCTGACAAAATGGACTATGAGGAGCCGGTTACCTATCCCGATACTGGGATATGGCATCCCTTAGCTCCTTGCATGTACGAGGATATTAAGGAGTATCTCAACTGGTACAGCTCCCGCCAAGATTTTCCAGCCTCCCATAAGCGAGACAAAGCTCCCTGTGTCGGTATCGTGCTTCAGCGTACTCACCTGGTTACAGGGGATGAAGCACACTATGTTTCGATGGTCCAGGAGCTTGAGTATCTGGGGGCACGGGTTATTCCTGTTTTTGCCGGCGGGTTAGATTTCTCTAAGCCTGTAGAACAGTTTTTCTATGAGCCCTTGACCCAAGAGCCTGTTGTGGATGCAGTCGTATCCCTGACGGGGTTTGCTCTCGTAGGTGGTCCGGCTCGCCAAGATCACCCCAAAGCTATCGAGGCGCTTCAGAAGCTCAATCGTCCCTATATGGTGGCGCTACCTCTGGTCTTTCAAACGACCGAAGAGTGGGAAGACAGTGATTTAGGGTTGCATCCCATTCAAGTTGCTCTGCAGATGGCAATTCCTGAATTGGATGGAGCGATTGAACCCATCGTGGTTTCTGGTCGTGACGGTATGACCGGTCGCGCTATCACCCTACAAGACCGAGTAGAAGCGATTGCCCAGCGTGCGCTCAAATGGGCTAACCTCCGGTGCTTGTCCCGGGCGCAGAAAAAGCTAGCCATCACTGTATTTAGCTTCCCGCCTGATAAAGGTAACGTTGGTACGGCTGCCTACCTCAATGTCTTCGGCTCTATTTACCGGGCCATGGAAGACATGAAGGCCGGAGGCTACACCATCGACGATATGCCCGAGTCTGCAGAAGCCCTCATGTTAGAGGTGATCAACGACGCTCAGGCTCAGTACAACAGTCCTGAACTCAATATCGCCTATCGCATGTCGGTAGCTGAGTATGAAAAACTAACTCCTTACTCAGAGCGGCTTGAAGAAAACTGGGGTCCACCTCCAGGAAATCTCAACACCGATGGTCAAAATCTGCTGGTGTACGGTAAGACCTACGGCAATCTGTTTATTGGAGTGCAGCCCACCTTTGGTTACGAAGGTGACCCTATGCGGCTATTGTTCTCCCGCTCGGCTAGCCCCCACCACGGCTTTGCCGCTTACTACACGTTTCTAGAGAAGATCTGGAAAGCCGACGCAGTTCTGCACTTTGGTACCCACGGTTCTCTAGAATTTATGCCGGGTAAGCAAATGGGGATGTCGGGACAGTGCTATCCCGACAATCTGATCGGCAGTATCCCTAATCTCTATTACTACGCTGCCAACAATCCATCTGAGGCTACCATTGCCAAACGTCGCGGCTATGCCGAAACCATTAGCTATCTCACTCCTCCTGCAGAAAATGCTGGTTTATACAAAGGACTCAAGGAGCTAAGCGACCTGATTGGCTCTTACCAGGGTCTCAAAGATGGGGGACGAGCGGTTTCTATTGTCAATGCCATTATTGAGAAAGCTCGACAAGTAAACTTAGACCGCGACGTTGCTCTCCCCGAGGTAGAAGACGCCAGCGAAATTAGCAAGGAAGACCGTGACACCCTCGTCGGCAAGATTTATATCAAGCTGATGGAAATTGAGTCTCGGCTGTTGCCCTGTGGTCTTCATGTAATTGGTAAACCCCCCACAGCTGAAGAAGCCGTAGCCACACTGGTTAACATTGCCGGTCTAGATCGTGAGGAAGAGGGCTTTAAGAGTCTTCAAAGAATTATCGCTGAGAGCATTGGTCGCGATATTACCGAAATCTATAACAACAGTGACTTGGGAGTTTTAGATGACGTGCAGCTGCTGTACGAAGTCAATGAGGCTACTCGCGCTGCCGTTGGTGCCATTGTGAATGAGCAGCTAGACGATGAAGGGCGCGTCTCTTTGAAAACTATGCTGACGTTCTTCAATTTTGGCAAGCGTAAGGATCCATGGATAGAGGCTCTCCACAATCTTGGTTACAAGAACGTGGATGAAGATGCGCTTAAACCTTTATTTGAGTACTTACAGTTTTGCTTAAAGCAGGTTGTTGCTGACAATGAACTGTCCTCTTTGCTCAAAGCCTTAGATGGTGAGTATGTGCTGCCAGGACCTGGAGGTGACCCTATTCGCAACCCGGATGTATTGCCCACCGGTAAAAATATCCATGCTTTAGACCCTCAATCTATTCCGACGACAGCCGCTGTTCAGTCCGCTAAGGTGGTGGTTGATCGGCTGCTGGAGCGGCAGCGGCAGGATAATGGTGGACAATATCCAGAAACCATTGCCTCTGTTCTATGGGGAACAGACAATATCAAAACTTATGGTGAGTCTCTGGCGCAGATGCTCTGGTTTGTTGGTGTCAAGCCTGTTCCTGATGCCCTAGGCCGAGTCAATAAGTTGGAGATTGTACCCCTCGAAGAACTGGGTCGGCCTCGAGTTGATGTGGTCATTAACTGTTCTGGTGTTTTTCGCGACCTGTTTGTTAACCAAATGGCACTGCTGGATCGGGCTGTGAAAATGGCAGCTGAAGCGGACGAGCCAGTGGAAATGAACTTTGTTCGTAAGCATGCGCTCAAACAGGCTGAGGAAATGGGACTGTCGGTGCGCGAGGCGGCCACTCGGATTTTCTCTAACGCCTCGGGCTCCTACGCAGCCAATGTCAACTTGGCGGTTGAGAATAGCAGTTGGGAAGAAGAGTCTGAGCTGCAAGAAATGTATATGACGCGTAAGTCTTTTGCCTTCAACTCAGACAATCCGGGTGTGATGGATCAGTCTCGAGATCTGTTTGAGGCATCCTTGAAGACAGCCGATGTTACCTTTCAAAATTTGGACTCGTCTGAAATCTCTCTAACAGATGTTTCTCACTATTTTGACTCCGATCCGACTAAGGTGATTGGTCAGCTGCGAGATGATGGTAAAAAGCCAGCTTCGTTTGTTGCAGATACGACGACTGCTAATGCTCAGGTACGTACCCTCTCAGAAACAGTCCGTCTAGATTCTCGAACTAAGCTGCTCAACCCTAAGTGGTATGAGGGGATGTTGGCTAACGGCTATGAAGGTGTGCGTGAACTTTCTAATCGCCTGGTTAACACCATGGGATGGTCAGCTACCGCTGATGCCGTTGATAACTGGGTATATGAGGACGCTAACACCACATTTATTGAGGATGAGGAAATGTGTAAGCGTTTGATGGATCTCAACCCCAACTCCTTCCGACGTATGGTGACTACGTTGCTAGAAGTTAACGGTCGAGGCTATTGGGAAACCAGTGATGAAAATATCGAACGACTCCAGGAACTCTATGAGGAAGTGGAAAATCGTATCGAAGGCGTCGACTAGGTTACATCTGTAGTGAAGTCCATCATCGTTACCTGATTTCAGGATATCGCGGCTATCTTATGGCAACCAAAACCGTCAGCTCTAAACACTGGCGGTTTTGTGCTTTAAAGACTGACAGTGTTTTCTGCGAACACTTTTGAAAAGCCCTGGCTAAAAATATTTGTTGTTGAAATCTACCGCAGTTTAGAAAAATGTCGATGTGACACTTTCATTTACGGAACATATTTAGTTACGGAATGAAAATCATCCCTATAAGCTATGGCAAAAGTCCTAAGACATTGTGGTTCCTGTGTGTCATGTGGGCGCTTGGCTAGGTCAGACCTGGCTGATACGACCAGCAAGACCATAGACGTGTGAGGTAGTTAGATGAAACAGCGTTTATGGCATGCCTTAGTGATTACGTTGGGGCTTTATCTCTTATTTCTCTCTCAAGCGCTATATCAAGACGCTGGGTTGCGACAAGCTAAACCTGGTAATCAGTTTCAGAAAATATTTTCTCGTCTGCTGTTGTAGGCCTATTGAAGGCGTTACTGGTTGTTATATCAGGGTAATGCGCAAAACTTTCTAACTCGATCGAATTCTGGATCTTGCCAAGAATAGGCAAAATGGCTGACTGAAGTGATGTTGGGAGCCGCTTGTTGCAGAGCTGCCATTTGGGCCTCTAAGGATGGCCGATTATTAATAGCTTGGCCCCATACGCCTGCTAGTGCCGGGCGCACATTAGCTGCACTGTTTTGTCTGAGCACCATCTGCACATCTTGCACGATACAGCGGGTGTTGCCACAGATGCTGTAGGCCATGGGATGCCAGCTCATGGATTTGGAAAATCGATTCCAATGTTGTAATCGAGAGTCATACCCTTGGGCTCCAACGGGTTGGTTCGCTGTTGGGAAAAAAACCGCTCCTACAGGAATATTTTGCTGTTGTACAGGCTGAGCAGCGGCATTCAAAAAGTCAATCACCCCTTGTACCGCATGGGCAACGCTCAAGCGCCACAGCTCTAGCTGTAACGCGGGACGACGAACTGAAACGGGCACATCGCTGGTGCTGCCAGACTGTTGGCGACTCTGCCAGAGGGGTTCGACCTCATTGGGAAATTGCTGATCAACTCGGGTCAGGTCTCCTTCAATCAAATATCCTCGCTGGAGAAACTGTTGAATAAGTTCTCGCCCTTTGTTGTTTTGGGCTCTTTGCAGCAATGAGTTTTGGGCCGCGCTGCCATAAATCCAAAGATCGTTGACATTCCCCACTACTGAATTGCTACCGAGACCGCGTGGGTAGCGAATATAGTCGAAAAGGACACCGTCTGGCTGACGCTGCAGTACTAGCTGCAGCATACGCAGATAGTCACTCTGGGCCTGATAGCTATAGGGGTCGATAAAAATTTCTTCGGGATTGTTGCTACCGCCACGGCTGGCAAAGGCCGATGTTGTCTCACCACGACCGTTACGTGCTAGCACCTGCTGACGATCGCGACGCTGGCCGTAGGAGTAGCCAAAGTTCATAGTGAACATCCAGGCATGGACTTTGAGACCGCGTTTGTGACCGGCCGCGATCGCATCTGCCAGCAAATCTCGATCTTCGTAGCCACGCTGCTGCACTACACTGGGCCAAACTGTCCGATTATCGCGCTGGGGGATCAGCAGCTGACCGTTGTAAAACGCCTCAACATAGACTTCGGTGTAGCCAAGATTCACGATGCGGTCCATTAAGGCATCGAGTACACCGGGACGCAGATCACAGGGATATAGACGGATCCAGGTGGCCTGATCGCGGGGCCACTGTCGCTGACGACAGGAACGCAGTAGCTCACTGTGGCGTTTAAGTAAGTCAGCGTACTGTGCGATCGCAACTGCGTCTCCATTAGCCGCCTGTTGCCGTACCGCCTCCTTAGCATTGACCTCAGCCTGGGAAAGCTGACAGTGCTGATTGAGTTCTCCAACCTGAGCAATTGCCGGTATGGGACGATAAACCAAAGCTATTCCAGCTAATGCCAGCAACCCTCCCCAAATACGCTGGCTGCTGCCGAAACGCAGAAGATTTACCATGGTCTCTTACCACACCGATAAACAAAAAGACTGTCATTAGAACGCACCATGACCTAAGCCAGCTTTGACAAATGGGCCTGTTCTGCAACCCTCAAAAGCTGGCAAATTCTATCACCCTTTATGCCGATACTCGCATAATGTCCGTGGAATAGTGCGTTATGGTAACCGGCAGCGTTGTTCAATCCTTAGGCATTTCTCCTTCCAGATAAGGCTGCGATGGTTTTAGCAGCTCTACCAGCTTCATTCGCTGAATATACGGCCATCCTCCGTTCACCTCAATATCCTTTAGAAGATGATACAGACGTTGGCGATTTGTTGGCAGAGACTCCTGAAAAAGTGTTTCACAGATATCTCGATGGAGTGCTTCTAACTGCCTCAAAAGAGCCAAAAGGTCCTCACAGTCATTGGCTCGCTTCTGAGCTGCTGCCTCAACAGCCAGCCGAATCTCCTCAAGATCGGCACTTCCACTGTCAGGATGCCGATGCCCAGTATTTTGTTCGATATTTGAAGAATACAGTTCCATCTAGTTAATCCAACCCTGATATCACCAAAACCTTCTGCTGCCAACAGTTTAGCCCAAGCTAACCGATACACCTGCTGGACACAAGCATTCAGAGGGAAATCAATACGCTATGATTTGATAATTTTCAGCATTCACCGGGGACTCGTCCGTGTAAAATACTTTCGGGAAGGTTAGTTGACTATCCTAAGGGCGGCTTCGGTCAGACTAGTCAGGACGGCTTTTTAGATAGAAAGCTCTAGGAATCGACAACATTAAAGTAAGTCCCAAGTCGGTTATGTAACCACTGACAAATTTTCTTACATTAAATACTTTTTGTTTGAGGTTAACCATGAGGTATCGTGCCCTAATCGTTGCATTTCTAGCACTCTGTATGGGTGTATTGACAGCATGTAGCGATGCTCCTAGTGCTGACGGTGATACTCCCTTAACCTACGATCAGATTAGAAATACAGGATTGGCCAATAGCTGTCCCCAGATTTCTAGCGTTCGTCGTGGGGAAATTGCTATCGAAGACGGTCAAGCTTATCAAATTGCTGGTTTATGTTTGGAGCCAACCAGCTTCTTCGTCAAAGAAGCACCCGCCAACAAGCGTCGTGAAGCTGAGTTTATATCTGGTAAGTCCCTGACTCGTTATACATCCAGCTTGGATCAGGTGCGTGGTGCTCTAGAAAAAACCGAAGACGGTAGCTTAGTCTTCCGTGAAAAGGATGGCATGGATTTCCAGGCCGTTACTGTTTTACTACCAGGTGGTGAAGAAGTTCCTTTTCTATTCACTATCAAGGGTTTGGTCGCAAAAGCTCAGGCCGGTAGTAGTGCTGTGACATCATCCACTGATTTTATCGGTGACTACCGCGTTCCGTCCTATCGCACATCGAACTTTCTTGACCCCAAAGGTCGTGGCTTGACGACAGGCTACGACACTGCTGTAGCTCTACCGGCTGGTGGTGATACTGAGGAGCTGATCAAAGAGAATATGAAAGCCTTTGAAGTCGGCCAAGGCAGTATTTCCCTTCAGGTTGAGAAAGTTGATAGCGTCACTGGTGAGATTGCGGGTACCTTTGAATGTGATCAGCCTTCTGATACCGATATGGGAACCGCTGAGCCTTCAGAGGTGAAAATTCAGGGTCTATTCTACGGCCGTGTAGAGACGATAGACGCCTAGGGTATTTCCTTGGAAACGATCATCGTTAGAGCTGCTAGTTTTGCTTGCTAGATAGCTTTTAGCAAAAAAATGTGAAAGGGTAGATGGCTCTCCGGAGTTTTCTACCCTTTTTTACTTTAAAAATTGGCATCGTACGTAAAGTCACAATGAAGAATTAGTCCTCGATAGTCAGCTTTATAAGATAGCTCAGCGCAGACTTCCGTATATACGTCCTTGTCTGAGTAAGTTTTTGAGGAGTAGTCTGTCTCTGACGGTTTACTTTGCTCCTGTAAAGGCTGTGATTTGAGTCACTGTGCGATTGGAGTTGGATGTCCACTATTGGATCACCGTCAAACTGTGTCTTAGTCCGCTAATAGTTTCTGTCTTTCGTGGCTCAATCCTGCATCTACCCCAAGGGGGCATAGAGTTGGGCTTAATACATGTCAAAGGGGTTCCCCATGTCGTCATCAAAACTCAACAAAGCGCTCAAAAGCGAAACTCTAGAGCTACTCAATGATTATCAGAAGCATTGCTCACCGGAGCTGCGCAATAAGCTAGTTCAAATGAATCTGGGGTTAGTACGGCGGGAAGCTCATCATTGGCTGTACCACTCTAATGAAACCTTTGACGACTTGATGCAGGTCGGTAGTCTGGGCTTAATTCGAGCCATTGAGCGCTTCGACATGTCTAAGGGATATGCGTTTAGCTCCTTTGCTATTCCTTACATCCGGGGTGAAATTCAGCACTATTTGCGCGATCGCAGCGCTATTGTTCGGATTCCGCGACGGTGGCAGTCACTGCAGCACCAGTCGGCCCGAGTTATCCGTCAGCTGCAAGAAACGCTAGACCGCAAACCCACTGACCAAGAAATTGCTGACCGTCTTGAGATCACAGTTCAAGAATGGCAGGAAGTGAAGCTGGCTAGCCGTAACCGTTCACTACTCAGCCTAGATGCTCCCATTCAAGAAGAAGGCAGTAGCTCTGCATCATTGAGCGATTTGCTGCCCGATCCAAAGTATCGAAGTTTTCAACTGGCTCAAGAAGACCGCATTCGTCTTCAGCAGGGTCTAGCTCAGCTAGAGCGTCGTACTCGAGAAGTCCTGGAGTTTGTCTTTTTGCACGATTTGACACAAAAAGAAACCGCTGAGCGATTAGGAATTAGTGCGGTTACTGTCTCCCGTCGAGTAAAAAGTGGTCTAAAGCGTTTGCGGGACTTGATGGCTCCGCTGGAAGAAGACGAAAAAGATTTTGCCTAAATACCTATGCATTCTGCATAACTTGTCTTATACTTTGCGAACAAAAGTCCTTGGAGAATGTAAAGATGCAGCGTCTGCTCTTGGTATTGCTAATAACAGCTGGGGCAATTTCCCTGAGCGGTTGTGGGTTCTTTAATCGCGGCAACGACGCTGCTGAAGAGTCAACTACTCCAGAAGAGCAATCAGCTCAGACAGTGGAAACAGCTGAAGGCCAGCTACCTACTGTTAAAGATGGAGAAGACTCTGACAGTGTTGTTGAAGCCACGCCAAATTCTCCCACAGTCGTCGCCCGAGATTTGATTCGGTCTACTGACCCTAACGAACGAGCAATTGGCGTGGAACGTACGCGCTCAGACCCGTTTGCAGGGCTGACAATTCCTCTCGTTCCACCTCAGCCGATTGAAGTACCTGGCACCACTGCTGCCAATGGCGGTGCTCAGACGGGCGGCGCAAATGGTCGCGTAGCTGCTCAGGGCAACGGCGGTGCTGCTGCGGGAACAACCTCTGCTCAAGCACAGGGGCGTCCGGGTGTCGAAAATGTTCCTCAGCTAGCGTCGGACCGCCCAGACATAGCTGCTCTCCCTGCAATTCCACAGCCCACAAATGCAAGAGCTGTTAGAGTATCGGGCGTCATCCAGGTTGGTGGGGAATCCTATGCCATTGTTAAGGCTCCCAATGAGGTCGAACGCTATGTAAGACCGGGTGAGCGTATCGCGGGTGGCAGCGTTGTTGTTAAACGAATTGACACTCGTTCCACCGAACCCCGTGTAATTCTGGTGGAGAACGGCATTGAAGTCGAGCGCTTAGTAACAGCCACTGAGGAGCCTGTTGAGGAAATCGATCCGGAAGCACCAGCTGAAGCGGTTTCAGCCATCAGTGCTTTACCGACCTTGCCTAGCCCTGGAATCTAGCGGCGGTTATCTAAAAAACAAAGTCTGAGGGTCGTGAACTGTGGTTTATGACCCTTTATTTATGGTTAGTCAGGCTAACTTCTAGCAGTGGAGCCAAAAGACATCCGCATCACAGGTTTTCTAAAGAATTATTTCTAAAATCTTCGATATGCAACAATTCTTAAATGCCTAGAATGTGAGTTCGGCTCAGAGGAGTAGTACCCTGATGAGAGGTAGCTTGCTGCTCGCATCGTTAATTGCTCGTCTTTGAACAAGAGAGGACTATTCATGGTTAAGCGTGGATCTAAAGTACGTATCCTACGGAAGGAGTCTTACTGGTTTCAAGATACTGGTAAAGTTGCTTCCGTTGACCAAAGTGGTATTAAGTACTCAGTTGTTGTTCGATTTGACAAAGTTAACTACGCTGGTGTCAACACCAACAACTTTGCTGAATCTGAGCTAAAGGAAGTCAAGTAAGTCTAACCATCTGGAGTGGCTTGGTAAGATTAGCGTAGTTGTTTGTCTAATATCCTTTGCCAGAACTTCCTGAGGTAGAAACTGTCCGACGAGGACTCAGTAGAGTTACTCTACGTCAACCCATTCGGGGTGGAAAAGTACTGCTAGATCGCAGTATTGCCCACCCCATTTCTATTGATGATTTTTTGCTCGCCATCAGGGGGGCTGAAATTACAGAGTGGCAGCGTCGTGGTAAGTATCTGCTGGCTGTTCTATCACGTCAGAACAGACCCGCTGGCTGGCTGGGCAGCCATCTGCGGATGACGGGGCAGCTTTTATGGGTCGAACGGTCTATGCCAGTATCGTCCCACTGTCGCGTTCGGCTCTTTTTTGATAGCGATCGAGAGCTTCGCTATGTGGATCAACGCACCTTTGGCCGTCTGTGGTGGGTGCCTCCCAGTCAGCGACCCGAACAGATCATGACAGGACTCCAGCGTTTGGGGCCAGAGCCCTTTGCAGACGAGTTTTCTTTAGACTATTTGCAAGCTTGGTTTGGCCACAGACAGCGCCCTGTCAAAAACGCTTTACTCGACCAGGCTATGGTGGCTGGTATTGGCAATATCTATGCAGATGAATCTTTATTTTTGAGTGGTATTCGTCCTAAGGTGAGATGCGATCGCATCTCACGCCCCCGGTTAAAACGTCTTCACACCTCCATTCAAAAAGTACTCATCGATAGCATTGAAGCCGGGGGCACCACCTTTAGCGATTTTCGAGATATCCACGGTACCAATGGCAACTACGGCGGAGTCGCCTGGGTTTACGATCGCGAAGACGAACCCTGTCGCGTGTGCAGCACTCCCATCAAGCGCATTAAGCTAGCTGGCCGCTCCGCCCACTACTGTCCCAGCTGTCAGCAATAAACATTACAGCCAACCCAAACAGGTTTAGCCCCTCTTGAGAAGCGATAATATAGTCATCAGTTAATTTTTCTTAGTAATGGCAATCAAAAAAGGTACCTTTGTCCGCGTCATCCGTGAAAAGCTAGAAAATAGCGTAGAAGCCACTGCAAGCGATACTCGATTTCCCGCCTACATCTTCGAAACCCAGGGTGAGATTTTAGAAATTCGCGATGACTATGCCTTTGTAAAATTTGGCCAGGTTCCTACCCCCAATATTTGGCTTCAGGTAGAGCAGCTCGAAGAGTTTAAATAAAACAATCGTATCGTTGCTTTTAGTGCTCCCTTAAGTCGCCTGAGCGCTCTAAAAAGTAATCGTACGTATTAAGAATACTTATTGCATATTCTCAAAATTCTGTAAATTTCGACACAATAGGGATATAAGCGATGTCCATTTTGGATATCGTGCAAGCCCATTTAGTGAACCGTCCTTGAGCGGCTAGCCGTTGATTAGCCTGTCTTCAAGCGGTTTTTAGGAGCCCCTATGGCAGTCGCTAGTCCATCCCCACAAGCGGTCGTCTCATCCGCCATCAGTATCCCCAAAATCACTATCGTTGGTGCGGGGAATGTGGGAGCGAGTCTGGCCCGTTGCATACTTTCACAGAATTTAGGCAATATCACCCTGCTAGATATTGTTGAAGGTCGTCCCCAGGGACTGGCGTTAGATATGGCCGAAGTCCAACCACTAGAGGGCTATAGCCATCACATCACAGGTACCAACGACTATCAAGACACCGCTAATTCTCAGATAGTTGTCATCACAGCGGGTCTACCACGCAAACCGGGACTATCCAGAGACGACCTGTTAAACGTAAACGGCGGCATCATCTTAGATGTGATGTCTCAGGCTCTGCGTTACTCGCCTGATGCCCATTTCATTTTGGTGACTAATCCTTTGGATGTCATGACCTATCTTGCCTGGCAGACAAGTGGCTTACCTTCCAGACGCATTATGGGGCAGGCTGGAGTGTTAGATTCCGCCCGATTTCGCACGTTTATTGCCCGGACCCTAGAGGTCCCACCTCAGGATGTATCGACTATGGTGTTAGGCGGCCATGGCGATCTGATGGTTCCTCTGGTGAGCTATACCACCGTTAACGGCATTCCCCTAACAGAGATGTTGCCTGCTGCTAAAATCCATCAGCTTGTGGAGCGCACCCGCCAGGGTGGTGCAGAAATAGTCAACTACCTTAAAGCTAGCGGCGCTTATTATGCTCCAGCGGCGGCAGCAGCGACTATGGTAGCCGCGATTCTTAAAAATCAATCAGCAATCCTTCCCGTCTCAGCCTATCTTGAAGGGCAATATGGTCTTAAAGATATTTACCTGGGTGTACCCTGCCGTCTAGATCGCAATGGTGCAGCTTCAATAGTCGAACTTGCTCTGACGCCAAAGGAACAAGAAGCTTTAGCAGCTTCGGCAAAATCAGTACGGCAAACGTTAGACAAAGCGCTAGCGTTATTTGAGATTTAGCCTGCGTTATTCATGCGCCTGCCGAAATTTTGCTTTAAGTCCCTGTTCTTAGGAAACCCAAGGGCGAGGATACTCACGCATCAGTCGTCTGACTTCTTCAGCATGATAGGAGCTACGAGTTAGGGGAGAGGAGACTACCTGCAAAAAGCCCATGGCCTCACCCACATGTCGCCACTGATCAAACTGCTCAGGTGTGACGAACTCATGGACACCCAAATGTTTCTGAGTGGGCTGTAAATACTGCCCAATGGTCAAAATATCGCAGTCTACAGCACGCAAATCTGCCATCACCTGCTGTACTTCTTCGTCAGTTTCACCTAAGCCCACCATAATGCCTGATTTGGTGTAGGCCCAAGGCGCTAACTCACGGGTCCGCCGCAGTAGTTCGAGACTCCGCGAATAATCACCCTGGGGTCGCACCCGTCGATATAACCGAGGAATGGTTTCTGTATTGTGATTCATGACCTCAGGTGCCGCCGATAGGATAATTTCTAAAGCATCCCAGTTGCCACACAGGTCCGGAATCAGGACTTCAATCGTCGTGCTAGGCGATAGCTTGCGGGTCTCCTCAATACACCGAACAAACTGACTAGCGCCACCATCTGGCAGATCGTCGCGGTTGACTGAGGTAATCACCACGTGGTTTAGCTGCATCCGGCGGACAGCTTCTCCTAGACGTAGAGGCTCGGTTGAATCCAAAGCTTGTGGCTTTTTTTCAAAGTCGATGTCGCAATAGGGACAGGCTCGAGTGCAGGCCGGTCCCATAATTAGAAAGGTGGCCGTCCCAGCATTAAAACATTCGCCAATATTGGGGCAAGAGGCTTCTTCGCACACCGTATTTAGGGCCAGGTCTTGCAAAATGCCTTTAACGTTGCCTACCCGTTCCCATTGAGGTGCCTTTACTCTGAGCCAGTCTGGTTTTACGGTCACACTAACTTTGCCTTTACGAAGAGAGCTGCAAGGGCAGACGATTTGAGAGCCCTAATGATTCTAACAACTTCGAGGTAAGGATATGGGAACGCATCCAATTCAATTTAGCGCCCATATTTCATCTCAAATCAGACCGGGCAAAATGGCGGTGATAGGTAAGATGGTTCTAGATACATCTGCTTAGTACCCCTTCGGCCCTAGCCTTTTCATTGATGCAAGGTTATCATCCCCTAGCTCGCAGTTTTGCTGTGCTGTGCATCAGCTCGGCCTTAGGTTTAGCCTTGTTGGAATGGCAAGATCCTTATGACTGGAAAAGATCGGCTCCAAGGTCTTCAGACATAGTTAGTAACCTAAGCGCCCGCATATCTATTATCAACGGACGTCGACCTCGGCTTCCAAACCTTCTTAGACAAACGTCTGAGATCCAGATTGTGGTTAGTCTAAACGACCGCAAAGTAGATGTTTATCAACGAGGTGAGGTCATTAAGCAGTACTTAATTGCCATTGGCCAAACTGAGTGGGAAACACCAGAAGGCAGTTTTAGGGTGATCCAAAAAAGCCAATATCCGGCCTGGCAGCATCCCATCACAGGCGAAGTTATTCCAGCAGGAAAAAAGAACAATCCTTTGGGCTCACGTTGGATTGGTTTCTTGTCAAGTAGCGATGGGGAAATTGGGTTCCATGGCACTAACGAGGAGAGCCTGATTGGAGAAGCGATTTCCCATGGCTGCATTCGTATGCTGAATGAAGATATCGAAGACCTGTATACCTATGTAGATATCGGTACCGAAGTTACCGTAAGGCGCTGATTGAGCCTGTATCGCTACCTTTCAACGTCACCTAATGTAGGTCACAGATGGGTAGTAAAGGCGACAGAATGCATCGAATCATTTAGCCTAGGTTGTAGAGAGTAAACAAATTTTAAGACGCTTAACACTGTTGGTCTGGTGTTTAGTGTGACGGTCAGTTGAATTCGCTTAACAATTTTTCTTTACCTAATGACTTTTGATCCAGCTTGGATTTCCGGAGTATTTTTATGGGCGCTGGCGCTCTATCTGATGTTTTCTCCCCTGGCAGTACGGCTAGTAGATGCTTTGGAACAACAGGCGATCGGGCAGCTCGGTTCGCTCAAGACCGCTAAGGAGCAGGTATCTAACCTGGCGGAGCTTTATGCTTCGATCGTGAGTATTTTGCCATTTGTCTTGGTGGGGGGACTGTCTAACTATTTACTAGATCTGAGTTTGGGGCACAGCTGGACTCTAAGTTTTGGCATTATTGCCTGTATGGGGAGCGGTGTGTATGAGCTAGGCCGTCGTGACGGTCAGGCTAATCAGGATTAGGCAAACCCTTAAACAGTCACTGGATTTTGACCGTAGAAGGGAACAACCTCCCGCCAGTTAGTATGATCATCCGCTTGCCAATGGGAGTGCCCTAGGGTGAGCAGAGACGGCACAGTTTTGGCTAAGCCTGCTCCGGACTCTAGTTGGATCTTGGTCAGAGGCTGTGACCACTGGGCTTGTCTTACATTCCAGTCGCTGGCAGGTAAGACACTGTCATTCAAGACAGATACCATGGCTTTGCCAGTCCAGCGGTAAATTGCACCATATACCGCACCCCGTTTGGCTGGCATTGTAATCGCAATATCTTTTACTGCTGAACTAGATTTAGAAACAACTACATTAGGCAGTGGTTCATTAGTCGATATGTAATGGTGAGCTACCGCTGCCAACGCTGAAATGCCCAAGAGTGAAATATTCAACTGCTGAGCCAGGGTACGTGCTGTCGTGACACCGATACGCGTCCCGGTGAAGCCACCAGGGCCTACACAGACCACAATAAATTCAAAATTTCGCCAGGTTTGGGGAGATACAAAATCTTGAAGCAGCCTATGAAGCTGGCTCGACAGATCACGACCTAGATCCCAAGTCTGCTGCCGCTGAATCGTCTCAAAATCACTAATGGCTAAACCGAGCTCAGATGTAGACGTGTGGAGCGCTAGGCCAAACATTTTCTAAGTTTGCCAAAATATCTGTAAGTAAGCATCTTAGTTGATAACCACGGCTCTATCGTTCAACGTTACCAGACTCTAATAGTTTCTTGTGGTCTCACTGTTTTTGGTATCAGAAAAGTAAAATCCTAAAATTAAGGTACGATTTTGCCACCGTTTAAAGCTGATAGATCGCCAGAACATTAGGGTAGCTGCATATCCCAGGCCAGTAATTAGAACCAGTAGCTCTAAAGCCCCCAAACGAATAGCGTTTATAAGGTTGACAATACATAAAATCAAGCATCCCAATGATAGATTTCGATACATGATGTGGGAGGCAATAAACGTATCTGCAGCTGCTACGGAAGGACTATTTTGTTCGCGTAGATAGGACTTGAGACGGCTATTCATCCAATTCAAATTTTTTGGAATACCGATCTTCTCACGTAGTTTCAGAACTACACGCTCATCGAATTCCAGCAAATTGGGTTTGTGAGCAGTCGACTGCTTGAGTGTTCGATCGATCGCTGTGAGGCGGTCGTCAAAATAAAGGTAGTTCTTCTTAAAGAGCTTACAGAGCCACAAAAAATACCGCCAGCTTAGTCCTTGAACAGTGCCGCCAACGACGTAACTTAAAAACAGGATAGTTAGCGAGATCGCAACTGTTCCATTGTTCTGAATTATCGGTATCAGGTCAGCTAAGCTCTCAACCGGGTTATAGAGTAGAAATACTGCTAAGACAAAGGGCGCACCGCCAACCATCGAGGCAAATAGTTCAAAAGGACCAAGGGAATACTTTAGCTGCTCCATAGGATTTAAGCGATTGCTAATTTAGAGGATAGGCCGAGCTGCAGGCCTACTCATTTCAGAGTAAAGGTCATCATCAAAGGTAAATGGTCCGATACGGTGCCTGCTTCAGTTACGACCCGGGTGTTATCGAGCTGAATGGTCTCTGGCGTGTAAAACAGATAGTCCAGCTTGTGCTCAGGCGGTTTAGAGGGAAATGTCGGCTGGCTTGTCCACTGTTCCTGAGGTAGTGCTGAAGTGAATACCTCGGACTCGGTCATGATGTTAATGGACCGTTCGCCCTCCTCAGGTCGGTTTATTGCGCTATTAAAGTCCCCCACCAGCACGACTGGATACGTTTCTGCATAGGTTTCAGCCATAGCTCTAACGGCGCGGGTTTGGGCAAACCGAGTTGGATTATCAAAGGCTTCTAGATGGACGTTGATGACAACGATCGTCTGATTATCAATGTCAATTTTGGTGGCCTGAGCCAATCGATCTAGATAAACCGCGTTGTAGAAAAACGGACGACTCGCAACTTTATCAAGGACGGTGCGCTGATTCTCGGCGATAGGATACCGGCTGAGTACGGCCTGTCCTGAGACGATTTTGCCAAAGTGGGCGGACGGGGGCCAATAGGGAAAAGGAACGTAATTTTTGTTCCAGTTGATGGCCAGTCCGGCGTGATCAAAGCTGAGGGCGGTGGCCAGAGCATCGACTTGATTAACGCTGTAGGAGCGTTTGGAGGCGATGTCGATTTCTTGAAAAGCGATGATGTCGGCGTTGAGAGGGGAGAGAGCTGCGATCGCAGCTGCCAAATTATCATCAAATAAGGTCTTAGACCGCTGCACAGCCTGATTGTTCGTTAGCCCGGATAAATAGCCAATATTGTAGGACACCAGTGTAAACGGTGTATTCTCCGGCTGAGCCGTCTCGACATCGTAATCGAGCACAGCCGTGTAGCGATCCTGGGGATAGCTGCCCGACGTTGCCCATAGGTAAAAAATCACAAGGGCCAGTATCAGCGACCCTATGCTCGTCAAAATTAACTTTAAGACCATCTATATTCTCTGAACTCCTAGTAAAGTTCATTCCCAGGATAATTGGAAATATTCAATTGGTTGGGTAATCTGATGGTGCTTAAGACTTGTGAATAACGTTAACACCACGCCTGCGCGCCTTCATGTCCGTCAAAAATCTGATTTTCTTTGGGCTACTCATCTTTGTACCTATTTCTGCGGCAGCTCACTTTTTAGAATGGGGAGAGCTGATCCTATTTGTCACCGCCGCCATTGCCATCATCCCGTTGGCCGGCTGGATGGGGCATGCGACCGAGGAGATTGCTGTGGTTTTAGGCCCTTCTTTAGGAGGCTTGCTCAACGCTACCTTTGGCAACGCCACCGAATTAATTATTGCCCTAATTGCTCTAAATCAAGGTCTGATAACCGTTGTAAAATCCAGCATCACTGGTTCAATTATCGGTAACCTGCTGCTGGTGATGGGACTATCGATGCTGCTAGGAGGCATCAAATTCAAGGAGCAAGACTTTCAGCCCGTGATTGCCCGGATGAACGCATCATCAATGAATCTGGCAGTAATTGCTATTTTGCTCCCAACGGCGGTGGATTTTACTTCACCATCCATCACTGAGCCTACCCTGCAGCGGCTGTCTGTGGCGGTGGCCGTGGTTTTGATTTTGGTCTACGGTCTAACGCTGCTATTTTCCATGAAGACCCATGCCTATCTCTACGATGTAGGTACTGCCGAAGAAGAAGGCTTAGAGAGCGAACACCACGAAACCCCCAACATAGCGCTATGGGTGGGTGTTCTGTTGGCAGCTACCTTAGTGGTCGCCATAGAGTCTGAGTGGCTGGTGGGGTCTTTAGAGGTCGCGACCAAGCAGCTGGGTCTTTCAGAACTGTTTACAGGCGTTATTTTGCTGCCGATTATTGGTAATGCCGCTGAGCACGCCACTGCCGTCACTGTGGCGCTCAAAAACAAGATGGATTTATCCTTAGCTGTAGCCGTGGGCTCCAGTATGCAAATTGCCCTATTTGTTGCTCCGGTGCTGGTGATTGCTGGCTGGCTCATAGGTCAGCCTATGGACCTGGACTTTAACAATTTTCAGCTGATTGCGGTGGCTGTATCCATTTTAATTGCCAACTCCATCAGCAGCGACGGTAGCTCCAACTGGCTAGAAGGAACGCTGTTACTGGCTACCTACACCATCATTGGTCTGGCCTTTTTCTTTCATCCCATGATTGAAGGCGTTGGCTAAAAGAAATGGGCTATTAGAGTGGCGATGCGATCGCACTCAGTCCGAATCAAATCATGGTCCGCGTCGGGTAGAATCTCAAAGCTAGCCTCTGGCACTCTCTGAGCGTAGGTTTCACAGTGCCACAGCGGAATTGTCGTATCCTGGGCCCCGGCAATCACCAGCGTCGGCACTGCGATTTGATGAATGTCGTTTTCAACGGTGTCAATCGCATCTTCAGGACGCAGCCGGTCGACAATAAACGATTTTGCCACGGGTTGCTTGCTAAATTCCCGCCGCGCCATGGCCACCTGATCATAAGTTTTTTGCTGGCCTGTCACCTGGGCGATAGGCTTTAGCCCCGCGAGTACCCAATCTACCAGCGGCGTCTCCCAGAGAATGGGACGCATATAGTTGTATTTTCCGACAAAGCTATCGTCTCGAATCCCAGCGGGCGCAATCAGCACTAAATGACTCAGCACCCCGGTTTGTTCAACTGCTAGAGCAGACCCGACCCATCCCCCGTAGGAATGACCTACGACGGTTACATCTTTCAGCATCAGCGCGGCAATAAACTCGCTGACAAAGGCGGTTTGATGCCAGACGGTGTACTTTAGCTTCGGCTTAGAAGAGCCCCCAAACCCGAGCAAATCCAACGCGATACAGCGATATTGATTGTCCAGACGCTCCATCAGCGAATGCCACAGACTACTTTCACCCAAAAAACCATGGAGAAACAGCAGCACTGGTTTATCTGATGCACCGCTCTCGATATACGCTGCCTCATACTGGCCAATCGTTATTTTTTGCACTCGCTCGATCCTGCCCAAAACTGTCTTTATCTTCTAAGATTTGAGCCATCCTTGGGTATCAGCTCGGCTACCCAATTTCTAAGAAACACCGCAGATGAGCTACTGGTTTGCAGGCAAATTTTATGACCAGGGGCACCTGTCAATTGCCCCTGAAAGTCCGGCTCTGGCCTATGGAGCTAGCGTGTTTACAACGATTCGGGTGTATGAGCAGAGTTTGGAGCATCCTTTAACAGCATGGAGGCAGCACTGCGATCGCGTCTCTAACTCCCTACAAATATTTGACTGGCCCCAGCCGGACTGGCCAGCCGTTACCGTAGGTGCCCAACGCCTGCTCTCCCACTACCCCGTTCTACGGCTTGCTGTCTTAGCTAATGGGCAAGAGCTTATTACCGGACGATCACTGCCTCAAAATTTAGATCAAGAAACCCGTAAAGGCGTGAGCGTCTGGGTCACCAACGCTCCTCAGTATCAACGCAGTCTGCCTGCCCATAAAACCGGTAACTACCTGCCCTGCTGGTTAGCCATGCAAGCCGCCAAGCGCTACGGGGCCCGTGATGCCATTTTAAGCACCGACCATGAATGGCTAGAAACCAGTACCGGCAATCTATGGGGATATCAGTCCGACCGCTGGTGGACGCCCCCGCTCACATCGGGACTGCTACCCGGTATTGCTCGAGCCAGACTCATCCAGGCATTAGCCCACCGGGTCGTTACCGACACTGCTTGGACATTAGATTTTGTCAAAAACTTTGAGTGTCTGGCCTACAGCAACTGCGTGGTGGGCATTATGCCGATTCACACAGTCTCGTCTGGAAATATTAAACTAAACTATAAATCTACCCACGAAGGTCTAAGGGCTCTCAGGCAAGTGTTTTACCATCCTTCGAAGCGCGAGCACAGCGGCTAAATCAAACAGTCCATGCAGAATCCTGAAATGCGTTAACATAAGTTAACAACTCTCAGTTCGGCAAGCTCGCAAAATTTGCTGACAATCAAAACTTTTAGGAGGCTTACTCCCTGTGAATAAGCGCTGGAGAAACGCAGGACTCTACGTATTACTCGTGGTTGTGGTGATCGCACTGGCAACCGCATTCTTTGAACAACCTCGCATTGAGGTTGAATCCTGGCGCTATAGCCGCTTTGTTAATGAAGTTGAAAATGGCTCCATTGAGAAAGTCTATATCAGCGCCGACCGCACCCAAGCACGTTTTCCTGATCCAACGGGCGAAGAGCGTCGCATCGTTGTCAATCTACCTAGCGACCCTGGCTTAGTCGATATTCTGACAGACAACTCTGTAGATATCGAAGTTCAGCGCCAGGCTGAGGAAAATCGGTTACTCCAGGTGCTGAGCACGTTACTGATTCCTATTTTGCTACTGGTTGTTCTGTTCTTTGTGTTGCGCAGAGCCCAAAACGGTCCAGGTAGCCAGGCGATGAACTTTGGCAAGTCCAAAGCTCGTGTCCAAATGGAGCCTCAGACTCAGGTTACTTTTGGCGACGTGGCCGGTATCGATCAAGCGAAGCTGGAGCTGACAGAAGTCGTCGACTTCCTGAAGAATGCCGATCGCTTTACCGCCGTGGGTGCCAAGCTTCCTAAGGGCGTATTGCTAGTGGGTCCTCCGGGTACTGGTAAAACGCTGCTGGCCAAGGCCGTTGCTGGAGAAGCAGGCGTTCCCTTCTTTTCTATCTCAGGTTCTGAATTTGTAGAAATGTTTGTGGGTGTGGGTGCCTCCCGTGTCCGTGACCTGTTTGAGCAAGCTAAGAGTAACGCCCCCTGTATCGTCTTCATTGATGAGATTGATGCGGTCGGTCGTCAGCGTGGCGCTGGCCTTGGTGGTGGTAACGATGAGCGTGAACAAACCCTAAACCAGCTACTCACAGAGATGGACGGCTTTGAAGGTAACACTGGCATCATCATTATTGCTGCCACTAACCGCCCTGACGTTTTAGATGCGGCTCTATTACGCCCCGGTCGTTTTGCCCGTCAGGTGGTAGTTGACCGTCCTGACTACTCGGGTCGTCTGGAGATTCTAAACGTTCACTCTCGCGGTAAAACATTTAGTAAAGACGTCGATCTTGAAAAGATTGCTCGCCGGACTCCTGGCTTTACAGGGGCTGACCTGTCGAATCTGCTAAACGAAGCTGCGATTTTAGCCGCTCGTCGCAATCTGACTGAGATTTCTATGGATGAAGTTAACGACGCCATTGACCGTGTCCTAGCTGGTCCTGAGAAGAAAGATCGGGTGATGAGCGAAAAACGCAAGTCTCTGGTGGCTTACCACGAGGCTGGTCATGCTCTAGTTGGCGCATTAATGCCTGACTATGACCCTGTCCAGAAGATCAGTATTATTCCCCGTGGTCAGGCTGGCGGTTTGACCTGGTTTACCCCCAGTGAAGAGCGGCTTGAGTCTGGTCTCTATTCGCGTTCTTACCTGAAGAATCAGATGGCCGTTGCTCTTGGGGGCCGTCTGGCAGAGGAAATCGTCTTTGGTGATGAGGAAGTTACCACCGGAGCTTCTAACGATCTTCAGCAGGTGGCTCGAGTCGCCCGTCAGATGGTGACCCGATTTGGTATGAGCGAGAAGCTTGGCCCTGTAGCACTGGGTCGTCAGCAGGGAAATCCATTCTTGGGACGCGATATCGCAACCGAGCGGGACTTCTCAGAAGAGACTGCTTCCGTGATTGATACAGAAGTCCGTGACCTTGTGGACGTAGCCTATGGCCGTGCTAAGCAGGTCCTAGTTGAAAACCGCAATGTTCTAGATCAGCTGGCAGATATGCTAGTAGATAAGGAAACGGTTGATTCTGACGAGCTGCAGCGACTGCTAATTGACAACAATGTTCGGATGGCGAGTATTGTCTAGAGCTCTGTAAAGCGTTTTCCACCCTTATTTGAGCCTTACCTTTAAAAGCCGCAGAGTTCTCTGCGGCTTTTGTTTTATCTACTGTTTTGTTACATGGATTTTTGAATTGTTAGCTTCGCTTATAAAAGCGACAATTTCTGTATTGCAAATTGATCTAAAAGCCTAAGAGCTTCGTTTGGTCCTGGTAGACAACTGCACAATAGGCGTAGCAGTAGGCTCTCTTTAGGTTATGACAGCATCACACTCGGTTCATCGCCGCTCAATGCCCCAACCGGTCGAATATCAACAGCGCTGGCTCAGTACCCTGTCTACCCATCGCGTCATTGCCGTTATTCGTGCTGCAACCGTAGAAAGTGGTCTGAATATGGCAATTGCCGCAGCTGAAGGCGGTATTAATTTGCTTGAGGTCACCTGGAACAGCTATCAGCCTGTTGCATTGCTCCAGGCTATTCAGCAGGCTATTCCCCACTGTACGGTAGGTGTGGGTACTATCTTGAGGGAGGAGGAATTACGGATCGCGATCGCAACCGGCGCTCAGTTTTGCTTTAGTCCCCATTCGTCCTTAGCGTTGCTATACCATGGGCGTACCGTTCACATTCCCACTGTGGCAGGGGCGATCACGCCGACTGAGATCTTAACCGCTTGGGAAGCCGGCGCGATAAGTGTCAAAGTTTTTCCCATTAAGGCATTTGGTGGAGCTACCTATATTGAATGTTTGCAGGGACCATTAGGGCATATTCCCCTAATTCCCTCCGGTGGCGTCACACCCGAAAACGCGCCTGCTCTCCTAAGAGCTGGTGCCGTAGCGGTAGGGGTTTCTAGCGGACTATTTGAGACCGATCTGGTTCGCCATCAAAACTGGCAAGCGGTTCAACAGCGCGCTGCCCAGCTTGTAGAATCGCTGCAATCAGTTCCTTTAACTGCCGAGCTTAAAGGCCTCAACAAACAAACCGTACATCATGCCCAGTTTAAATGAGTTGAGCATTTCAGGTAGCGTCGTTCGTTGTCCACTGGTGCGAGAGCGATGGTACAGCCAGCTAATCATCTCCACGGCGGCTACTAAAATGGCAGCAATCAGAATATCAATTTCTGCTGTCTGACCTGCGGTTGCCGAAATGGCCGTGGCAAAGAAATTACCAAACAGCAAACTAATAATTGCCAGAGAAATACGTCGCCAAGGATTAAAGATCCACTGACTAAATCGCTGACCAAATAGATCTACTAATGTACTTAGCCGTGTCCGTTGCATAGGTTACTCAGCTACGTCTGGGCATGAGGGATGAATCCCCCCCTGGGCACAAATATAGTTTAACTGGCGACCATCTAAATTACGCACACGGCTAAAGTTAACGCCTCGCATCCGATTGGCATCACTCAGCTGGGCATTCGGCGTAATAAAACTATCGCTAGTGCTAGTGCCATCATGCAAAATAGCCCCAGCGAAGTCAGCTTCTGTCAAAGTTGCACCGATAAAACGGGTCTGTCGCAGATCCGCATTCCGTAAATTGACCTGGCTCATATCGGCTCGGCTGAAGTTAACGCTGTCGAGGTTGGCTCCTTGAAAATTAGCGCCAGTCAACCTAGCTTGGGTAAATTCTGCGCCAATCAGGTTGGCACCGACCCAGTCTGTCTGAGGTAGTATTGCCTTCTGCCAACTGCTGTGGGTGGCTTCAACACGGTTGAGCCTGGCCTGACTAAAATCGGCTTTATCAAAGCTAGCCTGAGTTAGATCCGCGCCTACCAGATTGCTTCCTTGCCAATGACTTTGGGGGGCGCTGGCATTCACTAATCGAGCACTGGTTAGCTGCGCTTGTTCCAGATTGGCGTAGATCAAATTAGCATCCGTCAGGTCAGCCTGTCTAAGGTTGCTATTACTTAGCTGTGCTCCTTGAAAATTGACGTTTTCCAGACTTGCCTCTGCTAGGCTAATGCCGGTTAAATCGCTGATTTGATCGTCAAATGAATTTAATTTACCGTCGATACCGACATCAAAAAAGCTAGCACCTGCTAAATTTGCCTGGTCCAAATTGGCGTCTTGCCAGCTTGTTCCTGCTGCTAGCAAACCTGGCTGGATCAGTCGAAACGAGCGCTCTAGGTCATGATGGTAGCCTAAATTCACCCGATCTAGACGGGTACCTCGGAGCTGGTCGCTGTAAATGGTCAGTAGCTTTGCGATCGCGCCCTGTACCACATGTCGTTGCTCCAGCCGAAGCTGGCGTTCCTGGGCCGATATCGGCTGCTGCAGGTCACTTTCCAAGCTGCGACTGAGCGATAGTAAAGGCTCTAATCCATCTAACCCCTGGGTGATCAGCGCTTGCTGAACTGCCGCCAATGTTTCTGGCTGTGAGCTTTGACTTAATAGATCTGCCAGATACTGTGCGGTACGAGGATCGTCTACCTGAGCCAGCATCAAAATAGCCGCACTGTAGTCCCCACCAGATCGTGTCTTGGCCGACAAAGATTGGGTTGCCTGTAAAAACACATCTACATCATCCCTTGCCCAACCACTGGTAAGCGATCGGCTGCTGGCCAACAATTGCCCCATACGACCGATACCAAAGCCAGCCCCACAGGCTAGCAGCAGACTTCCCACGACCATTAGCCAAGATCGACCGGAGAGAGCACGGGGCGATGGGGATAAAACCAGATCATCAGATGCTTGAGGAACGCGGGGGGCTAACACTACCGACGTGAGATTTCCTTCGGCTTCTGTCAACCACCAATCATCATCTAGAGTTTCCCCATAGAGTTGTACGCCCCCATTGCTGTTTAGCAGAAAACTACTGCTGTCATCGTACGACGACCCATCATTGGTCGTGATGGGTAATAAATATGCTAGGGGCTCACTGGAAATAGGCAGATATCCAGCCGGTTTTAAAATCACACGAGTTTTGGCTATCCGGTCGTGCCACGGGCGGTCGCTCGCAGCCGCGCTTTCAGCCATCGCTAACAAGGCAATCACAACAGGCGTAAACACTCCTAGGGAAATCCCTGAGAGGACCGTAGCTCCTCCAACAATGACTAGCGGAGGTCCCCAGCGGATAAGCTCACGACTCACTATCTGATATAGCTTCAAGTATCCACCAGACGTTGAAATTACCTGCAGTCCTAGCCATCGTTTGGGTAACGAGCTGCCTGTACGACTCAGGAGAATAAGTTGACTGCCAGCAGCCACAACTGGCGCAATTAGGGCCACCGTCCAAAGAATATTAGTGGTCCGAGGAACAGTGCGATATAGCCGATGCGGCGGGACCTGAGCTATGCGAGCCCAACCATTCTGAGCCGCTTTTACCAAAGGATTTAAAGTGATCTGGGTGCCTGTTCCCACACCGGACCCACTGCTTGCTTGCTTTTCGCCTGCTTCAATGGGAGCGACCTCTTTAGAACTGAGCAGTGCATATTGCCCCAGCCCCCAAGGGACAGCAGCGGTCATGGCTACTAGACCAACCTCTAGACTCCAGGCGGCCAAGCGTTTACAGGCCAATACAGCTAACCGTGGCCTGGGAACTAACCCCATTAAGTTATGCGCATCCATGATCTGCTGAGCCATGAGCAACCTTGCTGTTGTTAGTAAGACTACGAGAATTACCGTAATTTTTTAAGACACATAGCCTAATTGTCACTCTCAAGAAAACTCAATAATCTATGTAGTACGGGCCATACGATAATTCCACTTTGTAAAGTATTTAGGAACTGGCACATATGTAGCCGTATGAGCAATATCCTGCCATTAGTATTTATATATACATTCGTCAGGAATGTTATTCAGACAAAGACCTAGTGTTCTCGTAAGGCTACCTTATAAGTTGCCGAGGTGCTATCCATGAAAAATATTTCCACAAAAAACATCGCCTCTCTCGTAATCGCAGCTACTGTTGCTGGCCTGCCCACGGCTGCTGTTTATGGTCAATCCGCAACAGAAATAAGCGGCACCAGCGGTGGTCCTCAAGCATCTGCTGAGTGTGGGTTTATTCCGGCTCAGCCTGACTACTCCTTTAATATCACGCAGCCTACGGCTTCAGTCTCTATTGAAGTGGCCGGTAGCAATGATTACACATTGCTTATGGTGGGCCCTGATAGTAGTTCACGCGAGTGTATCCTAGCCCATGACTTTAATGGGGGCGCCATTAAATCGCGGGGACTCTACAAGGCAGGAACTTACCATCTGTATGTTGGCGACTTGGACGGTTCGAGTGCTCCCTTTACGCTAACGGTTCAGCAGTAAGCTGTGTTTGAGAGTAAAGCGCCCGCATCTACCCTGCATCAGGGGGCGCTTTACTGCTTCATGAGTAATGGATATTGAGCAGAGATATTGAGGCGACTAGGTGTCGGCAGGTGGCAGAATGTCTACGTCTACCGTCGTGACATCATCGGCTGATTGTCCCTGGGTACTGACGGCTTCAACATCTACAACATCTACGTCAATGGTGCCTTCTGGGGCAACCCTGGTAAAAGCGCCTGTTTTAGCCTGCAGTGCTACACCACAGTTAGGACATGACAGCGGTATTGGCTTAAAGCCAGTTAGCGGCTGAGAGCAGGATGGACAAGCTCCTTCTACTAGATTGCGCTTTAGCCAAAACTGAGTACCAATAATCAGTAGGACAGGTATTAGAAACAGCAGAATACCCAGGACTAGCAGAGATTTTAATAGCCAGCCAATACCAACGGTGGTTACTAAGCCAAATACGATGGCCAAAGTTAACCAGCATCCTACGCCAGAAAAGTTGAGCTGTAACTGCCTAAATCCATTGGGAGCCATACTATCGTCTCCTGCGGCCATGACTTTATTTTATAGGGCATTGCTGACCTTCGGGATGACTTGAGCTGTAAAGAACCGTCAAATAGCAATGGCGACAGCTGCCCGTTCGTAACCGCTTTTAGAGTTTCATTCCACTATCCGAATTTATGGTCTGTAGTTTACGTTTTGGATGATTCGGAGACGATGACGTTGATGAAAAGGAATCTTCAAAGAGTGTTTTGAGCTTTCCGGTCAGGGTGTGTTTACTAAATTTTGCCAAGGTTTGCTCTCGTAGCCAGGGGCCGTTGCAGCGACGATCTTCACCCTTCAAAGCATCTATACAAGCTGCCGCTACAGCTTCAGGGTCTCGGTGAGGTACCCGCCAGCCCAGCCTTCCATCCTGCAGTGGGTCTGCAGACCCGTCGTCATCTCCTGAAATGACTGGGATACCGCAGGCCATTGCTTCTAAATAAACAATGCCAAAGCCTTCCTGGGAGGGCATAACATAGACATCGGCCAGTCGATAGTGTGCGACCAGTTCTGCGTTTGGAACAAAACCAGCAAATACAACTCGATTAGATACGCCTAGATCTCTGGCAAGCTGTGCCAATCGGGGCTGATCGTCGCCGCGACCAATTACCAGATACTTGACGTCGGGAAAAGCATTGGCAACGGCAGGCAGCGCTCGAATGGTAACGTCTACTCCTTTGTAGGGATCCCCTTTCCACAGACGCGCTACGGTCATTAAGACTCGCCTGTCAGTTAGCCCATAGCGCTGCTGTAGTTTGGGGCTTGCGATCGCAGGTGTAAATTCCCCACCGTTTACAGTACAAGGCAAAATATTAAACTGCTGTGTCTGTAGCTGATTTGCTCTACAGGCAAGGAGACGACTGTAGCGACTAATTGTCCAGATGCTATCTGCTTCTCTTAGGGCCCGCCCTTCAATCGGCTTTAGTGCAAACCAGACCTCTTTTCCATAGGTAAGCACGGTATAGGGAACACCCATGAAGCTTGCCAGCTGTCTGACCATGGCGGCCAATTTAATATGACCACAGAACAGACGTCGAGGACGCTGTATCAATAGATGAAGCCCCAGAAAAAGGGTTAGTCGAATCCGATCGAGCATGGGATGCCCAGACTGGAAACACCTAAATTTAAAGCGAGATAAAAATTCAGGGGGAATATCTTCTAATCTGTCACGCAGCAAGAAAACAGTTGCAGCTGTCGGTACATCTAGATCCAAATAAGCCGTTAGGACATCCTTGATATAGGACTGAATTCCTCCTTCACAACCAAATACTTCAATAAATATAAATGTATCTTGAGCCCGCAGGCTACGAGCTAATTGCATGTGCAAAGCCCCAGTTTTATCTGCTCTATAAATTATCGATCAACCATTAATGGCAAAAGCCATTGAGACTTGCTTTCCCCAAACCGATCGATACCTAGACCAACAATATCAAGAGTCTGTTGAACGCTTAACAATACGCAGACAGTTACGCCCCGAGTCGCTGCGTTCATAATCAACATTATTGGCTAACCGACGCATCAGAAACCAACCATATCCTCCGACTGATAGAGTACCTGGCTCTGGTTCTACCAGTTCATCAGGATTAAAAGGTTCACCCATGTCCCAAACCTGTACTTCCAACTTTTCCTGCCAAAGCAGTAAATCTATCTCAATGGGAGTATCCGTCGGTAAATGAGCATGGGCGTGCCGTACTGCATTGGTAAACCCTTCTGCTAATGCTAGATTTACCTGATCGAAAACTGACTCAAGCCATGGCAGCTGTGACGCAGAGCAAAAATTATCAAACCACTGCTGTACTTGAGTTAGATCTTCTAACTTACTTTGTACTATCAACTGATCTTGCTTTAACATGTCCGACTAACCGGCACGTTCGCACCAATAGTTTGCCCGAAAACAATTAAAAAATCGATAGATGGCTCTGAATGAATAGATGTCTTAGCTGTATCTTGACACAAGAAAAAACTTCTTGAAGATTCGCAGACTTAGTACGAATCCCAAGAAGCCTATATTAACTAGCTTTAAACAAAGCAATCAATGTCTAGAAAAGACCCAATGTCAAAGACTTATCAATGGGAAGAGCTGCACCGATACCTAGCCAAAGGGTAGCCAATGTACCAAACAGGAATACGGCTGTTGCAACTGGCCGACGGAAAGGATTCTGAAACTTGTTGACGCTTTCGATAAAAGGTATG
Organism: Leptolyngbyaceae cyanobacterium; assembly: GCA_050043465.1. GTDB lineage: Bacteria > Cyanobacteriota > Cyanobacteriia > Phormidesmidales > Phormidesmidaceae > Leptothoe. The sequence goes on from JBHJIL010000003.1 coordinate 35,944, forward strand.
AGCATCAGACCCAAGGGAATAGCAGTCTGCAACACAATTCCCAGGAGCTTGTTAGGCACAATGCGAAGAATCTGGAATGCAGGGTATAAATACCACTCAGGAAGAATCTCAAGCGGTGTAGCAAAAGGGTTAGCTGGCTCACCTACAAGAGCAGGGTCTAGAACGGCCAGCGACACGCAGCATGCAATAGTCCCTAGAATAACCACAGGGAAAATGTACAGCAGGTCGTTAGGCCAAGCGGGTTCACCGTAGTAGTTGTGCCCCATGCCTTGCTTCAGCTTCTCTCTAAGTTGAGGATCGCTAAGATCAGGCTTTTTGATCGTTGCCATAGCGCAAATCGTCTCCTAATTTACCTCTAAACAGAATGTAAGGTTTGGTTCTAATAGCCTAGACCCAAATCAAGATTGCAACAAAGCCCAGCGGTTAGGTAAAACGTTTGGGCTCAGCAACTGTAGAAAACCACATTGGGACTAGGTCGTTTCTACTGGTTACAAAGGACCAGAAATGCCCTGCTTACGAATCATCAAAAAGTGAGTCAACATAAACACAGCCATCAGCCAGGGCAACACAAATGTGTGCAGGCTATAAAAACGAGTCAGAGTAGCCTGACCACCGCTTTCGCCACCGCGGATAAACTCGCCCATCAGGCCACCCACAACAGGAATAGCACTAGGGACACCCGATACAATTTTGACGGCCCAGTAGCCAACCTGATCCCAGGGGAGAGAGTAGCCCGTTACACCAAAGGAAACAGTGACAACGGCCATAATGACGCCAGTTACCCAGGTCAGCTCACGAGGATTCTTGAAACCGCCTGTGAGATAAACTCGGAAAACATGCAGAATCATCATCAGCACCATCATGCTGGCAGACCAGCGATGGATGGAGCGAATTAGCCAACCAAAGCTAACATCAGTCATCAAATACTGAACTGAATTAAACGCCTCAACCACAGTTGGCTTGTAGTAGAAGGTCATCGCAAAACCAGTTGCGAACTGAATAATGAAGCAGACCAGAGTGATCCCGCCCAAGCAATAAAAAATATTGACGTGGGGAGGCACGTACTTACTGGAAATATCGTCGGCGAGTGCCTGGATCTCAAGACGCTCATTAAACCACTGGTAGGCTTTAGAGTCGGTGACTTGCTTAGTAAACATGAAGCGCGGATATAAAAATAGATCTATGCCGTTACTAAAAAATGTAACACAACCAACCTGATGAAACCGCCCGTTTTGAAACTTCACGTGGGCGATTAGCTCATTGATATGAGATGCCAATCCACTGGCAAAGGGGCTAACTGCAATGGATCGCGCTGGTTCGGGCAACGGCAGGTGTATTCTGAGAACCAGCGATATCTGTTGCTGAGAGGAATTTACAAAACTTTACTGTTCTGACTGGCCTGGGTTACCAACGAATTCGGTCAGCATCGGAGAGAGGATCACAGTATCCTGAGGAAGCCGCTATGCTGGCTAAAAGGACGGTTAAAGACGTCCTGAAGAGCTTAGATAGTAAGAGCGTTCTGCAAAAGCGCTTTTACGATGTCAGTTAAGCAGCAGTATTTTGTGAGCTGTAGCGAAGAATGAGAAAACCTGGGCTGCTACCCGTAGTTCTTTGGAAAGGCATCTGTGCGATATGTATCGTGACCGTTCTAAGTTTCGGCTGCGTGACCCTGCCAGCGTCTGCCTTCACAGAGCAACAAAAGCTGGTGATGGAAGTGTGGCGCATTGTTAATCGAGCCTACGTCGATGAAACCTTTAATCATCAAAACTGGTGGTTTACCCGTGAAAAATTTCTTAAACGCTCGTTAAACAGCTGGGAAGATGCCTACCAGGCGTCCCAGGCAATGTTAGAAAAGCTGGAAGATCCGTACACTCGTTTTCTGCCTCCAGAGCAGTATCAAAGCCTGCAAACCAATACGTCTGGTGAACTTTTAGGGGTGGGTTTGCAAATTGCTAAAGACGATGACAATCAGCATTTGCGTGTCATTGCCCCTATTGTGAGTTCTCCGGCGGAGCGAGCAGGACTAGCTCCTAAAGACGAAATTGTTGCAATTAATGGGATATCAACGGCTTCGTTTTCATTAGATGAGGCGGCAGCTAGAATGCGCGGTCCGGCGGGAACCGTGGTTACGCTGGCAATAGAAAGAGCTGATATTGAACCATTTGAGGTCAATCTGACCCGTGAACGCATTAATCTCAATCCAGTATTCTCCGAATTGCGCTCAGAGGGCGACCAAAATCTGGGGTACATTCGCCTGAGTCAGTTTAATGGCAATGCGGTTGAGGATTTTCGAGAGGCGCTGACTCAGCTGGAGGCGCAGGACGCGGCGGGCTACATTCTGGATTTACGTAACAATCCGGGAGGGCTCCTGCAGGCGGGGATTGAAATCGCTCGCCTCTGGCTAGACGACAGCACCATTGTGTATACCGTGAGTCGTCAAGGGATTTTGGAAAGCTATGAAGCTGGCATCGGCGCTGTGACCCAGGACCCATTGGTCTTATTGGTTAACGGGGGAACGGCCAGCGCAAGTGAAATCTTAGCCGGTGCACTTCAGGACAATGAGCGGGCACAGTTGGTGGGTGACACGACATTTGGTAAGGGATTAATTCAGTCTTTGTTTGATTTACCTCATGGGTCGGGACTGGCTGTTACGGTTGCTAAGTATGAAACCCCTAACCACCATGACATTAACAAATTGGGAATTACGCCTGACCAGACTGTTGTAGCTGAACCGATTACCCGTGCTCAGTTTGCTACCGATAAAGATATTCAATACCAGGCGGCTGTTAAAACGTTAAGGCAGCTGATACAGCCATAGCCGCCGTGTCATCCAAAACCCGTACGTATCATGACCCGCTCCATGGCGCGATTACCCTAGATAATGCCGATCCGGTTGAGGCGCTGTTGATTGATTTGATTGATACGTCGGTCTTTCAGCGACTGCGACGGATTCGTCAGCTAGGGCCAGCCAGTCTCACGTTTCATGGGGCAGAGGGGTCGCGATTTACTCATTCGTTGGGGGTAATGGCGATTGCCCGTCGAGCGTTTGATCGTCTGGCGGCTATCTATCCAGAGCTAGGCCGGTATCGTGGGGCCGTTTTGTGTGCAGCGCTGTTGCATGATATCGGTCACGGTCCTTTTAGTCATACTGCTGAGGAAATATTTGGTGGGCATCATGAGTATTGGACCCTGCGTATATTAGAAAGGTCATCTGAGGTGCGAGGGCTTTTAGATGGCTTTTCTAAAAACATGCGCTCTGAGATCCAGGCAATCTACAGCCATGAACATCCGGTCCCTTGTGTCTGGCAGCTGGTATCAAGTCAGCTAGACTGCGATCGCATCGACTACCTGATGCGCGATAGCTACTTTACCGGAGCCGCCTATGGCCAGCTCGATCTCGACCGAATTATTCTGGCGCTAGACTACGATCCAGCCAGCCAGCAGCTCGTTGTCGCCAAGAAAGGTCTAGGCGCGATTGAGCACTACCTGGTCGTGCGGTACTTTATGTACGCTCAAATTTATAACCATCCCAAAAATCTAGTCGCTTCCTGGGTATTAGAGCAGATCATTAGCAAGGCCCGACAGCTACTGGCAGCACAGACGCTAGCTGCAGACGCCACAATGGCTCTCTGGCTCAGCCAAAAAATAGACGACCTACCGCTAGATACATACTTGGCCCAAGACGACTATGTGCTGCACTACCATCTTCAGCAGTGGCAAACTCACAGCGACCCGATTCTCGCTGACCTGTGCCAGCAGTTTGTCAATCGTCGTCTGCCCAAAGCAACAGAAATCAGCCACTTTACCTACAAGCAGCAAACGGATATCCTCTCAGCTGCCAGACGTCAAGCCTACGGACGAGTGCCTGATACCGATATCTATGTAGAGCTGCGCCACATTCGCAATCGAGGCTATACCCTATACCAACGGGGGATCAAACTCAAAGCCCAGGGCAAGCTGATGGCTATCAGTCAGCTATCTCCTTTGGTGCAAACGCTGATCCAGCCGTGTCATCGCACCTGGCTGCTACATCCGGCTGAGCTGTCGGTAGATGAGGTTTTAGGGCAGGTTAAATCAGTGGATGACACGGAGTCGGCCCATGAAAGGGCTGAAGATTGAAACGATGTTCCATGGAATGTCTGCACTCCGGATTCTAGAGCAGTGCCTGGTGCTTAGAGAGCTGCTGCAGGTCTAGCTGAGCTAGCTTTTCATAGGCATGGTCAATATAGCGTTTGCCGCGTAGGAATCCTGTGTTGGCTCCTGGGCAAATATAGCTCAGTGTTTGGGGGGCGAATTGATCTAACAACCGTTGAATATTCTGAAGCTGACGAGGCCAGTGAAACGTTTTAGAAACCCTCAACGGTGCTGCACCTCCCTCGCGGTTAGGTAGAATATGCCGTCCTGTGAACAAAATACCGCCGTGGGCAGAGCTATAAACGCAGCTAGATCCGGGCGAGTGACCCGGTGTCCAAACCAACCGATGCTGGTCGGTTAGAACATGCTCTCGACCAAACGTTTGAGTCTTGACCTGCGGGTGTAGATAGGCTTCTTGCTCTTGGACAACGACGTCACAGCTAAATTTAGCCTGCCAGTCGCGCACGCGACTGTGACCGCCTCGGTGGGTAATGACCAACCATCGCACGCCTCCCTGCTGAACTAAAAAGTCTAGATTAGCCTCAGTCCAGGCAGGGCAGTCCACCAAAATATTGGCACCGTCTGCTGAGGGCGCTGTCATGAAATAGGCCGTACCGCCCAACGTTTCGCGATTTGGTGAAAATGCATAGATATCCGCATCAAAGACGGGCTGGGGTAGTTTTGCTGTCGGTCGAGCTGCTTTGCTAGCGACAGGGCCATTGTCTGGTTTTTCAGGGCTGCTGTCTGGATTTGAAGTTGACACTAATATCTCCAAAGAAGACCTATTGTCTCTAACCCTATGGCCCACCTGGTATTTTAAATCAGGGCCCTAGCAGGGGTGGCATTGCGGGTTTATGACATTTGTACTGCTGTCGATTTTACTGGGAATCTTGACCTACTGGGTCATACAGCGCGGTGTGGCGACGATGACTCGCTCACCAGTCTGGCTGCTGTGGTTGATTATTATGACGCCAGTTTTGGCGCTGACGGTGTGGGTTTTGAGGTATGGCCGTGACGCTCCACCCAATGTTTTGATATTGTCGCTATTTGTTATTTGTCCGCTAGTTTATACCTGGGTCGTTCTACTGGGACGACGTCCTCAGTCAGAGCTGGCTAAGATCGCCTCACAGCCTCGCCCTGCTGCGCCACCGCCACTGATGGAACAAGAAGAGGAGAAGCGTCTGCGGGCCTGTTTTCCTTGGTCGGTTTACTTTTTGCAGTCGATTGAGCGCCGTCAGCAGATGATGGTGTGTCGAGGTCGACTAAAGGCTACACCGGCTGTGGCCCATAGTACCGTGCAGCAAAATGTGCGATCGCAGTTTGGCGAGCAGTTTCTAGTGGTTCTACAGGAAGAGCGTGATGGTCATCCTGTCTTTACCCTGGTCCCTAACAAGCTCCGAGCGTCGTCTGAGAATAGCGGCTGGCTACTGTCCCTGGTGCTATTTGCCCTAACTTTGGGGACAACTACTGTGGCTGGGCTGCTGCTCGTCAGGGAGCTGACATTGCCTGAAATTCTGTCTCAGCCGGTGCTGTTAGTCAAAGGACTGGGCTACAGTTTGGCTGTGATGCTCATTTTAGCGGTGCGAGAACTGGCTCACTATGCCATTGCCCGACATCACAAGATCTCGGTTACAGCTCCATTTTTTATTCCGGTACCCTACTTTCTCGGAACTGTGGGGGCTTTTGTGCGCATCAAAGCACCGGCTCCCCATCGTCGGGCCTTGTTTGATTTAGGTTTGGCGGGACCGCTAGCTGGGTTTTTGGTCAGTCTGCCCATCGTGATTTGGGGCTTGGCCCATTCCCAAATTGTTGATCTAACGGAAGATTCAAGCTTGTTCAATTTGCAGTCCCTGGATCCGAAGGGCTCAATTTTACTGGCTGTTCTTAGTAAGGTGGCCTTGGGAGACAGTCTCCAGATAGATCAGGCTATCTATTTACATGCGGTTGCGATCGCAGGTTGCTTGGGGCTTGTGCTTACAGCACTTAACCTTATGCCCGTGGGGCAACTAGACGGAGGTCATATTGTTCACGCCATGTACGGTCGCTGGGGTGGGGCCGCCATCGGCAACATTGCCCGTATCGTCGTGGCATCGATGTTTTTTATTCAACCAGAGTATCTACTGTGGGCGCTGCTACTGATATTTATGCCCAGTCGAGATGACCCGGCTCTAGATGATTTGAGTGAGCTAGACAGTGTCCGTGATGTTTTGGGACTCCTAGCTATGACGCTTTTGGTGGTTATCATGCTACCGATGCCGCAGGCCATCAGCAGACTGCTATTTTGAGCTTCGCTAGCGATAAAAAACACTTATCCATAAGTTCATGATGGTTTTCCGTACATCAGCGGCGTGAGGCTGTAAACGTAACAGACAGGAAAAACAGCCAGCCCATGCCATCGTCGCCAACTCCAAGACCGACTGTAAACTTTTTCACATCAGCCATATTGCTCTTTGGGGGCAGCTTTGGCGGTACTCACCTCACAGCTTTAGTAGCGCCCTATTCTCAGTTCAGCGGTCTAGTTGGTTTTCTGATGTTTCCAGTCGCGTTTATCGCCGGGATGCGACTGTGGCCGTGGGTGGGCCAGCAGCTTGAGACTGTGCGCGCTCTCCTGACAAGAGCCCGTCGTTCTAAGCCGCCTACCTCCAGACGTTTTCTTAGCATGATTGGCTCACTTGCCTTTGTACTGACTTCGATAACAGCTTCTCTTCTGGCCGGAATAATCCTCACACCACCCGCAATGCAGGCGGTTGCTGCCCCCGGCTACAACATCTTGCTATCAGCCGGAGCAGTCTACGGTGCTATTTGCTGGATACTGATCCAGCTAGGGTACCTGCAACCCGCTGATGTCTATCCTGAGGATTAGCTAGCCAAAATTGGGTGACAAGATGTCCCTATTTCGGTTTTGCGTACTCAATCTCCACCGTCGTGTGAACATTGCCTCGGGGGAGAAAATCGCCTTTGATCCTAAACTTTAACGGGTCAGCAGCGGCTAGAAAATCATCCATTATCTGATTGATAGATTCTTCGTGGGAAATGTAGCGATCGCGATAGCCATTGATATAGAGCTTGATAGCCTTTAGTTCGACCACTTTTTCGTTGGGCGTGTAGGTAATATAAATGGTGGCAAAATCCGGATAGCCCGAAAAAGGACACTTACAGGTGAATTCCGGCAGTGTGATGTTGACATCATAGTTACGGCCAGGACGCGGATTGGGGAATGTTATCAGCGTATTTTCCTCAATGGCGCGCTCGCCATATTTCACAGATTCAGCAATAGATTCAGCAGAGGCAGGCAAAGGGCTGTCGGTCATAGAAAAATCTCCAAAAACTAAGTTGAGAAAATATAAGGTGGTTCTTTTGAGACCAACAGAGTACAACTAAGCCATCGTCTTAGACCGATTTGTTTTCTTGCAAATACGCTAGTCGGGCCGATTGGCGGCTTGATTGCTACCAACTCTGCAAAGAACTTAGATTAAGTACTTGACGAATGACGTTGACGTTGCTCTAATTTGAACGACCCGATAGGGCAGTTTTCCCTCTGTTTCCAGACTAGCTGTTAGATCTCATGGAAGAACGGCGTAGGGCGACTGACTTGTATTTCTATTGGATAATTTTTGGAACTGCTTATGAATCCTTCCTACAATGCTGACTCGGGAAGAAATCCGATGAGGTCAGAGTCTAGCTATTCCCCTTCTGTACCCGTATCGGTCTATCGAGAGCTAGCCGCAGAACTGCATGCCACAAAGGCTATGGTGGATTCACTGAGCGCCCAGAACACCCATCTTACAAACCAAAACCATTTGCTTCGTCAGAATATTCATCAGATGGTGCAGGTGGCCCTTCAGCTTGGACATCATGCGGGGGTGGCTCATCCTGCTGAGGCAGAAATGTCTTATTCCACACCGCCGCTGGATCTGCAGCCCCATCCGCAGACTGAGCTATCTATGCCACTGCCAGACGCGACACATGCCGTGACACCCCGACCGACTGCGTCACCCAAGCCGCGTCCACGTCCGCAGGCAGCGCTGTCAAAAGTTTTTACAGAGCAGTCTGGAGAGAATCGTCGCTACAGTTTGGAATCATCAGCTAGCGGTAGTATGAGTACGCTGTGGCTCATTGTTTCCATCGCTATCATCATTTTGACGGCGTTTGGAGCGGGCTTTTTAATCATGCGTCCTCTGATTAACGACCGTTAGACTGCATGTCTGGCGTAGGACTTTGAGATGTTATAACTCGACCCGCGCTTGGTTCTCCTTTAGAATTGACTACGCAACGCGCCATACCGTAGCAATTGATACGGTATTGGGTCTGCGTAACTCGTTAAACCTTGATATCGTGGACCGATCTTGGTGATTGGTCCGATGTGTGGAGTTATAAATTCGCATGAAAAAAATCGAAGCCATTATTCGCCCATTTAAACTTGATGAAGTCAAGATCGCGCTGGTAAATGCAGGCGTTGTCGGGATGACGGTGTCAGAGGTCAGAGGATTTGGTCGCCAGAAGGGGCAAACCGAACGCTATCGCGGTTCTGAATACACGGTTGAGTTTCTGCAAAAGCTCAAAGTGGAAATTGTGGTGGACGATGACCAAGTAGACTCTATTGTCGATCAGGTCATTGCGGCAGCGAGAACGGGAGAAATTGGTGACGGTAAAATTTTTGTGACGCCAGTTCATGAGGTTATACGCATCCGCACGGGGGAGAAAAACTCTGAAGCCGTCTAGTGTCATCTGACAAGCTGTTGATTGATAAGTTTTTAGCAGGCTACGGGCGGTTTGGCGTCAATTTGGGACTAGACCGAATTCAACGGCTGCTAGGGCGCTTGGGTGACCCCCAAAACCAGGTGCCCATTGTGCATGTAGCAGGTACCAACGGCAAAGGCTCTGTCTGTGCCTATCTGACATCGGTGCTATCGGCGGCGGGCTATCGTGTCGGTCGATATACGTCTCCCCATTTGTTGACCTGGAATGAGCGGATCTGTATTGGTGCAACACCGATTACTGACGAGCAGCTGTGGCATCATCTGAAAACTGTTGCTACGGCTGTTGCTGCTGAAGATACAGAGACGCCTACTCAGTTTGAAGTTTTTACGGCAGCGGCCTGGTCCTACTTTGCGGCTCAGGCTGTAGATATTGCTGTGGTTGAAGTGGGGCTGGGGGGACGTCTAGATGCTACCAATGTATGTTCTGACCCCCTGGTGACGGCTATTGTCTCTTTGAGCCGTGAGCACTGGCAGCGGCTGGGTCCTACCCTGGCCGATATCGCCAGGGAAAAAGCCGGGGTGATTAAATCTGGCCGTCCTGTTGTGGTCGGGCCGCTGCCGGAGACAGCAGATAGCGTTGTCCGACAGCGGGCTCAGGATCTGGAGGCTCCCTTGTATCGTGTGGTTCCGGCGACAGTCTCTGACACGGGCCGATGGCAAAGCGGCTTAGACGGGCAGCTGATTGACTATAGAGCCGGTCTGCTGGGAGAACATCAGCGGGTCAATAGTGGAATTGCGATCGCAATTCTCCAGCTACTCCAGCGTCAGGGGTGGACCATTCCCACTGAGGTAATTCAAACCGGGATGGCAGCGACGCAATGGCCTGGGCGTCTGCAGTGGCTCACCTGGCAAGACCAGCCGCTGTTGATTGACGGTGCTCACAATACCGCTGCTGCTGCGATGCTGCGGTGCTATGTGGACACCCTCCCGCAGCCGGTGACCTGGCTTATGGGGATGTTAGCGACTAAAGACCATAGCGATATTTTTACGGCTCTGCTGCGATCCGGTGACACTCTGTATCTAGTGCCTGTACCCGGTCATCAAACGGCAGCGCCGGCAGCGCTAGCCCAGCTGGCCCAGACCGTCTGTCCAGAGCTAGCTGACTGTAGGATCTATGACACGTTCGAACCGGCCCTGACAGCCGTGATGCAAACCGATGCTAAAACAAAGGTGCTGTGTGGCTCTCTCTATCTGGTTGGAGACTTCTTAGCAAGGTTTGGTGACGAGCTAAGGAGGTAGGCTCACCTAAGTTCAAATATTTGGTGAGGGCACCCGTCTGGCTATCGATTGTTCCACTCATCAGCCGCGTCGGCGACGGCCGCATCGACCGTTTTTTCACCCAGCATGGCTGCTTGCAGGTTGTCATAGAGGGTCTTTTGCAACGTTTTCACATCCTCAAGTGCCGGAATCAAAACCTCTGCATCGGCTAGCTGACTGGCGCTGACGGTGCGGGCCACTTCGATGGGAGTTGCATCTGCTGGAGGCTCAGTGAGGGTACTATCTACAGCGGCGGCTGTAGAAGGCAGTACATTAGCGGCTTGGGCAAACGATATCTGGTTGTCGTTGTTGGTGATGTAAAGAGCAAACTTAATTGCGGCTTCCGGCGCATCGGTTGATTGAGGCACCACCAGATTCATCGCGGCCACGTTTTTCTTGCCAGTGTCTCCAGTAATTTGGGGGGCGGCCTGGGTCGCGGCGGCAATATCTGGCGCGTTATTAGCAATATTGTCTAGAGCTTCCGCTCCGGAGGCTAAAAAGGCTGTTACGCCAGCCTGGTAAAGCTCAATGGCGCGACGATGCCCCTGGGTCAGCACCTCGCGGGGAAGCAGATCCTGCTGATAGAGGTCGGTCCAATATTGGAAGACAGCTTTACCTTCGGGGGTATTAAACGCTGCATTCCCGTCCGCATCGACGAGCGGTACCCCCATCTGGATAAACGACTGCAGCACGTCGGCGGCATCCTCTGGCACAAAGCTAATAAAAAAGGCGTATTTGCCCGTTTTTTCTTTGATTTGTTTAGCCGCGTCGGCAAGCTCTGCGTAGGTGCTAGGAGGCTGACTCAACCCGGCCTGGTCAAGCAGTTCTGTGTTAAACAACGTCACCCGCGTTGTCAGATACCAGGGAAACCCAAAGCTGTCACCGTTGAGGCTGGTAGCCTGCCAAATTTTTGGCAGGTAGACGGCCTGCTGTTCTGGGGTGAGCCGATCGTTTAACGAAAGCCAGGCATTGCGGCTTGCTAGCTGAGAGGCAAAATCAGGATTTAGATTGACAACATCGGGGGCAGTGCCAGCGGATACAGCGGTCAAAATTTTGCTTTGCATGTCAGCCCAGGGCACATCTACCCAGACCACGTCGATATCTGGATTCGTGGTTTCAAACTCGGCAATCAGCTGGTCAAAATAGTCAGTGAATTTTGGCTGTAGCTGCATTGTCCAAAATTCAACTTCCTGTTTGCCGCTGGTGCTAGTCTCGCCACCACAGCCTGCGACGGCAATCAGCACAGTAGCTGCGACTCCAGCTGCCATGCGTGATAAAAAGTGCCGTCGTTGAAGCAGTTTCATGGTGTTTTTTTGCCTGTCAAGAAATTATGTCTGGCAGTTCAGCCACTGTAGACCAAGACGGTCGTAAGTGGGGGCGATCTTAGCATCGACTTGGCTCAGTCTGTGTTTAGAAAATCCGAGCCCAGCGCTAATGGACAGCTACCTTGCTGGCGCAGTCACTGGCGCGGGTACGGGCTTCTTCAACCGTGCTACCTAACGCCAGGGCAACTCCCATGCGGCGGTTCTTGTGGGCGCGGGGTTTACCAAACAGTCTGAGTTTGCTGCTGGGGACCGTCAGCGCCTCTGCTACGCCGGTAAATGTAGGGCTGTTGCTGATTTCGCTTGCTAAAATAACCGCTGAGGCACCGGGGCGAATTTGTTCAATTTCACCAATGGGAAGACCTGAGATCGCACGCACGTGCAGCTCAAACTCCGACATGTTTTGACTCACCATAGTGACCATGCCGGTGTCGTGGGGGCGGGGGCTAACCTCGCTAAAGTACACCGTTTGTTTTTTATTAGGGCCGCCAGCAATAAAGAGCTCTACTCCAAACAAACCCACTCCGCCTAGGGCATCGGTAATGGCTTTGGCAATGTGCTGACATTTTTCTAAGGTCGTCGAGTTAAGGGCGCAGGGCTGCCAGGACTCGCGATAGTCCCCGGCCTCTTGACGGTGGCCAATGGGCGGACAAAAGTGGGTGGTGGTCTTAGACCCAGACAGCTGGGGATGGGATCTGATCGTTAGCAGTGTGATTTCTGTGTCAAATTCCACAAAGCCTTCCACAATCACCCGAGGATCTTTTCCTCTACCCGCTTCAAAAGCATAGGTCCAGGCCGCATCCACATCGGCGGCTGTTTTGACCAGACTCTGTCCTTTGCCCGAAGAACTCATCACCGGTTTGACGACACAGGGGAGCCCGATGGCTGCGATCGCAGCTTGATATTCCGGCTCTGTAGCCGCAAATTGATAAGGCGAAGTAGGCAGTCCCAGCTCTTCGGCGGCCAGCCGTCGAATACCCTCACGGTCCATCGTTAGCCGCGTCGCCAAGGCCGTTGGAATAATGCTCCAGCCCTCGGCTTCTAGCTCGATTAAGGTTTCTGTCGCCAGGGCTTCTACCTCCGGCACAATCAGATCCGGATGTTCCTGCTCGATCACATGTCGAAGCGCCCGTCCGTCTAACATGCTGAGCACGTGAGAGCGATGGGCTACCTGCATGGCGGGCGCATTGGCGTAGGCATCCACTGCAATCACCTCGATCCCTAGACGGATTGCCTCTAGCGCCACCTCCCGCCCAAGCTCTCCAGAGCCCAATAGCAGCAGACGCTTGCTGTCAGCTGAAAGAGGCGTTCCCCAGACACCGTTACCCGGCTGATTTGCCACATTTGTCATAATTTATTCAGAAAAAAACCAACTTTTTTTAGAAAACGTGTGATCAATTTAGCCAATTGCGTGTAATATCGCTCGTAAAAAATAACTTACCTTCTCTCTCGAGATGACAAACCCTTCGCGAGAGTCAAAAGTGGTTATTAATTAACGCTGATGTTCAAACTTCGTATCCAATTTCATTGAGGGATTTAAAGCAATTAACGATCTGAAATGAAATTAGTTTAATTAGGGTTTAAAAATCGCCTAGCTCTAAATGTTTATTTAGGGGAATATCCTCTATGGGACTGTCTTTTCTCTTTACCAGGAATACTTTAAAAAACAAATCAAAACATGTATGTTTTACGACCTTTTTAGGGCAGTATTGACACCAACCTCTCTATTCTTTGGCGATAGCTGGCCATTCCGGCACAAATTGTGTACGATGCGTTAGCAAAAAATCAGACCGAAGTTTTAGCCTCGCCAAACAACATTGGTTTTTACCTGACTGTTTGGCACTACCTAAGCTACTGGGCCTTGAGCCCGTGGCGCTGCCTCATTCAAATTGCCTTCCACAACCGGATACCATCGTGACCGGATAACGCTGTGAATAGTTTAAAGTCGCTATTTTCAAGAAAAGCCCCAGGCGTCGGTGTTGAACTCACGCCCGAACGAGTCAACGTAGCCCGTCTGCGGAAACAAGGGCAGAAGTTAAAGTTAGAAACTCTCGCCTCTGCTGAGATTCCGGAAGGCATTTTTGAAGAGGGTCAAATTATTGATACCGGTGCAATGGCTGATGCTATTCGCTCTGCTTTAACCGAGAGCAAGCTCCGGGTAAAGCGGGCCACAACAGCCGTACCTGGACGAGCCATTACCCGAGTTATTCCAGTCCCTGCCGAGTTAGATGACAACGAGCTGCGGGAAATGGTTCTCAATCAAGAAGCCAGTCTGTATCTGCCCTTCCCGCGTGAGGAGGCTGATGTGGATTACCAAAAGCTGGGCTTCTTTGTCGATGAAGATGGTATTGAAAAAGTTCAGGTGCTATTGGTGGCGGTCAAAAAAGACGTCACCGACGCCTATATGGAAACATTTCAGCAGGCTGGGCTCAATCTCGATGTGGTAGAAACCAGTAGCTTTGCCCTGATTCGCACCATACGTGAGCAGCTTCGACAGTTTACGCCTCAAGAAGCGGCAGCCATTGTTGATATTCAGTTCGAGAGTACCGAAATCTCGATTGTGGTTGATGGAATTCCCCACTTTTCACGTACGGTCCCCATCGGCACATTTCAGATTCAAAGTGCTCTGAGTCGTGCTATGAATTTACCGCCGACGCGAAATACGGAGCTGCTGCAGGGGATGACTGTGCCAGCGACACCGATGGACAGCATGGGAGCACCTCAGATGGCCGGAGGAACAAATCCTGGTACAGCGGCCATGCTCAGGGTTTTGGGCGAACTATCTGATGAGCTACGACGCTCCATTGACTTTTATCTTAACCAAGGAGAAGACATGGAGGTGGCTCAGCTGCTTTTGGCAGGACCGGGTAGTGCCATCGGTCAGCTGGATGAATTTTTTGCTCAGCGACTGAGTTTACCTGCCAGCCCGATCGATCCGATCGAGGCGCTGTCATTGGAGGTAGGCGATGAAATTGCGGAAGCTCAGCGTCCTGGGTTGGCAACGGTTTTGGGCTTAGGTCTGCGGGAGGTTTAGGACATGTACAGTATCGATATTAACTTTTTAAACGATCGCGAAGAGCGCCCTGTACTAGCTACGCAGTCGGCGGCGGTTGTTCGGCAGCCGAGTGGCGATCGCACCCCAATTGCCATTGGTCTAGGGGTAATGGTGGCAGCCTTAGCCGGTGTGGGAGGCTTCTTCGGTCTACTCAAATACCAAGAGTCTACGATGCAAAGTCGTGAGGCAGAATTGGATGCCCAACTTGTTGAGCTGCAGGCAAAGCTAGACCAGGTTGATCGGATCAGAGCAGAGACCGAAGCTGCTCGAGCAGAAAGTCGAGCCCTGGCGGGGGTATTTACTAAAATTCGTCCCTGGTCTGCCATTGTCAAAGATATTCAAAACCGAATTCCTACGCGCACCCAGCTTTCTCAAGTCACCCAAACGGCTGGTGAGGCTGTTCCGCCAGAAACCGGTGGAGAACCTGTGGTCCCTGAAGCTGGTGGTATTACTATCAACGGTACTGCCTGTTCTTTCGACGATGTCAACGATTTTCTCCTGACACTCAAAAGCTCTCCTTTTCTAGAGAGCGAGACAGTCAAGTTAAATACGTCTACTCTAGGTGGGGCTGTTCTGGGGCGCTGTCCGGGAGAGGCTCAGCGGGACGAACCCACAGAGCTGGTGAACTACACCATTGCTAGCAACATCAAAAGTGTATCTACCGAACAGTTCGATCGGCTGTTGGCTGAACTTGAAAACCAGCAGGCATCTGTCGGTCTTTCCTCTAGGTTAAAAGCCCTTTTAGAAACAGGAGTGCTCGAATAATGACATTAAGCGGAGACTTTATCCCAGCTGAAGATGACCTATATGATGAGCCGTCAAATCCTGTTGTCTTTGGTATTGAGCTCACTCCAAAAGTACTAGGGATTCTGGCAGCATTAGCTGGAATTGGTTTAGCGATTTTCTTATTTCAGCGGTTTGTACAGCCTGTGCGTCAAAGTAATCAAGAGCTGCGAACGACAATTGCTGAGAAAGAGCAACAGCTAGCGACTCAGGCTGAAAGGTTAGAAGAAATCGCTGTACTTGAACAAGAGCGTGAGGTTGCTTTGACCCAGCGTCGCAACGTGTATTCTCTGTTTGCAGACGAGTCCTCTATGGACACGCTGCTGTTGGATATTAATCAGCGAATAAAAAACAGCAATGCCTCTATTGGTGCCCAGCGCAATCAAATCCAAGCGCGAGGAATTCCACCTATTTTGGTTGAAGCGCAGCTGAGGAGATTCGATCCGAGCGGAGAGGTTGTTATTGAAGACGGTAGTTTAGGCGAGGAGGTTAACGGCAAGCTCAAGCGTCAAACCTACAGCGTTGATTTCTCTGGAGACTTTGCGCAAACCCAGTCTGTCTTGAGTAATGTTGAGCGACTAGAACCGCTGCTGCTACTGAAAGATTTTTCCCTGTCATCTTCTGAAACAGTGACTGAAACCGTTCTCAACGCTCAGGGACAAGTCGTAGGACAGCCAAAACAGCGAATAAATTCAACATTTACTGTTGCTGCGCTGATTCCTACTAGCGATCCTTCAGTCCCGCCAGAGATAGCCCCTCCCCCTGCACCTGAGGGGGAGGCCGCTCCGGAGGGCGAGTAGCAGGGTAAAAGGGGCGCAGCCCCTGCAAGTTTTCAAGATTTCATCCCCTAGACACTGACGTACGCTAAATAAGATTTAAGGAGTGAACTGTGAAACGCTTTTTCAAATTAGGAAGTTTAATTGTTGGCGGAGCGCTGAGCGTCCTCACAGCTCAAGCTGCCGAAGCTGCCGCTACAGCCATTCAAAAGGTTGAACTGAGCTCAACTAAAACTGGCATGGAGCTGCTGCTTTCCACTAAAGGTGGCGAGACTCCTCAGATCTTTGCGATTAGTCGAGACAATGTGCTGCAGGCAGATATTACGAATGCCCAGCTAGCACTGCCCCGTAGCAAGGACTATGCCAAGCAAAATCCCGATCCGGCTATTGAATCAATTCAGCTAGAAACTCTAAACGCCAATACGGTGCGTCTAACCATTAAAGGTTCTGACAAAGCACCCATTGCCAATCTGCAAAAAGACGGTCAGGGAGTACGGGTGAGTTTGGACACTCGACCCGGCGCAATTTCTCAACCCAGTCAGCTGCCTGAATCGATTGAAACGGTCACTGATGAGTCGCTGTTGCCTGTGGAGATCGCTCAAGCAGAGACAGACACACCGGATGTTTTGGTTCCCAATCCTGAAGTGATCATTGATGGGAGTCCGGTGCCATCGCCTTCACTGAATGGTGCGCCTCCGTTTCTACCCCAGGCAGTACCCCCGCCGGTAGGAGATATTGCCGTTTCTGAAGTTGGTGCTGGTTTGGATGTGATTGACCTAGGTACCGCTGAGCGTGTACCTAGGCTGGTTTTAAAAGAAGCGACCGCTCGTGAGGCTCTGTCGCTACTTGCTCGTGCGGCTGGGCTTAATCTGGCATTTACTGAAACCGGAGCCGAGGGTGAAGGCGCCGCTGCCGATACCCGGGTCACGTTAGATATTGAAGACGAGCCTGTACAAAACGTTTTTAACTACGTTTTGCAAATCTCTGGTCTAGAAGCTAACCGTGTAGGGCGGACGATTTTTGTCGGACCTCGCCTGCCTCAGGCCGCTCGTAATTTAACTGTTCGTAGCGTTCGTCTCAACCAGGTAGATGTTGCCAGTGCTATCAACTTTCTGGTGTTTATGGGAGCTGAGAGTGCTTTTACCGATGAGCAAGAAATTCAAGTGGTTGAGTCGACCATTGATGTCGGTGAAGAAGTCGAACAAGTTGAAAGAACTGAGCTAGAAACAAGCGTTGAGATTCTTCGGGCCGACTATCAGGATTCACCGCCGCTGTTGCGAGGTCTGCAGGTAGTTGGTGACGCTCGTACTAGCTCTGTAACTCTGGTGGGTACCCCCCGTCAGGTTGAAATTGCCACGACTCAGCTAGTACAGCTCGACCTACGCCGACGTCAGGTGGCGATTAATCTGCGTGTAATAGACGTAAACCTTTCAGCGGTAGAGAATTTCAATACTAGCTTCTCTTTTGGAGTCGATGATACCTTTGTTAGCCAAGACGAAGGGCTGTTGACACTGGCGTTTAATAACAATCCTATCGGGGTTGCAAGAAACTTTCTCGCAGCGCTTGAAGCGACTATCACAAACGGCAACTCTAAAATCATCACCGATCCCACTCTAATTGTTCAAGAAGGACAGGATGCCTCTGTTAACTTGGTAGAAGAGGTGATCAACGAAAGCGTCACGAACGCTGTTATTAGCGATAGTGGGATTGTTACTAACGAAAGACAGGTTGAATTGGTAGATGTAGGACTGACTCTGGCGATCAACATTGATCGCATTGATGACAACGGATTTGTGTCTTTGTCTGTGGCACCAACGATCTCTTCGCCAGGAGCGCAATTTAATTTAGGTGACGATGACTTCGTTATTCCCATCTCTACTCGAGCTTTGTCCTCTGGCCAGGTCCGAGTCCGAGATGGGCAAACCTTGGTGCTCTCTGGAATTATTCAAGATACGGATGCTACTACTGTTAGTAAGGTGCCAATCTTGGGTGACTTGCCTATTATTGGTGCGCTATTCCGTGATACCAGCACGACCAACGAGCGTCAGGAGCTAATTGTTCTGTTGACGCCTCAAGTTTTGGATGACTCTGACCAGAGTGTCTATGGTTATAGCTACACGCCTGGAGAAGATGTAAGGGAGCTGCTAGGAGAAGACGAGTAAATTTCGTTAGGCTCTGTAACAATTGATAAATCCCTTGAAAGTGCCAACTAGAGAGCTCTTCAAGGGATTTTTTGTAAGCCAGCATACATCTTTAAAGGAGGCATCCTATGAATTTTCCTAAAAATCGCTGAAATCCATATAAATTCAATGTTTTATAGATCCATATTGGTAAGGTACCCCTTAGAATAGTGCAGAGAAAACATGAGGTTTCAAGGGTTTCAGCGATCTGCTGAGATTTTTCTCATATTTCTTTAAAGAATTGTCCAACAGTGGGCATAGTTCATTCATTGGTTTTAATCTGCGAGGAGACAAAGATGAATAAAGGTGAGCTTGTAGATAAAGTGTCTGAAAAGGCCTCTGTGACTAAAAAACAGGCTGATGCAGTCATTTCTGCAGCGATTGAGTCCATTATGGAATCGGTTTCCGATGGTGAGAAGGTAACGCTGGTTGGGTTTGGTTCATTTGAGCCTCGTCATCGTAAAGAACGTGAAGGTCGCAATCCTAAAACGGGTGAGACAATGGTTATTCCTGCGACCACTGTGCCTGCCTTTTCCGCTGGTAAATTATTTAAGGAAATGGTTGCTAAGAAATAAGCAAAGTTTTGTACATCATTAGCTTGAGTCGTCGCTACGGCGCTGACGTGTCAGATCTTCTGGTGAATAGTTTCTCCAGTGTGGTTTGGCTGATGTCTGGCGGTAGCGACACTTTTTTGGAGTTGCTGATTTGAGTCTGTTTAGTAGACTACGAGGGGCTGGTTGTTAAAGTGCGATCTCACCTGAGAATGCCAATAGCTCTGGGGGCATGACACAGTACGCTGTGGATTACGATTTAGCTATTTTAGGTGGCAGCTACAGTAGTCGTCTGGCGGCGTCTATCGCGGCTCAACGGGGGGCTCGTGTCGCTTTGATTGCGCCAACCTGGAACGATAGCGATCGGTCAAATCATCTATTGAGGCTGCTTTCTGATAGTTCGCTTGATTCCCTCTTATCGACAGGCATTAGTCTGCGCGATTGGGGGCAGTATGAAAGGCCGGATAGTACCCCAGCGGCACTGCGGCTCCAAGGGATTGACGTCATTCTAGAACCGGCTAGATTTACCCAAGACCGGACACTGCAGTTAGCGAATCGGTCTCTAAACGCCAGCCGTTATTTGCTAACAGACGGCTACGGTGTCGCTGCGATCGCTAAAACTCCTGAGAGCTTGCCCTGTCATCAGCTATCACAGCTCAAAGCCATTCCTCCGAAGCTGACAGTGGTGGGGCGCGGAGCGAGCGCGGTGGAGTGGGCCTATGGTTTAAGTCGTATCGCTACTGTCAGCCTGACTGTGCTCGATCGAGTACTGTTGCCTGCAGAAGATATCGATATTCAGCGGCTAGTGGCTGCCCAGTTTAGAAGCTTGGGTATTAGTGTTTCAGCGATGGGTTCTAAAGCAGGGATCGTTTTAGAACCCCTTCAAGACCACCTGTGGGTGACCGTTCCTGATGCCTTTAACTGGGACGCGTCAAGGCTAGATAATATTGGCATTACAGATAGCCCCATCGCGGTTAATTCATATTTGCAGTCTAGCTACCCTCGCGTGTACGTCAGCGGTAGCAGTCTGGGGGGAGAAAACCGAGCTGAGCTAACCCAGCAAGAAACGACAGTGGCTCTAAACAACGCCCTGTTTGATCGCCATCAGCCCATGCGCTATGAGCAGGCGTTTTATTCGATAAATTTGCTGTCACCCGTGGGGCGCTGGGGTCTTACCGAGCGGCAGGCCAGAGAACGCTATGGTGCTGATGTGCAGATATTTCAGGCATCCTATTTACCTGATATGGCCGTCCATGCGTCTGAGACAAATTTCTGTAAGCTAATTAGCCAAGGCTCGCGTATTTTGGGAGTCCATCTGATGGGGCCCGGGGCTCCAGAGTTTGTAGCAAGCTTGGGCCATTGGCCAACGCTAGATGCCTTACATCAGCAGATCGGCGCTAGCGTTAAGCCTAAGACCCTATCTCAGGCTATCTACCAGGCCATTGAGCAGTATCAAACTTCGCGCTGGTGTGAAGGGCAGTGGCGTCGAGACTGGGCTGAAAACTGGTTTAATTTTCGGCGCTCTACGGGCTAGCCATAGATTCTAGAGGTGCAGTAACGATGCTAAGTGTCTAAACCTTCGCCAGGGTGACCCGTTCCTGCTGATCTTGATACTTGCCTCGACGTGTTTCATAGCTGACCTGACAGGGGTCGCCCTCTAAAAATAACAGCTGTACAACGCCCTCACTGGCATAGATACGACAGTCTGCACTGGATGAGTTGGAAAATTCTAAAGTAAGATAGCCGCGCCAGCCGGCTTCGGCAGGGGTGAGGTTAGCAATAATGCCGCAGCGGGCGTAGGTGCTTTTGCCAATGCAAATGGTGGTGATGTTGTTCGGAATCGCTAAACGCTCTAACGCTACGCCTAGTCCATAGGAATGGGCGGGCAAAATAAAGTAGTCACCGTGCTGGTCAGTCCGCAGCTTGGTGGGCTCCAGATTTTCTGGATTAAATCGTTTTGGATCGATAACGGTACCAGGGACATGACGAAAGATTCGAAACTCCTTGGGGGATAGGCGAATATCGTATCCAAAGGAGGATAACCCGTAGCTAATGACAGGTATGTTGGTCCCCTGGCGGTCTATCTGTCTGACCAACGCAGGTTCAAAGGGGGCAATCATCCCCTCGTCAGCCATTGTGTGAATCCAAGCGTCGTTTTTAATCATTTTTTAGTAAGGGCCCTTAAACAATTTGGCTAATTGGGGCTGTGCGGCTGTTTAAATTTGCGTGACTGAGAAAAGGCGTAGCTAGGGCAAAAACTCACGACGAAACTCGGTTACCTGGTCGGCTATAGACAAAATCGAGTAGGGCATTTTGGGCCCTGTCAGAATAATATCCATTTGAGAAGGACGCTGCTCAAGCAGATCTAGCACTTCAGCTTCAGGGATGAGACCGTAATCAATTGCCAGACTCAGCTCATCTAGCATGACTAAACTATACTTACCGTCTTGCACAACGGTTTTGACATAGGTCCATAGCTCACTGACGGCTGGCTGAGCGTCGTCTGTTGTGTCAAAGATACAGCCTGCATATCGGCAGCGTACCCAGTCTAAGCTTTGGCCCATTTGGGTCATGCGATCGGGACCTTGATCAATACCGCCCTTTAAAAACTGAGCTATCAATACAGACATGCCTTGGTCTGCAGAACGCAGAGCCTGCACCATGACGTTGGTAAAAAAGCTGCGGTGAACCGATGTAAACACCTGAAGCGAGCCTTCAATAGCTTGTAAAAAGGGATGCCGTCCTCCTGTAGCGATGCTAGGAGTCGTATCGGACGCGGCAGACAGTCGAGATGGGCGACGGGTATCTTGATTTACCCTCAGCTGTTGGACCATAAAGACGCTATATCTAGTAGCACTTTCTTTTGTAGCGCCCTAAATATAGCGCATGGAAGGACTGATTTTTTGTTTGTTTACGTGACGATTGTTTGCAGAGCTGAGAAGCTAGCCGATCTAAAAGAGGCCAGGTGATGCCAGTGCGATGACTGCGACTAGTGTGAACGTTGCGATCGCAATAACCACGCTGGCCTTATCTGGTTTTATCCGTTTTTTCATGACGTGCCTCATCGAGGGAAGCCGACAGGACGCCATCCTAACATGGGAGCTAAAATCGCCAGGTCACAGTATGGATGGCTAGAACACAGCTGCCGGCGCTAAAAGCAGGCTATGGTCAAAAAAGTAACCCGATATTGCCCATCCCATGCTTAAGGCCGTTTTATTTGATTTAGATGGCACCCTTGCCAATACCGACCCAATCCATTTTCAGGTGTGGCAAGTCCTGCTAGCGCCCTACGGACATACTGTTGATCAAGCGTTTTACGATCGCTTTATTAGCGGGCGGCTCAACCCTGACATTGTCAAAGACCTACTGCCCCAGTTGTCTGTCGAAGCAGGCGCGGCCTTTAGCGCTGACAAAGAAGCTAAGTTTCGCGCCATGGCCGCTGACCAGCTACAGCGTATGCCAGGGCTGACGGACTTTCTCCATCATATTGAGCATCAGGGCTACGCTCGGGCTCTAGTGACCAATGCCCCCCGGTCTAATGCTGAATTTATGCTAAAAACGCTGGCGCTCAGCGAGGTTTTTCAGCCTGTGGTTGTGGCTGACGATCTGCGTAAAGGTAAACCCGATCCGCTCCCTTACCAAACAGCTCTAGAGCAGCTGGGTCTGCTCCCCAATGAAGCCCTGGTCTTTGAAGATTCTCCTACAGGGGTGAAAGCTGCTGTTGCTGCTGAAATTCCGACAATTGGCGTCACCTCCAGCCACAGCGACGCTAAATTATGTGACCTGGGAGCACTCTTTACGATTGCTGACTTTACCGATAGTCGGCTTCTGACCTACGTTACTAAGCAGGTACCCGCTTAATTTTTCTATCATGAGCAATGCTGCTGACGATCAGCCCCAAACCGTTCAGGACCGCTTGGCCAGTTTACGACAGCTAGCCCAGGCATTTCCTAAAGAGCAGCGCGAGGATGTGCTGCTTGAGCTTGACGATCTCAGCGCGGATCTGCAGGCCAATACCGATGGGTCTAGTCTGCAGACGCTGCATCAGCGGTTAAAGCGGTTAGCGGCCATTGCCATGATGGCCCGCATGTTTGCCACTAATAATCAGCAGGCGATTGAGGAATTTGCCGGTCATTTGGTAGCGCTGACTAAGGCGACAAGGATTGAGGAGTAGTGAGTGCGCTTAATAATAGTTGCGCACGGGCACCGTATAGTCTTGCTCTACCCAAATCTGCGCATTGACTGGCCCATAGTGTTGTCTCAGCGCGCTTTCTACCCGTTCACCAATCGTGCGAGCCATGGTGAGAAATTCTGGATGCACCGCTAGATAAAGTTCAATCCAGACCTGACGACCCACCATGCCTCGCGAGCGAATCCGATTGCACCGGGTAACCCCTTCTACGGTGGTGACAACCTGGGCGATGGCTTCGGGGGCAATGGCGGTTGGTCGCAGCAGCATGGGCAGCTGTGTATTAAGCACGTGCCAAAAACTGTGAAGTGTGAGCACAATCAGCGCGATCGCAACTAGCGGGTCAAGCCAGAGATACCCTCGCCACATGCCTACTAGCCCCAGCAGCATGGCCATACTGAGCCAGCCGTCTCTGAGCACATGCTGGGGTGTCAGTTTAACAGCCATACTGGGCAGGTATCGTCCTTGGTAGGACACCAGAAGTGCCAAGGTCAGAGCAATAGCTACCATCGCAGCCATTAGCTGCATTAGGGCGACGGTCACTTCTGCCGGAAATGGTGAGGGTGCTCCCTGTAGGGCTGCTTCAAATTGACCCAGCGCCACCATCAAAATACTGATACCAAAGAACCCCAAAATAGCGGCTAAGATCAGCGCGCCACCCACCTCGCCGCGGCCGTGGCCCCATATTTCTCGACCGAGGGGACGCTGGGGCGATGCCACTGCTGTGAGACTCAGGGCGGTGCTAAAAACATCGATAACGGTGTGTAGCGATTCTGCCAGCAAACAAACCGACTGACTGGCCCAGCCAGCGGTTACCTCGATGGTCAAAATCACTAGGTTAGCCCACAGCATCATGAGCAGCAGACGATAGCATGTTTGCCGAGGTTGCCCAGCGTCTATGACCATGGGGTAATGATAGTTTCCTGCCAAGGACCATAGCACGGTGGGCAGAACCCAGGCTAAAGATTTCTCTCAAAATAGGCAGATCAGCACCCAGAGTCGGCTCACCACCAAGTTCTTTAGAGACTAAGACAAAATCCTATGTCTCAAACCGTTGCTGACTAAGAACTGAATTCTGAAGCGGCAGTTCCGTTACAGCAGAGGTCGCATGTAGCTATGAACGATTGGGGAAAATACTTTTTAAATGCAGAAAGGGTACCGACGACTGGCCGTGTTTCGTCTCGGTACCCTCACTGGTTCGCTCCTCACACACATTTGTAATATTAGGGCATACTGCGGAATTTGTCATCCCCCTTTCAGATTTCTATACCAGGGCCGTATCTAAGGGGGTAAACAAGTCATCAAAACTGCTCGGTTGGCTCACCCCCCCATATCCTTTGAAGTAGCTGTTCTAGGATAATTTGGGCTGGTGTTAGCCAGTGGCTAAGGTCTCCAGCCGCAGCGGACTTTAGTCGCGTCGCCGCCGTACATTGCTCGATCGCAACCACCAGCTGGTCAGCCTGTTGTAATAGCTGAGTCGGCGTGGCTTGCTGCCAGCGATCGCACATATCAACCAAACAATGAACCAAGCTTTGCAAACCAGGAGACGATACCTGGAATGCTGTAGAAGCTCCCATACGGCTCTCCACTTGGGGCCGATGGCTGGAGCTGGTCTGGCGATACAACATTTGCCACCGGCAGCACAGCTCGTATCCAGACTGTAGTTTCCAGAGCCTGTCAGATTCAATAGGGGGAGCTGGTTGACTATTTGATACTGGTAGCGGTGTTTGCACCAGCTGCTGTCGCCAGTGCTCGATTCCATACTGAGAAATGACAAACTCAATCCAACCCTCGCCATGGGGATAAACCCGTGACCAAACCGGACAATCTATATGAGTTTGTAAAAACGCTACTAGCCTAGAAGCGATTTCACCCGTAGGCTGCGCCCAGACTTTTGCTAACTTCCGTGGAATCGCAGAAACATAGGTAACAGTTTCTCTACGACGAATTTTTTTTAAGGGAATATTCTGATGACAAATATGTGTGGTTTTACCGATGCTTAATAAAACCGCTGAATATCTAAGGGGAGTATGAAGGTTTGACGTAGATATTACCTGATTGATGGGATTAAGAACTTCAATCGAGGAAGCTAAATCAGACTTTAATGTCCGTTTTAACGAAACCATGTCATATTTGTAGTAGTTGGGTAAATGTACAGAGCTTGCTCTGTTCACCCCCTTTTTTTGACCAGATTATCAATCACCTGTTGAATTTCAATAATCTCCTTCGGCTAAAGCTGAAGTAAACATAAAGAAGTCGATTTTAGGATGCCAATCAGATCGGTCGTTTGTATTAATGTACTTGATGTATTTGTTTCGTATACTGATCGTGGTTTTACGGTTGACACATACGAAGGCTTCCTAACTGTTGACTTAGGGTATTTAAGATATTTTTTCTAATTTTCATAAGTGACTGTTCTCAGGGCGTATCGATGGCTGGGATTTTCTAAAACCAGAAGGTTTCCAGGCAGTTTGTTTTGGCTAATAACTCTATGGCTTGACACTAGGTAAATGACACTATCTGAATTATCAACAACTTCCAATACCTTTCCCATGTCCTCATCTATCCCATCAGATGATGCTCGGCCATTTCATGTATGGCAACGGATTCTTGATTGGGCACAAGAGCATTACCGATGCCGGACTTTTAGCAAAGACGAACGAATTCCTACACGTCCAGGACTACTGTATCTAGTGCAGCAGGGAGCTGTTCGTTTGGTGGGGAGTGCCCAAGTCAGCGCTACGCTCAAGCAGCAAAAAAGTTCTTCATCTAGAGTGCCTTTGGTGGCTGCTGAAGAAGCGTTCTTGGGTTTTGTTGGGGCCGGTCAACCCTTTGAAATTGTGGCGCAGCCGCCGTTTACCTTACAGAGTTTTTCCCATGTCGACCAGACTACAATCGTCTGGCTCTACTGGAACGATCTAGATACCTGGCCTCATTTTCGCCGTGAAGTTCTAGATGCGTTTCGTCGTCAGCATCAGCGTAAGCTTCTATGGTTGAGTACGCTGGGCCAGCGCCGTACCATTGACCGTCTGCTCGGCTTTTTGACCCTACTGGTGGATGAGTATGGTGAACCTTGTGAAAATGGCTACTACCTACCTTTTCCCCTAACCCATGCTCAAATTGGTAGCGCGATTGGTTCAACCCGAGTAACTGTGACCCGACTGATGGGTAAGCTGCGTCAGCGTGGCTTGATTCAAAGTCATGGTGAGAATCTTATTAGCATTCCATTTGGGGCTAGCCTAAAGCAGCAGGGATAAACGACATCCTTAGGATATAAATTAGTTTCCTCTCCTAAAAAGAGCCGCTGCACACAGCGGCTCTTTTTGTACTTCTATCGAAGTTGGGCAAACCCAGCGGTGTTCAAGGCGGCCTGTCCCTCTGCCGACAGCAGCAGCGCTGCATAGGCTCGACCAATATCGTCATCGGAACTGCCGATAACATAAATCTTGCGGGTCAAAGGATACGTTCCAGCGGCAAATCCATCTAGATTAGGCTGATTGCGTTGATTAGGGCAGTTTTGTAGGTCGACATAGGGCGGCTGGTAGGGCGGTTGACCTTCAATAGACAGGGGTTTGACCGTACACTGGCCTACCACTTCTGGCGCAGAGGCAAAGTAAATAGCTCCTGGAGTATTTGCAGTTAAACGTAGAGCCTTAGTTGTACTATCACTAAGTTGAACATTGCTGGCCAAGGTTTCATCTTTGAGCACGGTTTGAATAAAAAAGCTCACCGTGCCGCCTGCATCGCTGCGAGAAATCGGAACAACGGATAGGTCGGGACCGCCTACCTGCTGCCAGTTAGTGATTTGCCCGATATAAATATCCCTGAGTTCAGCCTGGCTGATATCGGTGATAGCGAGAGCTGGATGGACGACAAGCGCTACCCCCTCAATGGCGACAGGAAATTCTTCTAAGATGATGCCCTGCTGTTTAGCCTGGCGTTTTTCGTCTGAGGTTAGAGGGCGAGAGGTTTGGGCAAAATCGAGCTCATCTGCCAGCAGCATTTGAATCCCACTAGAAGACCCCGTGTCTCGGTTGGTGGGGGTTTGATAGATTAGCTCTAACCCCGGAACGGCCTGCTGCAGCTTGGGATCAACAGTGCCTCGAATCGGTGCCCAGGTAGTGCTACCGCCATATCTGTATTGTCCAGGAGGCACCTCTACAGCTTGAAAGCTGTCTGCGGGTTCGATCGACGATAGCTGTGGATTATTGCCTAAATCGAGTCCTTGTTGCCTAATGAACCAGCCTCCTCCTAGCAGCATCGCTGTCAGGACCACACCTCCTCCCAGCATCCAAGGGCGGAAAAATCTTTGCTGCTGAGCTGGCTGGGAAGACGAGTTGACTGCGGGCAAAGACGAGGCGGGGGATGCGACCGGAGCAGGGGATGCTGCTGGTGCAACGACCTGGTTAGGTGATTGGGCCTTGCCAGCCAGTGCTTTCAAGGTGTCTGCGGCACTGCTATATCGGTCTTGGGGACTGGCGTTGAGGAGCTTGTTAAGTACGGTGGCCAGATTGCTGTCTTGCAAGGTGGTGTGAGTTTGCCAGAGCCAGCGACTGCTGTAGCTATCGAACAGTTCTGTCGTTTCTTTGCCTGTCAGTAAAACGATACAGGTTACGGCTAGGGAGTAAAGATCGGACGCGGGAAACACCTGTCCTCCCGTTACCTGCTCTGGTGGAGCATAGCCTGTGGTATAAATCCCGGTGGATTTGGTTGTCGCGGCTCCTGTAACCTGCTTGACGGCTCCAAAGTCCAATAGATAAAGCTGATTATCAACCGTCTTCATGATGTTGGACGGCTTAATATCGCGGTGAATAGCGCCGTTCTGGTGGACGAACTCTAATACCTTGAGGACGGAAATTAGAATGGCTTTGACGGCACCTTCAGGAAAAGGCCCCCGTCGTTCCAAAATCTGCTCTAGGTCTTCCCCGTCAATAAACTCTTGAACTAAGTAAAAATATTCTTCGTCCTCGCCTGAGGATGGGGACTTGACGACGATGGGAAAATAGGCAAAAAGATCGGGAATTTGAGGATGCTGATTGCCTAAACGCTCTAGCACTTCTGCTTCGCGGGCGAATAGCTTTTGGGCGATCTGAAGCTGCTGCTGGCTGAGCTGGGTGGAGGGTCTAAATAATTTGACGACGCAGGGACGTAGCGTGGGGGTGTCGCGATCGCACGCATAGAACGCAGCTCCAAATCCTCCTTGACCTAACAATCGCTGTGGCAAATAGCGACCCCGCAAAATTAGCGGCATCCCACAGTTTGTGCAAAACAGCTGAGACGCTGTTTGGATTGATTTCTTTAGATTGGGATGAGGATTAACGGGCCGAGAACATTCAGGCCGAGTGCAGTGTAATTGCATGGAGCAACAACGTGACGACGCATTCAAGTAGCAACGCCTAAGAGCAAGCCAACGGCCTCAGGCAACACCTACAGCTTAACTGTTCTCTTCTAAAGGTTTCTTATCCATAGCTTTACCATTAGCGATAGCCTTGGCAGTCGCTGGCTGGCTACCGCCATTTTTCTTACGATCGGGTCGCGGCGCAAAGTCAATTTCGCGATTAGTAAATTGGGGCAAAATTTCCTTGGTAAACGCGCCTGCAGCCGTCGAACGATAGCGATTAGGATTGAAAATCACTGAAAGCGTCCGCTTAACCACTACCGAGTCGATTTTCGCTCGGTGCAGTACTCCCATTTGGAGCTCCTTTTCAATGGCCGAAATAGAGACAAACGCGACTCCTAGACCCGATTGAACGGCATTTTTAATTGCTTCGATAGAGTTTAACTCCATCTCCACCCGCAGCCGACGAGTCTCGATACCGCAGCGTGTCAGTACCTGGTCAATCACTTTACGGATGGTGGACTGGGAATCAAGGGAAATAAATTTGAGCTTATAGAGATCTTCGCGCTGAATTGCCTGACTGCTCGCCAGCGGATGAAATACCGGCATAATCAAAGCCAGCTCATCTTCAGCGTAGGGAATAATTTCCAAAGAATCTTGCAGCTCCGGTGGGACTTCTCCGCCGATAATGGCTAGATCAATTTGGCCATTGCCCACACTCCAAGAGGTGCGACGTGTGGAGTGAACGTGCAGCTGGACGGCAACATCGGGATAGCGCTGACGAAAGAGACCGATCATTCTGGGTAGCAAATAGGTACCTGTCGTCTGACTGGCTCCTACGATCAAGGTGCCACCCTGAAGCTTTTGCAGGTCTTCAATGGCACGACAGGTTTCCTGACAGAGACTGAGGATGCGATCGCCATACTCCAATAGCAAGTAGCCTGCCTCTGTCAGCTGAGCCCGTCTGCCGCCACGGTCAAACAGCGGTACATCCAGCTGCCGCTCTAAATTTTGGACCTGTAAACTAACTGCGGGCTGAGATACATAAAGGCTATCGGCAGCTCGCTTAAAACTACCCTCCGCTGCAATCGCCTTTAGAATGCGCAGTTGATCTAACGTAAACGGAAGGTCAGACATAACGGTTAGGGTGTCAACGCCGGTACTTTAAGCAAACCCGTGGCACGATTGGGCAGGAACCATAGGAAAGATATCTGCACGTAACCAGATAGAGTAACCCTGTTGCTACCGAACAGACAAACTGGCAAAATCACCAGCACGTTAGAGTCTACATGATGTGTAGTTTAATCATTCCTTATGAAGGGAGAATAACTCAAAACGTTAACTAAGTATCTGTTTGTGAGGAAATCTTTTTGGAGAACGTTTCTAGAATGCCATGTCTGATTTAGGTGCGACCCTGCCTGAGATTTATTTGTCATTGCTGATTTAGAACTGATTTAAGACAATACCCTGTTGCAGTTATCGCTTGTCTAAGTTGGCCTTACCAGCAGCTTGATGTCGTACCTGTTTTAGCTCTATATGCAATGCCAGCTGATTCAAAATTTTCTAAATATGCCCGGTGTGATTGGCCTTAGTCTGATGACTTTGGATCTAGAGACTGGTCTAGGCGATGCCAATACTATTGGTTTTCCTCTAGGCAATGGCCCCTCGCAACAGTCTTTCCTGGTGCGAGGGATTCAGCAGATTCTTGCTACAACACCAGCGTTTCTAGAATTTTGTGAATTTCAATTTGGACCTTACCAAGTGGAGCTACACAAAGTAGAAACCGATGCGGTCCTGCTTGTTTTGAGTGAAGGTCAGCCGTCTACCCAACATTCAAAGGCTGTCAGTGAGCTTTTGCAGTTTATCAAGGCGGACTATGCCGCTTTAGTGGATAGTATTCAGACGCTCAAAGCTGACGATAACGCGTATCAATCAATGTCTTTAGACCCAGTAATCACTACAGACCCAGGGGTCACTGCAGACTTAACCGAAGTTGTTGCTGCTATGAACAGTCTGAGCCAGATGACGATTCGATATCTAGGAACACCGCTGGTAGCCAATCACTGGCGTACGCTGCAAGAACCTCAGCTCAGCAAATTTTCTATTGGTAATGACGGCAAGATTAGTGCCGCAGGTGCGGAGTCGCAGCTTTCACCAGAGCAGCTATCTGCCATTCGCCATTGGGCTCTACGGTTTCATCAACGATGCACGCGTATTATTCGAGACTACGATGGACTAGTCGAGCAGGCGCTACCTGAGCACGAACGATGGCTGTTGTTTGGTGAGGAGACGCAGAAATCTGACCTAGAACCATAACTGCTAGACCTATAAAATGGTTGGTAAGCCTCTGGAGCGTTATAGCTATTCATAGCGATACGCTATTGGGATGACAGCGTGTTGCTATGAATAATAGTCAGCAAATCTACCTTGGCTCATCCGTAATGGCTCCGTTTAATCACGGAATCTGCGTTGATTAGATTGAAACATTTATTGGTTTTAGAATTTATTTAGATAGAACAATTTTTCTATGGTGAAAACAGTTCGTTTAGAACCTATTGCCCAGGAAAGCTCTGTTGAAACTAATGGCAACCTGCTATCGGTGCTGCTGCATCAAGAGCTGTCCGTCTTGAAGGAGTGCGGTGGACGGGGTATGTGTGCCACCTGTCATATCTATGTAAACGGCGGCATGGGGGCGCTAACACCGATTAGTCGCCGAGAGCAGCGAACTTTGGCAATTATCACATCATGTAGAGGCAATTCCAGACTCGCCTGTCAAGCCAGAGTCATGGGTAATGGTGTCGTCGTCGAGCTACCGCCCGGTATGTATGTCAACTCTATTAAGGATATCGAGTCATTGATTGGAAGACGGGCTGTCCAAGATTTACTGCATCCACTAACGGGTAAAGTCTTGGTTGAGCAGGGTAAGCTGATTACCCGCTCCATGATGCGCCAAATTGAGACTAGCAAAGACCTTAGTTTCAATGAATACTTCAAGCACAGTAATTAAGCCTTGGCACGCTGTACTGGGGAACATATGGATAAAGGGGACTGATAGATGGATAAAGGGAACTGATAAACTGTAACGATATATTTACATTGGTGGGCATCAACCCATTTCTTATCGATACAATCTAATATTTTTATTAAAAGATCGCGCATCCTACCGATCATTGGGGGTCTGACAGTATTTTCTAGCTGTATTGGATATGACCGCTCTTTGAAAATGACTATGGAGCATGAGGAATTGGTAGCTCTCACAGACTAGCGGTTTTACATTGAGCTAGCGTTTGATTTGACTACTTGCGTTTTTCATAATCGATGACTGCTGAGAAGTCTATTAATCTAAACTCCCGTCAGCAACAGGTGATGCGTGCCACGGTACGCCACTATGTGTCAACAGCGGAGCCAGTAGGGTCAAAAGCGCTTTTAGATGCATTTGACCTGAATGTTAGTGCGGCCACCATTCGCAATGTGATGGGGGCACTAGAACGCTCAGGTTTTTTGTACCAGCCCCATACATCGGCGGGACGGGTACCGTCGGACTCTGGGTATCGGCTCTATGTAGACGAACTAATCAAGCCTTCTAAACCAACGGCTCAGCGGATTGATCGAGTATTGACACAGCAGCTGAACTGGCAGGGCTGGAGTGTGGAAGCGCTACTTCAAGAAGCCACTCAGATCTTGGCTCATCTGAGCGGCTATGTCGCTTTGGTGACCTTGCCTCAGCTAGAAAATATGATGGTCAAGCACTTGCAGCTGGTGCAAATTTCTACTGACCAGGTGCTGCTAGTAGTGGTATTGGATAACTACACCGAGTCAATGGTTGTAGGTTTGCCCAGGGGCACCACGGGGGCAGGCGCGCAGCACGATGGTGCGATTGACCGTGAGTTGCAAATCCTATCTAATTTTTTGACTACGCAGCTGCGAGGAAGACCCCTATCCAATATTTCTAGTTTGGACTGGGATGAGATAGATACGGCTGAGCATCACGTGCTGGCTCTGTGTCAGGCTATCAATGATTTGACGCAGCGCAAGCGTCAGTCTCAGACGCATATTTTGGTAACGGGTATGGCCGATGTGCTGAGTCAGCCGGAGTTTGCGGAGAAAAGTCAGATGCGTAATCTGGTGGAGCTTTTGGCCGATGGGCGCGAACAGCTGTGGCCATTGCTGTGCTCGGACAGTGACTATCCGCTAAAAATTTGGATTGGCGAGGAAAGCCCGCTGGAGCCAATGCAGGGCTGTGCACTGATTTCGGCTACCTATAAGCGGAATGCAACACCTCTGGGCAGTGTGGGGGTCATGGGACCGACGCGAATGCTCTATGAGAATACGATTGCTGCTGTAGAGGCGACCTCTAGCTACCTGTCCGAGATTATGTCGGGTTTGGATGTGAGCCAATAGGCTGTGGCGATGCCGCTGATAAATCCAAACAGGTGGCTTTCCCAGGAAATACCGGGCTGGCTAGGTAAGACTCCCCAAAACATAGCGCCGTAGGTAATGAGTACAAATAGGGAAATTGCGATCGCACCCATCGTGCGCTCATAGTAACCGCGCCCCAACAGAAATCCTAAATAGCCAAATACCAGACCGCTGGCCCCAATATGAACCGATCCACCCCTCGCCAGTAGCCAGGTGCTGGCCCCACCCAGCAGCGTAATCATCACGGTTGCCATCACCCAGGTGCTAATAGATCGCATCATTACCCACCAGCTGAGGGTGAGCAACGGCACCGTGTTGGCCATGAGATGTCTAAAGTCACCGTGCAGGATTGGAGCTAGGGGAATACCCCAAATACCGCTCAAAGATCGAGGTCGAATACCGTATCGATTAAGACGACCTCCAAATACTAAGAAATCTATAATTTCGATAGACCACAGGACTATCAAGACGATACCCAACAGCTGAAATCGAGCAACCGTTGCAGATTTTAGCTCAGACAGTAAAGGACGATCGGATGACATATATCGAGATGGCATGAACTTTAGAACTGGGCAGCCTAGTTAAATCGGAGCGTTGCCAATGCTTAGCAGGGGTACATCTGCAAAATGCCGATGTACGACATCTTCAACAGATCGGTTCATCCTCTAAATCAGCAACTGCGAAAGCAGACAATAGTAGAAAGGGCCCTAACCCCAGGTTAATCCAACTGCTCTAAAGTTGCCTTCGCTTGTCCTTCAAGATTGCGTATCTACCGGCCTGGCGTCACTGCCGTCGCTGCTCCTAGTTAGGTTTTATCTGCCACTTACCGGTGCATAGCCTTTCTGAGGGCTCGGTTCATCGAACCGGTAACGACCTCTTTTCACGTTGTGTTCTCTTCACTTACTCATTAAGGACGTGATCATTCCAGAACTGCTTGCAGTGCTTTCTATATCTGCCGCCACAGGGCTGCGGTTGGCGTTACCGCTATTGCTGATCGGTCTGTTTTCAGGGGATCAGCTGTGGTCGGCCGTGCCTATTCTGGCAAATATTCCCCAGGTATTAGTGGTCACTATACTCGTGATCTGGTCGCTGTTGGAGCTGACTATTTCTAAAGACCGCGTCAGCCGTCGCTTTTTACAAAGTGCGGAGCTATTTTTTAGCCCATTTGTGGGGACAATCGCTGGAACTGCGATCGCTCGATTTGCCGATATTGCCAATGGCTGGCTGCTTTCTCTGCTGGCTGTAATCGGTGGTGCCCTGGCTCTGCTGATTCAAATGGTCCAAGTAGGCTGGCTTTATCGCTTTAATAATCCACCCATATGGATCATGTTTCTAGAAGATGCTCTATGTATCTGTCTGGTATTTTTCGCATTTGATGCGCCCGAACAGGGTGGGCTGATCGCCCTGTTTCTCTTATGGCTAGCTATTCGTAGCTCAATTGTTTGGCGGCAGTGGCAAAGAAAAGGCAGACCATAAGCCCGGCAGTAGACACGCTCAGTATGTGCTGCGGTCTTACATTAAGCCTGCAATATGCAGCGGTCCATGGCCGCTGACCATTTCTAGCAGTAAGGCCAGAAATCCAACCATTGCCAGCCGACCGTTCCACACTTCGGCAAAAGGAGTTAATCCCCAGGCGGACTTATCTTGAGGATAAATACGCACCTGCTTTTGCAGCTGTGCCGCATCAGAAAATAGCTTACGGGGAGATTCCAGCGCCTTGACTACCATATTGCCCATGTCTTCAATGAACACTGGGTAGGTATTGAGGGCGGGTACGCGATGAAACCCCTTGATCCCGGCTTCTTCAGCCAGCTCACGATACTCAATATCGATTTCCTGTAGGGTTTCAATGTGCTCTGAGACAAAGCTAATAGGGACAACCACAAGATGATCGATTCCCTTTTCTGCTAGATCCTCAATGGCATCTTCGGTATAGGGCTGTAGCCATTCAATCGGACCTACACGACTCTGGTAGGCCAAGGTAAAGTCGTTGGGACGATTGACCTGCTTCATAATCAGGTCAATACAGTGCTCCATTTCCCGCTGATACGGATCCCCGGCTTCTTCTACATAGCTGACAGGAACACCGTGGGCACTAAAGAAAATGTGGCCGCTTTCGGGATTAGCAAGCTTATCTAGTTCCTGGGTGATGAGTTCAGCCATCGCTTGCACATAGCCAGGGCTGCTGTACCAGGACGGGATCAGGGTGTAGTTAATTTTTTTGAGAGCCGGGTCCTCTTGCCAAAGCTTATCCAATAGACGAAAGCTAGAACCGCTGGTGCTAATGGAAAACTGCGGATATAGCGGCAGGATGACTAGCTCCTCGATACCGTCTTGCTTGATTTGCGCAACGGCTTCTTCCGTAAAGGGATACCAGTAGCGCATACCAATATAAATTTTGACATCGCGTCCCAGCTTCTGCAGATACGCTTTAAGGGCGTCACCCTGTTCTTCGGTGATGCGGCGTAGGGGAGAACCACCCCCGATTTCCTTATAATTTTCTTGGGACTTGCTGGCGCGGCTGCTAGAAATCAACCAGGCTAGTGGCTTTTGCAACCAGGGAAAAGGGAGTCGGATAATCTCTGGGTCGGCGA
This sequence comes from Leptolyngbyaceae cyanobacterium, assembly GCA_050043465.1. Taxonomy (GTDB): domain Bacteria; phylum Cyanobacteriota; class Cyanobacteriia; order Phormidesmidales; family Phormidesmidaceae; genus Leptothoe. The sequence goes on from JBHJIL010000003.1 coordinate 71,302, forward strand.
ACAGGTTAAACAGGAAAGGACGCACGTCCTCCAGCTGCTCGGGACCTCCAAGATTAAGTAACAAGACTCCTGTACGACCCATGACGGTGCTCTTACCTTTTAAACGAAGTTTTAATCATCTTGACTTATCGTAACAACTAACTACTCTCATAGGCATACCAGATTTGTAGAAATTGAGAATTCCTTGCAATTGACATGGGTAAAACGGCGGCGATGCATCTAGATAAGTCGTTAAACCAGGTAAATCAGCGCTTAAAATCGGCACAGCTTGGCCTCCAAATCGAGCGTCGCGGTGACCGACTTAATTTGAGAGGGACACTGCCGCCTCGGCCTGGAAGCCCTAAACTACGGCCTTACCAGCAGCGAATTCCTTTAAAGCTGCCTGCTACAAAAGCCGGTCTAAAGCAATGTGAGCAAACGGCCAAAATTATTGCCGGTCAGCTATTGCAAAATATCTTTGATTGGCGCGACTATCTTGGACCGGTGGCAGGGTTACGAATAGCTGGAGCCGATTTGTCAGAGCAGATCGATGCGTTTAAGCATCATTTTTTTGAGACTCGTTGTTCTGGGTCGTCTATGGCTTCGGTCCAAACGACCTGGGAAAAAGCCTATGTTCCTTATTTGCGTAAGCTGCAGACGACGGCTGAGCGCCATCGCGGTCTGAGTCTGCCGGAGGCTATTTACGCCACTGTGCAAGGTACAAAAGCCAATTCTCGCAGCCGTCAGATTTGCTGTACGGCTCTAGCAGCTCTAGCTGAGTTTCTGAATCTAGAGCTACCGACAGAGCTAAAGTCATTTTGGGGTAGCTACGGTAGCAGTCAAACCCAGCTGCGGCAGCTGCCCTCTGATGAGCAGATTGTTGAAGTTTATGACCGACTCAAAAATCCGCGCTGGCGATATGTTTATGGCATGATGGCCACCTACGGTTTGCGGAACCATGAGGTGTTTTTTTGCGATGTTCCGAAGGAGCGGCTTTGCGATCGCAAAGCCACCAGCGAAATTATCGTTCATGAAACCACCAAAACCGGCCGTCATGAAGTATGGCCCTTTTACCCTGAATGGGTCGAACGCTTTAACCTGGCCCAGGGCGAGCTGCCCAAGGTCAATACCGACCTCAGTACTACCACGCTCCAGCGAGTAGGCCAGCAGGTCACCACCCAGTTTCGCCGCTACGACATTCCCTTTTCCCCCTACGACCTCCGTCATGCCTGGGCCGTACGCACCATACTAATGGGACTACCCGACGCCGTTGCCGCCAGAATGATGGGGCACTCGGTTCAGGTCCACAACCGTACCTACCATCGCTGGATGACCCACCGGGATCAGCAGGCAGCGGTACAGGCGGCGTTATCCAAAAACGAAATGCAGGCGCCCATGTAGGGGTGTTCCTACCTATTGATCGATTACATCACCATGCCGCCGTCTACATTCATCACCTGACCGGTAATATACGCTGCCGCCGGATCCGATGCTAGAAACCGAATCAAACCGGCTACTTCACTTACCTGGCCATAGCGACCCAACGGAATGTACTTGAGAATTTCTTCGGTATTGGGTAGCTCATTGGTCATATCCGTTTCAATAAAGCCTGGAGCCACCGCAATGCCCGTCACACTACGACCCGCCATTTCCTTAGCCACAGTTTTTGTAAACCCAATCACGCCTGCTTTGGCCGCACTGTAGTTGGCCTGACCGGGATTACCCATCAGCCCTGCCACCGACGAAATATTAATGATGCGCCCCGAACGCTGCTTGAGCATGATCTTTGCCACAGCGCGGGTGCAGAGAAATACGCCTGTGAGGTTGAGGTCAATCACCGCTTGCCAGTCGGCGGGCTTCATCCGCAATAGCAGGGTGTCTCGGGTAATCCCTGCATTGTTGACCAGGACGTCAATACGACCAAATTTATCCTTGGTGGCTTTGATTAGGGCATCTACTTGATCTTCTTGGGATACGTCTGCTTGGAGTGCGATCGCACTACCGCCTGCCCTAGTAATCTCAGCAACCACATCATCGGCTGCCGTACTAGAGCGTGCATAGTTCACCACCACGCTGGCCCCTTCTGCGGCGAGGGCGAGGGCGGCTGCTTTACCAATGCCTCGGGATGAACCCGTAATAATGGCGACCTGATCTTGCATGGCTCCAGTCATGATGAGCTTAAAGGGTTGAACGGCTCGACCACTCTATTATTTTTGGGGGATGGGGATCAATTGCCCTCAGCGGCTACCTCGTTGGACCATCCTTCTAGCCCAAGCATCATTTCCTTACAAATCCTTATCAAAAAGCCAAGATTTTGCTTAAATACCTGCCATTTTGGTGGGGCTCGCCTAGCATAAAGGCTGTACCCATCCTGGATGTAGAACAATGGCGGTCAAACAACAATTTTCTAGTTTTCAAGAGATGCTAGAAGGCGCTGATAAGCCTATTCTGGTAGATTTTTATGCCGTATGGTGTGGCCCCTGCCAGCTGATGGCCGGAGTCCTTGAGCAGGTCAAGGCAAAGCAGCAAGACCAGCTGCAAATTGTAAAAATTGACACCGATAAGTATCCTAACCTGGCATCTCAGTACGAAATTCATGCGCTGCCCACGATGGTTCTATTTAAAGATGGACAAGTAGTAGACCGGATTGAAGGCGCAATGTCTGCTGACAAGCTGATCGAGCGGCTGCAGCCGAATCTGTCGTGACGTTACATGTAACGTCTCAGTTGCAACGGGTATGATTGAGAGCCCCCAGGTATTCCTGGATTTGTGACTGACTAAATAGTATGGAAACGGCATGTGCCATTGCCCTTGGCAGCAACCTTGGAGACTCAGAGCAAACCATTAGAACAGCATTGACTCGACTCGACCAGGCAGAGGGACTGTGTCTTAGGGATTGTGTTAACGCACCAGCCGTATCGCAACTCTACAAGACTGCGCCTGTGGGACCTCCACAGCCTAGCTATATCAATGCCTGTGCTGTTTTTCAAACAACGCTTAGCCCCATTCAGGTACTGCAGCTTTTGCTAGCTACTGAAGCTAGCTTTGGTCGTATTCGCCGAGAGCGCTGGGGACCCCGTACTCTCGATCTCGATCTGCTGCTGTATGGTGACCAGGTGATTAATACGCCGATGCTAACTCTGCCTCATCCCCGTATGCATGAGCGAGCTTTTGTACTGGTACCTTTAGCAGACATTGCCCCAGACTGGAAACATCCTGTGCGTCAGCAAACCGTTGCCGACCTGCTGCTGCAGGTAGATACATCAGGCGTGTATCCGCTAGTCGCCTGAGATGGTGAAGGGGCAATCCTGTAGTACTCTAATTTTCGGTACCCACAGCGTTTACCCTATGTCTCTTGGTCTAGAACCCCCCCAGCTCCTAAAAAAATGTTTGTTTTATGCCGGACGTAAGTTTGACTTTGAGGTCAATCGTTTGCGGCTACCCAATAAAGTCGAAGGTCAGTGGGAATGCGTTCGGCATCCCGGAGGTGCCATGGCTGTACCCGTTACACCTGAGGGACAGCTGGTGTTAGTGCGACAATATCGTTTTGCCGTACAAGGAAGATTGCTAGAGTTTCCAGCCGGGACAATCGAGATCAGCGAAGACCCCTTCACCACGATTCAAAGAGAGATCCAAGAAGAGACCGGCTACCGGGCAAATGAGTGGAAAAATCTGGGTAAATTTCCCTTAGCGCCCGGATATTCTGATGAGTTTATCTTTGCGTTTTTGGCCAGCGGCTTAGAGTCGTTAGAAACTGCCCCTGAACAGGATGATGATGAAGATATTGAAGTTATTCTGATGACGCCTGAAGAGTTTGAGAAGGCCGTATCGGACGGTGTCGGTGTAGATGCTAAATCTATTGCTGGTTACTTTTTGGCAAAACCGTTTTTGAATCAGCTTTAGCAGCGGATTAATTGTCAGGCACCCATATCGCCAGCAAACTGGACGTCAACGCTGGCCTGCAGCCGCCGCTGACACATGTGCAGCTGTCGATAGATAGGCTGCCATGTCCAAAGAAGATTTACCAAGGACTCCCATAGCGTTAGCCAGCCAAAAACAGTAATACCCTGGCCGATTAGGTGAAGTGAGATTCCAGCATCTTCTGGAAACGACATAGCATCCATTGGAATTGAAATTCCCAGAGCCATAAAACCTAACATTGCCAGTAGAACAGAATCGCGAGCCAAGCGTTTGAGGTTTTCTCGTTTAACTGTTTCTAGATAGGTAAAATGTTCAGGAACCAGGTTTTGTAAATCTGTTTTTAGCTGTTCATTGGGTAAAGTGGCAACACTTTTGACTCTTGATGGGCTACTAAGAGAGATTTTGATCCGGATATTGTCTTGATCCACTTCGGCAACGCGGCGAAATAGATATTCAACCAGGTCAATATTGAGATTTCGAGAGAGAGGTTTGGAACCGTCGTGCGATCGCAAACATTCAAACGGAGCTAACAGGTCTTCCCCGGCGTCTAAATGCAGCGGAATAATCACTTCTCCAGCGGTTTTTCTATAACGAGTTGTCAGTCGGTCCCCCAGAGGAACCCGTTGTCGAAATGGGAAAAGCAGAGCAACTCGTTGCATAGCAGTCGTGTAACCTGAGCGACGATAGCCAGTGTAGGCTAATCATGCCTTGCAGAAGATCATCCCCATGATAACTATGGAGAACCGTTACCTATTGTGAATTCGCCACAGACCGGTATATGTGGATATGAAGGACCAGCAGAGCCACTGTATTAGAATAGGCTGCTATGATCTGACCAGTACTAGTCAGGAGGCCAATGCTCATGTCTGCAGACTCTATAAGTCCTCAAAATGGAGCACTTGTTCAGCTTGATGAGCTGAAGACTTGGAAACTAGAAGATGCGAAAAGTCGCTTTAGTGAAGTGGTGCGTTTAGCTAAGCAAACTGAGCCGCAGCGAATTACGGTGCGCGGTGAAGATGCGGTGGTGATAATTTCATCTCAGCTATTTGAAAAGCTGATACCGCTGTTAGTCCAACCGAGTTTACATGGGCTTCTGTCCCAATCACCTCTGAATAAGCTGGATTTTGAGACAACCAGCGTTGAAGCACCTGTGAGGGAAGTTGAGTTTTGAAGGGTTGGTTACTGGATACCAATATTGTTTCGGAGTTGAGAAAAACAAACTGCAATCTCGCGGTTAAGGCGTGGAGCGAACGGCAGTTGCCTCAGTCTTTTTATTTAAGTACGGTTACCTTGGCAGAAATTCGTTTTGGTATTGCTCAAGTAGAGAATTCTGCTTTTGCAGATGAGCTGCTGTACTGGCTAGATAACGTCCTAAGGCCATGGTTCAAGGAGCGTCTTCTCGGTATTGATGAGGACACCATCTTAATCTGGCGTCAGCTAGTAGAGCAAGGTCGCAAACGAGGCTATACGTTTAGTCAGCCAGATTTATTTATCAGTGCAATAGCAAGCCAGCATGATCTCTGTGTTGCCACACGCAATATCAGAGATTTTCTAGAATCAGGTACGGCAGTATTTAATCCGTTTGATTTTGTTGTGTAGGATAGCTTCTACATGAACCAGATAAAAGAGAGTAGGAGACAGAACCGAGATCAGGAAAGCTCTGCTATCTGCCATTTGATGCAGAAGCTGTGGATGACTTTGGTAAGGAGTTGGATATTTTTGTGCGTGGGCCTGTCATGATGCCAGAGTGATTTTTGAGAATTAAGCTGATTGGATACCAGGAGCTTGACCCATTTCAACAGTGACGCTATCAAAGCGGCTGTCATTGGGACGATAGGACAGTATTTCCATGCCAATGGGTTCGCCTGTGTGTTCGTCTTTAAGCAGGATAACGCCGTCGCCTAGTTCGGTGGCAATTTGGCTTTTACGAGGTGATTGCCAGAAAACGGTGAGTAGTTCCATTTCTGGCTCATAGAAGATTTTTACTTGTGCCATTGCGACGAATTTCATCAGGGCTTGATAGTGCTTGTTTAACCTCAGCTGCAAGATCGGCAATATCTGGATGTTTGATAATGAGTTTCTGCCAGTACTCATCGGATGTGCGAACGCTGAAGTTGAGCGGGGTGAGGATTTTGAATCTACTCATGGTCTTCACCTTTATAAGTTGCTGTAGAGAGAGGTATGTCGCCGTCAACCGCGCCGAGGAGCTGGAGAGCGGTGCTTTGAGCATTAGTAAGGCCAATTGCACTAGTGATGTCTAGCCCAGCACAAAGGCGATCATCAAATACGATGAGGCAATTGCCTGTAAGCGTATCCCACAGATGGATATTCTGATTAGCACTACCTGAAGCTAGCATACTGCCGTCCGGACTGAAAGACACTGATGTCACCCAGCTTTGATGTCCTAATAAAGTAAAAAGTTCTTTTTGATCCTCAATAGACCAGATTTTTATTGTTTTATCAGAGCTACCTGAAGCTAGAAGCTGACCATTAGGACTAAAAGATACTGAAAAAATCCAATCTTTGTGATTTCCAAGAGTTGTGAGTTCTTTGTCGTTATTTATAGACCACAGCTTTATTGTTTTATCAGAGCTGCCCGATGCTAATGTACTACCGTCTGGACTAAAATTTATCGACCATACTCCGCTCCCATGCCCTCTTAAAGTTCTTATTTCTCTGGCCTGATTTACGGACCATATCTTTATTGTTTTATCCGCACTTCCTGAAGCTAAGAAACGACCATCAGGACTAAAAGCTACACAAAGAACCCAAATCTTATGCCCTTTGAGAACGGCAATTTCTTCTCTTTGACTAATAGACCATAGTCTGATGGTATTATCGTCGCTGCCCGACGCTAATAGTTGCCCATCAGGACTAAAGCTAACTGAGCGGATCTTGTTCTCATGCCCTTTGAGAACGGCAATTTCTTCCCTTTGACTAATAGACCATAGTCTGATGGTACTGTCGTCGCTGCCCGACGCTAATAGTTGCCCATCAGGACTAAAGCTAATTGAGCGAATTTTGTTCTCATGCCCTTTAAGAACGGCAATTTCTTCTCGTCGGCTGATAGACCATAGCTTTATGCTGTTATTGTCACTACTTGATGCTAACAAATCACCGTTTGAACTGAACATCACAAAAACTCTATTTTCATATCCCTTGAGAGTTACGACTTCTTTTGTCTGATTGACAGACCATAGTCTGATTGTATTGTCATCACTACCCGAAGCTAGGTAGCTACCATCTGGACTGAAGTTGACTGAACGAATCCTGTTTTCATGTCCTTTTAGAGTTATTATCTCTTGCATGTCTCTTACGGACCATAGCTTTACTGTCTTGTCGGTACTACCCGAAGCCAGGTACTTGCCATCTGGGCTAAAGCTGACTGAACGTACTCCTTTCTCATGACCTGAAAGAGTTGCAAGTTCATGTTTGTACTTGACTGACCACAGCTTTATAGAATTATCGTTACTGCCAGATGCAAACATTGTTTTATCTGGACTAAATACTACAGAGAAGACCCAATCCTTGTGCTCTGTGAGAGTTTTAATTTCACGTCGGTGCTTGATTGACCAAAGTTTAATAGTGTTATCTAGCCCTGCTGAAGCTAATATATTTCAATCTAAATCAAAAGTCACAACTCGAATTCTATTGGTATGCCCCCTAAAGGTAGCAAGTTCACATTGCTGCTCAATAGACCAAAGTTTTACAGTTCTATCGGATCCTCCTGAAGCTAGCATACTTCCGTCAGGGCTAAATGCAACAGACCAAACCCATTGTTCATGACCTTTGAAAGTAGTAAGTTCACACTGTTTTTGAACAGACCATAGCTTTATAGTTTTATCGGAGCTTCCCGAAGCTAGCGTACTTCCGTCGGGGCTAAATGTAATAGACATAACTGCTGAGTTATGTACTTTCTTAAGCATGAGGACTTGGTAATTTTCGGTATTCCAGAGCTGCACAGTACCACTATCATCACCTACCGCTAATAGTTTTCCATCAGGACTAAATGCGATCGTATAAACGGCGGCTAGAACTTTAGTAAAAGTTGGATTATCGAGGCGAGCTTGCCTTAATAAGGTATGGCGAAGACTGACGTTTGCTAAGTTGACACCTGGAAGAGTTGTTTCGCATAAGTCAGCATTTTCAAGTGCGTGATAATCTCGCCTTAATATTAATTGAATCAAATTGTTAGCAACATAACCTACCTCATTGATAGTTTTTCCTTTTGTTTGTTGTATTATTTTCAATATTTTCTCTTTCGCTGTAAGTGGATCCAACATTAGACTTGCCAAATCCACTAGAGCTTTTGTGAGTCCATTCTCTCCAATTAAAGAAAATAGTTGTTGAAAAGATTCGGTATTGAAACTGTTTAGCGGTGGAATGTAAACTAGGCTGCTATTTTGGTGGCATTGTCGACTAAAATATTGCTCCCAAGTGAAGTTTTTAGCTTTAGCTGCTTTGCTGATATTTGACTGGCTACGTGCAATTTCTAGAAATTCTTCTTCTATCACTCCTAACGACGCAATAATTTTATAGGCAGCAAAAAACTCTAACAGTGAACGATGGGCAGGACGATAGTTACCCTCATCATCCCTCACTAACATGGCCTGTCCCATCATGTCGTAGTGCCAGTGGTCTAAATCTTTCTGCTCTCGTACCTTATCACCAAATAAGGTTTGCAATCGTTCTGGAAACGATGTGAAATGAAGACTCATCTGGTCTGTCTGTAGCATTTCCCAAGACACTTCGCAGAGAAAATATAGCTTGTCTGCCATCGATGTAAATGTTCTTTTCTCTTGCCAATCTTTTTCTAGACGTCGGGTTACCGCATACAAATATACCCGCGACATGTTTAGCTCGCCGACATCATCCAGTGATTCAATCTTTGGCAATGCATCCAAGATTAAATCCACCATCACCGGGCGCTCTGCTAGTTCCATGAGCTTGGCATTGCTCATGACCGTTTCAACCATAGTTCCATCAGTCTTATTGGAGAGCATAGTCCGAATCTGTGATTCGTTAAATTTCTCTAGTTCTAAGACTTCAAATTCAGGGGGTTCACCGGTTAAGTTCTTTGTTGATGCTTGCAGTTCTGCACTGAGTAACTTCCGTCCCTGCTTGGCGTCAGGAAAATGTTCTGTGCGACAGGTGAGGATAGCTTTTGCGCCTGGACCAACAACTCTGGCTAGCTCCCAAAAGTTGTTGATCATGGCTTGCTTATCCACGCGGGCAGCCATTTCATCAAAGCCGTCAAAAATTAGTAGCAGCTTGCCCATGCGGTTGAGCTGGGCAAACATCTTGCTGGTGATGCGGATGTCGTGCTTGTTGAAGAAAAAGTTGGCGATTACGTTCTCTACGTCCAGGGCTTTGGCGTAGTCTCGCAAAGGTATTACCAGCGGCAGTCGCGATCGCACACGCCTCTGAGCTTTTGTCTGCTGATACTTCTGCAGTGCCAGCCACGCATAGTGAAAGGAAAACCAGGTCTTGCCGGTGCCAAATTCCCCTAATACCGATAGGTGCTCCTTGGCATCGTCTTCTAACCAGCCGTTTACATAGCCCTCAATACCGCCTTCGGTATCGCTGTAGCGACTGGTGCCAATTTTCCGCTGGGTAGTCAGGTCGATATCGTCTTTTTTGCAGGCCAGCTGTACGTAATCTGTATTGATGTTGCGATCGCAAACTTCCTTTTCCAACCACTCAATGTAGTTACTAAAATCTGCAGCCTGATCGATCAGGTCGTCTAGGGTGTAGCTAAACAACACGCGACGATACTGGCGACCCTCTAATAGTGTTTGAGCTGTTTTACTAATACGTCGGTTGTAAACTAGCCAGCCTTCATCCGTATCCTGGGCTTCTACGGTTGCAAAGAGTTCTTCCACATCAGTCGGGGAGGCTTCTCCTTTTACGCACCGCACTAAAATTCGGTCAAAGCCACGCCTGGCGGGTATGGTGGCGATCCATTCGCAATAGTCTTCAGTCACCTGGCTGTAACTATCCTCGCCATAGTCCAGTGCCTTAAACCAAGCCTTCACCTGACGCACCAGCGGAAACTCAGTTGCAATTTCTGTGGCGGGCAGGACTGCTGAATGGCCGCCCGGTAACTGAGCTAGTTTCTGGTCAATCGCTGCCTGCAAAGCGGAGTTTTGCTGCTGTATTTGCTGCTCTATGCGATCAAACCGCTGGGCTAGCTCACGCTCCTGACGCACTTCTTTGGGTTTTCGGGTGCGTTTGACCACCTCTGTAAATAAGGCTTCAAAGCATTGCATCTCAGCAGCTAGATTAATCCCTTGAGCTGATAGCTCCTGACCCAGGGGACCAATTAGTAGTTCAGCAATCTCGTTATGTAATGCTGGAGTGACCGATGCCCCATCGTAAGTGAGACGGATAAACTGACGAATTTTTGGATGTCGGAAAAACTCTAGCAACGCTGCCGGACGACGGTTACCCGCATCATTATGGACATACTTCACCAGCGTGCATACATACACCCCATCAAAATTGTCCGGTGGGTGATCGGGGTCTAGCTTGAGTGTTTTCTGGAGCTGTATGACCAGCTCGCTTTGCGCGATCGCATCCTCAACACCGGTTAGTTTCAAAATCAGGTCAAGGGCTCGATCAATCATGGGTGTTGCTAGCGGTGACGATCCGTTTATGGCTTGGCATCCGGGCCGAATTGCCTGTATCCAATCATAATTCGGGATTTCTGAATGGGACGAGTTCGTAACAGCCAGCAAACCACTAAAAAGGTCTATTTTCCCATTGGAAAATAGACCCGCTGTGTGACGATACTCGTTGTTTTAACCGAAGTAACCGTTAGCTCTGATTGAAGGAACTCGCTTGAGTCGTTGGCTCTAAAGCTCGTGGTTGTACTTGACGCCACGATAGGTGAGCTGTACGCGCTGATGGGGGTGCTCAGCTACCTTGAAGGCTTTGCGCTTTAGGGGCGCACCGCGATAGGTACCAATCTTTTCGGTGTCGGTAACTTGAACGTTTTCAAAATGCGCTTCGTAGTTTGCGCCTAAAAATGACAGTTTCATGCTGATTCCTCAAATATGTAGATGCCATGACAGAAAACGTTAGCAAGAGCGATCTGCGGCTAAATTCCCTGCTTGAAACATCAAAAGTGTGTAATTAGTTACAGTTTATATTTTATAGGCGTGCATTAACGTCAAGTTAGCAAAGCTTAAAGAGCAATTTAAGCTTTGCTTAACTATTGATTGCGCTGTGAGTCTTCAGTCGTTTGCCAGGCCAAGACTGTCGAGCATAAAGGTATATTCAAAGGCAGTTTCTTCAAGCCAGCCGTAACGTCCGGAGGCACCACCGTGGCCTGCATCCATGTTGGTTTTGAGCAGCAGTCGGTTGTGATCGGTCTTTAGGTCCCGCAGTTTTGCGGTCCACTTGGCAGGCTCCCAGTAGGAAACGCGGGGGTCGTTGAGTCCACCGGTAATGAGCAGGTCTGGATAGTCCTGGGCGGTGACGTTGTCGTAGGGGGAGTAGGACTTCATGTAGTTGTAGTATTCTTTTTCGTTGGGGTTGCCCCATTCATCCCATTCCATGACTGACAGCGGCAGATTGGGGTCCAAAATAGTGGTGACGACATCGACAAAGGGGACGGCTGCGATCGCAACTTTAAACAACTCAGGCCGCATGTTAACCAGAGCACCCATTAGTAAGCCTCCGGCACTGCCGCCATAGATAGCCAGCCTGTCGGCGCGGGTCCACTGCTGCTCAATCAGATATTCAGCACAGGCGATAAAGTCTGTAAACGTATTTTTCTTATGGAGAAATTTTCCGTTTTCGTACCAGAGACGCCCCATTTCCCCACCACCGCGAATATGGGCAATGGCATACACCATTCCCCGATCTAAAAGCGATAGACGAATTGACGAAAATGCCGCCGCTGACGGATAGCCATAGGAGCCGTAGGCATAGAGCAGCAGCGGACTGCTGCCATCACGCGTCAGCCCTTTTTTGTAGACCAGTGAGATGGGGACCTGGGTGCCGTCGTCGGCAGTGGCCATCAGCCATTTGCTTTGATACTGACTACGGTCATAGCCGCCTAGAACGGGAGCCTCTTTTTTAAGCTCTCGCTCGTGGCTGTCCATGTCATAGTCAAACACTGAGGCGGGTGTAATGAGGGATGTATAGGTAAACCGCAGCGTTTTGTTGTCAAATTCTGGCATGGCCCCAGACCAAACCGAGTAGGTGGGTTCTGGAAACTCTAGAGTGGTCTCTTCTTTAGTGGAGAGTTTTTGCACACGAATGGTGGGCAGCCCACCTTTGCGTTCATAGATTACCAAATGGTCTATAAATGCGCTAACCCCTGTTAGCTGTACGTCGGAGCGATGGGGAATAACCGTTTGCCAGCTGTCTTTTTCTAGAGAATCAACCGATGTGACCATCAGCTTTGAATTGATGGCGTCTTCATTAGTGACAATATAGAACCGGTCGGGATCTTCGCTATTTCCGGGATGGTGAGAAATCGAGTACTCTACGCCATACTTTCGTGGAGAGACTATTTGAAACGTTCCGTCGGGATTGTTGGCATCTAGAATACGAACTTCTGATGTGATTTTACTGTTGATGTCAATCAGGATGTAAGCGTCGCTGCGGGTGCCGCCCAATGAGACATAAAAGGCTTCGTCAGGTTCTTCGTAGACTAGCTGGTCTTGGGCTGGGTCTTTGCCGAGACGATGTTTCCAGACCTGATGAGGGCGATGGACGTCATCAAGGCGGGTATAAAAGACTGTCTGATTGTCGTTGGCCCAGATCACTTCGCTGATGTTGTCAATCTCTTCTGGAAAGCGCTTGCCTGTGGTCAAATCCTTAAAGACGAGGGTGCAGCGCTCTGAACCGTCAGTATCAACCGCGTAGGCTAGTAGTCGATGGTCAGGGCTGGTTTCATAGTCTCCTAGTGAAAAGAACTCATGACCTTTGGCCAGATTATTTTCATCGAGTAAAATCTCTTCGGTAGCGTCCAAGCTGCCCTGTTTGCGGCATAGAATGCGGTAGGCTTTACCTGCTTCGGTACGGCTGTAGTAAAAGTAATCCCCGTCTTTGGTGGGAACAGACAGGTCGGTTTCCTGGATGCGCCCGAGCATTTCGTCATACAGCGCTTTTTGGAAGTCCTTGGTATGGGCCGTTTGAGACTCGGCGTAGTCGTTTTCGGCCTTGAGGTAGTCGAGAGTGGCCTCAGAGGTGCGATCGCGCAGCCAGTAATAGTCATCAATGCGAATGTCCCCATGGATTTCCAGGGTTTTTGGCTGCTTTTTAGCGATGGGTGCGCCAGACTGACTCAAAACTATTAGCTCCTTGATTGGTGTCGTACTGCTAGTATGGCTTTTTTCTAGAATGCTGGGGCCAGTTCAAACTGGCTATTTTCTATCCTCAGATTCATTTATCTCATACGATAAATCGCTATATACTAATCAGCTCATCCCACCCATACTTTCCTCTGTTCATGGCTGATCTGATTCTTTTTTGGCACCGCCGCGACCTCCGCATCAGCGATAACCTCGGTCTGGCCGCGGCCCGAGAACAAAGCTCTAAGGTAGTCGGCGTTTTTTGCCTGGATCCAGCTATTCTTGAAGCCGATGATGTGGCCCCGGCCAGAGTGACCTATATGATCGGGTGTCTAGCGGAGCTACAGGACAGCTACAAAAAAGCCGGTAGCGAGCTATTGATTTTGAAGGGCAAGCCCGCCACCCAGCTGCCTAAGTTAGCGACTGCTCTGGAGGCTGTGGCTGTTTATTGGAACCGTGATGTCGAACCCTATTCGCGACAGCGAGACAATGCTGTCGCAGAGGCTCTCAAGGAGAACGGTGTGGAAATGCGCACCAAAACCTGGGATCAGCTGCTCCATGCACCAGGGGATGTGCGTACTGGGTCTGGTGAACCCTACAAGGTCTACACCCCATTCTGGCGAAACTGGTACCGTCAGTCTAAGGCAGAGCCGGTTGCAACTCTAGCTGACCTGACAGGGCTTAGCCCCAGTGAGAAATCTCAGGCCAATGACGCAGGCATTATTGATTTACCTACTGCCCAGGACCTGGGGTTTACCTGGGACCAGCCGCTGCCGGTCGAACCGGGAGAGGCCGCGGCCCAGGAGCTGCTCACCGAGTTTTGTCGAGAAGATCGAGCCATTGCTGAATATGACAGTCAGCGTAACTTCCCTTTTGTCGCCGGTACCTCTAGGCTGAGCGCGGCGCTTAAGTTTGGTGCTATTGGTATTCGCACCGTGTGGGCTGCTGCCGATGGTGCCTACGGTCGCTGTCGCAGTGATGAAACTCGTGAGAATGTCAAAACCTGGATGCAGGAGCTGGCCTGGCGAGAGTTTTATCAGCATGTAATGTATTTCTTTCCAGAGCTGGCAGAAGGCCCCTATCGTGAGCAGTGGAAAGATTTTCCCTGGGATAACGATAAGTCTCGTTTTGTAGCCTGGTGTGAGGGGCGTACGGGCTACCCTATCGTTGACGCGGCCATGAGACAGCTAAACCAAACCGGGTGGATGCACAATCGCTGTCGAATGATTGTGGCTAGCTTTTTGACCAAGGATCTGATTGTTGACTGGCGCTGGGGTGAGAAGTATTTTATGCAAAAGCTGGTGGATGGCGACCTCAGTGCCAACAACGGCGGCTGGCAGTGGAGCGCCTCTAGCGGTATGGACCCTAAGCCTTTAAGGATTTTTAATCCGGCCAGTCAGGCAAAAAAGTTTGATGCTGAGGCGGAATATATTCGGCAGTGGGTGCCCGAGATTCGGCATGTAGATACCGGAGCGCTGGTTAGTGGGAAGCTCTCTGCTTCAGATTTAGAGGGTACCGGCTATGCTGAACCTATTGTGGACCACAAAAAACAACAGGCGTTGTTAAAAGATCTGTACCGCGAGCAGAAAGCTAAGACGGAATAATGCATCCGGACTGAACGGACATTACTTACGATTCGCACACCGTTTGACAAAGACTCTACAAAGCTGTCGTCAGAGTAGGGATACTTCTGTACAGTGGTCGTCTGTCTGTGCAGAACCCGCTGTCAGTTGTCCAATGCTTGATTTTACGGTTGCGATTCCTACCTATAATGGCTCAAGGCGTCTACCTCAGCTGCTTGAGAGGCTGCGATCGCAAACCCATACCGAGCATTTCTCCTGGGCAATCGTTGTTGTCGATAATAACAGCACTGACGATACTCAAGCTGTTGTTCGTTGGGCTCAAGCTAACTGGGGGCAAGACTCTCCTACCCTACACTACGTTTTTGAAAAATCTCAAGGAGCTGCTTTTGCTCGCATTAAAGCCATGGAGCATGCCCAAAGCGAGTGGGTAGGCTTTCTTGATGATGATGTGATTCCTGCTGATGACTGGGTGGCCCAGGCCTATGCGTTTGCAAAAGAGCATCCAGATGCCGGAGCCTACGGTGGCCAAATTCACGGCAATTTTGAAATTGAACCCCCTGCCAACTTTGCTAGAATCCAATCTTTTCTGGCGATTCGAGAGCGGGGACCTGTCCCTCACCGCTACGACCCCAACAACCTGGTGCTACCCCCAGCAGCAGCCTGGGTTGTCCGTAAGCAAGCCTGGCAAGCCAATGTGCCCCTACATCCTCATCTGGGGGGACGAACCCGCAGGTCTGTAGTGCAGGGTGATGACTACGAACCCCTGCTATATATGCATCGAAACAACTGGAAGATTTGGTACAACCCAGAGATGCACGTGTTTCATCAGATTCCCAAATCAAGGCTGGAGCGTTCCTATCTCACGGCCTTAAGTCGGGGCTGTGGTTTGTGTATCTGTCAGCTGAGAATGATTAATACCCGCATTTGGCAAAAGCCTTTTCTTTTTGCCAAACTCTTATTGAGCAATCTACGTCGGGTCGTGCTCCATTGGCTTAAGTATCGCCACCTGATTCAGACCGATTTGGTCGCCGCCTGTGAGATGGAGTTTTTTGTGGGTAGTTTTGTCAGCCCGCTGTTTTATCTCAAGACCCTTTTGTTTTCTAAAAGGTAGTCATACTAGGGGCTAAACAACTTGACGGCACCTCGTGTTTCTGTGTACGGCTTGCAAAATCTTCTATACGTTCTTCTACCGCTGCTTGAATCGTGAAAACTCCTGTTATTGCCATTGGTTTAGATGCTGCCGACCCCCATTTGCTAGAGCAGTGGATGGCTGCTGGTAAATTGAAAAACCTCAGTCAGCTTAGACAGCAAGGAGCCTACGGACACCTCAATAACACCGTCAACTACAATCAGCTTCCAACAGAAACCTCGGCTACCGAACGGCTGTGGGTCATGTTTGGCACAGGCTGTCTGCCAGATAAAACAGGATACTGGTCGCCGATCCATTACTCCGCTAGCGACTATGGTATTACCCATGACACCCTGGATGGAGCCTACGATTTTAAGCAATATCCTCCCTTTTATGCTCTGGGTAAAGACTACAACGTAGCAGCTTTTGACGTGCCGGTCTCTCGACTTTCTACAGATGTCTGCGGTCTGCAAAATTTAGGCTGGGGCGGTCATGCTCCCCACACCCCCAGCCACTCTCAGCCGTCTGAAGCCTTACCCAGGCTGATCGAGCAGTATGGCAAAAATCCCATCCTACATAAGGACTATGGCTGCTGGTGGGACCGGGCCTATGTCCAGCGGATTAAAACGGGTCTGAAAGCCAGTGTTGAGACCCGCGCTAAAATCTGTCAGGATCTGCTGACTCAAGAGAATTGGGATCTGTTTCTCACCGTGTTTGGAGAGAGCCATACCGCATCCCACGATTTTTGGCACTTAAGTCAGCCGGACCATCCACTCTATGCTGATAAAAGCGTTCCCGGCGACGACCCCATGCTGGCAGCGTTTGAGGCGATCGACCTGGCCGTGGGAGACATTGTAGAGGCGGCTCCTGAGAACGCTCACATTGTTGTGTTTGCTGTACACGGCATGGGAAAAAATGTGACAGATATGTACAGCATGGCGTTTCTCCCAGAGATTCTCTATCGCTATAGCTTTCCTGGAAAATACGGTATCGCCAAAGGGCGAGTCGGTGATAAATGCCCGCCGCCAGTCAATCCAAGACGCAAAAGCTGGTCTGGTGAAGTGTGGCAGCAGCGCTATGACTCTAATCCGCTCAAACGGGCACTTATGCGCTGGGTACCCAGTAAGTTTGATGATTATCTTAATGCGGGGCCGATACCGGCTCTGGCCAGTCCCTACCGTCTAAGACAGCAGGGACTGGCCCTCAACTGGATGCCGGCTATGTGGTACAGCCCGCTATGGTCTCAAATGAAAGCGTTTGCCCTACCGGCTTTTGCAGCTGGACACATCCGTATAAATCTCAAGGGACGAGAAACCCAGGGAATTGTTGACGTTGCTGACTACAACAGCGTTTGTGATGAGATTACCCAGCTGCTTTATGGATTAGCAAACGCTAGAACAGGACAGCCTGTTGTAAAAGACGTGGTCAGAACTCGGACGGATGCTAATATTTTGAGCTGTCAGGCTGAACTGCCGGATGCTGATTTAGTGGTGATCTGGCACGAACAGCCCAGCGATGTTGTCGATAGTCTTGACCTTGGCAGAATCGGCCCTGTCACCTACTACCGCAGCGGTGGACATCGTTCGGCTGGATTCTTGCTGGCCAAAGGCCCCACGATCAAACCTGGGACCCAGATTGAGGAAGGGCAAACCGTTGATATCGGTCCAACTATACGAGCGCTGATGGGAGCACCGGCTATGGCCAACTGTGATGGCAAGGCTCTTTTTAAGAGCAATCGAGTACAAGAGATAACGTTTTAACAGGTTATCCGGATCGTAAACAATATGGCTTGATTAAATCTTTATAGCAAGGTGTTTCTATGACTAAAAATGGGCAAATTCGAAGATAAGTCGTCGTTGTCTAGCAGTAGACACTACGAAAATTTACTTATACGGAAATAACGCGATATGACTAACTCTGGTGGAACCAGCGGAGCAGATAAGAAAGTTGTGGCTGGGGTTCTCGGTATATTGTTAGGAGCCTTGGGCATCCATAAGTTTTATTTGGGCTATACCAATGAAGGCATTATCATGCTGTTGGTCTGTCTGATTGGGGGTACGGTTACCTGCGGTATCGGTGCTGGCGTGGTAGGCGTGATTGGTTTGGTGGAAGGGATTTTGTACCTGACCAAATCTGATGAAGAATTTGTTAGCACCTATGTGACGGGTAGAAAACCCTGGTTCTAAAAGAATATGAGCCTGTCAAAGACGTCAGCCTACTTGCGGGTCGGTATATTAGGCGCTCTGGGCGCACCGGTTTTAATTGTTGTGCTCCACGGGCTGGGGTATAAGGTAACGCTATGGGGATGTCCGCTAAAGGCACTAGTGGGTATCCCCTGCCCCACTTGGGGGATGACGCGGGCGATATTTGCGATCGCAAATACCCAATGGTCCACAGCGCTCCAATACCATCTCCTAGCACCTCTCGTTATTCTTCTATGGGCCATTGCTATCGTCCAAGTGAGTCTAGAGCTAATGACCCGGCGTGTTTGGAGTCGCTGGTGGCAGCGCCGTAGTGTCTGGGGTGGTGGACTCACGCTGCTGTTTGGGTACCACGGCTATCGGCTTTATCACCTATGGATATCGGGTGAGCTTATTTTCCTCCCATAAGAACAATCGCTATGCGCAATCGTAGACTTCCCCTCAAAGCAGGACTGGCTCTAGCGGGACTAACCTACTGCCAAATCTTTGCCCACATTGAGGTTAATCCCTTTCTCAAAAACTATTTAATCCTCGTGCCTATCCAGCTGGGGGTGTTGATGTATTTTGGCTACGCCCACTGGAGTGATAAGCATAAGCAGCCCGGCTGGCGAAACAGTTCGGACAGCCCAGTCAATGGTGAGTAGTGATGAGGTATGTTGCGCAATTGCTGCAGGGACAGACCGAGATAGCCGCTGCTATTTAATGGTCTCTGGCGAAAGGCCATCCTGAAGCTCGGCAATACTATCTGTTCTATACTGCTGATCGTATGAAGCCCTTAAGCCTGGACTTAGATACTTCCATGGGAGAACCTCGTCTCAAGTTATCTGAAAATTTAACTGAGTTTCCCCCAGAGATTCTAGAGCTGTCGGATTCATTAGAGATTTTAGACCTATCGAACAATCAGCTAAAAACGCTACCACCAGAATTTTCTCAGCTAAAAAAGCTTCGAGTTGTATTCTTTAACAACAACCAGTTCGAAGAATTTCCAGAGGTATTGGCAGCCTGTCCCAATCTCTCGATGATTAGCTTTAAGAGCAACAAGATTAAAACCATCGGTGAAACGGCTCTATCACCTAATATTCGCTGGCTGATTTTGACAAATAACCAGCTAACATCGCTGCCGAGATCTATGGGTAATCTGACAAAGCTGCAAAAATGTATGCTGGCGGGCAACCAGCTACAAACGCTACCCGACGAAATGGCCAGCTGCAAAAGCCTAGAGCTGATTCGTCTTGCCGCCAATCAGCTTCAGACGCTGCCCTCCTGGCTCTTGACGCTACCTCGCTTAACCTGGCTAGCCTACGCGGGTAATCCCTTTTGCAAGTCACCAAACCTGCAGCACAACGAGTCTATTGCCGCTGTTGACCCAGCAGAGCTGCAGTTAGGAGAAATCTTGGGGCAAGGAGCCTCTGGTGTCATTTATAAAGCGCGATGGCAGTCTGATTCGTCCTCTGTAGATGCCCAAGTGGCTGTCAAACTCTTTAAAGGGGAGATGACCAGTGACGGTCTGCCCTTAGATGAAATGCAGACCTGTATTGCGGCGGGAGACCATCCTAACTTGGTTAACGTCTTAGGCAAGCTCAGTCAGCCTATCGACGGAAAAGCCGGACTGGTCTTTTCGTTTATTCCTGATGAATATGTCAATCTGGGAGGCCCTCCAAGCTTAGAGTCCTGCACTCGAGATACCTACGCTGAGAACACGATCTTTGCGCTACCGGTGATTCTAAAAATTGCTCAAGGGATAGCGTCTGTTGTCGCCCATCTTCACACTAGGAATATTCTCCATGGCGACTTGTACGCTCATAATATTTTAGTTAATAACCAGGGTAAGAGTATTCTGGGTGATTTTGGAGCGGCGTCTTTTTTTGAGGGGTGCGATCGCACCACCGAATCTTTACAACGGCTTGAATCTAGAGCCTTTGGCTGTCTGCTAGAAGATCTGTTAGACCGCTGTAGCCCTGAGCATCAGTCTGCTGGGACAGTTTTTCAACAACTGCGTCAGCTACAGCAGCAGTGCATGTCTCCTGTGGCTAATGAGAGACCTCTTTTTGATGCGATCGCCCAGCGTTTGCCTGCTGCAGACTGAAAAAGAGAATCTAGCGCTTCATAGCTAACATCAGACCGTCGGCAATGGGCAGTAGGCTCATGGATACGCGGGGATCGGCGTGCACTTTTTGGTTAAGGGCGTGGATACGCTTGGTACGGTTATCTTGTTTTTCGACTGGCTCAGCGACTCGCCCTGACCACAGCACGTTGTCCACGGCAATCAATCCGCCGGGCCGCACTAACTGTAGAGACCGCTCATAGTAGCCGTCGTAGTTGCTCTTATCGGCATCAATAAAGGCAAAGTCAAAACTGTTGCTGTGACCGGTAGCGATGAGCTGATCTAATGTGTCTAAGGCAGGAGCAATGCGCAGGTCTACTTTATGGGCGACTCCGGCCTTTTCCCAGTATTTGCGAGCCATAGCCGTATAGTCATTGCTAATATCGCAGGCAATTAGCTGGCCATCTTCTGGGAGTGCCATGGCGACCACGAGTGAGCTATAACCGGTAAATACGCCTATTTCCAACGCTTTTTTTACCCCCATTAGCTGTATCAATAGTCCTAGCAGCTGCCCCTGCTCTGGGGCAATTTGCATAACGGCTCTAGGATGCTGAGCGTTCTCTGCTCGCAGCTGTTGCAGGATCTCACTGTCGCGCACACCTGTAGTCAGTAGATAGCGATAGAGGTCTTCAGTGAGATTAAGAACTTGGGTAGACATTAGCTAAAAAGCCTGAGATTTAAGCCGCTAGACGTGAGGAGTGCTCCCGACTCGCAGCTGGTGGTGATGACTAGTTTAGCGGTTTGCTAACCTGGAATAAGCGCGACTGCTGATTTAGGGAATAGGCCGCTCTGTAACCACTGCTATTTGACAGTTGCTTGCAGTGAACGTGATCCCGAGACTCGGCAATGCCGCATAAGCAAATGAGCGAGGCCCCATGGATGCAACTCCAGATGCAACTCCAGTGGTTCAAATATCAGCCCGGGTAGGGTGGATCATTGAAGTGAGTCAGCAGGACAACGGCTACCGCTGCTGGGTAGTCAATCGTGAGCTGGATGTGCTGAGTGATGGATTTGTGTACTCTACAAGCAGTGCGGCGTTGGCTGCCGGCAGACTGTTTGTGGAGAGAAACTGAAGCAGTCCCTCTCCGATGGGCTTGGAACGCATCGTTTTATGACTGACACAATACCCGGCGCATTGTTTTCATGTTGCCTGGTAGGTCAATCCGCATTGCCTGCTCCAGTAAAAACTTGGGCGCTGGGATCATTGGTGTAGCTTTGACCGAGTAGGTCAGGAGCGTTCCTTCGCCAAAATCTTCGAGGACAAGGTCAGCAGCAAAATCGGCAAAGGTGCCGCGCTCTAGTCGAAACTGGATGCTCTGATGCAAATGTTCGACCACATTTAGGTAAATCTCTACCTGGGCGGTAAAGAGTATAAAGGCTTTACGAGCGGCCTGATACAGCTTACGGGTGATGCGTTTGGACCGCTGTTTGACAGAGGCTTCTAGTTCGCGACTCTGGGTGATGTCGGGAAAGTAGTGGACCCAGCGGCTGTAGTCGGTGAGCTGCTCCCAAAGCTGCGATCGAACTAATGGTACATACATTTGAGCCGTTACAGCGGCTCCTTTACCCCGGTGGTTATCAGTTGCAATTAGGACGTCGCCACGTAGCAAGGCTGCCTGTTGTGTCGTCGAAACCATGGATAAAAAGAAAAAATCTAGATGTACGTTATATCGTTTTTATCGAATATCGGAGAACCTTAAGGTTTCCAAACCCACAGTTATGGGCAGGTAGCTGCCAATTTTCACTGATTCGTTGCCATTATTAACCAGAGAACGTAACACTAGTGTCAAGCAGGTACATAATTGCGTAAAACCTTAGTAAACCTTGTTGCCCGCTAAGAATATACACCCAGCTTGCCCATGGCTAACCGATTACGACCGATTACTCAACTGCTGCTGGCTACCATGGCCATGACGACTATCGTGTGGATTTTGCGCGGTACCGGGCTGTTGGCGTTTTTGCCAGGCATTATTATTTGGCTGCTGCTGCTGGCGTGTTTTGCGATCGCGCTCTTCAGTAGTTTGCAATCCACCCGCTAGGGCAGGGCACCCAAACTATTTCTAAACCAAATATTAAATCCATCTTAAATTCTATCTGCTAAGTTGCCGAAGAGTTGTGAGGCACTTTAGCGATGGAACTATTACATATTCTAGGAATTTCCCTGCTGCTACTGCTGTTGGGGGACTTTATCGCCACGTTTGTATATCACGTGCCCGAGCACGTATTTGGTCGCTACCACAGCATCGTTCACCACAGTCCCAATCGGAGCTTTGTCAGCTATGCCTGGCGCAAGCAGCGTCCCCAGGCGCTTTTGCCTGGCTTTTTAGGAGCGCTGCCCTACTTGATGTGGGTGCCATTGCTGGGACTGCTTTCCCCTGTGGGTACGGCGTTGGGGCTGCTGCTCGCTGAACTACATGTGATTTGGCGGCATCAGTTTGCCCCCGGCTATCGTACGCCTCGGCTAATTAGACATCTCTGTCGCTGGTTGTGTATTACCACACCCGAACGTCACCGGCTTCACCACAGAAATGCCAACCTGGCCTATGGCGATGTGTTTACGTTCTACGGTAGACCGGCCCAATGGTGGCTGACATTTCTACGGCAGCTTAAGTATCAGCGGGCCTGATCAGCTAGCCAAAATAAAATATCGATAAATTATCGCTACAGACTATCGCCGCGTATCAAGTTCG
The DNA here is from genome assembly GCA_050043465.1 of Leptolyngbyaceae cyanobacterium. Taxonomy (GTDB): domain Bacteria; phylum Cyanobacteriota; class Cyanobacteriia; order Phormidesmidales; family Phormidesmidaceae; genus Leptothoe. The sequence goes on from JBHJIL010000003.1 coordinate 94,214, forward strand.
GTTCTAGCAATCACACAGCCGCCGCAGTCGTCCTGTTAATCTTTTAGAGATAAATCGGTTCGCCGACGCAAGGAGTATCATGACCATTCAAACGGTTTCGACAACGCCTTTTTCAGATCAAAAACCGGGAACATCCGGCTTACGCAAACAGGTTGCTGTTTTTCAAAAACCTAACTATTTAGAGAATTTTGTTCAGTCTATTTTTGACAGTCTAGATGGCTACCAGGGACAGACGCTGGTGGTTGGTGGAGACGGTCGCTATTACAATCGTCAGGCCATCCAGATCATTCTAAAAATGGCCGCCGCTAGTGGTTTTGGTAAGGTGCTGGTGGGTCAGGGAGGAATTTTTTCTACACCAGCAGTATCCTGCATTATCCGTAAGTACCATGCCTTTGGCGGCATTATTCTCTCGGCTAGCCACAATCCTGGCGGCCCCGATGGTGACTTTGGCATTAAGTACAATATCGGCAACGGCGGCCCTGCTCCAGAAAAGGTCACCAGCGCTATCTTTGAGCGCAGCAAGGTGATCGACGAGTACCAGATTTTAGACGCCGAGGATGTCAATCTTGATCGGGTGGGCACCACGAGCCTGGGCAATATGACCGTTGAAGTCTTAGACGCGGTCAATGACTACGCCGCCTTGATGGAAACCCTGTTTGACTTTGAGCAAATTCGCCAGCTGCTGACGTCCGGTAAGTTATCCATGTGCATGGAATCGCTCCACGCGGTCAACGGACACTATGCAACAGCTATTATTGAAGGACTGCTGGGAGCCCCCAAAGGAACTGTCCAAAATGGTGAACCCCTTGAAGACTTTGGCGGTGGTCACCCCGATCCTAACCTGGTGTATGCCCACGACCTGGTCGAGGTTATGTTTGGCGATAATCCTCCTAGCTTTGGGGCCGCATCTGACGGCGATGGCGATCGCAACATGATTGTTGGTAGCAACTTCTTAGTCACCCCCAGCGACAGTCTGGCGGTAATGGCCGCTAATGCCACACTGGTGCCCGGTTATCGCAGTGGCATCGCAGGCGTAGCGCGCTCTATGCCCACCAGTCAGGCCGTAGATCGAGTGGCTGAAAAACTTGGCATCGACTGCTATGAAACCCCCACCGGCTGGAAGTTTTTTGGCAACCTGCTAGATGCAGACAAGGCCACCCTCTGTGGTGAAGAAAGCTTTGGTACCGGCTCAAACCACGTGCGTGAGAAGGACGGTTTATGGGCGGTCCTTTTCTGGCTTAATATCTTGGCGGTCAAAGGTCAGTCCGTTGAAGACATTGTCAAAGAGCACTGGGCCACCTACGGACGCAACTACTACAGTCGTCATGACTTCGAAGGTGTAGAAACTGCGTCGGCCAATGAGCTAATGGACGGGCTGCGGGCTCAGCTGCCCAGCCTCAAGGGCAAAAAGCTAGACAATTACACTGTGGCCTATGCCGATGACTTTAGCTACACCGACCCGGTTGATAACAGCGTGAGTCAAAAGCAGGGGATTCGAATCGGCTTTACCGACGGCTCCCGCATTGTCTTTCGTCTGTCTGGTACAGGTACCAAAGGTGCCACACTCAGGCTCTATGTCGAGAGCTATGAACCCGATACGGCCAAACACGATGTTGATACCCAAAAAGCGCTGGCACCGCTGATTCAGCTGGCTGACCAGGTGGCCAAAATTAAGGAGCTAACCGGATTTGATCAGCCTACGGTAATTACCTAAGAGGCAGAAACTCAACACTCTGCCAACTATCCCCTCCTCGGAGGGGTGCCGCAGGCGGGGTGGGTCTCGACCGTTAGCGTCAGCGGTCAACCCACCCCGAATCCCCTCCCCGGAGGGGAAATGTTATCCCGAGTTTATCTAGGTCCAGTTCTGGAATCTATCACAGATTTTCATCATCCCTGGAGCCTCATTCTGTTACTTCCCAGGAACCTTGACGCCGCGCTTGATCGCCTGCTTGTCGGCACTTTTGCCATACTTTTCAGCTACGGCAGTCACCTCGGCTACCCGTTTTGCATTAGTGACTTCTTCCGCTTTTGCCTTGGCTACTGCGGCTTCTTTTTCCTTGAGACCATTCCTGGCCCGAGTTAAAAAAGACAGGGTGAACCCCACGCTTAGATAGGTGGCGCTTGCGATCGCCCAGCCTTCGATGACGTAGGTCATCATATGGTTCAAGGTTTCAACAGTCATGATGCGCTCCCGTCAGCAAAAAGAACAAAATGCAGATGAGCTGGTCCAGCACTCTGCATAATTCATATGCCGGTAATGTTGACGCTGCTGATTAATAGAGGATAGACCGTCTGAATAGAAACACTATGTACCGGCATCTTGCACATAGCGTTTGCTCAGCAGCGCATTTTTTCCATTTAAGCAGCTTATTTTTGAGAGCGGTACCAGTCGCAAGAAATATTTTGATGGATGGCTCCAAGGGCTGAGCGGAGTCGAAGTCCTCGACCTCTGGCACTACTGTTTCAGCGGATGACACTCTTCGGTATGGTGAAATACCGAGACCGTCACTGTTTGCTTTATGTCTAAGCGCCTGTCCTTTCAAACTAAATTTACCTACGGTGTGGGTGAATTAGGCACGGCTGTTCCTATCGGTTTGGCCATCTTTTATCTGCTGTTTTTTCTGACAGAAGTGGTGGGTTTATCGCCCACCTTGGCCGGGACGGTGCTGTTGATTGGCCGGGTGTGGGACGCGGTCAACGACCCTGTGATTGGCTGGCTGAGCGATCGCACCCAGTCCCGATGGGGCCGCCGCTATCCGTGGCTGGTGCTAGGGGCGCTTCCCCTGGGCTTTTTTACCTTTATGCTGTGGCTGGTGCCGCCGCTAGAGTCCCAGACCAGCTTGTTTTTGTACTATGTGCTGATGGCCATGGGGGGCTATGCGGCCTTTTCAGTGATTATTTTGCCGATGGTTGCGATCGCAACTGAGCTTACCCCCGACTACGATGAACGCACCAGTATCATGTCGGTGCGCTCCGCTGCCAATATCATCGGCTCGGTGGTGGGGCTGGTGCTGGCCCAGATTATCTTTGCCCTAGTAGAAGACACGCGGCGGCAGTATGTGATCCTTGGCGGCGCGACCGCTATTTTTATTGTGGTAGCCATTGCGGTGTGTGTGGTGGGCACCTACGGTCAGTATCGCCCTATCATGCGCAATCAGCCCGAACTCTCTCCCCATCCCATTGGGCGTCAGCTGCGCAAAGTATTTCAAAATCGTGCCTTTCGCTGGGTGATGGGGCTATACCTGTGCTCTTGGGTAGGCGTACAGGTGACGGCGGCGATGCTGCCATTTTTTGTCACTAACTGGATGCAGCTAGGGGAGCAGCACTTTACCCAAATGGCGATCGCAGTTCAGGGCAGCTCGGTGGCGCTGCTGCCGTTCTGGCTGTGGGTCACCAAACGTACCAGCAAACAATGGGTCTACTTTGCCGGTGCTCCCCTGGCGCTGCTGGGTGTGTGTGGTTTAGGGGTGATCCAACCGGGGCAGGTAGGATTAATGTATGCCACGGGGGTAGTTACTGGGGCCGGCTGTCCACGTTTTATCTGGTGCCCTTTGCCATGCTGCCCGATGTGATTGACGACGAGGAGCTGCGAACCGGTGAGCGCCAGGAGGGTATTTTTATTAGTCTGATGGTGTTTCTGCAAAAAGTGGGCGTTGCGATCGCAATTTTCCTATCGGGTTGGATGCTTGACTGGGCCGGGCAAATTGGGCCGGACGCTCGGCTGCTTGTGATTCGTGTTTTAGCCAGTGTGATTCCCGGTCTGCTTATTTTTGGCGGGCTTTACTGCGTCCATCGCTATCCTTTGACTCGTCGAGCCCACCATCGGATTCGTCTGCAGCTAGAGCGCGATCGCAAATCCTAAATCATCGGTAGAAACGTTGCATGCAACGTTTCTACAAACGAAATTAATCCTATTCTCCTCATCTATGCAAACCACTGCCGAATACTACTGCGCCTACTGTGGCGAACCCAGCACCACCTTTATCGATATCAGCAGCGGTCTCACCCAGCAATATGTCGAAGACTGTCAGGTGTGCTGCCGACCCAATGTGCTGTACATCACCATTGATGACGAAACATTGGATGTGGATATTCAAACCGACTGTGAAGATCGCTAAGCATTTGTCCCACGGATTACACCAGTGAGGATCGCTACAAGTCTCCGCCATCGGAATTAGTGTTGAGCGTTGTGTAGTTACGATAACGTGCTGGATACATTTGGCACATTACTGCACACATAGCGTCTCTGCTCTAAGGGTTTTAGGGATAACTGATGTTGTTGACTATGTGTGCCAGGCTATATCGACAGCGAATCGTAATGAATCAATTGAAGAATTCTGTACGCCTGATTTCCAGTTCCTTACTAGGTGCGCTGCTGCTAGCAGGCTGTGGTAGCGGCTCCGGCGAGCGAGGATTTGAAGTCAAGCTGCTAGTGGGGAGTGCGCTGCATCACTTTTGCGATGAGGCCGCTGTTGCATTTAACCAGACCAAGCCAAAACTGGCCGACGGCGACGCCTTTTACATGACCTGCGAGGCAGCCGGAAGCGGCGATGTCGTAGAACAGACGGTATCTCTAGCTCAGCAGCTGCAGCAGGGAACAATGACCGCTGGCGCGCCAGAATTTCCCACCATTCTGTCGGTATATGGCGAAATTTACCAAAACCAGCTGATCTATCACATGGAGCAGCTCTACCCAGGTCAAAACTATATTCCAGCCATTGCCGATGCGCCTCTGTTGGCCAATAGCCCTATGGTATTTATGGTGCCAACGGACCTCGCTCCCGGTCTGCGCAATGTAGACGATCTGTTTGCCGAGCTAGTAACTGCCGAAACTCACCAGGACCTCGACGCCAGTAGTCCAGCGCAGCCGGTTTACTATGTGCATACGGCCCCGACACGGTCAAATTCTGGATTGCAAACACTGGTGTCTCAGTTTGCCTCAGTATCAGGCAAACGCCCAGAGGAGCTAACGGTCGCCGATATCCAACAGCAGCAGGCGGCCGTCCAAAAAATTCAGAGCAAAATTACGCGCTACGGTAAGTCCACCTCTACCCTGGCTCAGTCGATGGTAGAAAATGGCCCGTTCTGGGCCTCGATCGGGTCCGTTTATGAGTCATCAGTCATTGCGGCCAATACGGATTTGCCCCCCGGCGGCGCCCGGTATGAGGCGGTATATCCAAAGTCCACCTTTACTTCAAATATGCGAGGGATTGTACCCAATGCGCCTTGGGTCAACAATCAAGAAAAAGAGGCCGCTGACCAAATTTTGGAGTATTTGCAGTCTCCCCCGGCTCAACAAATTGCCACCAGCTTAGGTCTGCGTCCCGGTGTGCCCGGAGTCGCGTTAGGGCCTAAATTTAGTCCAAACTTTGGTGTTGACTCCCAGGCTAGCTACGATTCCTATCGCCCTCCTACCCCCGAGGTGGCGGAGGCCATGCTGACGGCCTGGAGTCAGGAAGCTAAAAAGTCGTCTTTAGTGGTGGTTGTGGTAGATACCTCCGGGTCTATGGAGGGCAATAAGCTACCCTCTGTCCAAAACACGCTAAAAACCTATGTGGATGCCCTAGGCCCGAAGGATAAGGTAGCGCTGATTGATTTTGATAGTAATATTCGTCAGCCGGTAATGGTGGACGGCACGCCTGAAGGAAAAGCGCGGGGACTACAGTTTGTGACAGGGCTACAGGCCGATGGGGGTACGCGACTGTATGATTCGGCGCTGGCTGCGCGTAATTGGCTATCCTCTAACCTGAGGGCAGATGCCATCAATGCTGTTTTGATTCTTACCGATGGTGAAGATTCAGAATCAAGTATTAGTCTGGGGCAGCTTGAACAAGAGTTAGCTAAAAGCGGATTTTCGTCCGACCAGCGAATTGCATTCTTTACCGTCGGCTACGGCCAGGAGGGCGAGTTTGACCCTCAGGCCCTAGAGCAAATTGCCCAGCTGAATGGGGGGTACTATCGTAAGGGCGATCCGGCTACCATTGCTCAGCTGATGGCCGATCTGCAGGTGGAGTTTTAGGAGCTGTCAATGAAACTAGCCAATCCATTGCAGTATCCACTGGCGGTGCTGGCGGGGAGTATCTTTTTGGTCGGCAGTGTGCGGCTGATCCGTCTGCCTAGCGTGGTGGCCATACCGGGGGCGGTTGCCATAACTGTCCTAGGTGCCGCTGTGTTTGAGTCGCGCTCGCCTGACCGGGTGGAGCTGACCAATAAAGCCATTGACCGTGAATTTCAGCAGGTACGACAGCAGGCGGTTGCCTTGGGGGAACGGGCGGATGAACTCAATGTAGAAGCGACTAAGCTGCTGACGGCGAGCGCCCAGATTGAGCTGTTGGGGGTGGTGCAGTATGCGTGCGATCGCACCCAGGAACTGCCCCAAAAAATCGACCGCCTGGCCCGCCGTATGGAAGGCAGCGACGCTCTACTCTCAGTTGACGAGTTAGAACAACAGCTCCAACAGGCCGAAATCAAAGTCCGCAACAGCAAAGGTGTCGCCCAGGAGCAGTGGGGTAAACTTGCCAACAGCCTCAAACGCAATATTGCCCTTGCCCGTCAGGGAGAAGATGCCCGTCAGGCCCAGTTAGCCAATCTGTCCACCCTGATTGCCGAGTCCGGGGGCGTCCTCCAACAGCTCCAAAACAAACTCCGCACTGCCGATCTGACGAGTTCAGTGGCTGCCGATGAACTCAGAGAACTCAGTGATGAAGTCAAAGGCTTCCAGGAGAATGTCGACGTGTTGATTGCCTAATTTCTCCATCTGTTTCACTTGGTAGGGACGTTCCATGGAATATCCCTACCAAGTGGCCCCATTGCCCATTGCCTTTCCCACCATGGTTACCAAACCCATTATTTCTCTTTCCATCATTGCTGCCTCTGTTGGTCTTGCCTATGCGCCTCTGCCCGGCGTTAACCAAACCATCACTATTGTCAGCGGTAGCGAACTTCAAGCGCCTCTCAGACTCCTAGAAACCCGGTTTGAACAACAGAATCCTTCAGTTCAACTAAATCTCGAATTCCAAGGGTCTCAAGATATTGTCAACAGATATATCGACGACAACAACGACTTTGAACCCACCGTTCTGATTCCCGCCAATGGCCAGCTGCTTGACGAGCTTAGCCAGCGCTGGCAGGCTCAATATGGCGACGAGCCATTCTACGAAACGCCCCAGCCGATTGCAAAAACGATGCTGGTGGCGGTCTCCTGGCCAGAACGAGCCCAAGCATTATTTCCCGGTGGTGAATTCCAGTGGCAGCAGTTAGAAAATGCGATGACTGCTGGTAACTGGGACAGCATTGGTGGCAATGCCGCCTGGGGCAGCTTTGATTTTGTGACAACTGACCCCACGCGCTCCAACAGCGGTCAGCTCACCCTAAGCTTATGGTTGCAGGCTGAGGCCAACATCAATACTCTCAACGCCAGTGACTTTAGCAAGGATGGGGTTCAGACGTTGTTTGACTTAGTAAAGCGCTCAGTTTATCAGCCACCTCGCTCCACTGATATTCTGTTGCAAGAGTTTATTACTCGCGGTCCTAACGATGCCGATATTGCTACAGTTTATGAGAGTGTTGCCCTTCACCGTTGGGACCAGTCCAGTGCAACCCAAGGCCAGCCCTACCAAATTCTTTACCTAGATCCAACGATTGAGACGGTTTCGACCGCTGCCATTGTGCGACGTGATGTGAACGGCGGTGAAGTCAAAGCGGCCCGTGCCTTTATCGACTTTTTGATGGAGCCCGATCAGCAGGCCGTATTTGTACAGCACGGCTTTCGTCCGATGAATGCCAACGTTGATATCAATTCTGTGCCCAACAGCCCCTGGAGTAAAAATATTCCCGGAGCTACCACCGATCCTGCCGGTCAAGTCAGCGCTCCACCCGATCGATCTGTGGTTGAAGAGGTTATCCGTCAGTGGCAACGGGCGAACTGATGAAGATAGTCATTTTCTACCATGAGATCGCTAACTGTCCAAGTTTCTATTTACTTAACTATGGCTTGAAAGCGTACATACCCATAGGCATCATTGACCACATTGCCTGCAGCGCTGGCGTTGATGATATTGCCTAAATCAACCACGATGGCACCGTTAGTATTTGAGTTAGGTGTGCTTAGATCTCCGTCACAGTCAATATTGCCAAAGCGGCTGTCGTTGGCAGGGTCTATCCCTGGTCCAAAATATACTGCTGCATCCCCGTCGTTAGCACCTGTGTAAAATGCGCTGGACCCATTGCGAAAAATTTCTACCCCTAAATTTGCACTAGGAATACCACTTGGTGCAACAGGTGTTTCTCCATTAAAGCCATTGGTTGAGAAGCTTGTGAATTCAGGGATATAGTCGCAGAAATGAACATTTTCTGCGGTGACATCTCCTGATGAGAGAAAGTAGATAGTGTACTCTATAGTGTCATTGGAGAGAACATCACCACCATTGATGCCGCCCACCAGATAATTAGCTGGTGCTGGCCACTGATTTGTGTCTTGAGGGGGATCAGCTGGATTAGTTGGTGCCGTCAGTGTAATAGTATTGTCGTCATAAGGGTTAGCTGCTTCGTCTATATAAACAGAAAGTTCGTCGCCAGTTGTACTAGTGCTGTTGTTGATAGCCGTAATCCGTTTCACCAGCAAAACATTCGGGTTAGTTGCGATCGGTGCAGTGACTGTCAATGGAGTGGGGTCAGGTCTTGCCCCTGTCGGTGGATAGTCAGACAGTAAACGGGGTCCGCCAAAGCCAATGGGAATATTTTCTAGCTCTGCTTGGTTAAATAACTCCCCCGGTGGAGTGTCTGATGGGATCAGTACCTGAACAGAGAAGATGGCTGTTTGGTTCGCAGGAATATTCATGCCAATGATCTCTAGTTGTTGACTATTCCCATAGGTGTTGACAATGCCCCCTAAGGGATTTACCAACGATCCGGATACATATGTGCGCCCATCGGTGCTGGGCAAAACATCACGGAATGAGACACCGCTAAGGGAAAAAGGATTCTGATTACCAATTTTGTAGGTGTAGGTAACAGTGTCACCTGCTTCTACTGTTGTAGTCGACACATCTTTTTGAATGAGTGGACCGTAGGGACAGGCCGCACCATCGTTTTTGCTAACGTTACGACCAGTAGCGTAGTTGGAGCCTAGGGCAATATTATTAGGAAGGTCCAAGGAGAATCTGACAAGTCGTCCGCCGTTATTTTGGTATGCATAAAAATCACCAAATACATCAAAATAAGATGCTCCTGCCTGGGTGATACTAGTGGTACCCGATTCATATTGGGTGGTGAAATTAACGACCTGACCAGTTGCGGGGTTAATTTCCACTACGACGTCGTTATCCTTGTCAAAGCCATAGAGCAGACCATTCACTGGGTTAAAGGCCACATCATCAGCTTTTACAGTACGGCTGAGTTGTATTCTGCCTGTTCTAATAGCGGTGGCTCCGCTAACGTCTACTTGATACAGCCATTGACCTGTGTGAGCATAGTACACCCCATTACCATCTACATCGCCTGAGAATACGCTATTGGGTAGATTAGTAGGATTGCCTAGGTCAGTAACTGTACCATCAGAAGCAAGGCGATATATATTACCCATACTAGGATTTACACCATAGACATAGCCATCTTGCACGTTAAAACCAATGCCGTTCATATAGGTGCTGATAGGATCGGGAAACGAATTTCCAAAGACTGATGATAAAGGCTGTAGCTGGTTGTTGCCTGTATCGACAGCAAAGTAACGAGAGTTTTCGTCCTGGGCCAACAGAAATGTCCCATCACAAATAAATGGAGGACCGCTGGCCGTAGCGATCACGGTAATATCATCGCTGGCTGTATTGTTGGTCATGTCTGGATCGGTAATGCCAGGGGCTGCTTCGTTGCGATCTCGGCTCCCGATTTCTACTACATTGGTCAATGTGCCTGGCGGTGTTGGCAGCAGCGTACCCTGCACTGTAAATTCAGCACTGCCCCCTGTACCCAGGCTCAAACGGGTGTAAATCGTATTGCCACTGCCCATACTTGTCTGGCAATCGTCTAAGCTGCCAGATGGTGTTGCAATTTGGCACTGCCATGAGACATTACTCAGCTCTGAGGGGACAAAATCCAGCAGCGGTATGTTGACAGCGTCGGTTGGTCCCTGGTTCGTTACTGTTATCGTGTAAGTAACCGTGTCACCTGGTGCAAAGGGGCCACCGCTGTGGGTTTTGGTGATCGATAGATCTGCTCGTGGTTTTTCTGCCAAGGTGGCTCCGATAAAGCTAATATGTTCACGGTTACCAGTTTCTCCAGCCGCATCATCCCCAACCACAACCAGCATTTGTTTAACTTGGCTGGCATCATCGACAAAACCAATCCAGCGGGTAGTTCGATTACCGCAGCCGCGAAATGATGTTGTACCACACGAGCTTGGGTCGCCGGTAGGCGAAACTACTATGTCATCACCAATACGGTTGCCGTTGACATCTAGTAGTCTAACAATGGCAGACGTACCATCAGGATTGGTTTCTAAATCGCCAAACCAGGCTCCAAAGGCTGTCACAGGTTCAGAAAAGTCAAAGAGAACTGCATTACGACTGATGGTGGAGCCGCTGTTTTCATTCCAATATCGAGGTTGTGCTGTAGTGTTGTAAAAGCTGGCAGGCCGAGGGGCATCGCCTTGGAGAGTATTGTTAGCCGATAGCTGAGCATTTCCTGTAGCAACAGAACCGACACTGTTAGGAATACTTAGGTCAGTGTCGGTAACATCGTGCAGCGATGTGGTAGCAGTAATACCGCTGGCTGTGGTGAATAGGGTGTGGGCATTACCGCTGATGGTGGTAGTGCTACCAGCTGGAATTTGGTTTTGGGTGATTATTGTAGCTCCGATGTTGGCAGCAGCAGTCTGCCATGGGGTGTCGAGGCTATCTACCTGAGCGCGACTGGCGGCATTGTTGAAGCCAACTTCATCGCTAACATAAGGAACAGGGACTGCAGTAGCTGCCGTTGGCCAAAGAATGGCAGTCGCTAAAAAGGAGATTGCTGCTGCCTTAGGCCGTTGTCGAGTTGTTACCCATTGCCGTTGCACCATCGGTGATTTTGTCGTTAGTCATCAACGAGGGCACACGCTTGAGGTCATATCTAAACTATTTTTAGAAGCGTATACGGTGAACCCTCATAAAATAGGATTCACCATATACGTCTAGATTGCTCAGTAATTTGACTGTAAGTCTTCGCCGGATATACGGACTCTTTTTGTCCGGAAAGAACAGGTATCGGTAAACTCTCTGAGTGTGAGAGATGATTTTTCTCTTGACTACTTCACTCGTGTCCTAAATCTTACGTAGCCGTAAGCTCCAACGGTGTCAGTAGTGGCATCAGGCAAGTCTCCTAGATTGACGACAACAGCTCCATTCGTGTTGGTGTTGATGCCATCATTGTCTCCATCACAGTCGATACCGGGAAAGCTGGCGGCAGGATCGACACCTGGAGCAAAGTAAGTGGCGCTGTCGCCGTCGTTAGCCCCAGTGTGGTAATCGGTAGAGCCATTGCGGAAGAGTTCGATGCTGAGGTCAGCCCCGCCAATGCCTCCGGTAGCTTGGGGAGCACTTCCGTTATAGCCGTTGGGCGTAAAGCTAGTGAATGTAGGCACATAATCGCAGAAGAGAACACTTTCTGCAGTGGCATCCCCAGAAGAGAGATAGTAAATGGTGTATTCGATTTCATCATTGGGCATAACGTTACCACCGTCGAGGCCACCGATAAGGTTAGTGGTGGGAGCTGGCCATTGATCGGTATCTTTGGGTGGATCGGTTGGATTGACTGGGTCAGCTACCGTGATGTCGTTGTCGTCATAGGGATTAGTGACATCATCCTGGTTGATATAGCCTGCAAGATCATCACCGCCTGCTGAGGCTGTATCATTGTTGATTTGGGTAATGCGTTTTACTAACAACACGTTAGGGTTTTGAGGAATAACGGGTAACTGATAACCAAAGTCAGCGTCATTGTAGTCAACAATACCCAGTGGTAAATTGCCGGCTTGTCGCCCACCCGGAGTGCTGCCAGTAGTGGTTAGAACAGATCCATCCAGAACGTTGGTTCCATCCAAATCATCGGCTGTTCCTTCAAGGATTCTAACGATGTAAGTACCAGGTATCAGGTCGACAAAGTCATAATTGCCGCTGACATTGGTTACCTGAGTTGTTAATAGAGGATCATTGCCATCAATAACTCCGTTGCCTGTTAGATCTCGGTATAGACCAACGGTGACATTAGCAATGCCGGGTTCAAGGGTGTCTTGTACTCCATCACCATCCAAATCATCCCAGACGCGATCGCCAATTGTGGAGAAACCGATAACACACTCTCCCATATCAGCAATGGCAGAGCTAGTAGGACTAGAGGGGCCAAACAATGAGCCGGTGTTGACATCTACTTCCTGGATTCTACCGGTATCTGATAAACCCCAAAGTGTGCCATCGCCGTCTTTGGCTAGCTGACCTAGATAGTTGCCACTAATGAACGAATAAGTACTAGTGTTGAGATCAAAACTCCAGAAGGTACCTGAACTGGAGCCTGCGATTCGTGTAGCTCCATAGAGAATACCTGTATCGCTTATGATCATATCACCCCAGTCGGCATTACTGAGACCACCATTTGCTCCACCTGTGTTGTCATTGGTGCCCAGGGCTGTGAGGCTCTGGATCGTTAATCCATTAGAGCCAGGAACAAAATCAACTCGATAGACATCTGTGTCAGAATTGCCTTGGGCTTGTTCAATCCCTAAGTATAAAGAGCCATTGTAGAAAGCTCCACCACCGCTAGTAAGAGTTAAAATACTTCCTCCTCCTAACATGGAGGATACATTCAAGTTACCACTACTATCTTGTAACCGAACGTGAATATCGTTAATCGGATCCCAGGCATAGATAGCTTGACCTTCAGCGTAGTAAACAACTCGATTAACGTGGTCTGTGGCAAGGGAGTTAACGACGCGAGCCAAAGCGGAACTGGTGATGCGAAATGTCGCCCCTGTTGGTGGATAAATGCCATAAATATCATTGGAAATACCACCTGAGTAAACTTCCCCGTTGGGATTTTCGCAGAAAGAGACTCCAGCACCAGTGGTCATTATGTCAAAGCCAAAGTCTTGATCGCTGACGTCTCCTCCATTGGCGCTAACTGTAAGGGGGGTAGGGGTGCCACTGTTGAGCCCTGTGGGAATATCAGGATCTGTTGTTTCTACGACTACTTGGTAAGTGTCTGGAGCTAAGTTGGGAAATGAGTAAAAGCCGTTGATATCCGTTACGGTTGTGGCTAGTTCAGTAGTGCCGTCGCTGCTAAGGAGGCGAACGGTAATGTTTTCTGGGAGGGGTGCCTCGCTGCCGCCACCGATACTATCCTCATAGAGGTCATTACCATTGCTGTCGACATAAAGGTTACCGCTGATGCTAACAACAGGGGTTGCGGTCGCAGTTACAGTGACACTGTCCTGATCGTCTTCGGCTGGATCAGCGTTACCTGGCGTAGAGTCTGGATCAAGTAGACTAGAAGCTTTAACACTAGCTGTATTACTAAAATTTCCAGCACTATCAACTTGAACACTCACCTGAAGCGTAACAGCAACACCAACATTCAGATTGCCAATAGTCCAATCGCCAGAGTTTGCATTATAGGTTCCTGGGCCTGATGACGAGAGGTAAGTAACTTCAGGGGGAAGAACATCTGAAATTACAACTCCACTAGCATTATTGTCTCCTTGGTTTGTGACAGTAATGCTATATGTAATAGTGTCCCCGACTGAGGGGCTGGCATTATCGACCGTCTTAGTCACTTCTAAATCAGCACTTGCAACACTTACACCGACTATAGAGGCAGCAAGAATTACTAAATCATCATTTGAGGAAACTCTTCCTGTAACTGAGGTTGAGCCTGCAGATGTGAAAGACGAAACATCAAATGTGTCAAGGTCAACTCCGTAGACAGTATCAGCGCCGAATCCTAAGGAATTAATACTGGAGTTAAACGGATTATTAGCAGGATTCGCAGAATCCGATAATGTGTTTCCCTCGAAACTAAAAAATTCGTTAAGCCCTCCTAAATTTTGATCTCCTTCCCATAGCAATGACGTGAACTTGGCAACAGGGTTATCTGATACCAAAATCCCCGATAGTGTAAAGTCTTGAAAAGTGTTACGTGAAACTGAAAAACCATCATAGATATTGATGGCGTTGGTTTGAGTGACGGTCGTACTATCTTCGTATACGACAAATAAAGACCAACCTGATAGAACCCCTTGAATTGTACACATACTGGGGTTTGTTGTTCCTGTATCAACTGTTAAATCACTAAATGTGTAACTACCATTACCCTTTGCCGCTACGATTGAAGTAACATCTTTGAATCCCTGAAACCAGTTAAAAGTTGGAAATCCTGTCAGTGAAAAACTATCTGTGAAGGTACGATCTGCGGATAGGCTTTGACCTTCGAAAGTAATGTCATAATCTGGAGCAGGACCTTGTGAGCCTGCCCAGTAGAGATATGCAGCAGTGACTGTTGCTGTTGGAGGAATGCCTGATAGGACCTCGGTATTTGTATTAGTGACCGCACAGGCGTCGCCAGTATTAGGTTGCGTTCTTAAGGTACCTCCTGTTACCACATAGTCATAGTCTCCAATAAACTGATTGAAAAGACTAATCTGGGCAGATGCCTCAGATGCACTAACTAAATTTAAGAATATGGCTGTTGCTAGTGGGCCTAAACAGAATTTAGAAAACGACCTTGCCAATGAAGCATAATTATGCAGAAAGGGTGTAAGTCTATTCATTTGGCTAAAATCTTGAAGATAGAGTGAGAACAGGAGATGGCAGGAGCAGAATTAAAGCTTGAAGCAAAGGGAACAACCATTGCAATCCCATAAAGATGTGCTTTTCACTTGCCAGATAAGAAGCTAAGGACAGGAAGTTTAATGTAAAAAAACTGATGGATAAGTGAAAAGCACACATTCTGAGTTGATTTAGAGATTTCTTAATTTCATTGCTCTATCTGAAGATCCTCCTCTTGATTCACAAATGTAATCTCTACACCTCGAACATCACTAAACACAAACTCCACCCGTCGGTTGCGCGCATAGTTCACCCGATCGGTTTCCTCTGCTCGTAACTGAGTCTCTCCAAAAGAACGAATGGTCATCCGTTCCGGGGCAATCCCCTTCTGCATCAGATACCGTCGAGCATTATTTGCCCGACGTCGAGCCAGATCCTGGTTGTAAGCCACGCTTGCTCTGGAGTCAGTATGCCCGTGTAAATCAACAACTATCGATGGATACTGCTCCATGACGGCTGCGATTTGGTCCAAAATTACCGTACTATCCGGGTTGATAAAATCCTCATCAAGGCCATAGTGAACATTTCGAGGAATTTCTAGACGAATCACTTCGGGCTCCGGTGCCGTAGGTGCTGGCGCAGTCACCGGAGGAGTTGTGCATTGCACACTCTCGGCAGCCATTGAAGCCATACGGTTAGTACGAGTAGTGCTAGTTTCTCCGAGGGCAACCACAGTGGTGTTGAGAGCAGGTTCAGAGGTACCGTATTGGGAATCGGTGGCTATGCCGCTAATTACATCACCCGGTTGTAAGTCTCCTGAAGCGTAAGTAAATATTCCCTCTTCATTGACATTGACTTTAGCTAGCGGTGTTGTCAGAGGTCCATAGTCACCCGTATTTCCTCGGGTAAGATAGAGCTGTACCGTAGAGCCAATGTCAGATTTACCCTGGATCACGACCGGACCCTCAACCACAAAGAATTCAGGGCTGTCAAACTGGGGTGGATTAATAGCGCTGTTACCTGTATCTCGCCGTCGATTGTGAGAATCTCGTAGAGGATTCGGGCCATCGCCTCGCTGAAAGTCTTGCACGCCTCGATTCCGCCGGGTATTCAGGTCAATGCTTAATCCTTCTAAGTTCTCAAACCGATTGTTTTCAATAATATTGCGCTGACTGTGGGTGGTGCCTCCCTGGCTAAAGGCTGTAACCACCACCCCAGGACCTTTTTGATTAGCAATGTTGTTATCTACAACTCGATGGTCGTTACCCATTAAATAAATGGCAGCTCGACGCAGACGTTGACCGTTAAAGCGAATATCATTGTTGCTAATCTCGACAGCGCCCTGGGGTTTAAACAAGAAAATGCCGCTGCCATCGTTTCCACACATTAAGATGCCAGAAATTAGACTATTATCGATACGACCTTCTAACCGGATCGCATCTGGTATTCCAGCCAGACCATTGTTGACAATCAGGTTTTCCACGATTTCAAAATTCTCGGCCCGAGCCCCGGTAATTACACCGCTGCCGTCATGATAAGCAATACGATTTTGTTGTAATTTGACTCCTTGAGCGTTAAACACAGATACGCCAAAGGCAGACCGCTGTTCGGGAATTTTGTCGTCCGTAGGAATACCGATCCAGTTTTGTTCAATCACAATGCCCTTAGGTGGCTGGTCCTCATCGTGAAAAGAGAAGTCGCTCGCTGGGATATACTGCTGGCTAATTTCCGGTGGGGGTAGCTCGTGGGCAATAAAAATATCTGCTGGTGGTGTGGACTCGGTTGCCCGATGCTCTGTGGTAAAGCCATACAGGCTCAGTCCGCGAATAGTGATATCGTCTGCCACTAGAGTCAAACCCCGAAATACTTTGGCATTGTCCGCTGGGGTGATTTCTACCACCGGAACGGCAACTAAAATCTCTGCTGTGGCCGATTTGGTAGGGTCGTATCCCGGTTGTGTAGTGCCGTCGATGGTCAGCCCCGGTTGGGCTAAAACCGGTAAGAGCGACTGTAGCTTAATGGTGGTGCTTCCAGCAGGCAGATCAAAGGTAATGACTGAACTATCTGAACTAGGAGTTATTTGTTGCTGTTCCGTAGAACTTAGATCTGCTAGGGTAAGGGTACCGTTGGTAATTGCGATCGCTTCTCGCAAAGTGAGCTGGTCATCCGGAGTAATCGGCCCATCCTGAGGACTGTTGACCTTAATCTGTACCTTAGGAAAGTTGGTTGACCTAGAAGTCTCCACAGCCTGGGCTAGACCAGGAGCCGTTGCGACAGTGGCTAATAGAAGAGAAACAGCTAAGGTACGAATAGATCTGTAATAGGTCATAGCTCTGGCATCTGAAGTATCGAGGGAGAAAAAAATTAGACTATGATTGAGGGCTGAGAATTTATGATCGATCCATCCCGTTGTCCCTCCCAGAAGGGGATTAAGTATCGGCTTCTATCTTGAGGAGCAGGCTTTTTTCTCATAGCGTTTGCCCGTCGAGAGATGGCTCAGGCTGATCCGTTTCGCGCACATCAATGACGTCTGAAGTCTCAGCAGATTCATCGACTACTTCAGGAGACTCGATAGGCTCCTCTGCTGGCAAAGAGTTGGTTATCCCTGGAATATAAACGCCTGGCGTTCCTTCGTTGGTCTCCACCGTAGATTCACGCTGTTGTTGTGGCGCTACATCTTGCAGACCAAAGCCATCGAACAAACCGTTAATCTTGGCAGATACACCCAGATAAAAGCCACCGGCAGAGCGGTTTACCCCAAAGTCATCGTCATAGGCACCGCCACCGCTGTAACCTCCATAAAGTCTTAGGTCAGGGGTAGGATAATAACCGGCCTCAAGGGCATAACCAAGCTCACTATAGTCACCCAGACCGCCAAACCAGCGAGCCTCAGCGCTCACATCCCAGCTATAGCCAAGCCGGTAGGTGGCTCTCATCTGGGCTAGATGCAAACTGTTGTTGGAGGTAAAGTCACCGCCCACATCTGCTGGCAAATTAATCCGTGTTTGGCTAGTTCTAAAGGCATACTTACCATAAAATTCCCATCGCCAATTAGGCGCATAGAGCGCCTCTGCCGAGAACAAGTGTTCGGAGGTGTCAATGCTACGCCCAAATAGGGCATTGGTTGGCAGAGTCCCTGGGTTAATGCGATGTTCATAGCGCAGTAGTGCATTGAGCCGATCGTCATTAGGGTCGCGATAGGCTAAACCCAACTTTAGGTTGCTGGTGGTGCCGATATTGGTAATGCGCTGATTGGCCGCCCGGTTAAGCTGATAGTTAAATAGTGCACTCACCGCTGGTGTAAGACGTCCCACCACCGAGGCGGTTACGCCTGTATTGGAGCCTTGGGATGAGTCACGGTGCTCAAACCTAGCGCTAGCTTGTAAGTCCGGGTTGTCTGTATAGGAAAGTCCAACTGTATAGGTATTGCCGCTGGTGGTCCCGACTGATGAACCACCAGTCCCAACGGCAAATGGCTGACTAAACTGGGATCCAGCTGCCGTACCACCAAAAATGCTATTAAATGTGCGCTCATAGCCTAAATCGAGGCGTAACCCAGGACTCAGATTAAAGCCATGCTCAATGCCGATGGCTCCACCCAGGTTTTGGCCATCAACACTACTAAAGCGCCCTCGAATGGTGGTGTCCTTGCCCAAGGACTGTTCCCCTGAGAGGTCTACGATGGTATAGGACCCGCGATCGCTCAACCCGTCACCACCATAAAAGACTTGCCCCAAGCCCAGGTTCATTCCTGGCAGAAATTCCCAATCGAGACCCAAGTAGGTACGACTTGGGTAGAGAGGGTCGCTTTCTGATGAGAGATTCAGCTCATTTTGGGCACGCAGTGTAAGGTTATTGGCTAGGCGGGTGGTTAAGCGTGTCCGCAGTTGATCAGAGCTAACGCTTAATCGATCAGGATTGAGTCGGTCGGTGCGATCTCGATGAATCCAGTCAAATTCTAAATTCGAATCTCCTAATCGTTGCGAAAGGCCCAAAGAATAAGTGGAAAGTGAGTTATCCACACGGGTACCAGGTACCGGATTTAATCCAGGCTCTAACAAATCGGCAAGATCTGTTAGCGGACGTGGGGCGACGCCGTCATTATCTTCATGGTCAAACTGGGCTCGGATAGAGGTATTACGGCTGAGTTTGATATTAGCTTGAGCACCATAGCGGGTCTGTCCCGGCACAAAGCTAGCGGTTGCCGCATTAGTAAAGCCGGCATCGGTCGAACGCCAATAGGCTCGACCACTTAGCCAGTCGCTAACAGCGCCATCTAGCTCCACTCGATAGGCCGAACCACTAATTGGTCCCGATAGGTCAAAGTCACTTTCAGAATGGGCAACCTCGGCGACTAAGCGAGAACTTTCTCCCAGTGAAATTTGGGCATCAGCTCCAAACAGGGTAAAGTTGCGATTGCCCTGATCCTCTCGCAGGTAGGATGTGCCCAGCCAAGATTCCTGATTGAGCGTTCGGTCAAAGTTGTATTGCAGACGCCCAGCGAGAATATTAGTATCATTGCCTTCATCATCAAATTGATAGGTGACGACAATCCGCCGCAACAATACCTCACCAAAATCACCGACTAAAGTTTGCTGTACCGGGTCATTAAATAATAAAGTGCCACGATCATAGTCAATGTCATAGTCAGTGTTGCGATATACGCGCTCCCGTGAAATTATGGTTCCAGGACGATCGAGTTCCTCTATCTCGATATATACTTGTTCACTACCCGAAATGACTAGCCGTCGTGAAAGAAAGTAGAGGCCGCTGGTGCCATCGGGGGCAATCGTATCGCGCTGAAAGCCTTCAATGTTATTGCCATAAAGACCCGTAATGGCTAAATTTCCCAGGTTATAGTTCAGCTTAAAGCCATGCAGCTGTCGCGATGTAGAGGTAAATAGCTGAGATGAATTGGCAAACTCTTCGGTGTTATAGTCACCCCACATGGCATAGTCGGCTGTCGCCCCTTCCACGGGGGATGTTCGCTCCAGTCGCAGATAGAGCCTATCAGTAGAAGGTGTCGTGACATCAATAGTAGAGTCGTCACCATAGACAGGGTAGAGATTGTTGCAGCTACCTGAACTTTGACGAAAAAGCGAAGTCTCTCCTCGACAATCTTCGTTTAGAGTGCGATCGCTATTAAAGGCACCCGTCAGCAACCACTCACCCAGGTTGCCCATCGTGAATAGAGAGGCATCTAAGTCAAGGTCATAGTTGTTGTTGCCTTCAGGAGGCAAAAAGTCACGCAAGCTGCTGTGGAAATTAGTGCCCCGTGCCCCCAACCTTAGATCCACAATGCCAGTGGCAATGCTAGGCCGTTGAGGTGTGACAAACTGAACCTGATTAAAAGCTTCTAATCCATTGGTGGTTGCTTGTAGCTGAACGACATGTGCTTCTAACGATGACTGTAGCTCTGCTGTAAACCGACCATTCTTTGCTTCTACCTGGAACCCCGGTTGGTCAGGCGCATAATCTATCCCAACGAATTCACCATCGCTGGTCTCGAGAGTAACGCCCGCATCCCAGTTAGATATATTTCCATTGTTGTCTAAGAGTTGACCCTGGAGTGTGGCTGTCGATCGTCCATCAGCTGAGAGTTTGGACTCTCGAGAGCGCAGTGTCATCTCTACAGGCCTACCTCTAACTTCTACTGTAGATGACTGCAGTACGCTACCATCGCTACCCATGATAGTTAGCGTATTAGTGCCTTCTGCCAGAGGAACGCCATACCACGTCTGAGTGACGAGATTAGTGTTGGGATCGGTCTCGGTACGACCAATTAGGTCATTTTTAACGGCGTCTTCATTGACGTAAAGATCAATTTCAGCGTCAGCAGGGAAACGAATGATGACTGTGATTGCGGGAACATCAACCACACTGCCTACCGTGGGATTTAAGATTTCAACCCGCTCGCTAGAAACAACTTGAGACAGATTGGGAGTAGTTTCAAGATCTGGGTCTAGAGTTGTCGTATCATCATCAACAGCGGCTTCAGTAACACTTGTGTCCGTAGTCTCTGGGGTAGTCAAGTCTGACGATGGCGTAATCGCGAACTGAGGCATTGCCGGGGTGATCACCGGGCTCAATTCTGACGCGGGTGGCTCATTGGCTAAATCACGATCAGTGAGCAATGTCTCGGCGGGAGCAGGACTAGTCTCGCGAGCTGAGAACTGAGGTAGTGCCGTTTCAGGAGAGCTGATTCCTAGACTAATCCCATTAGGAAATGGAGCAGCTATGCTATCCGGTGAAATCTCATGGGTTGCACTAGGGATAACAGGTTCTGATACCTGTTGTGAGGCATAGGCCAAACTATCGGACGTGACGGCTGATAGGGCAACTGAACTAGCTAGAATGCTCCAGTAATAAACGTTTGGATGGCGAGTTAGGTTCATTATTGGGCATCCTCCTGGAACGTAGGCGTGACGCCAAAGTTCATGCGCACCATGCCACCGGGCGCAAGATTTACTATCCGAGACTGGCTGTTGCGCTCTCTAAAGTAAAGATTGGGGGCCAGGGCGTAGCCTGGTAGACTCGTAAAGTCCAGTACGCCACTACGAGTGCCCGGCAGCATACACTCTACCGAGTACAAACCATCGGCATCGGTAACAATACGATTGCCATCGTCTAAGAAGATGACAGCATTGGGAATCCCAGCCTCACCAGGTTGTTGTTCCCCATCAAAGTTTTTATCAACAAACACACGGCCAATTAGGGTGGCACAATCGGTGAGAATACCTGGGTCTATGACCAATCGATGAATACTAGGGCCGTCTTGTACAAAGAACTGATTGTCACTGCGTTCAGCAGTAACCGATGCTCGGTTCTGACCATCTCCTCGCAGAGCATCTGGTGTTACGCGCACAGCGTAGAGCACACTCATAGTTTCATCGACGGGTAATGCCGTTGCAGTCGAGAATGTTACTTCAGATCCTGAGGTTTGGGCATCTATTGCAACTGTTTGATCGTTGAGTACCCCTGATACTGACTCAGGAATCAATTGGAAGCCTTGGGGGAGAATATCCTGAACAGTAACTGACTCTAAGGTAATATCTGTTAGGTTTCGTAGAGCTAAGCGATAGACCACCGTATCCCCGGGCTGAGCTGCCGCCCGGTCAGCTGTTTTTGTAATATCAATTTGTTCTGGTTCACACATCACCATGTTCAGTGCGAGAGAGAACAGGTTGAGTCCTTGGGTTTCAGCATTAAAAATCTCAACTACGGTTTCAGTAACCTGTGAACCGCCACTCGTTGAAATTGGAATTCCATCTAAGGCCGTTGCGGTATAGCGAATAATTGAGTTATTAACACCGCCAGTGCTGTCCGTCAGTTCAAGTCTGATCCGACGCTGTGGAAAAACAGAATCCGCTGGTGGATTCACGACTAAAATATATTGGGCATCTCTGCTGGTTTGAGTTAGTCCTGTATTGATCGGACTTTGCAGAGCTGTAGCCGGATCAAACAAGAAATTATATTGTCCGGCATCTGAATTTGTTAAGAAAAATGGGTTGCTATTTTCTGTATTGGGTTCCTTGCCAGCGGCAATACCGTTGTTCTCAATATCAGGAAGCTCAGTACCCGTTAGTGAGATCAAGGGTCCCAGCTCTAACCCACTGGCATCAGGTTCATACAGGAGTACAGAGAAACCTGCATAGTTGGGCAGAAGGTCGCCGTTACAGCCTAGGATCTGGCCGAGTGGGTCAATCAGCTCTCCGGTTTCAACAACTGTTTCTGCAGATGCGCCACTAAGAGAGATGTTACGATCGGCATCTCGATAACCGTAGCTGGCCTGGTTGTAGATTGAATCAGCTCTTGCGATCGCAACAAACGGTGCCTGACAAAAGCCACTTGCCAACAGGATAGCGATTGCACGACGCATCCTGTGGTGCCAGTTGTCGTCTGGCTTTGGTTTAGGTGGCTGGAATAACTTCATTTTTAGCCTCAAACCTGAAATATCAAAAAATCTAGCGATAGTAGCCGCCGTTTATCGTTGCGATCTCGTACTGATTGACGCACCTTTTTAGCGCACTAGGAACTGGGGACACATAATTTCTTAAGTGCCACCTGTGTCAATGCTCTGAGCTATTCAGTCCATCTCTTAGAGAGATCAGAACGTTGACAGAAGTCTCTATTGATCTAAGAAAAATACTTTATTAATGGAGAATACATGGGAGAAAAACGTTTTTCTCCCATTCCTCAAGGTCTAATTAACCTTTACGTTGTAAAACGCTTTAACAGACTGCGCAGATGCTAGATCATCCCCAAAGTTCCACTGGATGTGAGTGTACATCTCAGCAGGAGCAGGCTGTAGCTCAACGGTGCCATCAGGCAGCGTAACTTCGATCATGGGCTCATCTACAAAGCTTTGACCGCCGTCGATGCTATAGATAACTTTAGCGTTGCTATCAGTTTTAGCGGACGCGAGCACATAGCTAGTCTGGCTAGGCACAGGCTGAGTAACGGATAGGCCCTTAGCCTCAACATCACCGGAGTTAGCCCCATCAACGGTATAGCGCAGAACATCCCCAGGCTGAACAGTGACCTTACCTTCTAGAGCTTCCCAGGAGATTTTCTCCTGGCCGTTTTTATCTAGCTCAACAATTTGCTTTTCAGCGCTGAGGTTTAGTTTTACTTCGGGACGAAGAACAGCCTCGACAATGGCATCCTTAACCCCTTCTAACTGGGCTAAAACTGGCTGACTAGTAGCAAAGGGCATTGCACCTGCTAACGCTAGGGCACTTAGGCCCAACAAAAGACGTTTCTTTGCAAAAAGACGTTGCATCATCATTTTTCTTGTTTAACTTCAATGGATATTCAAGGTCTAACTAGGGAGAAAGGGGCTGACTCTACAAAAGCATTCCCTTTCTCCTGTGCCTGCATTAGGTTTAGTTAATGCGACGCTCAAACTCGACGTAACCGGTCTCTAGGGGCTCGATATCACCCTCAATATCAAAGACATACTTGGTGCTGTCTGTGTTGTAGGTTGTTCCGGAAAGTTCAGTCGACGGAGTGGCTGTATCAGGGTTGAAGGCGGGATCACCACTGCCATCACACACTTCACCACCGTTATAGAACACAACGCTTCCAGTGGAGCCTGCATCCAGGTTAGTCAAGTCCACAGAGCTAGGAACGTGACGAGTATCAAGATCGGTACCGAAGTTGTTATCGCCATCACCGTTGTCGTTATCTACAGCCCAGTTGTTGGGACCGCCGGTAACATCACCCGTTACCGGATCGGTAATTAGATTGACATTCGGACAAGCGAGTTCAGTACCATCCTCAAGAATAGCGAGGTCAGATGCTGTTAAGAGTACGTTGCCCTGCATGGGTGTAACTTCAGTTTCAGAAATGTTGCGGTAGGTAACACGATAGCGAATATGGTTACCAGGTGCAGGATTACCCGATACCTCCGGACCATCACCACGAACTACCTGGGCCGTTTTCACTAGTTCTAAGAAACCAGTGTAAATACGGTCAATAGTGGTGTTCACAATGTTTGAGGCATCCAATCCAGCTGTAATGCTTGCTGGATCGCTAGGATCAGTTACTGAAGAAAGACCGGCAAATGTGGCCTCAATAGGTACAGGGAAGCTATCGAGTTCAGTAATATTAGTTGGGTCATTAGGTAGATCAACCTCAACACCATAGTCAAACTCATCATCACCACCGGGTGCACCATCGTCAGCACGAATTGGAACGACGATGGGAGTATCAGATGTAGTCCACTCACCAAGACCACCGTTGCCAGCTGGATCGTAGGTATATACAACTCGAGTACCATCAGGAGCGATGATAGTTGCTGTTGTCCCAGAAGGCAGATCAGCTGGATCTTCGGGGGCAATTGGTTCTAGAGTAACCCAACCATCTTCAGTGCTAGAGCTATCAACGGTATTCGTAAATGAAACAACCGGCGGATCACCATCAGAGAAGGGAGCAGACTTATTAGTGAAGTCGTCATTGGTGCCAGTGGGACCAACCGCATCAGGGGCACCATCAGGTCCATTCAGTAAGTCTGAAATCACCTCAGGTGTCAGCTCGACAACAATGGCTTCACCGCCACCATCAGTGTTATCACCACTGTTATCATCGCTGGGGTCGAGCGGCTTTGTCGGATCGTCAAGATCTTCTGGATCGCTAGCATCTTTGGTCAGCTCTTCACTGATGCCAGTGTTAACCAGATCAGAGGGATCATCGATATAGCCATCATCCGGTGTAAAGCCCTCAGGTAGAGGTGTGGCAGGATCGTCAATCACATCAGGATTGAAATCGCTGTAGGTATCTGTTGTCGGGTCATAGTTACTTGGAGTAGTATCACCTGATTCGTCCATAACCGGGAAGCTAAGACTCTCATCTTCTGGCGTCAGGGGATCATCAATAGCTCCTGAACCAAAGGCTTGAGCAATGTTAGCAATTGTTAGCGGGGTCGCTGTGAGATCAACCTGATCGGTCTCTACGGTAATCTCGAAGCCGGTAAGAGTAGGATCAGTAATCGGAACAACTGTATTCGCAGGACCGATAAAACCTACTCGAGTCACGCCAGTACCTGGATCACTTGTTGACCAAGTTGCCTCTAGCGCACCTGTGGTTACAGCATCAGTTGTGTAAACTGCTTGCCAACCAGCCGTAGCAGCAGCACCCGTTACAGCTGCGGCCTGAAGAGATGTGCCATTTGGAATAGCATCAGAGATCAACACATGTCGATCAGCTAAACCATTTAGAGTAATCGGCTGCAGATCGGCAGCTTGGGCATCGCTACCCGTGGGGACAGCAGTCTGATCTAGAACGTCAAGTGCCAGGCTATAGGTGATGAGATCATCATTAGCGTTGCCAGTAGCGCCCTCATCGTAATTGCTAACGAACTTTTGTAAATTAACTAATGGCTGCTCAAGAGGCTCCTCACCGATCGTAAGTTCACCGGTATCACTGGCTTCACGCTCACCATTAGCAGGTGCATCAGGACCTGCTTCTGCACCAGTCTGGGTGCCGTTAGCAACGTCTGTAGCATCATTATCGTCCGTGAAGACGCTACCACCAGAAGAATCGTAGGGTTGGTTCTGACCATCACCGGGTGTATCACCATATTGCACGGTGACAATGTCGTCGTTTTGCGCACTAGTCGAAACGAGGACAGTTACAGCGACCTGCACTGTGCCATTGGGAGCCAGGTTCTCAAAGTCTGTACGGCTAGTGATGGGGGTGCGAGCACCTGTGTCAGGATCAATCAGCTCAATACTGGTGACGCTATCTACCGGACCGGTGAAATTAGCAACTGCAGGCAAACTGATGTCTGTTTCATCATTACCAACGTTGGTAATATCAAAGATAAATTCTAGGGACTCACCAGGCCCAGGTGGATCCGCATCAGGAGTTACTTCTGTTGCACTGGTATTGACAACGGTGATACCGGCAATCTCAGCCACTTCAACAACTACAGTGTTGGAAGTAGAAGTTTGAGGAGTGCCATCGGGGTCACGATAGGTAGCAGTAGCGGTGTTGGTAATCTGTGTGCCAGCGGCAGTGCCCTCTGCCAGCACAATACTCACTAGGTTAAAGATACCGCCAATGGCTAGTGCGGATGCAACAACTGGCTTGCAGAGCTGCCAGCTCAGTCTATTAGAATTTCTATTCTTCGTCATTATTTCTGAGAACCAATGAATAAATTGAGCAGGTTAGAGAACCGTTTTTGAGAGTGATGCTCTAGCGGAGGCGGCTAGACTGGAATGAGAACGCAGCAACTATAAACGAGGGGGAATGAGCTGCTGTGGGACAAGCTTGTAAAACTCTTTCTATTAAGTAAGTTTTGAAAGCTTTGCTGTGAAAACCTAATAGCCCTTTGCTAATGAACGTAGAACTTTCAAGAGTATTCTATGGGCTTGTCAAGAAAAGATTCTTCTGTTGTTAACAAAAGAATTTTTACTTCCCCTCCTTTGGGATGAAAGGCTTATACCTACCTTATTATTGATTCCCACTCTTTACAGACAATCTACTACGTTTTATTGCCCATGTTTAAACTCAAATTCTAAGTGTATTTCCACATGAACAAGCTGTTTTTAGTAAGATGATGTATCGGGTTTTTGTTGGGGCGCTAAATGTCTAAGTAATTTCTCTTTTTATTGGCAAATACTCTAATCGGAATGTAGACAAAACTATCTACATTCCGATTCTGATTGATTTTAGAGGCCTTTTTAACTGGCTTCTAATGGTGGTAGACTGACAACATAGCGATAGCCGTTATTCTGTGTTCCTTGGATAGTGATTTCGCCGCTATGAATGTCGACCAGTCGTTGGCTCATTAATAATCCTAGCTCTTGCCAGATATTGTCATCTGGTGGTTCGTCCGACAAATTATTGGATTTAAAGGGTGAGAATCCTTCTGTCTTTGGATGCTGTTCCGCTCCGATTTCGAACTCGTCTGACGGACTTAGGGCAGACGATACGGGAGGCATGATATTGTTCTGTTCTCCCCAATCGATTACTGCTTGGGGAAGATTTTCTCCGAGCCATGGATTAGATACCCAGGCTGCTAGATTAAGGCGATCGTCTTTGCGAGAAATATGGAGGCGAACAGTGCTGCCTTCTGTAGATGCCTTAGCGATACTTAGCATGAGATGGTAGATCAGCTGCTTCATCACATGCTTATCAAGTACCCAAATACGCGATCCAGGCTCTACTGTGGACTTGAAGCTTAAATTTTGTTGCTGATATCTTGACTCTACAGGATGTAAGCTCTGCTGTGCGAGCATCTCGACATCGACTGGCTTTAAGAGTAGTTCGTAAGGTTGGTGCTCAATGGCCCCTAACTCCATGATCTCATCAGTTAGAGAGAGTAGGCTTTGGCTGCTATGTAAAACAACATTGGCATACTCCTGTTGCTTTTCAGTCAATGACCCATAGATTTCTCGGCTAAGCATACCAGCCATACCAGTAATGGTAGTTAGTGGTGTGCGTAAATCTTGAGTGAGTTTAGAGATCAAACTCACTCTTAGAGCATTGATTCTATCTTGAAGTTTCTTTTCCGCTGCGGCTACTGTGTCATTATTCGGGCCTGGTTTCGAGATTTTTCCATTTTTGAGCCAGCATTGCTTTTCATACTCGCTCATAGCCCAGCGAGCGTTAAGTTCTAGGAGGGCCAGGTCTTGAGAGGTGTATTGACGCGGCATGATATCCATGACCTCTAAGGTGCCAATACAGCATCTCTCAGTTGTTATTAAAGGTACTCCCAAATAAGATTGGACACCGTATTTCTGTACTAGAAGACTGTGACAAAAGGCCGGGTGTCGGGCAATATCTGCCAGCATCAAAGGCTGTGCACTATCCACTACCTGAATACCAAAGGACTCAGTTTTTGACATTTCGCGGGTGGCAGCTAGCTGATTCATTAACCCTAGGCTCGATAGCCCCATGGTGGCTTTGAAAATCTGATTGTGCCGATCAAACACGCTGATCAAACAGATGGGAGCTGCCAGCAGCCGAGAGACGCTTTGAGTCGCTTCTTCAAAAATAGGAATTGGTTCTGGGCTGTTTAAACTTAGCTGTTCTAGGGCACTGATGCGCTGCTGTTCGCGGGCCATGGGAGGTGTTCCACCTAGTGAACATACAGGACGGGAGCCAATGGGATGATTTGGCTGATTGTGAGTTCCAGCTGGAGTAACACCGTAGTGCATTGTGATATGGATAATGGATGTTGTGACTACATCATCGTTCCCGAAATAATCTAGTGACTAAACGAGAAAATGATAAACAGTGCAGCATTAATGGAGCATTGGGGTAGAGTGGTATAGCCTTGTTGATATCAGCGTTGTTTGGACCTTTACTATGCAGCCTGCCCTAACTGTCGGTGCTCTTTTGCAAAATCGATACCGTATTGTTCGGTTGCTTGGTCAAGGTGGGTTCGGTCGTACCTACCTCACTAAAGACCAAGGGCGTTTTAACGAAGAATGTGTGATCAAAGAGTTTACGCCCGTTGAGGGGAGCGATCGCTTTTCTAGTAAAGCTGCTCAGCTATTTCAGCGAGAGGCTGAAACCCTGTATCAGATTAGCCATCCGCAGATTCCGCAGTTTCGGGCAAGTTTTGAGCAAGATCAGCGCTTATTTCTGGTACAGGACCATATTGAGGGCCTCACCTACCGGGAGATCTTACAACAGCGTCCGGGACAGGCGTTTTCTGAAACTGAAATTCGAGCCTTTCTAGGACAGCTTTTGCCAGTTTTAGCCCATATTCATGCAAAGGGCATTATTCATCGCGATATTAGTCCTGACAATATTATTCTGCGCCGCAGCGATCAGAAGCCTGTCTTGATTGATTTTGGCGTGGTCAAAGAGGTTGTGACGCGGCTGCAAACTGGAACGCAAGCGACGACGGTGGGAAAAGCAGGGTATGCTCCCAGTGAGCAGCTGCAGTCGGGACGGGCCTATCCCAGTAGCGATCTCTATGCGCTGGCGGTCACGGTTTTGGTGCTACTGACTGGAAAAGAGCCCCATGAGCTATTTGACGACGCTAATCTTAGCTGGAACTGGCGACCGTTTGTACAGGTGAGTGAGCAGCTAGCGGCAGTGTTGGACAAAGCTCTGGGCTATCGTCCTAGCGATCGCTATCAGTCGGTTAGTGAAATGGTTCAGGCTTTGCAGGGGATTGTTGGCCCTGGAGCTGCGTCTTCTAAGGCGTCGAGAACACCCTCACCGCCTGGCTCTCAGCCACCCGTATCTCAGATGCGAACAGTAGCGGTATCTAGCCCGATGACAGCTGTGGGTACTAATGCTGGAAGAACGGATCGAGCCCGTACTCGTACGGGGGTGTCTAGAACCCAAGTAATGACCTCTCCCAAGCGGCAGGGAGGGATGGACAATCCGCTGGTGTTGACGGCCATGTTTTTAGGCGCAACTACCCTGGCTGGCCTGGGCGGCTGGGCCACTGTAAATTATGTTTTGAAACCAGAACCTCCTAGTCAAGAAGGGGTGATCCAGCCTTTACCTCTGCCGGATGAGTTGGAGGATGAGCCAGCTGATACTCAAGAGCCTCAGCCGCTAGAGCCTGAGGGACCAACAAATTATGTGTCTGCATTAGAGCTAGCGGCGGGCGATCAGAAAACTGTTGAGGGCGAAATTAAAAAAGACGATACGGTTAACTATGAGTTTGAGGGTAAAGCTGGACAAACTCTATCAACCTCTTAGGAAGGAAATGGTGTTATCCTTTCGGTGCTAAATGCGGATGGCAGAGCCCTGCGTGGTGGTCGTCAGGTACTCGATTGGCAAGGAGAACTGCCTGAGGATGGTCGCTATACAGTCCGGGTTCGTACTACCCGTGGGACAGAACAGGGAACCTATGCGCTAGGTCTGTCTTTGGTAGCCGCTGCGCAATCGCCGGACGTAGATACTCCAGAGGAGACTACCGACGAGAATGATGCCTCTGGGGATAATACTGAAGATAATACCGAAGACAGCGATGCTGGAGAGAACGGTGGTAGCGATGCTGAAGAGCCCAGTGAACCGGAAGTGCAAGAGCAAGTTTCTTCACAGCGGGTACAGTTTCCTCAGGGACAATCAGGAATCTTGTTGGCAAATTCAGTGGGCCCCGGTCGAGTACAGCGATATGTGGTGAACGCTCAGCAAGGACAGATTGTCACTGGCAAAATTACCCAGGCCAGCGGTCCTGTGACATTTGATGTGGCGTTTCCTGGAGGAGAGCCAATTGCTGATGCTGAAGGAGTGTTGTATTGGAACAGCTATCTACCTTTGGGCGGGGACTATGCAATTGATGTGCGGTCTTCTAGTGCGGCAGAGTTTACTTTAGACGTTCAAGTTGTTGGACAAGGCTCTGAGAACTCGTAGAAAGCGTCTTATGAAACCCGTAGAGACGTTTTATAGAACATCTACGGAGAAAAATTTTAGGGTGGTTACGGTCCACCATGGGGTATTACAGTGAGTGGATTATTAATTGCGGCGACAGATACAGACTGCGGCAAGACCGTCTTGACCTGTGCGCTGCTGGCGTATTGGCGAAACTATTGCTCGTCTCGGCAGCTGGGGGTGCTAAAGCCAGTACAGTCGGGTGAAGGCGATCGCGAGCTGCTGCGGCGTGTGTTTAACCTGGAGGAGGCGCTCTCGGCTATAAATCCGGTGTTTTTTCAGGCTCCATTGGCCCCGCCGATTGCCGCAGCACTGGAAAACAAGACGGTAGACCTGGTGCCGGCATGGCAGCGATATACAACGTTGGCTCAGCAATGTGACTGGGTGCTGGTGGAAGGTCTGGGGGGATTGGGGTCGCCGGTGACAGATGAGCTGATAGTAGCGGATCTGGCTGCAGATTGGCGATTGCCGGTAGTGCTGGTCGTACCTGTTAAGTTAGGTGCGATCGCAGCTGCCGTTGCCAATGTTGCCCTGGCCCGTCAACGCCGATTGCAGCTGCAGGGTATTGTGCTTAATTGCATTAGCGCTGACGCCGCTCCAGAACAGCTAGCGCCGCCAGAGATGATCGGTAGTCTGACCCAGGTGCCTGTGCTGAGAGTGATGCCCTACTTTGACGACCCGACGGATCTGGCCCAGCTGAGTGCGGCTGCTCGCGGTCTTGATTTAGAAGCCATCATGCCAGCTCCCTTTTGGGTTGCCTGAAGTGCTGATAAGCCGCGTTAGGATATTTCTACTGTTTGTGCCTGCCGAGAGTCTATGGTTTCTACGCTGCCTGCTAATACACAGATTTCTAAAACCCCACCCCAGGTACGATCTCAGATTCAAACTTTGCAGCCTCAGCTAGTGGAGTGGCGTCGGCACCTACATCAGCGTCCAGAGCTGGGGTTTGAAGAAACCCTAACCGCTACATTTATTACCCAGCAGCTTACCCGGTGGGGAATTGCCCACCAGACCGGTATTGCTAAAACTGGAATTGTCGCCACGGTTGAAGGTACTCAACCTGGTCCGGTCCTAGCGATTCGAGCCGATATGGACGCTTTACCCATCCGAGAACTTAACCAGGTTCCTTACCGGTCGCTACATGATGGCAAAATGCATGCCTGTGGTCATGATGGCCATGTCACTATTGCCCTAGGCACGGCCCACTATCTAAACCAAAACCGTGATACGTTTGCCGGTACGGTCAAAATCATCTTTCAACCTGCAGAAGAGGGGCCCGGTGGGGCCAAACCGATGATCGAAGCTGGAGTACTCAGCCAGCCTGAAGTTGATGCCATCATCGGGCTGCACATTTGGAATAATCTGCCTTTGGGAACAGTTGGGGTGCGCAGCGGTCCGCTGATGGCGGCTACCGAATATTTTCACTGCACTATCCAGGGGCGAGGCGGCCATGGAGCGCTGCCCCATCAAACCGTGGACTCCATTGTGGTAGGAGCCCAGGTTGTCAGTGCGATGCAGACGATTGTAGCCCGCAACATTAGCCCGATTGAGTCCGCTGTGGTCACCATCGGAGAGTTTCAAGCCGGTACCGCTGTCAATGTCATTGCTGATAGCGCTCGTTTGAGTGGGACGGTGCGCTACTTTAATCCAGAGTATCGCGACCTGTTGCCAGAGCGCCTAGAGGCAATTGTTGCAGGTGTTTGCCAGGCCCACGGAGCTAGCTACCAGTTTGACTATCAGCGGCTGTATCCGCCTGTGATTAATGACGTGACTATGGCAGAACTGGTGAGGTCGGTGGCAAATGATGTGATTGAAACGCCAGCGGGAGTTGTTCCTGAATGTCAGACCATGGGAGGAGAAGACATGGCATTCTTTTTGCAAGAAAAACCTGGTTGTTATTTCTTTTTGGGTTCTGCTAATCCCGATTTAAATTTGGCCTATCCCCATCACCATCCTAGGTTTGACTTTGATGAAACAGTCTTGGGAACAGGTGTGGAAATTTTTGTTCGATGTGTCGAGCGTTTTTGTCAAGAGAAGTAAACTGCTAGGATATTCCTCCTATGGATGCCTTGAATATTAGAGACACTCTATCCTTGGGCAACGGGCATCAATGAAGACAGCAGATATTATTCAACCAGATCACCCGCTAGAAGAGAGCCGCTGCTGGCGTGGCACCCTTGACGTACACTTTGCCAACATTCGAGAAAAAACGTTTCCTACTAAGAGCCACACCACATCACCGCTGCGGATTCAGCGACCGTTTTATCCGGCAGCGGCTCCAGGAAACTGCCAGAGCGTGATTGTTCACACGGCGGGTGGCATGGTGGGAGGCGATCGGTTGGATATGGCCATTACTGCAGCGGCCAATACTCAGGTGCTATTGACTACAGCGGCGGCCCATAAGATCTATCGCAGTCAAGGAGATTGGGCACAGCAGGCTATCCAGCTGAGTGTAAAAAGCGGAGCCTATGTGGAGTGGCTGCCCCAGGAGCTGATTTTGTTTAATGGGGGACGCTTTCAGCAGACGATTAGTGTTGAATTAGAGCCCGGTGGAGTCTGGCTGGGCTGGGATGTGACACGCTTTGGTCGCAGTGCCAG
Source organism: Leptolyngbyaceae cyanobacterium (assembly GCA_050043465.1). GTDB lineage: Bacteria > Cyanobacteriota > Cyanobacteriia > Phormidesmidales > Phormidesmidaceae > Leptothoe. The sequence goes on from JBHJIL010000003.1 coordinate 127,450, forward strand.
AGGTGAAACCTTGGAGACGGGGGAGTGGCGATCGCAAACCGAAGTCTGGCAGCAGGGCACTCCTCTATGGATCGATCGTCAGCGGCTGACGGGCGGGTCTGAGGTACTCAATACCTATCACGGTCTAGCCGGGTGCCCGGTAATTGGGACATTTCTCATTTTGGGTCTATCGGTCTCGGCACAGCACCTCAGCCATCTCAGAACGCTGCTTGATGCGCGGGGAGAATTTGGAATCACTCAATTAGAGCAGGGGCTGGTCGCTCGCTATCGCGGCTCCTCTAGCCAAATGGCTCGACAGGTCTTTATCTATATCTGGCAGTATTTACGTACGGAGCTGCTCGAACAAAATGCCTATATTCCGAGAGTTTGGGGTGTTTGATTTTTTTGCATTGCTGACCCTCGGTATGGTTTTAGCTATGGGGAACCGTCAAAAGGCAGCGTTAGTAGATTGGTCCATTCCTCCAAATCAGCAATTGCTAGACTCTATCAGGTAGGGTTTTTTCTGTGGCTGAGCAGATCCTGGTTTAATATCTCTGTTGTGGTCAGTCCTGTATGCCCCTATGCAACTCACTCCCCAAGAAAAAGACAAGCTGCTGATTTTTACGGCCGCTCTGGTCGCCGAGCGGCGCAAAGATCGAGGGCTAAAGCTCAATCATCCGGAGGCGGTTGCCTATATTTCTGCGGCCATTTTAGAAGGCGCCAGGGATGGTCGCACGGTGGCTGATTTGATGAGCTATGGCACGACTCTACTGAGCAAAGAAGATGTGATGGACGGTATTGCCGAGATGATCCATGAGGTGCAGGTGGAGGCTACTTTTCCAGATGGTACTAAGCTGGTTACCGTACATAACCCAATTCAATAGGTTGAAGAAACGTTGCACGCAGTGTCTGTACATCTAAATATAATTCGCTCGCTTAGAAGTTTTTATGGTTGAGTCCGGTGAGTCTGGCCGTCTTCAAGATATAACCCTAGATCAAGCCAGCCGCTCTGATGTTCTAGGAGCCATTACTCAAGTATTGGATCGCTATGCCTTTCCAGAAGCGGCGGCTAAGGCCCAGGCCGATATTCGCCAGCGGTTAGCTCAAGGCGGCTACGGTGATATTGTCAGCGGTCATCAGCTGGCGGAAACGTTGACTAATCAGCTGCAAACGCTCACGTGCGATCGCAGCGTGCACGTTTACTTTAGTCCGACACCCCTGCCAGAGCTTAGTGCCGATACTCCACCGACTGCAGAAGAGCTAGCCTATCAGGAGCGCCAGAGTCAGCGGCGTAACTTTGACATCAATCGAATAGAGCGGCTGGCCGGAAATTTAGGGTTCTTACAGCTCTATGGGTTTGAACCGCCCGAGTTTGCCGGGGCAACGTTGGCCGCTGCCATGACCTGTTTGGCCCATACTCAGGGACTGATCATTGACCTGCGATACAATCGAGGGGGATCCCCCGGTATGGTGGCGCTACTATGCAGCTACCTGCTGCCAGCCTATCCAGCTACCCATCTTAGCGATGTCAGCTGGCCCTCCGAGCAGCGTACCCAGCAGAGTTGGACATCGGCCTATGTGGGCGGCCCCCGCTACCTGGACCGGCCTGTCTATGTTTTAACCGGACCTGAGACTGCCACCGCTGCAGAAGAGTTTGCCTACACGCTCAAACAGCTCAAGCGAGCCACGCTTATTGGCGAAACGACTGCTGGTAAAGCTAACCCCGGTGCTGGTCAGCGTCTGCACGATCACTTTTGGATGTTTTTACCAACGGGGCAGGTCACGAGTGCCATAACGGGAAAAAATTGGGAAACTAGCGGTGTGCTGCCAGACTTTAAGGTGCCGGTGGAGCTAGCTTTGAAAGTAGCTCACTACATGGGACTGACAGATTTGAGTAAAAAGGCTCAGACGTTGGACCCAGAGCTAGAGGCTGCCATTGAAACCGTCAAACAGCAGCTGGATCAGATGCAGCAAGATCTTATTAGTCAGCTTGGAGGATTGCGATAATGTCTGATAGCTCAACGATAATTCCAGGAGAACTGCTGCCAGCAGACGGGGATATTGAACTCAATGCCGGTCGTTCAACTGTCACACTGTCTGTGGCGAACAGCGGCGACCGGCCAATTCAAGTCGGGTCCCATTTTCATTTTTATGAAGTGAACGATGCTCTTCAGTTTGAGCGCGATCTCGCAAAGGGAATGCGTCTGGATATTCCTGCAGGCACAGCCGTACGGTTCGAACCCGGCGATGAGCGCTCGGTAACCCTGGTCGCTTTGGCCGGGGAACGCCAGGTCTATGGTTTTAACCAGCGGATAGAGGGTGGTCTATAGGTCTCCTGTAAAATCAGCACTCTAACAGGTGACAAAGCAACAGAAGATTGAGTATGCCTGATATAGGTACCTAATGCTTGAATCAGGGAGTGTCTCTTCGCTTAAGATGAACTGCCTACAGTGTTCTATCTCTAGTGGCAGTTTGCACTGTTGGACTCGTTTTAACGGGAGCGATCAAACGTACATGTGTTCTGAGATTAATTGACATTGACTATGTTACGACTACACCATTTTGCTGCAATCGCTTGCCTACAGGGGGCTTTGCTATTAGGCAACGTTCCTGTACTGGCTCAGACATCTGACGATGTTTCAGAGGCTGTGGCATTACCAGAAGCGATTGCTCCCGACTTGCAAGGGATTGCGGACCTGGCCGATACTGATATGCCTCTGGGTGTGGGTTATCTGTCTCCCCGACGACGCTCCGGCGACCAGGCAAGCTGGCTATCGGCGGTAGAGCTGCCCTTGTACAGTCAGCCTGGTGGTGACCACTGGGGATGGATTTGGCAAGGTTGGCTAATTCCCAACGGTCAGCAGGCCTTTGCCATTGGTCGGGATGCACGATTTACGATGGTGAGTGTGGATTCACGGCTGTTGGCATTTCCTGTTATTCAAGCTCGCGAAGATGGTTGGTTGCAGATGCAGTACACCGATAGCGGTAGTGCCTGGATTCATCGCGATCAGCTAGACGATCGCGGTCTAGAACTGTCGTTTTATGCCTGGGGTGACCAGCTGGCTGAGGCAGATACGCTTTATCTGCGCAATGAAAACAATGCTCAGGTGCTGAGATCGCAGCCCGAGCGGGGTCGTAACGTGCTCAGTTTGGTTAGTTCCAATAGCCTGATCGAACCTCTAGAAGTGCAAGACGACTGGATTCGTGTTCGTGTCACTCGCCCTGCCAATAGCTGTGAGCCGATTGCCGGTGCTAGTGAAGAAGAAGGCTGGCTGCAGTTGAAAGACCGCGATGGAGAAGTCCTGATGCTGCCTAGTCGTGATGAATGTGCGGGCTAGTGTTGAGATCGCTCAGCAATACCAAAAAATAGCTAAAAATGTTTGCCATACACTCGTCGGTGCTCTGTCGCTAGCGTAAGCTATCCAGTGGTCACGCTGTTTATCTCTACGTCAGGAGTCTTCAATGAGCTATCGCATGGATCGCCGCGCCTATGCTGAAACCTACGGACCTACCGTAGGAGATCGAGTGCGACTGGCTGATACTGCTTTAGTCATTGAAGTGGAGCAAGACTTCACCACCTATGGCGACGAGGTCAAGTTTGGTGGCGGCAAAGTTATCCGCGACGGCATGGGGCAGTCCCCGATTACGCGGGCAGACGGTGCCGTAGATATGGTGATCACCAACGCGCTGATTTTGGACTGGTGGGGTATCGTCAAAGCAGATATCGGTATCAAAGACGGTCGCATTGCCAAGATCGGCAAGGCTGGCAACCCCTACATTCAAGATAATGTAGACATCATTATCGGTCCCGCCACTGAAGCCGTAGCGGGTGAAGGCATGATTGTCACCGCCGGAGGGATCGATTCCCATATTCACTTTATTTGTCCTCAGCAGATTGAGACTGCGATCGCCAGCGGCGTAACCACCATGATCGGCGGCGGGACCGGACCTGCTACTGGAACTAATGCAACTACCTGTACCCCCGGAGCCTGGAACATCTATCGGATGCTGCAGGCAGCGGATGCATTTCCAATGAACCTGGGCTTTATGGGGAAAGGCAACAGCGCCCAGCCTGGGGGGCTGATAGAGCAAGTACAGGCTGGGGCCATGGGGCTAAAGCTACACGAAGACTGGGGCACCACGCCAGGAGCCATCGATACCTGTCTGGGAGTGGCCGATAACTTTGATGTGCAGGTGGCTATCCACACCGATACCCTGAACGAAGCTGGTTTTGTTGAGAATACCATTGCTGCTTTTAAGAATCGGGTAATTCATACCTATCACACCGAAGGAGCAGGTGGCGGGCACGCGCCGGACATCATTAAGGTCTGTGGTGAAGCCAATGTGCTGCCGTCATCCACAAATCCCACCCGGCCCTATACGCGCAACACCCTAGATGAGCATTTAGATATGCTGATGGTGTGTCATCACCTCAGCCCCAGCATTCCTGAAGACGTAGCCTTTGCTGAATCGCGTATCCGTCGAGAAACCATTGCCGCTGAAGATATTCTGCACGACCTCGGAGCCTTTAGCATGATTGCCTCCGACTCTCAGGCCATGGGGCGGGTGGGCGAAGTAGTGATCCGTACCTGGCAGACAGCCCACAAGATGAAAGTACAGCGGGGGGCTCTGGCAGAAGATACTGAGCGTAATGACAACCACCGGGCCAAGCGCTATGTGGCTAAGTACACCATTAACCCGGCTATCACCCATGGCATTGCCCATGAAGTAGGCTCCTTAGAAGCGGGCAAGCTGGCCGATATTTGTTTGTGGAAGCCCGCATTTTTTGGAGTAAAGCCCGAGATTGTGATTAAGGGTGGAGCTATCGCCTGGGCACAGATGGGGGACCCCAATGCCAGTATCCCCACGCCCCAGCCAATTCATATGCGACCCATGTTTGGAGCCTTTGGCGGTGCTACTGCCAGCACCTCTATGACCTTTATTTCTCAAGCTGCAGCTGCAGCCGATATTGCTAGCCAGATTGGCCTACAAACAACAACCGTTGCAGTGAACGGCTGTCGCGACCTGAGTAAGGCAAACATGAAACTCAACGACTATCAGCCTACGATGGAGGTGGATCCTGAAACCTACGAAGTGCGAGCTGACGGCCAGCTGCTGACCTGTGAACCTGCAGAAGAGCTACCCATGGCCCAGCGGTACTTCTTGTTTTAGGAAAAGAAGGAAGCTCAAAACAATGACCACTTTTCAACATACGAGTCTGATTCCAGCTGCCCCCGAAACGGTCTGGCGGTTCCATGAGCGCTCTGACATACTCAGCCTGCTGACCCCACCCTGGCAACCGGTTGAAGCGGTTCGGCGTGATGGCGGGCTTGGTCCTGGTGCCGTCAGTGAGTTTCGCCTGTGGCTAGGTCCGCTTCCAGTTACTTGGATTGCTCGCCATACAGACGAATATGAGCCTATCCGTCTGTTTACTGATATTCAGGAACAGGGGCCATTAGATGCCTGGACCCATCGTCATCGGTTTATTCCCGAGGGCGATCGCACCCGACTGACGGACGATATTACCTTTACGCTGCCATTAGAATGGGCAAGTGAGCCCCTGATTGGCTCCTTTGTGCTACAGCGGCTAAGAGATATGTTTGAGTATCGGCATCAGGTAACACGGGAAGCCTGCAGCTAAGGCTTATCAGCTCAAAGCGTTCTAAGCGATGTCGGTAGGCTGCTGCTGATCACCTTTTTCCTTGAGCTGCTGTAGCTGGGCGCGCATTACTTGCTCCAGCATTGTTCTGGGCACCTCGACACCCTGACCCTTGCCTTTTTCTTGTATAAAAATAATGCTGTCTACCTGCTTGAGTGACAGTAGTTGAAATAGTAGATGGGTACTCGGATGAGGCAGCGCCATCATTTGGGGATTGTCGGCTACGCCGACTGCGGCTGTTTCTAAAGACGGATAGGCATAGACTACAGTTTTGGACGCTTTAGGATCTTGTCTCCCGCGTAGGGTGGTCATTACCCATCCCTGGCCCAGAGATTGAACGACATAATATATCTGTTTTGGCAGCTGACCCGCGATTTCCTTAAGTAAAGGAGCAACTAGCTCAATGGCCGCGCCTGTTGTCTGATCCGGAGCATCATCAATCAAATTTTGAATTTGTTTTTCAATATCCATTCGACTTTTTTGATAGTTTCGTGAAAATTACTGACTTTTGTTAGAACGTGCGGAAAACTGTCTATGCTCAGGTGAGATATTGCCTGGGATATACCAGCTCTAATGACCACGCTGCTAAAGCTTGAGGAAACGTCTACAACGCTAGTAGAAGCACTTAATACAGAAGTTTTGCAGTTACTCAAGCAGGGGACTAGAACCTCCGAAAGAAGCTGTCAGACTGTCGCCGATCGCATCTGTAGCGAATCGCTTCGTATTTGTACGGAAAGCCAACGCATTCAAGATTCTGGGGATGTAAAAAGTTGGGCATTTAACCTCGCTAATCATCGAGTCGAACAATGCATTCGCTATTACAAACTTAGCTCCGAACGGGGTCGAATTGAGCTACACAGTACCCTTAGTGCCATTATCTATCGCTACATATCTGTTCCTTACACCCAGACTAGCTATCAGGCCCGGCTCTCTCTGATTGAAGATTTCCTACAAAACTTTTACAGTGAGGCCATCAATGCGTTTCGTCGGGAAAATCAAATGACGGCTGATTACCAGCCTCGTACTGCTTTGGAGTTGGCTGAGTATATGGCGTTTACAGAACGCTACGGTAAGCGTCGTATTCCGTTGAGACGGGGGCGTAGTCAGCAGCTAATTATCCTCAGGGCTCAAACATTTTCTAAACAACAGCCACCTGAAACGGCTGTGGATATTGAGCAAGCGACTGAAGCAGCCAATGAAACCGAGCAGGGGTGGAAAAACGCGCCGATTCAGCGGCTACGAGAAGAAATTCTATTACAGTCAGATTCACCCCCCGAGGATAATCTACGTGAGCGTGTCGTCGATGAGCTAATGGTCTACCTCAAAGAAAAAAAGCAGGAAGACTGTGCCGATAACTTTAGTCTGAGGCTGAAGGATATGCCTGCTGGAGAAATTGAGGCGCTGCTGGGTCTTACATCCCGTCAGCGCGATTACCTACAGCAGCGCTTTAAGTATCATTTGTTACGCTTTGCCCTCACCCATCACTGGGAGCTTGTCCACGAATGGTTGGGGATTGAGTTAGAAAAAAATTTGGGTCTTACCCCTCAACAGTGGGATCACTTACAAGAAAAAATGGATCAAAGTCAGACAAAACTGCTGCAGCTTAAGCAGCAGGGACTTTCTGACACCGATATTTCCCAAACCCTTGGTTTGAGTCTGACCCAGATTAGAAAGCATTGGTCAAAACTGCTAGAACAGGCTTGGGAATTGCGTAATCTATCAGTGAGCTAGTGCGCTGTCAGTGGAACGTTTTTTGATTGCATCGAGCCAGAGCTAAATTTTTTACACTCTCGGCTTTATCATCCGGATCAGGGGTATTTAATCATGAATAGTGAGTCAGAAAATTTGAAACGCTTATTGCTAGAGTTCTTAACTTTTGACCGCTCGGCGTCTTCCATATCAGGGAGTGAGCCTACCTTACCGACAGGATCCAACCCATCAGCAGTTTGTGCATCTGAAGTCGGATCTGACGCTGGTTCATTTGACTTTTTATTTGAAACGGGTCAGTCGTTTAACTTCGGAGATAAAACCACTGTGCAAGATCGTTTCCACACACTTTTAAAGCACCGATTCCAAACGGAATTTGCAAGCCGACCGCCGCTGTTTCCTTGGGAAGCCGAGGTGCGTGAGTATCCAGCTGAGATACCTATGCCCGTCTATGCTCAACCCATCAGCCGACTGTGGCTTGAAAATCCACTTCAGTTTAGTGTCTCAAGTAAGCTACCTGAGGCTGTTCTGCATCGCCTGTTAGACCGCTGCCAGAATATGGCGCAGTCTACCCAGAAGCAGGGCGTCAAGCTGGTAAAGATTGTTGAGTCCCTTTTCCCAGATTCATTAGAGGCGTTAGAGCCCATTGCCAATATTGTCCTCACACCAGCATATCGGTCTGGACCGGGTTTGGCGGAAGCTACCTTGCAGGAAGTTGAAAACCTGGCGGGTGGCTATGAGCAGGCAACACCAGAGCAGCAGATCGCTTTGACTATGCTGGCATCGATGGAAATCATGTCGGTACTTGCGTTAACGGTATCTGCGGCAGAGCCCGTTGTGGGTCGCGATTGGGTGACTCCCCAGGGCGTTGTCCATGTGAATGTGAACTACATGGGGACGGTATTGATTGTGAATGCAACCATGCCTACCGGTGGCAGTATTCAACTAGTAGGTGCTGACGCGGATAGTCAATCGTCTCGGCCTGAGGCCGGTATGTTGACCCTGGCACAGAGTGCGCCAGTGATTGGCAGCTCGTATTCTTTAGAGGTTTCTTTAGAGAATGATTGTCGGCAGCCTCTGCGATTTTCAGTAATGGTGGTAGAGCCATCTGAGGGATAGGCCCGCTAGGATATAAACACGACAGCTTGCTATCTGTTCGCCCGTTTATCTAGTATGGTCTCTCCTATTTCTCGTTCTAAAAATCTAGGTTTAAACTCGCGATGGCGGCAGCGGCTTTTAGCCCTGCCGCCATCGGTGTCTGAGGATTCGATTCTCTTGAGAGTGTTGGTGCAATGTTTGGTGGCTATAGGGATTGGTAGCCTCAGCGTTGCGGCTTTAGGGGTTACCGATACTTCTATCTGGAATCTGCTAGCAATTCCGCTGAGTGCGGCAGGGGCTTACTGGAGCTGGCGCAGTCGTCGCCGTCGTAATATTGCGGCTAAATTTTTGATTGCCTTAGGCATGCTGGTGGCTCTGGCATTTTTTTTAGGGCGTATGCTGCAGGTGCCAGGGGATACGCGGATTGTCCTAGCAGAACTGTTGATTCATTTGCAGGTGTTGCATAGTTTTGACCTGCCGCGTCGTAAGGATCTGGGCTATTCCATGATGATTGGTCTGGTGCTGGTGGGCGTAGCGGCTACCATTAGCCAGACGTTGATGTTTGGTCCATTTTTACTTTTATTTTTTTTGTTGGCTCTGCCGGTGCTGGTGTTGGACTATCGTTCGCGGCTGGGGCTGCTGAACTGGCGTCGGCTGTCGGCTGAATTACCGCTGAAGCAGCTGAGCGGCATCGTTGCAATTGTTCTTGCCCTGGGGCTGTTGATTTTTGTGGCTATGCCAAGATTGCCGGGCTATCAGCTGCAGACATTTCCGGTGAGCGGCAGCGTTGATGTTAGCGGAGAGGCCGAGGGGAGGCAAATTTTTAATCCGGGCTATGTAAGTCGAGGAAATAGCGACGCTGAAACGACGGATGAGGATGTTAACGGTGGCAGCGGCAGCAGTCCGGAAACAGGACCAGGTCGCATCAGTACTGATTTCTACTATGGGTTTAATCGGCGGATCAACCAAAATTTGAGGGGAGAGCTGGAGCCCCAGGTAGTGAGGCGGGTGCGAGCGCAGCAGGCAGGTGTCTGGCGCGGCATGGCCTTTGACGAATATACCGGCCAAGGATGGAACGTTTCGCGGGGCACTAGCCTGGTAGCCCTGGGCCGTTCTCCCCTGTCCTATCGATTTTTGCCCATTAACCTGCAGCCTATTGGACCGTCCCAGGAGGTCGTACAGACCTATACGATGGTGCAGGACTTTCAAAATTTGGTACCGGTACTCTATTCTCCAGAGTCAGTTTATTTTCCCTCTGAGGAGCTAGCGATAGATCCTGAAGGCGCGCTGCGACCGCCGGGTCTGCTGCCTGAAGGTTTGACCTATACAGTGGTGTCCCAGGTGCCGATCCGGGATGCTGAGCGGTTAAATCAAAGCCGTACGGATTATAGCGATTCAATTCAGACCCGCTATTTACAAATGCCCGAAGAGATTCGCGATCTCATTCGTACTGAAACCGAACGCTGGCTCGCCACCTCAGAAACCCCTTTGACTACTCCCTACGAAAAAGCGACATTTTTAACCCAAGTCTTACGTAACAACTACGCTATCGAGACAGACCTCCCCTACTTCGACGAAGGAGAAGATTTGGTCAGCGCTTTTTTGTTTAAGTACCAGGGGGGCACCCGCGACCAGTTTGCCACCGTGCTGACGGTGATGCTGCGCTCGGTGGGTATTCCAGCGCGACTGGCGACCGGGTTTGGACCCGGACAGTTTAATCCGTTTACCGGGTTTTATATTGTCAGCAATACCGATGCCTATGCCCAAACAGAGGTTTACTTTCCAGACCAGGGCTGGTTTTACTTTAATCCTATTCCCGGTGGCCTGCTGTTTTCGCCGGAAGACGAAAGCGCTAACCCATTTGGCGTATTGCGTCAGCTGTGGCGAATGCTGAGCGGTGCTTTGCCGACGCCTGTGACGCAGTTTATTCAGCGTGGGTTTCAAATTTTTATCGTGCTGCTGGGGCGACTGCTGCGGTTTTTATCACGTCTGAGCGGTCAGGGCTGGCTCAGTGTGATCTGGTGGGCCGTGGGGCTAACGGGGCTAGGATTTTTAGGCTGGTTAGCAACCCAAGGCTGGCGACAGTGGCGACGACGACAGCGCATCAATCGTTTAGATCCGGTTGAGCAAATCTATCAGCAAATGCTGTGGCTGCTGGCCCAGCGAGGCTATGGCAAGCAGGCTAGCCAAACACCGCTAGAATATGCGGCGGGTTTACAGCGGCACTCGAACTTTAGCCATGGTGGCCTGGTGCGTCAAATGATTGAGCGCTATGTGGGCTGGCGCTACGGTGGACAGTCACTAGATGTCGAAAGTTTGCGAGGAAACCTGCAAACGCTAAAGCGATCGGGGCGATAGCGGTCCCCCTGTTGGCTAGCCGCGTTTGGTCAAGAATGTTTGAAAAAACTGCTGATATCTATTCACTCTTCTGGCGGTTAATGCCAGCATGATTGCCTACAATCACGTTAGGAATACATGCAGAAGAGGTTAGTTTGTGGTCAGTCTAAAGCAGCTTGTTAAAAACCCCCTTAAGGTCTTTACCCCAAAAGTATCAAAAGACTTTCAGCCAGAGGTCTTTGACCGTCATGTGATGACTACCTACGGTCGCTTTCCCCTGGTGCTAACTCGCGGGGCGGGCTGTCGCGTGTGGGACAACCAGGACAAGGAGTATTTAGACTTTGTTGCGGGGATCGCCACCTGCACCCTGGGGCATGCCCATCCAATCATGGTGGAGGCTGTTACCCAGCAGATTCAAACTCTACACCATGTATCCAATCTGTACTACATTCCAGAACAGGGAGCATTAGCCCAGTGGCTGACCGAGCATTCCTGCGCAGACCGAGCGTTTTTCTGTAATTCGGGGGCTGAAGCCAATGAAGCGGCGATTAAATTAGCCCGTAAGTATGGCCACACTCGGCTAAGGATTGAAGAGCCGGTGGTGATTACCGCCAATGCTAGCTTCCATGGACGGACCCTGGCGACAATTACAGCCACTGGTCAGCCCAAATATCAGAAAAATTTTGCGCCGCTGGTCCCCGGATTTCACTATGTGCCGTTTAATGATGGCGATGCGTTGGAGAGTGCGATCGCATCCCTCAATACCAAAGGCCCTCGTGTGGCAGCGGTTCTCCTTGAAGCCCTCCAGGGAGAAGGCGGGGTTAATCCTGGTAATGTCCAATACTTCAAGCGAGTTCGAGAGCTGTGTGACCAGCACAATATCCTGCTGATCCTAGACGAAGTCCAAGTGGGCGTAGGCCGCACGGGCAAGGTTTGGGGCTATGAAAATTTGGATATTGAACCCGACGTGATTACGGTGGCTAAAGGCTTAGGCGGCGGTGTGCCCATTGGTGCGATGCTGTGTAAGTCTAGCTGTGATGTACTTCAACCTGGCGACCACGCCAGCACCTATGGCGGTAATCCCTTTGTCTGCGGTGTCGCTTTGGCGGTGTGCCAGGCTCTAGAGTCCGAGAAGCTGATGGCCAATGCCAGCGCTCGAGGACAGCAGCTGCGCCAGGGATTGCTCAAGCTGGTTGACGCTCACCCGGATCTGTTTGAGCAGGTGCGGGGCTGGGGGCTAATTAACGGTCTTGTCCTTAAAGCCGATGCTCCGCTAAAGTCGATCGATATCGTCAAAGCGGCCACGGAGCAAGGACTGCTGCTGGTACCTGCAGGTCCAGGTGTGGTGCGATTTGTACCGCCGCTAATTGTCAGTAAGGCAGACGTCGATGAGGCATTGGAAAAACTGTCGAAGGCCGTTAGCACGCTAGTTTGATTTAGCAGGAGATGCTAGACAGCTGGCTTCGCCTGCGCTCAGCCAGCTATGGGAGGCTTACAGATTTCTAGGCGGCTGTGCTCAGCCAGTTATGGGACGCTCAGAGATTTCTAAGCGCCCGTTTTTGACATGCAAAATCTGAGATGAGGTGAGCCACTGGGCATCAAACGACCCAGGTGAGTAGTGGTGATGAGCGTTTGGAATCGATCTTGAATTGTGTCTAGCAGCTGATTTTGACGGTTTAGATCAAGCTCGGCTAGCACATCATCTAGTAATAACAGCGGCGGTTCACCCACAACTTCTTCGATCAGCTGTAGCTCAGAAAGCTTAAGGGCGAGCACCAGGGTGCGCTGCTGTCCCTGGGAGCCATACTGTCGAGCGGGGGTTTCGTTGATTAAAAAGCTGACGTCATCTCGATGGGGGCCAACTAAGGTTGTGCGCTGATAGTATTCAGCCATGGCTCGGGCTTGAAGCTTTTCGAGAAATGCTTGCTGAATTTGACTGGCGTCATCAGTCTCTGTATCGACGTTAGGACTGTAGTGGATTTCCAGCTGTTCTGCGCTGCCGCTAATGGCCTGATGCCAAGACTGGGCAATGGGAATTAACCGCTGGAGCATGCGGGCTCGACGGCGAATCACGCGGGTGCCCAGTGTCGCTAGCTGTGTATCCCATAGGGCCAGCTGAGCTGGGTCCGGGGGCTGGGGATGCTCTGTTTCAGTTTGTTTGGCATGCTGTTTGAGCAACGCATTGCGCTGCTTTAGCACCTGGCTATATTGCTGCAAAATATGGACATAGACCGGTTCTAGCTGCATTAGCAGCGTATCGGTCCAGGTGCGTCGGGCTCCGGGACCGCCGCGCACCAGATCCAGGTCTAGGCAGGAAAACTGTACAGCATTGAGATGGCCCAAAAAGTCCTGCTGGCGACGCAGCGTTTCGCCATTGACGGTGGCCGTACGCCGACTACCACTGCGCAATGTGAGCCGCAGTGAAGACACCCCCAGGTCTCGCTTTAGACTGGCCTGAATCTGGGCCGTGCTGGTATCGTTTTGCACCAGGTCGCGATCGCGACTGGTGCGATGGGACTTTAAGGTTGCCAGCAGCTCTACCGCTTCAAGCAAGTTGGATTTTCCCTGAGCATTTTCTCCTAGCAGAATCGTTTTAGGGGCCAAGAACTCTACGGCCTGGTCGCTATAGTTACGAAACTGCTTGAGGTGAAGAGATTGGAGAAACATAGGGAGAAGGCGATCCCAGTTTGGGAAAAAAGACGAGTTTACAGTACGTTACATTTAGTAGGTGGACGTATGGGGTAACGGGTGATGGGTGCAGACTGGCTATGGATTGGAGGATGGAGTTTAGGATTGCTGGTGGCGATGAGTGCGATCGCAATTTTTCATCGACGGTTACAGGCTTCACTGGCCACAGCGCCTCGACTACCGTTATTAGAAACCGCCCCTGTTACCCTACCAACGGTGAGCCTGATTGTTCCGGCCTATAACGAAAGCATCAATATTACCGACTGTCTGGACGCGGTTTTAGCTAGTCATCTACCTAATCCTGAACAACTACAGGTGATTGTGGCCGATGATGAGTCTACTGATAATACGGCGGCGTTGGCCAAAGCCCTAAACGACCGGCGCTTAGAGGTTATCACTGTACCGCCACGTCCGACAGATATCCCCTGGCGGGGTAAAAACTGGGCCTGTGCCAACGCTGTTGAAAAAGCCACGGGCGAGTTTGTTCTGTTTATTGATGCGGATGTACGACTAGAGCCCGATGCTATTGCTACTGCCGTGACCGATTGCCAAAAGCAGCAGGCAGATCTGCTGAGCTGCGGTCCTGGTATTATCTGTGGTTGTTTAGCCGAATGGCTAGTTCAGCCGGTGATGATGAGCTGTATTGCGGTGGGCTTTAATTTTGAAGCCGTTAACGATCCCACCGATAAAGCCACCGCGTTTGCTGCCGGTCCCTTTATGCTCTTTCGCCGCAGCGCCTACGACCGCATTGGCGGGCATCGAGCGGTCGCTACCGAAACGGTAGAAGATGTAGAGCTAGCCAAGCGGGTTAAGCAAAGCGGTCTGAAGCTACGCTATCTGCTTAGTACCAGCTTAATCAAAGTCCGTATGTATCGGTCGTTTGCCGATCTATGGGAAGGCTGGACCAAAAACTACTATGAGGGCGGCGGTCGTAACCTGGGGGGAACTTTATATTCTGCCTTTGCCCTGAGTTTGATTTTTGTGATGCCTTGGCTAGGGTTAGTGGCCGGTCTGTGGGGCATTGCTCAAGGTGGCAGTGCCTGGTGGTTTGTCACTGGATTAGGCGTAGTTGCTATTGGTCTACAGGTGTATATGCGCTGGGCTGCTCAGCGAGTGTTTGATCAGCCGTTTCGCTACTGGTGGCTGGGCTGGTTAAGCGGTGGCATCGTGGTTGCGATCGCACTAACTTCAATCATCAAAACCGAGACTGGTTGGGGCTGGACCTGGCGCGGTCGTTCTCTATCGACGCCCTAGCCAAAAAAATGCTGAGGGTTGACAGTAAAACAGTAAAAGCTGCTAATATATGTGGGTCAGCACGCAAGACCTAAGTACTGGTAAACCTGGTGCTTTGGGGCTGTTGTTGGGGCGTCGCCAAGTGGTAAGGCAACGGGTTTTGGTCTCGTCATTCCTAGGTTCGAATCCTAGCGCCCCAGTTTTTGTTTTATTTAGGGATAAGGACTTTGTAAAGCCTAACGGTTAATGCTGTAGCGAGGTTCTATAGAACGTCTACACGTCGCTAGGTTTTCTTTATCAATGTTTTGTCTGCATTCTAGCAAGAGTGTGAAGCTGGTTTAATCTGAACTCTGCCTGTTAGGGGTATTGCTCTTGAGCTTTGTCTATAGCTGCGAAAAATCACCCAATCTCGCTATCTGTTTGCTAACTGTGGGAACACGGCGGTGCCCTAAGCCGTTTATTAGACGAACGTAGTAAATCTGAGAAACAACACCTTAGGATGCAGAATCTTTGTGAAGACTCACTAATATTCTACGACGGTAATCTTTTGTACATGGTGAATAAATGCGAGTGTTGGGAGCGCTTTAACAGAGCTATTAGAGTAAGTATCTACTCGTTCTACATAGAAAAGCTGTGAAAGTGGATTCTTCCTATAGCTAATTTTGATAATTAGCCTGAAAAATCTTGAAATCATGCGCTAATCGTAAAATTGCTGAGCTAATTTATGTTGTCCGAAGATTTCAAGATCTGTTGATTTATGTGAAGAGTTTGTCTCAGTTGTGCATATTGTTTGGCTAGCTGCAACCGTAGAATGTCTGCATCTATTTTCTAGTTTAAGGAAACCATTGCTAGTCATTCACAGTCTATGGGAAGAGCGGGATAGTTATCAGTACGGTGTCTTGTATAAAGACTGTGTAATTGATCGCTGTACTAGTGTAAAGCGGAGCCAGAAGCTTTAACTAGCAGTGCCTGGGGACGATCGTAATTCTGCTTAAAGGGTGTCAACTTTGGAGTCTCATCGCTTCTTTATTGTCGTATTAAGTTTATTCGGTGGATATAGTCAAGTCACTGAGCGGACCTTGCGGCAGCGGTATAACCCTATTAGGTGTCCACTCAAGTTGTTATTTTCCTTTGTCCGTGAGCTTTGGTTGAAACAAAGATTGTTCTTTGAATAGAACGGCGACAATAGTTCTTTGTACTCAACCTGAGTTATGGACATTTCTGTACTAATAGATAAATTAGCCTTATAAAATCATGCAGTACCAAGGCTCAGTTGTTTCCTCAGACCGTGATGTGAAGAATACTTCTTCAGAACCGCTGATCTCAGCTTCTAAAGCAGCTGCTACAGTCAATATTCTAGATGTTGAAATTGATAATCTCTCCCGACATGAGTTGTTGGAGCGTCTAGCCGATAAGGGAGGCGTCGTTGTGACGCCCAATGTGGATCATTTAATGAAGCTGCAGGATGATGCAGAATTTCGTGAAGTATACGACGCGGTGGATTATCGCGTGTGTGATAGCAAGATTTTGATGTACGCCGCGCAGTTTTTAGGCACTCCCATCTGCGATAAGATTTCTGGTTCTGATTTATTACCCTGGTTTTGTGACTATCATCGGGATAATCCAGAGGTCAAAATCTATATGCTGGGTGCGGCTCCTGGTGTTGCTAAGGTAGCGCAACAGCGCATTAATGCTCGCATTGGCCGTGAGATTATTGTTGAGGCTGAATCTCCTTCGTTTGGATTTGAGAAGAACCCTGATGAATGTGCAACCATCACCAAGCATATCCGTGAGTCGTCTGCAAATGTTCTAGTAGTGGGAGTAGGCGCTCCTAAGCAAGAAAAGTGGATTGTCAATCACAGAGATGCTATGCCGAATATCAAGACGTTTCTGGCAGTAGGTGCCGCCATTGATTTTGAAGCTGGACACAAGCCGCGTTCGCCTGAATTTGTAACTGAGCTGGGTTTAGAGTGGCTTTACCGCACCATGTCAGAGCCAAAGCGTTTGTGGCGACGCTATTTGATTGAGGATATGCCGTTTTTTGGCCTGGTATTCCAGCAGTGGCTTGCGGCCCGTCGTGATCGCAAAGTCGCGCGCCAAGGCTAAAGCTGGGCTAGAAACGACCTGTATCACGGTAAAACCCCTCAGGTGGTCCACCTGAGGGGTTTCTTTTTTAGCGGGCTATTGGCGATCGCTGATTCTAGAGATAGAGCAATCGCAAGCCCATGTTTAACGACCTTTTACGACGAGCATCAAACAGCGGCTCAGGAATGCTCTAATTTTTTTACAGGGTTTCTATATAGGCATCTTGTCCTTGTAAGTTACGCAGTGAGGGAGAGTTTTTGCCAACAGTATTTGTAGTGTCAACAATATAAGGAAATTGACCGGCGACTAGAGGCACCACCAAACGGCTGGACTGGGATACCTTTAAGGATTCTAGAAGAGTCTGTACGGTTGCGATCGCATCGTCTCCCTGCCAGCGGGTCAGCCAAACCTGTACCTGGCCGAGCGATGTGCTGGTATCTGGATCGGATGAAACAGCAAACATATTGTTACCAGGATCAATCACCATCCGCTGGGCAATTCCTGTTTTTAGGACTTCAAATGACTGGGCAATGACCATCGCTTTAACCGTATACTCGCTCAAGGTGCCAGCGCTTTTCGCATCCCCCCATACCAGCAGCTTTTCTCCCACTTTGGAGACTACTTGACCTTGGGTAGCTGTGACGATAGCCAAAACCACAGGGCCTTGAGAGAGCTGTTCTAAAAGTTGAGAAAAGAGTTCTAACGAAGACGTTTTGGGGTTGACCGTTGTCTGAGTCATAAATAAGCAGAGCGCTACGATTGAGTGGACGATTGGAACGAACTAGACTGCCCCCAGAAAATGTAAAGATATATTATGGCCATCATCCTCAAAAAAACATCTGATGTCTGTGACAGGGGACGGTTTTAAAGCTGGCGCTGCCGATCCCCGGTGGAGAGTTCCTCTATTCAGAGGTTGTCGTGTAGCATTTTCAACAGATCGGCCTACAGCAATAGCGAGAAGCTACCCGATCGTTTCTTTTGTATTCTTCATCTAGCCCATGGGACAGACAGCAAAAAAAGTCGGCATTATCGGCGGTGGTCAGCTGGCCTGGATGATGGCTGCCGGGGCAAAAAAATTAGGCGTACGTTTAGTTGTTCAAACCCCAGCTGAGTCAGACCCCGCCGTTAGTGTGGCTGATGATGTGGTTTTAGGGACTGTAGCCGATGCTGCCAAAACGGCCCTTTTAGCCAAGCAGTGTGACGTCATTAGCTTTGAAAATGAGTTTATCGATCTACCAGCGCTGCAAACACTTGAACAGCAGGGAATTAAGTATTATCCTCAGCTGCGGTGTCTAGAGCCGCTGCTCGATAAATATGACCAACGACGCTATTGCTCGGATCTAGGGCTACCCTCTCCTGAGTTTGTTACCTTGGATTCCAAGGCTGATTTGCCCCAGCTAGCAGACAAGGTGGCGGCAGTGGGACTGCCCCTGGCGCTAAAAACTCGACGTCATGGCTATGACGGTCAGGGCACATTTATTTTGAAGGACGTTGAGGCGGTTCAGAGTACCTGGGCGCAGCTCGACTATCAGCCGGTTTTGCTAGAAGCCTTTGTCCCCTTTGAGCGAGAGTTAGCGGTGATGGTGGCGCGCTCGCAGACGGGGGAAATAGCTCTCTATTCTGTGGTTGAATCCCAACAGATCGATCAGGTCTGTCGTCGGGTGATTGCGCCGGCTAGGGTGAGCGATCGCGTCCGGCAGCAAGTGGCCCACATTGCTAAGACGCTGATGAGCGCGCTTGATGTGGTGGGTGTCTTTGGCATCGAATTATTTCTAACTGATGACGACCAGGTTCTGATCAATGAAATTGCTCCACGCACCCACAATTCCGGTCACTACACGCTAGATGCCTGTGAGACATCGCAGTTTGAGCAACAGCTGCGCGTCGTTAGCGGGTTTTCCCTGGGCTCACCTGAGCTGACCTGCCCCCAGACATTAATGGTCAATCTGCTTGGATTTGAAACATCCACCTCAGACTATGCCGAAAAGCGAGCCGCGCTGGCCGTACTGCCTGGAGCCCATCTTTACTGGTATGGAAAAGGTGAATCCCGTGTGGGGCGTAAGTTGGGTCATGTTACCTTAACGTGCGATCTCATCCACACCCCCAATGAGCTAGACCAGCTGATCCGTCAGGTTGAAGCGCTGTGGTACCCCCCTGGGTTTGATTTGGCGGTCTGATTTGAAATAGTGATTGAGGTGTAGAAAACCGCTCAATCATCTCTATCGATCAACCCTTGTCGATTCCCCAGGGCAGTTGGTTATGATGACGGTAGTTTCACTACGGCGTTGGTGACTGCCAACAATGTTTCTTGATCTATGCTTTTCACTTAAGGGCATCGAAAAGGATTGCGGTGGCAGTATACCGGGCTTGTACCCGGAAACTATAAATCGCGACCACGGGCCCACCTGGATTTTCCAGGTCAAAAACTGAGGTAAGACGGCGCTGCGGTGAAACTTTTAAGATTTGAAACGCTCTTGATCTAATGGTCAAGAGCGTTTTGCTGTGAATGGCACGATCCGGTAGTATTGTTGATATTGCTGGTAGGTACAAATATACTATTCAATGGTTCAGTACACGATTCCCCAGAGCCCCGAAGATGTATTGATTACTATTTCTGGCCGCGATTCGGCTAAAGCCTGTGAAAAGGCGATGGACCAGCTTTTGGAAATGATGAGTGACGGTGAGCTGACGGCTGACTTAGATGATGGCTTTACCCCAAAGGATTTTATTGAAGTGAAAGAACACAAGACAGAGCCCACCCCTGAGGAGAATGCGGTTGTTGATGCGGTGCAGGTACTAAGCAACCTGGCAAACTTAAAAGTCAAGGTGCAAAGCTCTCGATCTGAAGCCCTCCAGGTCAGAGAACTAGTAGACCTATTGTTTACCGATGATGTGATCGAGGAAGAACAGCTAGAAGAGCTTAAGAGCGGCTTTAAGGTCCTTAAAACCTTTGCCCAAAGCAATTTGCGCTATCGCGATGCCCGCGAAAATGCCAAAGAAGCTCGGCAGGTTCTAGATGCGGCTCTCGGCAAGTAGGCGCTAGTCGTAAATGCGACCGCGATCGTTATCGATAAAGTTGAGACGACCATGACCGGCGATATGGGCCTGAGGCCGATCTCCCACTGGAACAGCCGTAACTCGAAAAACATACGTACCGTCTAAACGAGGGTTGCGCGTAGGGCGCAGACCGATAGTGACTAGCTGACCGGGAGCGACGGGAGGATCGAAATCTACGGTGACGGCTTTAGTCTCTTCATCGATGGAAACCCCGCTTATATCCAGCGAGCTTCGGGCTTCTCCAGAAGATTCGGCAAAGGCAACGGTTTCTTCTAGGTGATAGGGGCGCAGGTGACGGGTCAAATTTTGCGGCGCAATTACGACACTTTGCAAGGACGCGTCAGCATCGCTGGGCATCTCTAGCGTAAAGAAGTAGGTGGCATTGCGCCGCATGACGTAGTTTCTAGTCGTAGATGCCTCAATAAACTGGGGCGGTCTAATGAATGCCGTCCTTCCACCGGCCAGCTCGATAGCCCCTGCCTGCTGGGTTGCTATGACGGATGCTGCGGTGAATAAGCCTAAAGCCCAATGGTGACGGTTCATGATTTTTGGTCCTTGCTTGGTCGATACCCTATTGTGGAATTTTTTATGAAAATTGTGGGGGAGACGCTGCCTTGCACCCCATGGTCTTAACTTGGGGAACAGACGCCATAATATGAGAGCAAGTTTGTAAAGATTGAGTATGGCAAGACACTGCCCTGAATTATTAGCGCCAGCGGGGACCTGGGACTGTGCCAAGGCAGCGGTGGAGAATGGGGCCGATGCGATTTATTTTGGTCTAGATCGGTTTAATGCGCGGATGCGATCGCAAAATTTTACCGAAGCCGATCTGCCTGAACTCATGGCCTTTCTCCACAGTCGGGGTGTAAAAGGCTATGTCACCTTTAATACGCTGATTTTTCCAGCCGAGCTAGCGGCTGCAGAACGCTACCTGCGCACCATGATGGCAGCAGGTGTGGATGCCGCCATCGTTCAAGATGTGGGTCTGTGTCGTTTAATTCGTCATCTGTCGCCCGATTTTCCCATCCACGGTTCTACGCAAATGACGGTGACCTCGGCGGCGGGTGTGGAGTTTGCTCATCGTCTTGGTGCTCAGCTAGTGGTTCTAGCGAGAGAATGCTCGCTAAAAGATATTGAGAGAATTCAACAGCAAACAGCGGATATCGCGCTGCCGTTAGAGGTGTTTGTTCACGGGGCTCTGTGTGTGGCTTATTCCGGGCAGTGTCTTACCAGTGAATCTCTCGGTGGGCGCTCTGCCAACAGAGGCGAATGTGCTCAGGCTTGCCGTATGACCTACGATATGAAGGTTGATGGAGAGTTTATAGAGCTAGGCGATCAACAATATCTTCTGAGTCCACAGGATCTCTCAGGGCTGCCTGTTCTTCCTGATTTAATCCAGTCTGGCGTCAGCTGCCTCAAGATTGAAGGGCGCTTAAAAACACCTGAATATGTGGCAAATATTACCCAGGTCTATCGTCAGGCGTTAGACCGAACTTGGCAACAGAATTCTTCCCCTCGGTCGGCTAAAAAGTCTTCTCTAAAACTCGGTAATCGTCCCGCATCTTATCAGCCGACGCCGGATGAGCGCTACAGCCTGGAAATGGCGTTTTCCCGAGGTCTCTACACCGGCTGGTTTCGTGGTATCAACAACCAGGAGCTAGTCCATGGCCGCTTTGCTAAAAAACGGGGCGTGTATCTAGGAGAAGTAACACGGGTTACAAAGCATCAGGTGCAAATGCAGACCCAGGTCCCCGTCAAAGCTGGAGACGGGATCGTATTTGATTCTGGCCATCCCGACACTGACCAGGGAGGCCGCATCTATGGGGTAGAGCAAAAAGGAGGCGATATCTGTCTGAGTTTTGGCAAGCATAGCGTCGATCTACGGCGGGTGAAGCCTGGATACAAGGTTTGGAAGACATCAGATCAGGTACTAGAGAAAACCCTACGGCAAAGCTACAGCGGCGATCGACCCGGTGTACAACAGCCGATCGATATTGAGATATATGGAGACGAGGGGGAACCAATCACTGCATTAGCCACCGATCCCCAAGGACATATTGCTAAGGCCACGTCAGTCAACTCTCTAGATGTGGCGAGAAATAAGCCCCTAACGTCCGAAACGTTGACACAACAGCTTTCTCGGTTGGGGAATACACCGTTTAAGCTAGGTACCTTAAAGAATCATCTGACGGACGGCCTGATTTTGCCGGTCAGTGAGCTGAATCATCTGCGGCGAGCGCTTGTAGATCAGCTGTTGACGCAGCGACAAAAGCCACGACACTGGCAGCTACAGACAGAGCACACCTACCCGGATTTACTTCCCAAGGTGCTGCCCCAATCCGAGTGTTCGCCTACCTTAGTGCCGTTAGTGCGCAGTCTGCCTCAGCTGCGGTCGGTCCTGGCATCGGATCTGACTACCATTTACTGCGAGCTGGAGAATCCGACGCACTATGGTGATGCAGTAGCGCTAACCCGTGAGCTAAATCCCAAGGCGAAACTCTATGTGGCCCCCCCTCGGATTACAAAACCTGGCGAGCACTATATTCTCAAACAGGTCCGTCAGTCTGATGCGGATGGTTATTTAGTACGTAATTATGACCATCTTAAATTCTTTGCCGACCGGCCCTGTGTGGGAGATTTCTCGCTCAATGTAGCGAATCCCATCACCGCTGATTATTTTAAGACGACGTTTGGGTTAGAGCGACTGACGGCAAGCTATGACCTAAATGTTACTCAGCTGCTGGATCTGCTGGCGACCAGCCCCCCTAGCTGGTTTGATATTACGGTGCATCAGCACATGCCGATGTTTCATATGGAGCACTGTGTATTTTGTGCGTTTTTATCGGAGGGTACCGACTTTACTAACTGCGGTCGTCCCTGTGAGCAGCATAAGGTGGTGCTGCGCGATCGCACCGGCACCGAACATGTTTTACACGCGGACGCTGGCTGTCGCAATACCCTGTATAACGGTGTTGCTCAAACAGGGGCCGAGTTTATCCCCCGTCTGATTGAGCAGGGTGCTCGCCACTTTCGAATTGACTTTCTAAACGAAACCCCGGCTCAGGTCAAACAAATTCTTACCTATTACCAGCAGCAGCTTCGAGGTGAACTCACCGGACGTCAGCTGTGGCAGAGTCTAAAGCTTGCTAATCAGCTTGGTGTCACTCGTGGCACCCTGGAGGCGCGTAGAGGTTAGGGCGGTTTAGCCCTTGGGCAGCATCCCATTGTATGGAGCTAAATTGATACAGCTGAGACCATTCTTTAAAAGAAAAAAGGCTGATACAAGTAGTCTGTAAAAGAGCCTTAAAAAGTATGCTAAAGCCAAATAAATAACCCCGACATTGCTGCCGGGGCTGATTACACATATAGGGTTACTCATAAGATGTGCTTCAAGCACAAATCTAATGTAATCATTTTTGGGAACCACCACCGTAAATACCCTGTAAACTTGATTGAAGAATGACTAAAGCTAGGTTTTATTACTATTGAGAAAGTCTGGAGCTATTATCAGATAAAGATTCCAAGAATAAATTAGAAAGTCATCAATTTTATTTTGTATGATTTATGTTCCTATAAAAAGATGGAATAATGTGATGTAAATCACCAGTATTGGGTGTGCTGGTTAATGTGATAAAGCCTGATCTATGTAGTCAGAAGAAGAGTTTAAAACTAATAAATAACCCCGACATTACTGCCGGGGCTGATTACACATATCAAGTTGTTTGTAGGATGTGCTTAACGCACAGGTTTATCATAGTTAGCTTGGGTTTTGCTATTGCAAATCCCTCATTGATCTAATTAAAGAACATCCATAGGTCAGCTCCTGTGATGTAGATCACCTGATTAAATGACCTTGATTCATCTGGCTTTGATTAGCCGCTAAACCCTTCTGTATTCTTACTTTTTAGGACAAGAATTTGGGGCACAATAGCTGATGCCGATTGACTCAGTACATCGTCGTTGACGATTTTTCTCGAGCTCTAAATCGGCTGCAGCTATTTTCAAAGACTATGAGCGTTTAGCGGTGTCTAGCCAAACGTTCTGCCGTTCCATCCCCACATGGCTCCATCCGCGTCGGCAAATTCGATATAAGTACGATCAGGAGGTACGCCCAATGCTGCTTGAACCTGAGCACAGAATTCTTGGCTCATGGTTTTAGTTTTACTGCCCATGGTGCCCACGCTTTTGATCTCAATGTAGCAGGTGGGATCGGTGCTGCCGCCAAAGGTCATGGGGGTGCCAGGCTGAAATGCAGTCATCACATAGGACTCTGGTTTGCCAATATGTTTGGCGAGGCTGGCTGACAGCTGCTTGAGCATATCTTCGACCGCCCCTTTAGAGGGCGCATCGACAGAAGTTTGAACTTTGATTAGGGGCATTGCAAAAGATAACTAACAACTATTCAGAATTACTCTAACCGCCGTAGTTCCAACCTGTTGTTGATAGCAGCAGCGCATCCCCTTCACGGTGTACACCAGCTCCGATGACTTCGCCGACAAAGACGGTGTGGTCGCCATGTTCAACGGCACTAACTACAGTGCACTCTACGTAGCCGAGGGTGTCTTTGATAATGGGGCAGCCTGTTTCGGGCCCCGGATAAAACTCGATATCTTCAAATTTGTTGCCCACACGGCGTAGGGGTTTGAAGAAGTTTTGAGCTATTTCCTTTTGGCCATCTTCTAAAACACTAAGGGCAAAGACACCGCTGGCTTTGATCATGGCATGGGAGGTGGAGTCGGCTTTGACGCAGTTGATCACCAGCGGTGGAGCAAACGAGCCCTGCATAACCCAGCTAGCGGTAAAGCCATTGACCTCTTCCCCATCTTTGACCCCGCAGATGTAAAGCGCGTGGGGAATCTTGCGCAGCATCGTCTTTTTTGCCTGTTCGTCGAGCATGAAAACTACCCTCTTGCCTACAAGGCTCTATTTTAAGCGAATTGAATTGCTTGAAAACATTAGATGTAGGTGGTTTTGAGCTGATTGTTTAGAGCCACTCCAGTATTGACGGACGCGCATCAGCTGAAGGGCCCAGTTAACGCTGGCTACTTGACCACCTGTCCCATGTAGTTACCCCATAGCTGGGCTGCTTGGGAACTGCTGCTGTAGGTGGGATCGTTGTTGTCATTGCCAAGCCAGATACCGGTAACGAGATCGGCACTGGGGACAAATCCAACAAACCATAGATCTACGCCATCGTTGGTGGTGCCGGTTTTGCCAGCTTCTCCTAATCCTAAATAGGCATTTCTACCTGTACCCCCGTCAACGCTGCCTCTCATTAGAGTCGTCATGGTGCGAGCCGTGTTGGGGGTGAGCACTTCTTGGTTAGCGTCAGGACTGTCGGTGGCAAAGTCAAAGATGACGCGACAGGTATTGCGATCGCGACTATCGGCACAGTCGCTACTGTCTAATACGCGCTGAATCCCGTGGGGGCGATTCCAGCTGCCATTGTTTGCGATCGCGCTGACCGCTCCTGTCATTTCCAGTGGGGTCACCCCGCTTTGCCCTAGCACCAGGCCCGGCACCGGGTCTAGCTCAGATTCAATCCCCATGGTGCGCGCCAGGTTTGCAATATTGTCTAAACCCGCTTCTCGCGCTATCCGCAAAGCGACTACATTTTCTGAGAGGGAAAAGCCATCGTACATATCTAGAGAGCCGCCACCAGTACGACAGCCTTCATAAAACTGACCACCCCAGTTGAGGCTATCACAGCTAAAGCCGGCACTGGGCGAAATTCCCTGCTCTAAAGCGCTAGCATAGGCAAAAATTTTGAACGTGGAACCAGGCTGACGGACGGCCTGAGAGGCTCGGTTAAACTGACTTTGGCTGTAGTCTGCGCCGCCGACTAGGGCCTGAATTTCACCGGTAGATGACTGCAGGGTAACCAGCGCCCCCTGGGAGAATCCAGCGCGGTCCCCCAGATTGGCAATACCTGAGCGCATTGAGGTTTCTGCCTGGGTCTGCACCGCTAAATTTAGACTGGTTTCGACATGAAAATTACCCTCTCGGGCCAGTCCCAGTCCGAGAATCTGGTCTAGCTCATCAAATATATAGCTGTAAAAATAGGGGGCTCGAATGCTCTGGAGCTGTCTGCGGGCTTTAGGGCTGATTTCAATGCGAGATCGCCGGGCCCGACGTCCGTCTTCCTGGTTGATCATACCGAGCACTGTCATGCGCTCGATCACCCGGTTGCGATAGTCTAGGGCGTCATCATAGCTCTGCACCGGATTAAACGCATTGGGGGCCGGTAAAATCCCCACCAGCGTGGCGGCTTCTTGGATATTTAGGTCCTTGGCCGATTTATCAAAATAAAATTGAGACGCGTCTTCAAACCCGTAAAGGTTGTTGCCCAAATAAACCCGGTTGAGATACAGCAGCATGATGCGATTTTTGCTGTAAAACGTTTCTAGCTTGAGGGCCACAATCATTTCACGAATCTTGCGCATGGCACTGTCATCGCTACCGACGTATTCGCGGTTGATAGTGCGGGCCAGCTGCTGGGTCAGGGTGCTAGCCCCTTCTTGGATGCTGCCGCTGCTAATGTTTGTTTTTGCAGCGCGGGCAATCCCCCAGGGGTCTACCCCCAGATGCCAGTAGTAGCGTGAATCTTCGGAGGCAATTACCGCCTGGGGCAGATATTGAGAGTACTCCCGCAGCCGTGATTTTTCGATATGGGCCTGGTTGTTGACCGGGTTAATTAGGACGCGATCGCCGTTTTCATTGCCATAGATCGATACAGGTCCCTGCACCGACTCTGGAATCGGACGAATTGGAATTTTGGGCCACTCAATGGCCACCACCCAAAAGGCCGTTAAGGCAACGCTGCCGGTAATACCGTAGAGACCGTAGCGAATCGTTTTGAGATACCACGGGGCGGGATTTTGAAAGCGAAGGGTAACCGCGTCGTTAAGTTCTTTGGGGCCTAGGCTGAGAATATCACCGTCTTGAAGCTTAAAGGTTTTCAGCCGTTTTTTTCCGCAGTAGGTGCCGTTAGTTGACTTGTTGTCTTTGAGGACAAATGGGTTGCCTGGCTGGGTGCGATCGCGAGTTAAAGACAAATGGGTTTGACTGACGAGCGGGCTGCGCACCACAATGTCACAGTTCTTGGAGCTACGACCCAGCACATAGTGATCGCCTACTAGGTCGTATTCCTGGCGCTGGTTGTCATAATCCACCACCAGCTTGGGCACCCGTGCCCCTGGCTTTAGAGCTAACTTATTAAAATCTACCCGAGCAACATTTTGAATCACCTGGGTCATGGTCCCCAGGATAGTTCGTGGCGGCGATGAAGTACGGCGAGGCGGCTGGGTCATCCTATGACATAAACGTTGGGTAATGTTGGGTAGTAGAGATGCAAAATACAGGTCAACTGTAGCTCACTGGTCCTGAACAATTGATTGCAGATACAGCCAGCACCACAACGATTACGGATATCCAGGCAGCTGATGACAGACTATTAATGGGTCATTAAAGCCTGCCACGAGGCTATTCACCAGCAGTAGGGATGCCTCCATTGGAGGTACAACCCATTCTAAGCCCACACTGAAAAAGCTGTCGCTTTCTCTTCTGACTCCAAGACATTTGACTCCAAGACATCTGTTTTAGAGCCGACGGCTGTAGAGATTGCCTATGAACGTGTCTGCTCTCGTTTTGCCGTTAGCAAAATAGCAATCAACAAACAGATAATACCTACGTTGATCCAAATATCCGCCAAATTAAACACAGGAAATCGCGTGACCGGAAACGCTTGGATAAAATCCACCACTTCGCCTGCTTTGACCCTATCAACGCCGTTTCCTAGCGCCCCCGCTAAGATAAAGCCCCAGCCTGCCCGCTCCCAGCGGTCCTCAATCCGCACAAAGAAACCATAGCCAGCAATGCCAATGCTGACGATAACTGACAGCCACGGCAGTATCCAACGACAGCCATCACCGCTACAAATACTCCAGGCTGCACCGCGATTGAGCACGTAGGTAAAGTTCAATACCCCTGGAATGATGGTAACAGGAGTGCCCAACTCAAAGGTTTGAACAGCCCAGTGTTTGGTTACCTGGTCTAAAAAAAGCCCGACAAAAGCCGCTACCCAGAACAGGCGATTGATTTTGTGTTTTCTTAATCTGCCCATGCTGCAAAGACGACGCTAATAAAACATGACTTGACGCATCCCATAGGCCAATACCGAAACCGCACAGACCAAAATCAGCTGTCCCGGAATAGGCGCGACGGAGTAAGTAAAAATAGCCTCAGCCAGAGACGGCGCATTCTCTCCAGTCCACTGTAATACATAGGCCAGAGGTAAATACACCAACCCTACCCCATGGATAGTTAACAGTCCGGCCAAACAGCTTAACGCCAATGTTTCTAGCTTGAGCGTTTCCCAAAATGCCAAATGACCGCACACCCATGCAGCTGGGACAAACCCCAACAGGTAGCCAAAGCTGGGTTCTCGTAAATAGCTGAATCCACCCCCTTGGGTAAAGACCTGCAGGTCAAATGCTTGGAACAGAAAAAGCCCCAAACTGAGATACGCAACTTGGGAGAGCGCCGCTGCATTTTGCCCCCCCAGACAGCCAATCAGCAATACGGCCCCTACTTGGAAGCTTACCCCCAGCGAAAGGACCTCTATTCCGCTAGACCAGTACCAGGGGCCGTTGGTCACAAACACCTCCAGCCAGGTCCCGCCGATGGTCAAAATTAAGCCGATTAAAGCCCACAGCAACTCTGCCGTTGCAAACACCTACTCTATTCCTCACGGTGACGATGGTCGACGCCGTTACTGATTCGAAAAATGACGCAATTTATCAATGAGTCTCATTAGCAAATTGCATGGGCAAAAATCATACCGAGGATCAGCAACGCCTGACCTACTCTATCGTCTATGGTTCCGGTTCTTGAACCCTATGTGTGGGTCCTTCGTAGAAGATAGCCCAATAAAATTTAAGAACATTACTTTTTTTATGTGACCAAAAGCAAAGCTCCAAGCAGGTTTTAAACTGGTGAATTAAACCTTGGCTTTTTTTAAGGACTGACATGTTTCCAACTCATCGCCCTCGTCGGTTGCGCGCTCATCCTCAACTGCGCCGTATGGTCCGCGAGAATATCGTGACGACTAGCGACTTTATCTATCCGCTGTTTGCGGTACCTGGTGAAGGTGTTGCCAACGAGGTGAAGTCGATGCCCGGTGTCTATCAGCTATCGGTGGACAAAATCGTAGAAGAAGCCAAGGAAGTCTACGACCTCGGTATTCCGTCAATTATTTTATTTGGCGTTCCCGACGGCAAGGATGATGACGCAACCGGTGCCTGGCATGACTGTGGCATCGTACAAAAAGCAACAGAAGCGGTTAAGGCAGCTGTCCCTGAACTGATCGTAACTGTCGATACCTGTCTTTGTGAATATACCCCTCACGGCCACTGTGGTTATCTAGATGTGGGCGATCTAACGGGGCGAGTGCTCAACGATCCCACCCTGGAGTTGCTAAAGAAAACGGCGGTTTCTCAAGCGAATGCTGGAGCCGATATTATTGCTCCTTCAGGCATGATGGATGGCTTTGTGGGCGCTATTCGCTCAGGGCTAGACAAGGCCGGGTTTGAGAATATTCCGATTCTCTCCTATGCCGCTAAGTATGCATCGTCCTACTATGGACCGTTTCGTGATGTTGCTGAATCGGCACCTCAGTTTGGTGACCGACGCACCTATCAGATGGACCCAGCTAACGGTCAAGAAGCCATCAAAGAAATTGAGCTGGACATCGCCGAAGGCGCTGACATGCTGATGGTGAAGCCAGCCCTAGCCTATATGGATATTATTTGGCGGGTCAAAGAAGCTAGTAACCTACCTGTGGCTGCCTATAACGTATCAGGTGAATACTCTATGGTAAAAGCGGCTGCCCTCAATGGCTGGGTAGATGAAGAGAAGCTGGTTATGGAGACTATGATGAGCTTTAAGCGCTCAGGGGCTGACTTAATCTTGTCCTACCATGCCAAAGACGTTGCTCGCTGGCTGAAGGGATAGTAAATACCCCCTGCACAAAATCTGTCGAAGATGACAAAAAAACGTGAAGGCGTAACAATAATTAACGAATGTCTCTAGAGGCGTTCGTTATTTTTTTACCTAATCCCACCTACTAGATGCATCCTTCGAGTCCTGCTTCAAACACTGTTTCCCATTCCCATGATGCCAATGGTCATGGCCATGCCCACAGTGCAGAATCTCTCAAACGTATTGTTAACCGTCTATCTCGGATTGAGGGCCACGTACGCGGCATTAAGACCATGGTGCATGAAGGTAGACCCTGCCCTGATGTGTTGGTCCAGGTTGCAGCGGTGCGCGGTGCGCTCGACCGGGTCGCCCGGCTGATTTTGGATGAACACATCAGTGAATGCATCAGTCGGGCCGTGACGGAAGGCAATATTGAGGAAGAACTCACGGAACTAAAAGCGGCTCTGGACCGGTTTTTCGACTGAGTACCGATATCTAACGATCCTGAGTTTGTAAGTCTGGGGCCGCCAGTCTGGACTGACCGGTATGTAACTAAGCTGCAACCAAATTTTTCAGAATTCCTAGGATAACGTTGCGAAAGATTTCGAAATAATACGTGCCTGATAATTAGGAACGCGACTGCGAAGCTGATGTAGAAGGCCGACTGTCGGCTTCTAGGAGCATCTTTTAAAGGTGTGTTCCTTCTGGTGAGCGTAAAAAAATGTAATGAAAAGCCTCATCAAAACGGTCTACGGTAACAAATGTGGCGATGTCCCTAGAATCATTTGATTCGTCGTCTTACGCGTACGACGGACGATATTAAACTCCATTTAACGTCGAGATATTTAGTATGAGCAGCAATTTAGCCGAGAAGCTCAAGAAAGGTACGCAGAAAGCGCACACAATGGCCGAGAACGTAGGTTTTGTTCGCTGTTTCTTGCGTGGCGTTGTTGAGAAGAAGTCTTACCGCAAGCTAGTAGCCAACTTCTACTATGTGTACGCTGCTATGGAAGAGGAGCTGGAGCGTCACAAGGATCACCCAGTAGTGTCCTCGGTCTATTACCCCGAACTTTATCGTAAGGAAACACTTGAGACAGATTTAGCCTATTACTACGGCCCTAACTGGCGAGAGCAAGTCTCAATCTCTCCCGCTGGTCAGGCGTATGTTGACCGTATTCGGGAAGTTTCGAACCAGTCTCCTGAGTTACTGGTGGGGCATTCTTACACCCGCTATCTGGGGGATTTGTCCGGTGGACAGATTCTTAAGAACATTGCCCAGCGGGCGATGAATCTGGCAGATGATGAAGGGGTGGCTTTCTATGAGTTTCCGACGATTCCTGATGAAAGTGCATTTAAGGCCCAGTACCGTAGCTCAATCGACGCCGCTCCTGTAGATGATGCGATGGCCGATCGCATCGTTGAAGAGGCCAATGATGCCTTTGGTACCAACATGGTGCTATTCCAAGAGTTGGAAGGTAATTTGGTGAAGGCAATTGGTCAAATGCTGTTTAACAGCCTGACCCGCGGTCGTCGTCGTGGTAGCACTGAGCTGGTAACAGCCGAGTAGGTTTGTTCTACAACCAAATACGCTAGATACCGATAAAAAGCCCCTACGCTAACAAGCAGGGGGCTTTTTTGCTTTGAGAATGCCAATCAGGGCAGCCATTTTAAAATGGCTCATTAACAGTCATTGATAGTGCTGAAAAGCTAGAGACGGGAATATCTATAGCCGCTATTGTCTTTTGAGTCTTGTCCTTGGGGAAAGGCTCCTGTAGCATGTGCTCAATTTTGAAAATAGTGGGCAGGCTATGGCAGTTCCTGATACAGCTTGCCGACGGCTGAAACATTAGAGTTGGTTGGACTGAATTTTGCATTGAGTGCTAAATAATACTTGGAGCGATAGCTTTTTCTGGTATTTTTTGGTGAAGTGTGGAAAACTGACCGCAGTGTGTTTTTATTGGGCTTAGCTCTAGCGCACAGGGCGGCATGTTTAGTGGGTATGTAGTAGGAGTAATCGAGTGGGTTTTGCCGTCAGGGCTGATCAGGATAAAGCAGAAACCGTAACAGGGGTGAGTAGGCAGAATCTGGTATTGCTGCGCTCATCGTCTAAGTCCACTGTTAAACCGTTTTCCGGTGCGTCTGTTCGAGCGATTCCCTCTACACCAGCGACTCCTGCTGATGTTAGGCAGCTGCCAAAAACGCCGCGGCTCCCTCTGGGACTTAAGCTGCTAGTAGGCGTCCAGCAGGGCTCCACTGTGATTACTGGTGGACTGGTGGCCACCGCCCTCGTGATTTACAGTTGGACGGTGTATCTAGATAAAACGGTGGCCCGCTCGTTTCAGCACCTAGAGGGACTAAAGGTTGCCACCCAGCAGGTAACGACCGCCAATGAGACTTTGAAGCATAGTATGGCTGAGCATGCAGAGTCTCCTGCGGCTGGATTTAAACCCTTGGAGCCAAAACGTACTATTTTCTTGTCACCAGCTCCGCCGCGTCCGTCGGTTGAGCGTTCTGCGGAGCCTGAAGCAAAGGCTCCTATGCCCCATCCGCTAGGCTATTAGGGGACGTTGGGGACGAAGCCGTCTGGACGTCTGATGGGCACTTTGGGGTGCATGAGCTTTGTCTGAATTGTTTGTCTGTCTCGTAATCTATGGTTCAGCCGTCGTTTGACCCAGCGCTTCGTCAGCCAACTCGTAGACCGCGCTATTTATCATCGCCTCGATTTCGACTGGTAACGGTTTGGGGGCTGATGGTGCTGGCTATGGTGGGGTTGAGTACTCGCCTGGCTCGTTTGCAGCTGGTAATGGGCGATCAGCTTAAGACCCAGGCTCAAGAGCAGCGGCAAAACCTGCCGCAGGTTCCCCAGGCCTCGCGACGTCCTATTATCGACCGTCAGGGTAATGTGCTGGCGGTGGACCGGGTGGTGTATACGATCTATGCCCATCCCATGTTGTTTGGTCGCTCTCGTGAGGAAATGGCTCAGGCCTTAGCAGGTGTGCTAGGCAAGTCTTCAGCTAGTTTGCTCAGTCGCTTTAATGAGCAAGAAACTGGCATCCAGGTGGCGGTAGATGTGTCTGAAGAGCTGGCAGAGCGTCTGCGCGGGCTGCGTTTGGATGGGCTGGAGCTACTGCCTAGTCAGCAACGGTTTTACCCACAGCAGGCGCTGATGTCTCAGCTGGTGGGATATATCAATCTTGAAGGAGAGCCTCAGGCAGGCTTGGAGTATGCGCTACAGGAAAAGCTGCTGTACGAACTGGAAGATGTGCCGTTACCCCATGCCTTTCATCAGCAGCCCAGTCGTGACGGTCTGAGGCTACAGCTGACGGTGGATAGTCGTTTGCAGCGTATTGCTCAGCGCAACCTAGAGGCTACAGTGCAGCGACACGGAGCCAAGCAAGGGGCCGTGATTGTGATGGATAGTCGCGATGGAGCGGTACTGTCGCTAGCCGTGACGCCCACCTATGATCCTAATCGTTACTATGAGGCGGATGTTGAGCAGTTTAGAAACTGGGCAGTTAGCAACCTGTATGAGCCAGGTTCAACATTTAAGCCTATCAACGTTGCGATCGCACTTGAAGCCGGTCTCATTGTCCCCGACGAATATATCTATGACGAAGGTCGTCTCCAGTACGACCAGTGGACCATTCAAAACGTTGACTATACGGCTGTCGGCGGGCGAGGCTCCATTACCATTACCGACATTCTGCGCCACTCTAGCAATGTGGGTATGGTGCACATCATGGAGCGGCTAAAGCGCTCCGACTACTACGACTGGCTAGAAAAGCTAGGTTTGGGTGACCCCAGCGGCATTGAACTGCCAGCAGAGGCCGCTGCCCAGCTCAAGAGCCGTCCTCAATTTGTTAACAGTGCGGTAGAAGCGGCTACAACCGCATTTGGTCAAGGATTTTCGCTGAATCCGATGCAGCAAATTCAGCTGCATGCAGCGTTAGCCAATGGAGGTAAGCTAGTGACTCCCCATGTGGTGCGGGGACTGGTGGACCAAGACGGAGAGCCCACCTGGCAACCGGAGCGTCCGGCTGCCAAGCAGGTGTTTTCCCGTGAGACGACCCAGGCCGTTGTGGAAATGATGGAAGCGGTGGTGGAGTCTGGATCTGGCGAACCCGCGCAGGTACCCAACTATCGCATTGGTGGGAAAACGGGGACTGCCCAAAAAGCCAATGAATATGGCGAGTATGGCGACGGTCGCTTGGTTAGCTTTGTGGGAATTTTGCCAGTGGAAAATCCTCGCTATGTGGTGCTGGCCGTAATCGATGAACCCTTAGGAGAAGATGCCTATGGTTCAACGGTGGCTGCGCCTTTAGTTAAGTCGGTGATTGAGTCTCTGGTGGTAATGGCAGGGGTGCCGCCGGCGGCGGAGTAAAAATGGCCTGCTCTAGTTCTTTGAGCGCCCGCTCTAGGTCGTCATTGATGATTTGAATATCAAATTCCTCGGCGGCGGCGATTTCTACACGCGCGCGCGCCAGACGCTTTGCGATCGCAGCGTCAGCATCTTGACCCCGCTGCCGAATCCGAGTCTCCAATTCCTCTAGGCTGGGGGGGAGTACAAAAATCTGCTGGGCCGTGGGCAGCGTATTCCGTACCTGCCGTGCTCCCTCTAGCTCAATTTCAAGAATGACCAGATCACCTTGGGCGATCATCGTGTCTAACGGCTGACGTGGGGTGCCATAGTAGTTGCCAGCAAACTCAGCCCACTCCAGCAGCTGTCCCTGCCTTACCATCGTTTCAAATTCTGCCCGTGAGACAAAATAATAGTGCTGGGCGTGCACCTCACCCGGTCGCGGTTTCCGAGTGGTGGCTGAAATAGAGAGTTGAATATCGGGATGCTGCTGCAACAGCTTCTGTAACAGTGTCCCCTTACCCACGCCGCTAGGACCGGTAAACACAATCAGCTGTCCTGAAGCCTTAGGTGTGAGTGTGGTTGCGGCTTTTGAACTAAGAGGTGCTGTAGAAGGCATGGCTAACCTAAAAAATTACAGAAAGATTCCATGGCCGGTGAAGCAGCGCTTCGCCGTCTAAAGAGATTCAGACATCTAGTATTGCTGGGTCCGATGTCTGAAGCAAGTCAAACAGTCTGGGGCAGGTCAAACAGCACGGTTGTCATGTAGCGTTCGGCCCAGGCTGGGTCAAAGGCTTTTTCCAGGATGCGGCGAGTTTTGTCGTTTTGCTGCTGCTGGGTGCAGTAGTTTTGCTGACCGGCCAAAATCTCGGCCCGCTGCCAGGGTGTGGGAGTGGTGGCGATAGCCTGGGTGCAGTGCAGTGTTAGATAGTGCAGCACCTGATCTAAAAAACGACGATGCTCTTGGGGGCCAACGGGTCTGACAAAACAGCAATAGTCTGAAAAAATATGACCCCAGCTGGGCAATTCGCGGGGCTGGGTGTATCCAGCTGTGCCCATACCTTCTAAAGACTGTTGGTAAGTAACGGGCAGACCGTTGGGGCTAGTGGGTGATAGATCCACAACGGCCGCGCTAATCTGACCGCGACCGCTGACAATGTCACAACCAAACATTGGCAGGGCATAGTCTATGCGAGGAAACATAACGCAGTGGAGAATGTCTAAATTTGGCCCCACTTGAGCCAGTTCCAAATGAAGCTTGCGAAACTCTGGGGTTTGATAGCAGACATTTTCAATCACTAGCCGCTCGCCTTCAAGTCGGCTCTCAACATAGCCAAGATCGTTGGGCAAGTGGTAGGGCGATAGGGCGAGATGCTGTCGCCAGGTCGCTTCAATCATGTCAGCCAGTTCGCAGATGACCGAGTGCTGATGCTGGCGGATGGAAGATTTTACCGTAATCGACATGGAGGAGCGTTTAGTTCACCTGCTAGACAGTATCGTCACGGGGCTAGGCCCTTATTAAGTTTACAGCAGTGCTTAGGTCTCAGGCAGAATCGACCGGGGATGTTCCAATTCGTCATCTTGTTCCTGATGTTGGCTCTGTTTTAAGGAAAAAGGGGGTACTTGGTTGTTTTGTTTTGTAAGGCAGTCTAAGGGCTCGGCACAGCCTCCATTTGCCTCACGTGTTTGCTGCCCCGATCCTCGCTTACTTCACACCTTTTTTTCTCCGCTATGGTGGCTACACAGCTTAAATCCCGTAAAGTTTTGGGGCTAAATCAACGTCAATACGAAGGTCTCAAAACGGCTCTCAAGCTCAATCTTAGACGCCAGCTTTTAATTGCTGTGTGTGATAGCGATACGCTGCAGTCTCAGCTGGCAAATCGTCTGCAGTTGGATATTGCCGCCGCGGACAGTATCGATGATTTTGGTGCGGTCGAACTGGCTGAGTTGGTTTTTGACCCCAGTCAGCCTGACTTGGTAGTGCAGCTTGTGCATTGGTTAAAGCGAGCATCTAAGCCGACGCCCCATTTGCAGGTGGTAGGGCTCAATGCGATGACCCATCAGCCGATGCGATCGCAAAATCACTTTCTGCGCTCATTAGAAAGCATTCAGTCGTTGTTGCCTCACCTTGATAGCAGTTTGGTGCTGTGGCTGTCTTGGCCCTGGTATCGCACCCTGCAGCAGTCTGCCCCCGAATTTTGGCAGTGGCGCAGCGGTGTCTTTACCTTTGTCGGTAAGCCTGAGTCTGAGATACCGGTGGAGCCGTACGACCGGGATCAGGCCCCCCTTGGGCTATATGGTCAAGCTAGCACCGACCAGAGTGCCGATATCTGGCAAATTCTCAGCGAAGATTTAGCCCAGCTAGAGCAGCCTAGTATTTCCCAAGGCCATGCCGCCACCCCTGAACGAGTAGAGTCATACGTACCAGAAACGCCAGCCGTCGATGATCAGACCAGCCGTAAAGAACCCGCCGGCCCATCTGTAACGTCTACAGCTATTGATTTAATCACGTCAGATAGTCCGCTAGAATCCCTAGCAGAGCTAGAAGCCCAGAGAGCCAAACCGGAGGTGCTGGTCCAGGCCGCGCGCACCTTGGGACATCACTATCGCGATCGCGTCGAGTCCGGAGATATTACCCCAGAGCTGCTAGCAACGGCGATTAAAACCTTTGAGAGATATTTGCACTGGCTACCGTTGGACGATGACCAGCGAGCGGCTGGGCTTAATGATTTAGGCACGCTCCACTGGCTACAGGCTCAGATCCAGGGCGATCAGGCGACCCTGATGGCAGGTATGCACCAGAGCGCTGACTTCTACAAGCAGGGTTTGACCTGCTCTAACATTGACGCTGAAACCACCAGTCGTCTGTACGGTAACCTGGGGGCTGTTTACAGCGCTCTTGCTAACTATGCTGATTCGGTCACCTATCTAAAGGAAGCCGTTAGTGCCTATCGTCAGGCCCTGCCCTACGCGTCAGCAGACCAGAATCCTGACGAATACGGTACCCTGCAAAACAGTCTGGGCTCCGTGTATTGGAAGCTGGCCTACTACGAACCACCCAAACCCCACCTGCATCGAGCGATCGCGGCCTACAACGAAGCCCTTAGCTGTCATCATCCTGAGCAGGCACCGCTGGACTATGCCGCTGTCCAAAACAATCTAGGCATTGCCTACTGGAGTCTGTCGCGCCACGAACGGCCAATCTTTTTACTCAAACATGCGATCGCGGCCTATCGCGATGCCCTTAACTACCGCACTCCCACCACTGACCCCGCCGCCTGTGCCAGTACCTATAACAACTTAGGCACCGCCTTTTGGGAATTGGCCAACCATCCCAATGCTCCGGCAGACCCTGAAGGTCGGTACAAGCAGAATGCGGTGATCGCCTATGAAGCCGCGCTTAAGGCATCAGAGATTGCTCCAGTCAATACCCTTGATACGGCCTCAATTCGCCATTGTTTAGGCAGTATCTATGACCGGCTAGCTCGGGTTGCCGACAGCTCCGCAGTTGCCGGGAGTCTAGAACGAGCGCTGGCTCACTATGTAAGCGCCCTACAGGAAACGCCCAAAACCTCAGCTGTCTATGAACCCATGTTTAAGGCGCTGGTTCGCAACGTTTCGGCTCACTATGAGCTACTGGGGCTAGAGGGGCAGCAAGACGCGCTCAATCGGGTTCCGGCTGAGCTGCTGCCTGAGGTGATGCTAAAGCTATAGACCTGTTATTTGCTGGCTTCGGCCAGTTTTGGGGCGTTTTTAGCCAGAATGGCATTGAGCTCTTTGCTCAGGTCGTTGTTGCTGCGGTGGGCTTCCCAGGCACCGCTGTGTCTTGCATCTAGACGCCATTGTCCGCTCATATGGTCGCCATCTTCTGACACGGTGCCTGTGTAGTGCAGGGTATAGCCAGGGTTATTGAAATACTTTTTGGTAAATGTTATCTGTCGTCCGGTGACGGTTCCTTGGATGTGGGCTTCTCCTAGGGAACTGTCATCGACAATTCGTCCGCTGAGGCTGTTTTGAGCCTGTACAAATGTTGCTTCAAAGCGGGTAGGCGTATTTGCCTGCCAGTAGGAGCCTAGCCAGGGACCGGTCAAGTCAGCCATTACATGTGTCCTCGTGCGATAACACTAGTCTTGATTTTGATACACCTATTTGGATTTGACAGCTCTTGATAGTCATTGCCGGGGTCGTATGAAAATTGAAGAAATTCTCAATTTTGGTAGATACGGAGTAATGTTCAGTTTGACTAAGCTTGGAGCACTTGCTGTTTGCTAGTTATTTTTCCTATGGCGCTATTTCTTATTTTTGGTCTGGTAATTGCGTTTTTTGCGATCGCATTTGCCCTCCAAAACGATCAGCTGGTCACCATTAATCTCCTAGTCTGGCAGCTGGAGCGTCAGCACCTAGCCACTGTGCTGTTGATCACCCTGGGCATTGGACTGCTGGTGGGGCTGCTGGTGACCATACCGGCGTTCCTCAAGCGAGAGTGGCGAATTTCTCGAGGGAAACGACAGACCCACAGCCTAGAAGATCAGCTGATGGCCAAACAACAAGAAGCTGACAGTCAGGCGCGTAAGGCCGCCACCCTCCGTCACAGCTACCAGACTCTACTGCAGTCTTTAGATCTGCTAGATAGCACAACTGGCTTGGTTAGTGATGCGGCCGTTGTCCGTACCACCCGCGCGCTGCTCCAGCAGATGAAACATCAGCCCCTCAACGAAAAATCCCAGGCCGTGGGCAATTTACTGGTCGCGCCGCAGCGCCGCCAGCCCGAAACCAACAGCAGCCTAAAACAGGATCAGTCGTTGTGGGCTGCTGTCGCCAAAGTCCTACAGCACAACTTAACCGTGGACTCCTGGCTGTTTAGCGACAACCAGGGGCAGTTTACCTGTAGCCTAACGGGGCTAGATGTCAAAGCCGTCACGAAATACGCCGAAACCCTAAAACTGGCACTAACCGATGAACCTGTAACCCTGATAGATGGCACCAAAGTTGCTCTAGATGTTCACATTGGCGGAGCCGTCACTGATACCGAGCACCCCACCGAAAGCGAACAGCTTTTGCTGAGCAAAGCCCAAGAAGCTTTGGACATTGCGACTAAGCGGGGTCGTAATCGGCTGCGGGTAGCCTGGGTGACTGATTAAGCTCAGGGGATTGAGTTCTCCCGGTTCAGATAGGGACGATTATCACAGCCTTGTTCTGTTCCCGTCTTGTTCTTAAATTAGAACAACGCAGCTAGCGGGACCACGCAGCTTAGGTCATGAAACCTAAACTTTTTTGACAGGCTTTTCTGCTTTTTTGCCCCTTGACAGGAACCATAACGCTTACTTGACAGAGGTTATGAGTATTTCTACTCAATATTGAAATACTTAGACGAGACGTATTCCTTTACACAGATTCTTGAGCCCAGGGCCGTTGGTGCCTAAGATAAAACTAACGACTGAATTTAAGAAAGTCTAAAGAAGCAGGAGATACGTCCATGGCAGAGCGTCCAATTATCCTCGGCATTGTCGGAGACAGTGCCGCTGGTAAAACCACCCTAACCCGCGGTATTGCCCAGGTACTCGGTGAGCATGATGTGACGACCATCTGCACCGATGACTACCACCGCTACGACCGTCAGCAACGTAAGGAAATGGGGATCTCTGCCCTACATCCCGATTGCAACTATGTTGACATCATTGAGCAGCACCTAGGTCTGTTGCGTCAGGGGCAGCCCATTCTAAAGCCTATCTACAACCACACCTCAGGCGAGTTCGATGCTCCCGAGTACATTGAACCTAAGAAGTTTGTCATTGTAGAAGGTCTGCTCGGATACTCTAGCAAGATTGCCCGGGACGCCTACGATGTAAAAGTCTATTTGGCCCCCCCGGAAGAGCTACGCACTAAGTGGAAAATCAAGCGTGACACTCGTAAGCGCGGCTATGACGAAGCGGCTGTACTAGCAGCCCTAGCGCAGCGTGAACCTGACTCTGAAGCATTTATTCGACCCCAGAGAAAATGGGCAGACGTGGTAGTCACGTTCTATCCTCCTGATGTACCTGAAGAGCAGGCCAACGATCTGCTGCTCAACGTAAATCTGGTGCTGCGTCCTACCATTCCTCACCCTGACTTTACTGATATTTTAGACAGCGACCTTGGTAAGGCAATCCGTCTGGGGCTAGAGCGTGACATGGGTAAGCCCGTAGATGTTCTATCCATTGATGGCCATGCTACACCTGAGCAGGTGCAGCAGCTTGAGCGTATTCTCTGTAATGATGTTCCCTACCTGGGTCAGTTCTGTAGCCTAGAGGGTAATCAGGAAGTGGGGAATCTTGTCGGTACTACTGGCGAAACGTTGCAGAGCTACCCCTTAGCCCTGACTCAGTTGTTGATTACGTATCACATGCTGAAGGCTATGAACACCACTGGCAAAGTCAAAGTCGCGGCTTAAGCGGTCAGACGCTTCAAAAAATAGCTAGGCGCCTAACTTTCATATCGTCAGGCCCCTGTAGAGATTCTCTACAGGGGCCTGATAGCTTTTTGGAGTTTTGTGGACGGACCGATATGGACGTTGGCCCTTTCTGTGGATGATCCAGGTCAACGATTAATGACGGAATCATTCGAGCCTCCTGTGTAGAAAGGAAAGACTCCTATCGATGTACATAATGACTATCCTGACCCCAAAATCGTTACGACGGTGCTTAGGGCTGTTTTTAACCGGTCTGCTTACCAGTCTGATGGTAACCAGCCAGCCAGCGGCCGCCCAAACCAGCTTTTGCGAAAATCAGTCTGTACCATCAAATGTGGTGCAGGGACGTAGCTATGGCGATCCCCACATCAATACATTTGATGGATTTCACTATGGGTTTCAAACCGTAGGTGAGTTTATTTTGACCCACGATCGCAGTCGTGACTTTGAGGTGCAGGCCCGTCAGTCTGAGGTGCCAAATCGTAGCAGCCTATCGCTAAATACGGCGGTGGCGATGCGTGTTTGCGATCACCGCGTAGGCATGTATGTGCAAGATAGCCCCGACGGCCGCAGTTTGATGTGGGTGGATGGGGTCCCTATCGACTTTGCAGAGGATGCGTTTCCTCTACCCAACGGCGGTGAAATTCAGCGGCAAAATGACCGTAACTATACGGTTATCTGGCCCAGCGGAGACCAGGTTGCGCTCAAGCTCATCACCGTGAGCGGCGCTCGATTTATTAATATTATGCCGACGGTGGGTCGCGATCGCACCAACCAAATGACCGGTCTACTGGGCAACTACAACGGCAATCCTGACGATGACCTGGTGGGTCGCAACGGCGTTGCTCTGCCCGCTCGCTCTACTTATAGTATTGCTACCAATACCCTGGGTCGCGCCTTACCCGCTGCTATTCCTGTAGACGAACTAGAAACGGCCTACTTTGACCAGCTGTACAAGCAGTTTGGCGATAGCTGGCGCATTACCCAAGCTGAGTCCCTATTCGACTACCCTGTCGGGTTTACCACCGCGAGCTTTACCAACCGAGGATTTCCCGACCAGTACCTGACGCTAAACGGCGTGAGCGAAGCAGAGTTACAATCTGCTGTCGAAGAATGCGAGGCCGCAGGTGTCGCTGAAGACCAGATGGACGGCTGTGTGTTTGACGTCGCGGCCACAGGCAACAGCAGCTTTGCCAATGCGGCGCTGAACGCAGTGGCTAATGTTGTCGTCGATCGGGTGACTGACCGCATCATTGATGAGGTCAATGACGTGGTTCCCCTACCCGGTGGTCTACGTTTTCCGTTTTAAGAGAGCGGGGAGCCCTTTGATGGATGTTTGACTGCTGACTATAAGCACGTTAGACACCCTCTTAGCGCAAAGACAAGACAGCCCAGCGATCGGATGGTTGCTGGGCGTAATCTAGGCAGTATGAAGAAATCATGCTGTCTAGCTGAGGCGCAGGCATAAGGTTTAAGTCCATATGCCACAATTACCGTGCGCACCGTCAGCAGACCTTTTCAAGCATGTTTGGTTTTCCTAAGCTAGCGCCTATTTATGAGTTTAAAACCTATGACCAGTGGCGTCATCAGTTTATGCGGCGACGGCTACGCTTGGGGATTTTGTTTGGTCTTTTGTACTTTATTACCTTTCTGCCGTTAGACACCCTAAAGTACCTGAGCAGTCGTGAGCTAGCAGACCTGTTGTGGATTGTCACTAACGTGATCCGCATGGGGCTGTTGTTGTTCTGTTTGGGACTGATCCGTAAAAACAGCAATCGCCCCCGACACCTGACGGCAGTTTTTCTTGTAGCGTCGTGGTCTATTAGTCTGTTGCATAGATTTCATGAAACCTACGTAGGGCTAGCCAGTCAAACCCCTATCTCAGAGCCCGATCTGTTTAGCTGGGCACTTTCGTTTATTACTCAAGCGACGCTGATCCCGGTAGGCTGGCCGCTGCATCTAATTTCTCAGCTGGGTGTCATTGTCTATTACTTAGTCGTCAACCCGCTGTTGGGGCTGCAGGTCGTGACGCCGGGACTACCGGCTGCGAGCTTGTTACTCAATACGTTTTGGATCTGCTGTATTTGTAATTGTTCTGTTTATTTCTATGAGAAACTGTCGCGAGAAAATTTTGCTATTAACCGACAGTTGCTAGAAGCCCAAGAAAAGTCTGAACGACTGTTACTAAATATCTTACCTGGCCCCATTGCTGAGCAGCTAAAACGCAGTCCAGATATCATCGCTGAGAGCTTTGCCGAGGTAACGGTGCTGTTTGCCGATATTGTCAACTTTACTCAGATGACAGAACAACAGTCGGCGACTAACGTTGTTGACTTTTTAAATCAGGTTTTTTCAAGGTTTGATCGTCTGGCTGAAAGTCACGGTCTTGAAAAGATTAAAACCATTGGCGATGCCTATATGGTGGCAGCCGGACTACCCCAGCCCCAAGAAAATCATGCGGCAGCCGTAGCAGCAATGGCAGTGGAGATGCAAAAAGCACTGGCTGAATTTAACGCTGAAACTAATCAGTCGATTGCATTGCGTATTGGTATTCATACAGGACCGGTAGTAGCCGGGGTGATCGGTCTTAAAAAGTTTGCCTACGATCTTTGGGGCGACACGGGCAATACAGCCAGCCGCATGGAATCCCACGGAATCCCCAACAGAATTCAAATCAGTGAGGCCACATATCGGTGTCTGCGAGAGAATGGAGAACGCTATGAGTTTCATCAGCGGGGGCCCATCGTCATCAAAGGTAAAGGAGCGATGGTAACCTATCTGATGGATCCTCAGACAACGGATACGGCAGTGTCTTCACTGGTATAGCTGCAGTGCAGCCTACCGAAATGAATTTTCGGAACAACAAAAGCTATTAAGGCTTGGCAATGCTAAATTTACTAAAGTTTAGCCATGTTTTGTGACCATTACGGCACCTATTGTTGGCATCTTTTACAAATGACTCCGTTTCGAGATAATTCTCAACCTGATGTGCTGAAAGCTATTGCTTACAGTCTAGATACGCTCATCCCTGGATTGTATATCTGGATGGGCCGTGTCAAGTTTCGCATTGGCGGTAGTCAGCCAGAAGAAAACTATTCAGGCGTTATTTATAGCAATGTTGGTTGCGCCATAGTCCTGCCGGGGTATCGAATCTATAGCACCTATTGCGATAGCTATGACCCTCGATAAACATAAGCTAGACGGCATTGAGCAAATTACTGAAAACTTATTTTTTGGCAGCCGCAGCATAATCCATTGCTGTCTCTATCTGTAACAATTGGGGTCTGTATGGATTTCGAAGGAATAGATCATGGCCGACAATCGTAAAAGCCGCGTCGTTACCCAGGGGGTACAGCGCTCTCCTAACCGTGCCATGCTGCGGGCTGTGGGGTTTGGAGATAATGATTTTAATAAGCCCATTGTTGGTATAGCAAACGGCTATAGCACGATTACCCCTTGCAATATGGGGATCAACACATTAGCCCTGCGAGGGGAGACCGCGCTGCGGGATGCGGGAGCTATGCCCCAACTGTTTGGCACCATTACCATCAGCGACGGTATTTCCATGGGGACCGAAGGGATGAAGTATTCTTTGGTGTCCCGCGATGTGATTGCGGATTCGATTGAGACGGCCTGTACCGGTCAGAGTATGGATGGAGTGCTGGCGATTGGCGGCTGTGATAAGAACATGCCAGGAGCGATTATTGCGATCGCACGGATGAATATCCCCGCCGTCTTTGTCTATGGCGGCACCATCAAACCGGGTCACCTTGATGGTGAAGACCTTACCGTTGTCAGCGCATTTGAAGCCGTCGGTCAGTACAGCGCCGGTAAAATCGACGAAGACCGCCTCATCGCCGTTGAGAAAAATGCCTGTCCTGGAGCCGGTTCCTGTGGGGGTATGTTTACTGCCAACACCATGTCTTCGGCCATCGAAGCCATGGGGCTAAGTCTGCCCTACTCTTCCACCATGGCGGCAGAAGACGCCGAAAAAGCCGACAGCACTGAAAAATCTGCGTTTGTGCTGGTAGACGCCATTCGCAATCAAATTTTACCCAGCCAGATCCTCACCCGCAAAGCCTTTGAAAATGCAATCTCGGTGATCATGGCGGTGGGAGGCTCCACCAATTCAGTCCTGCATCTATTGGCCATCGCTCACACCATGGGTGTGGAACTAACCATTGACGATTTTGAGGCTATCCGCAATCGCGTCCCCGTTTTCTGTGACCTGAAGCCCTCTGGACGCTATGTCGCCACTGACCTCCACAAAGCAGGCGGTATTCCCCTCGTCATGAAAATGCTGCTAAATCAAGGACTGCTTCACGGC
Source organism: Leptolyngbyaceae cyanobacterium (assembly GCA_050043465.1). GTDB lineage: Bacteria > Cyanobacteriota > Cyanobacteriia > Phormidesmidales > Phormidesmidaceae > Leptothoe. Next base: position 172,403 of record JBHJIL010000003.1, read on the forward strand.
GATGCCCTCACCGTTAGCGGTCAAACCATTGCCGATGTGCTGGCCGATGTTCCCGATCAGCCCAGCCCCGACCAGGATGTGATTCGGCCCTTTGACCAGCCCCTGTATGCCCAAGGGCATCTCGGTATCCTTAAAGGTAATTTGGCCACCGAAGGCTCGGTCTCCAAATTAACCGGTATTAAAAAGCGCAATATTACTGGCCCAGCCAGAGTGTTTGAATCCGAAGAAGCCTGTCTCGATGCCATCCTAGCCGGTAAGATTAAAGCCGGTGACATCATCGTAGTACGCTACGAAGGTCCAAAAGGTGGACCCGGTATGAGAGAAATGCTGGCACCGACATCCGCCATTATTGGTGCTGGTCTCGGTGATTCTGTGGGTCTAATCACCGACGGGCGCTTCTCTGGCGGCACCTACGGTATGGTGGTTGGCCACGTTGCTCCTGAAGCCTATGTGGGGGGCACCATTGGTCTGGTTGAAGAAGGCGACTCCATCACCATTGATGCGGACCAGCTGCTGTTGCAGTTAAATGTCTCAGATGAAGAATTAGCCAAGCGACGAGAGAATTGGACCGCCCCTGAGCCCCAATATAAGCGGGGTGTTCTGGCTAAATATGCAACGTTAGTTTCATCCAGCAGCCAGGGAGCCGTTACCGACATGGATCTGTTTTAGAGATATCAATCCTACAGATTCAACCCAGATGGTCAACAGAATCAGCGTTTGCTGAGCCTCGGGAGGGTTCTATTCTCAAAATGCTGATACCTGGCATTTCTAACAGATCGGTGCATTCCTTAAATCAGTAACGGCAAACACCTTTCCAACAACCCGCTATAGGGGTGAGGAGAGGTGTTTTATCAAAATGGAACGTTATCCGACACCAGTATGAAACCCTATACTCCACCTGCCTGCAGCTTTAGTGACTATCTAGAAGCGGCGGCTGTACTACGCCAGGTTTCTAGCGTTACCTATCGTGATGACGCCGATGGGCAACAGACGGTTCAAGCAAAAGTTGTCGATATCTATGCTGCTGACGGTGCTGACTGGTGCAAGCTCGACAATGGCACTGTTATCCGTCTAGACCACATCGAACAGTTCAACGATATTCAAAACAGCGTTGCTGAAACCTAGAATCGATATTTCAGGGCCCTTAGCTCAGAAGCTGCTGCACCATTCCCATGGCGATCACCCCGGTCAGCATGCCAACGGTGCCGCTGCTGTTGACAGCTTTTAGGTTTAGCTCGGGCAGCAGCTCATGAATGACTATAAACAGCATGGCCCCTGCGGCGAATGCCATGCCAATGGGCGCGATCGCAGCGTCCATTAGGGTCACTCCCAGCCAGCCGCCTAGCGGCTCTAGCCAGCCAGATACCGCCGCCACTCCCAGCGCCAGACTGGCACCATACCCCAACTGCCGCAGTGCCAGGGCTACCATCAGTCCTTCCGGCAGGTTTTGCAAAGCGACTCCAACGGCGATACTGGCGCTGTGGGTAGATTCTGTTCCCAGGCCAACTGCCAGCCCTTCTGGAAAATGGTGCAGAGCAATGGCTAACACAAACAGCCACAATCGCGTCTGTGGCCCCGGTGTCGGCATCAGACGCTCCAAACTATAGAAAATACCTGCTCCAGCCAGAACTGCGGCTGTAATCTCACCGATTCCACCAGCGCCCGCAGACTGCTGTGCTAATGCCGGTAGCAGTAGTGAAAATGCTGCGGCTGACAGCATAATGCCGCTGCCGATACTAAGCAGTAAAGTTTTCCAGCGCTGACTAAGCTGTGAGGTAAACAGCACCGGTAGGGCCCCTACGCCTGTACCCATGCTGGCCAGTAAGCTGGCGGTGACTCCGTCTGTCCCGGACCAGGATTGTGAGAGCTGTTCCACTATCAACCTCCATCAGCTGACTTTCAGAAGTTATCTTAACTTATAATCATTATGAGTTTAAGTGAGACTGATCACGGCGCGAGTCGAAGGTGAACCCCCCGCGATAGTATAGTTAGTCGGAAAGAGTTGGTGCTGCGGTTGCGGATTGGGCCAGACCTGATCTGAGGAAAGTCCGGGCTCCTAAAAGGTCAGGCTTGCTGGGTAACGCCCAGTGCGGGTGACCGTGAGGATAGTGCCACAGAAACATACCGCCGATGGGACTGGGGCATGCCCCACCACAGGTAAGGGTGCAAAGGTGCGGTAAGAGCGCACCAGCAGTATCGAGAGGTGCTGGCTCGGTAAACCCCGGCCAGGAGCAAGGTCGCAGGGGCCATGGTTGACCTTTTTCCAGCCCCGCTTTTGGTGTACCGCTAGAGGCGATTGGTAACAGTCGTCCCAGATAGATAACCGCCCGCTGATAATGGTGAGATACCGGCATTGGCGAGAACAGAACCCGGCTTACGGCTAACTCTTTCTATTTTTTGATGGATCTACTATGCACACAGGAGGGTGGGGTGTACCCACCGCGTTTAGATGACAAATGGCCAGCGAGCAGATAGGGATAAGCAGCTTGCCACTGCCCAGCGACAGCAGGACCTGGCAACGTTAGTTGAGAAGCTAGGCTTAGCTGACCACAGCTCTATTCGCTGGGATATCCTGCATCAGGCGCTAGTGGATATTTCGCATTCGGCAGACCAAAACAATGAGATTTTAGAGTTTTTAGGCGATGCGGCGCTGCGACTGGCGGCGGCGGAATTTCTGCAGGAAACCTACCCTGATATGGCTGTGGGGGAAATGGCGGCGGTGCGATCTCAGTTAGTGAGCGATCGTACCCTGGCGCTCTTGGCTAAGGATCACAATTTTGGTCGATACCTAAAAATTTCCACCAGTGCTGCGGGAGACCGCGCGGGACGAAGCTCCCGTCTGGCCGATGCGTTTGAGGCCGTTTTGGGGGCTCTTTACCTCAGTACCCACGACCTCAGCCTGATTCGGCCCTGGCTAGATGGGCATTTCGCTCGGCTGACCGACACGATTAAAAATGACCCGGCCCGGCAAAACTATAAGGCCGCTCTGCAGGAGCTGACCCAGGCCCATAGCAAACAGCTACCTGAATATACCGTTGAAGAAATCAGCCAGCGTCATGGGGATCCTGAGCGGTTTTATGCTCGGGTGCAGTATCAGGGCAAACTCTGGGGAGACGGCAAAGGTCCTTCGATTAAGCAGGCTGAACAGCGGGCCGCGCAGGGGGCCTATCAGCAGCTAGAGCCGTTAATAGCGGCGAATAGTGCACTGCCCGACAGCCCTGCTTTGTAGAAACAGGCCATGACCCAAAAATCAGAACCAATCCGGCTAGCGCTCATGGGGGCGGGTCGCTGGGGAACTCATCTGCTGCGTAATTTTTTGGCCCATCCCCAGGTGGAGGTGCGGGCTGTGGTTGCCCCCCATAGGCCGCTGCTGGCGACCGCTGCTGCCAGGTTTGACCTCGACGATTCGGTGGCTTTGCTGGAACAATGGGAAGAGGCTCTAGACATAGATGGATTGGGCGCCGTTGCGATCGCAACACCGGCCACCACCCACACGGCGATTGCAACGGCCGCTCTTAAGCGACAGCTGCATGTTCTGTGTGAAAAACCTCTGACGCTCACCGCTTCGACTTCGGCGGCGCTCTGTCAGCTGGCACAGCAGCAGCACCGCCAGCTATTTGTTGACCATACCTATCTTTTTCATCCGGCTGTTATTCAAGCCAAAGCTAATTTAGACCGGCTGGGTATCCCTCGCTACGGCTATGCGGCTCGGACTAACCTGGGGCCGGTGCGTCATGATGTCGATGCTCTCTGGGACCTGGCTATCCACGACATTGCTATCTTTAACTACTGGCTAAATCAGACTCCGGTGGCCGTACAGGCCCAAGGACTGAGCTGGCTTGATAACAGGTCTTTAGCCGATGTTGTCTGGTGTCGTCTTCGATACGGCAGCGGGTTTGAAGCGACCCTCCATCTGTGTTGGGCCAATCCCCACAAGCAGCGGCAGGTGAGTATGGTGTGCGATCGCGGCAGTCTGGTCTTTGACGAACTCCAGGCTGATTCTCCGTTAGTCTTGCAGCTGGGGTATCCTGCCCCTGAGACGTTTCAACCCCAAGAACTCGACACTGTTGTCTTAGAGGTTCCTGGCCAAGAGCCTCTGGCTACCATGTGCGATCGGTTTGTCTGCAGCGTCTTGACCAACCAGCCATCTACAGTTTCCTCAGGTACGGTTGGCACAGATCTGGTGGCTATTCTTGAAGCTCTTTCCCAATCGCTGACTCAGCAGGGGCAGTGGATTGCCATGGGCTAAATATCGGCTTTTCCAACTAAAATTTGCTGTTCGGTAGTGCTGACTTCACCACCGCCTTGACTAGCGTCGTCAGACTCACCGTGGTTGGCCAGCAGGGGCAGACTGACCGTAACCGCCGTTCCCTGGTCCACTCCCGTACTGTAGAGGCTAATACTGCCCCCCATCAGTTTCATAAAGTTCTTGGAAATCGCCAGTCCTAGCCCGGTCCCTTCATAGCTGCGCGTATGGCTGCCATCCACCATGACAAAAGGATGAAAGAGCTTTTTCTGGTCTTTCGGGTCAATACCAATCCCCGTATCCTGAATCGTCACACTTACCCGAGGGGCCGGAACGACCGCTGAGTCTTCCTCTGCGTCCATCTCGTGGACCACATCGATCTTGGCCACAATACTGCCGGTGTGAGTAAATTTGATCGCGTTGTAAACAATATTAAGCAACACCTGCTTGAGCTTATCGCCATCGCCTTTTACCCAAATGGAGTCAGATGTCTGAGGACGGTGCAGGGCTAACCCCTTTTGTTGAATTTGCAAGGACTGCATATCCAAAACATCCTGCACAATCGCATTCAAGTCCAAGGTTTCTAAATCGAGACTGACGGTCCCTGATTCTATTTTGGCAATGTCTAAAATATCGTTAATGATCTTGAGGAGATGAATAGCCGCGTTGTCAGCCCGTTCTAAAAACTCCAGCTCCTCTTCTCGGTCATCACAGGAGCCATCACGGACTAGGCGAATACAGCCAATAATGGCATTTAGCGGTGTGCGTAGCTCGTGGGACGTGTTGGCTAAAAATTCGTTTTTAAGCTGGTTGGCCATTTGCGCATTTTCCCAAGCCTGACGCAGCTCTTGGGCTCCGCCCTCCAGACGACGCAGCATCCGCTCTAGCACCTGTCCGAGATAGTCCAACTCCCAAATACTACGATTTGGGGGAGCCGCTTTTACACCGGAGGACAGATCCTGTACCTGCTGAGTGTAATGGATCAGCCGCTCTACCGGTAAAGACAGGCTGCGGGCCACATAGAGCGCCAGTAGAGCATTGGCCCCCAGCAGCCCTAATGTGAGCAAAAGTAAGATAAAACGAATTTCACCTAAGGCATGGAGTGCTTGATCGATGGGGGTCACGGCCAGCACGTTCCAGGTCTGGGTTTGCCCTGTTGAGACTGGCAGATCCGCACCGCTGTATCCGGCCAGCCACTCATCGCCGTTTTCTAGCAGGCTAAATAAGTGCAGCGTGTCAGCATTGCCCACTCGGATGCTGCTGATGATGCTGACAAACCGGTCCGCCCCGTTGAGGTCATCCACCGACAGTCCCACTAGCTCAGGATTAGGATGGGTGACGACAATCCCGTTGGGGTCAATAATGACCGTTTTACCCACAAGCGATCGCGGATTGGTATCTTCTAGCTGGGTGAATCCTAGCTGAGCAGACAGGGTATAGCGCAGCGTGCCATCCGACGTGTATATAGGCGTTGCTACAATTAGATCTAACAACGAGGGACGCATCCCTAGCTCTTCGTTTTGGACGGATTCAGCCTCTTCAATTTGCTTGGAGCTATCAAGATCGACAAGGTAGAAGTCGGATTGACCGGTGGGTTCTAACTGCCAGGGCAGCTGTAGCGGTGTCGGCAGCAGTGGTGCATTGCAGGTTGTAGAGATGACCGCCCCGGTTTCGGCTTCTGTTAGTTCTAAACAGCCCACTGTATGGGACGCAACTTTGGTATAGCGGCTTAAAGCCCCTGAAACATCTTCTACTTCTCCCGACTTCAGCGCCTGACTCTCTGCTAGCAGTAAAAGTTCAGACTTTACGGCCTCGACGCTATCTCGTAAGCCATCTGCTTTGTTGATAGCGCTGCTGGTTAAATTTTGCCGCGCAGTTTCTAACAGGCTGCTACGCGCTTTGCGTAGTGTAATCGCCTGCCCCATTAGCAGTACAGGCGTGCTCAATAGCAAAATACGCAGTATTAATAACCGACGAAATGAAAGAGGGCGCTTAGCCATAAACCGCTAACAACTTAAATAAGTGTCTAGAGAATCGTCACTGATCTCAACAGGGAACACGTTAAGACATGGAATGGGTAGGAACTGCTGCTGGTTTGGACCATCCGTCTATGCTGAGGAACTGACTAACATCGGAACACTTTGAGTCAATCCTGCTTAGATTCGGCAGCGCTGAGACAACGTAGGGTAATACTGGTAAGTGTAATTACCTTTTAGCCTGTCGTCATCTGGCTGATTCCAGCTGTTGTCATCACAGTCTGACCTATGTTGATGGTATCTCCATGAGTGGCTCCTGTTACTGATGTCAGTTTTGTCATGACCGTACCCACGATCATCGTGTTATTACTGATACCGGTATTACCACCCACTTAGTTTATCGACTGGTCTTGCTTCGCTACAGGTTACCTGGACAAAAGTTGAAACAGCACTTACATAGATGAAGCCTTCTCAAAGGTAGCCTAATCGGTGAAAAGCATATAATTTGGGGCCTTCGCACTGATTTAAGTACATGTTATTCCCAGCTGTATCCTCGGACTCTATGCCCCGCGATCGTCCCTATATCTCCTTGGTTGTGGCCATGAGCGCCGATGGCAAAATTAGCGACGCCTACCGCAGCGCTGCCAGGTTTCCATCGATGGCCGATAAGCATCACTTAGAACAGCAGGTTGCGATCGCAGATGCCACCCTATTTGGAGCTGGTACCCTCCGCGCCTATGGCACCACCGCTTTAGTCAAAGCGCCAGCCCTGCTCGAAAAACGCGCTGCAAACAAACAGTCTCCCCAGCCTATCCACATTGTTTGTTCGCGCTCAGGTCAGCTGGACATGGCGGCTCCCTTCTTTAGCCAGCCTGTTTCTCGCTGGCTGCTAACGACCCTAGCCGGTACTCAAACCTGGCAGAACGGGCAATTTGACCGGGTTTGGATCGCACCGACGGTGGCCCAGCGCTTTGACTGGCCAGTGATTTTGGCTGAGCTAAAATCACTGGATATTCATCACCTGCTGGTGATGGGTGGGGGGCAGTTAGTGGCGGCGCTGATGGCTGAGAATCTAATCGATGAGCTATGGCTGACGATTTGTCCGCTGATAGTTGGTGGCGAGCAGTCTCCTACACCCTGCGACGGCCCCGGATTCTCCTTAGAAAATGCGCCTCGCTTTACCCTGGTGTCGCACCGCACCGTTGGCGATGAGATATTTCTAAACTATCGCCGACCGTGATAGCCATTCCCCATATCCCGCGCTACATTACCGTAGAGAACTAATACGCTATGCCAATGGGTAGAACCATCACTCCGTCTGAGGCCCTGACCGACTATACGCTGCGCTGGGTCACTCACATGGCAGACTTACCCAAAGCCGATTGGGACAGCATGGCACAGCCATTAAACACTCCCTTCTTTGAGTGGTTTTGGCTCAATTCTATGGAAACATCTGGCAGCACCGTAGCTCAAACGGGCTGGCTGCCTAACCATCTAACGGTCTGGAATCGAGACAAACTTGTAGCCGCGGCTCCTCTATATCTCAAAGGCCACAGTCGAGGGGAGTTTGTATTTGACCACCAGTGGGCAGATTTAGCCGAGCAGTTAGGGATTGACTACTACCCTAAGCTACTGGGTATGTCGCCCTTTACCCCCGCCGAGGGCTATCGGTTTCTAATGGCCGCTGGAGAAGATGAAACCACCCTGACCCAGGTGATGGTCGCGGCTATCGATCAGTTTTGCCTAAAAAATCAGATCTCCGGCTGTCATTTTCTCTATGCGGACCCGAGCTGGCGAGACTCGATGGAGTCCTTGGGGTTTCATCGATGGCTGCACCACAGCTATATCTGGAAAAATGAAGGCTACAGCACCTTTGATGACTATTTGGCCCGCTTTAATGCCAACCAGCGACGCAATATTAAACGAGAGCGCAAGTCGGTCACCAAAGCAGGACTTTATTTTGAAGTGCATACCAGGGATGGCCTCTCCGATACGCTGTGCAATTTGGTATACGACTTTTATAGCGATACCTGTGACAAGTTTGGCTGGTGGGGTAGCAAATATCTAACCCGTCAGTTTTTTCAGCAGCTAAATCCGGAATATTGCGATCGCACCGTCATATTTGCCGCCTACGCTGACGACAGCAACGACCCCATCGGCATGTCCTTCTGTCTGACCAAAGGTGAACGCCTATACGGACGCTATTGGGGAGCCGTTGAAGAGTACAACCATCTTCACTTCAACGCCTGTTACTACGAACCGATTGACTGGGCCATTGCTAACGGAATTAAACTATTTGACCCCGGCGCCGGCGGTCGTCACAAAAAGCGTCGTGGTTTTCCGGCAGCCCCAAACCACAGTCTGCACAAGTTCTATCATCCTACCCTGGCCCAAGTGCTCGACAACTACATCGACCGCATCAACACCGCTGAACAACAAGAGATTGATGCTATCAATGCAGACCTTCCCCTCAAGCCCCTGTAGCCCTCAACGGCCCTACGCTCGTGATAGCCCAAGAGACTGATACATCGAACCACGGGTGCTATTCCAAAGACCTCACGGTAGAATATGGAACTCTTAGTTGCCATTTACCATGACCCTCAGCTCCAATACCCGCCCCTCTGCGGCTGACCTCAAAACATTAGACGATCGGCTCTCCAAACGCTTTATCGAGCTGGACCCGGATGGCTATTTTTTAATCTACCTAGATACTGAGCAAGGAGTCATCTGCGCCAAACATTTCACCAACGTCATCAACGATAAAGGGTTGGCCTGCGACCCAGAAACGGGTAAACCCCTGATAGCCAAGAAAACCGCCAAGCCTCGGCAGGAAACTAAAATCTACCAGGGACGCACGGCCAAAGAGCTGTGTATGAAAATCTTCGAAGACAAGGAAACCCCCTGTCCCATTAGCTATTTAGACCATGCTGCCTATCTGGGACGAGAGTTTGTGAGAGCAGAAATGGCACTTGTCAGTGGCGAGCAATATGTTCAAGACTAGGACACTTTTCCACCTACGACTTCTCGCACTCGATAAATAGGACGCTTTTGTGACTCGTGGTAAGTACGCATCATCAGTTCAGCCAGTAGCCCCACGCTTAATAGCTGGATGCCTGAGATAAATAGTACGACAGCCAGCAGCAGCAGGGGACGGTTGCCAATCTCAGCCTGCAGAATAATCTTGATAAATGCCAGATAAAAGCCTAGCCCTACCCCAGCTAGTACTGAAAGCGCCCCAAACGGCCCAAACACATGCATGGGCCGAGTCAAAAACGTTTTCATAAAATAAATAGTCAGCAGATCTAGGGCCACACGAAACGTCCGTCCCAGACCATATTTACTCTGACCAAACTGGCGCGCATGATGACGTACAGGCACTTCGCTAATACGCGCCCCCTCAATGTAGGCCAGCGCTGGTAAAAAGCGGTGTAGCTCACCATATAGGTTCATGTCGTTAACGACCTCAGCGCGGTAGGCCTTGAGCGAACAGCCATAGTCGTGGAGCCTCACCCCAGTGACCCGCGCAATCAGCCAGTTAGCAATTTTTGACGGCAGTAGTCGAGTGACGGCATTGTCCTGACGCTGCTTACGCCAGCCGCTGACCAGGTCATAGCCTTCGTGCAGCTTGTGATAAACCGTAGCGATATCGGCCGGCTCGTTTTGCAAATCTCCATCCAGGGTCACAATGACCCGTCCCGTGGCATAGTAAAACCCCGCTGCCATGGCCGGTGTCTGCCCATAGTTGCGCCGTAGCAAAATCACTCGCAGGTCGTGCCGTTCTCTGGCTAAGGTTTTGAGCAGCTCCCCAGACCCATCGCTCGACCCATCGTCAACGCAAATTAGCTCGTAGGGTATCTCCATTGTCTGCACCGCCTGGGTGATTTTCTCGACCAGCAGTGGAATACTTTCGTACTCGTTGTAAATAGGGACAACAACAGATAGTGCGTTGCGATCGCTAACTGTAAGCGAGCTGGGGGAAGTCACCATGATACGTTCTCAACTCAATGGATCAGGCCGTTATAATCAAACACTACCATTCCCCATTCTCAACTGACCGATATCAAAGCCGACACCTTCGGCATTTCCCTTGAACTCTAACTGTTGAGTACAATAGCTAGAGTTCAAGACTACCTTCACCTATGAGTACTCTGGTAGCAGTTGAAAAAACAACTTCAAGCTTTCAAGAGCTAAATAATCGCTTTGGGTTAGCAAGAGTCACAGACGAGACATTATCGACTTTATGAAATCGCGATAATCTTAGATAAGATAAAAGGAAATCTCTTTAGCTAACTTTACTGAAGAGATCTATGTTTTCTTTTTGTTTTTTCTACATACTTCAAATAAATCGATTTTGTCGATTCATCATACATAAATTCACAAATCTCCACTGAGGGACAGAGATTTAACTATGCCCTGCTTTTCGCCGTACAGGCATTTCATGGAATGCTTTATCAGAGAAAATTTTAGACTCTTATAAAATTCTGTTCCCTAAGTGAATTTATGATGAAGCTTTTGCCTGACAAAGGGTGTCTATTGTGTAGTAACCAATAATCGAATTCAAGGGTTACCCGTCACTGTTTCGTTATCTACCCCACGGCTTTCATCTACCAAATTGATCTCAGCCTACGTCGATCCAGCAACAGCGTAGCGTTGTGACGTGTTTGTCTGTACGGATTGCTCGCTTGTGCTGCGCGCTATCGTGTGTCGCTTCATTATTGCAGTCACAAACTCGTCAAATCTCTTGTGCGATTTTATCAACGTGGTAAAAGCCGTGGCTTATCTCTACCTTATTGTTTTGGAGCTAAGCTCGATGAAAGCTCAATACACTGCTATGTCGCTGATTGCGGCTGGTATTGCAACAATTTCAGCGGCAGCACCTGCTGCTGCCGCTAATGTCTTTTTTGGTAGCCGAGAATATTCTGTCTCAACAATTTCTAATGAGACTTATGAAAATGTCTTGCCTACCCTCGAAAAACAGTTCTTTTATGGCAATGCGGAACTAGCTGCAGACCTAGCAAGACAGCATGCTACCAAAGGTCCTCTGTTTGCCTATTCATTTGGTGCACGATTTGTAGGACTTGATCTCTATGGCATCAGATATGATCCTGCCGCTGTCACCAACATCCCACCAGAGTCTCGGGAATATGGGAATGAGGTCTATCGGGATATTGTGTTTGCGGCCTCTTGCGACCGTCCTGACTTCTATGAATGTATACCCACCCCAGCTGACATATCCGATGTGCAGTTTGCTGTACTTAGGGAGGTTCCCACACCGGCTCTACTGCCGGGCTTAATCGGCATGGGACTTGCTGCTATTCGTAAACGAAAGCAGTCTGAAGTAGCGTAGACCAAATTGGCTATTGTGCCTGCGCGCAATAGCCGATAGCTGGATTAGAACACCTTATTCCACTCGTACACTTCGTACTCGGTCCAAATGCCATTGACCCAGTAAGGGTCGTTTTCTACTAGCTGCCGAACAGTTGCTTCATCCTCAGCTTCGTAGGTGCCAAAAACCTTACTGTTATCTGTGGTGGGGCCTAAGGCTGTTAGCAGACCTTTGTCTTTTTGTGCTTGCAAGCCTGCCAAGTGGTCGGCTCGATAGGGGGTACGCTTCTCTAGCGCATTCTCGCAATAGCTGCCCCACATTACAAACTTGGCCATGGTTTGTTGCTCCTACCACCGATTTAATAAACAGCACAATAGACAGAATACAAGACGGCTGGCCTATGGTGTCGCTTGGGAAACTGCCAGGGTATCCAAGTTGGCTCCTAGCTTGTCGGCGATGCCTTCTACCCAAGTTTCATCTTGCTTGGTATAGCTGCGAGGCGCATTGGCTCCTAGAATGAGCACGCCTTTATCGCCCATGGGCTGGCAAATGATGCCCTGGGTATTTTCGGGTAGGTAGTTAAACTCTACTTTGCCAGGATATAGCTTGAGACTAACTAAATAAACGGGCTTTTTTTGGGTGAGGACGCGCTCTAAAATAGGTCCTATCTCTATGTTCTTATGGGGGCCTAGTACACCACGTCGCATTAGTACCTGGCCCTCGTAGTAGGCCACTAGAGTGCGGGTTGCCGTATTGGTTAGCAGTAGATGTGATGCCCAGGCTAGCTCGGTGGCAATGGTCTCTGACAGCTCCTCTGCTAGTTCAAAACCTTCTTCGCCATCTAGCATGACGGCCTCGGGAGTAACTGGCTGAATCTGTTGCCATAGCAAGGTGGTCAAAATCAAAATTGCGCTTAAAAATACGCCGACTACATCGGCTCGGGCCTGGGAGTCAGTGACTACTGGCGTTAGCAACCGATTGAGCATCAGTAATGTCCCGCCGATGCTGCCCACTATCAGGGGCAGTCGCCTTAACCACTGATTCTCATCTGCTTTTGCCATCGCCGTATTTCTCCGCTGTCAGTAGGCATTATTTGCCCTCCTAGTGTATCTTTAGCCAGTAAAACTGCTGATACCCTCCTGCTGTGAACTGGCTTTTGAATCTGGCCTTTATTTCTGCGCTGATTGGTCCTCGCCCCTGGCAGCCTATCACCAGTGTCGATCTAGTGACTGTTGATATTCGTCCAACCTGGGAGTCCCCCTGGCTACAGCAGCGTCTGGCCGCTGACCCGGCGGCTGAAAAAATCTTGAATGGATACATGGCCGGTCTTTCCGGTCTGGGGTTTGCTGCCGCTCAGCAAAGTGTTGCAGTGGATGTGGGACGCTATCCGGTTGCTCGTCATCAGGAGGCTCGTCGGCTGCCCGCCGCTTCGCTGACCAAGGTGGCTACTACGCTGGCAGCGCTTGAGACCTATGATATCTATCATCAGTTTGAGACGTTTGTGGGCTGGAGAGGCACGATCTCGAACGGTATTCTGCAGGGCGATCTGATCGTTAAAGGTGCCTACGACCCCCTGTTTGTGTGGGAAGAGGGGATTGCTCTAGGCAATACTCTGCAGCAGCTGGGGATACAGCAAGTAACTGGCAGCCTGGTGGTTATCGATCGGTTTGTGATGAATTTTAATACCGATCCGCTAGAGTCGGGAGAACTGCTTAAACAGTCGATGAATTCGTCCGCTTGGGGATGGGAAGTAGAGCAGCAGCACGCCGCGCTGCCTGCGGGGACTCCTAAACCGACGCTCCAAATTCAAGGACCGGTAACGGTACTGTCAGCGGCTCCTACGATTGAGCAGGCCTCCGGCTGGCTGGTGCGTCATAAGTCTTTGCCGCTCGCCGTTATTCTTAAGGCGATGAATATTTACAGCAACAATGTGATGGCTGAGATGATCGCCACGCTGTCGGGGGGACCGGCTGCTGTGGTTGAGATGGCGGAGCGAATCGGGGTAGTTCCGGGAGAAATCAGTCTGGTTAATGGATCGGGTCTGGGAGAAGATAATCAGCTGTCTGCCCGTGCGGTCATTACACTGATGCAGGCAATTCAAGACCGGCTGCAGACAAAGAACCTGAATTTTGCCGATCTGTTTCCAGTCGCAGGAACCGACACCGGCACGCTGATCGACCGATCGCTGCCGACAAATGCTTCAGTTAAAACGGGTAGCCTGGCTGTGGTTAGCGCTCTAGCAGGCACCTTTCCTACAGCGCAAAAGGAGATTGTCTGGTTTGCCATTATTAACTATGGCAATGGTCTAGAGACGCTGCGATCGCAACAAGACCGGCTCCTAGCTGCCCTCGAACAGCAGTGGGGTAAAGCGCCCCAGCTACCTCAGCAAATTAAAGCTACCCTACAGTTCAATCAAGATCCCTATCGTCTAGGGGACACCAAACGCAACGAAATTATTCAAGCCCCGTCGGCACAATCTCAGTAATGACGTTTTGCCCGGTGACCACTACGGTTTGCTCTTCTAAATTACCAACGGCGCGATCTCCATTGACCGTAGCCGGCGGGTCCTGCTGCTGATAGGCGACATTACCGCGTCCTTCCACATCCTGGGTTTGAATGTTCCAAGTGACCTCATCAGCGGCCAGCGCTGACTGCCGATTTTGACTAATGGCCCGCACGTTGCCATTGAGGACAAGAATTTGGGTATTTAAGTTTAGCTGTCCTTGATTGGACGTTGCCGTGAGCCTGCGTTCGGGCTGCTGAATCTGCACTGCCTTATCAATGGCGACCGTGCCTTCGCTCACATTCCAAACGGCTAGGTCGCTGTTAGTCTGCAGCGGGATTTTCAAAGCATTAAGTTGGACCTGCTGCTGCAGCGTAGCCAGCTGCTCTGTGAGATCAAAGACTCCCTGCTGTCCTGTCAATCGATCGGTGACGGTACGATCGGTTTTAGACACAAAGCGTTCCATCAGTAGGGGGGTATCGGTTTCTAGTGTTTCTTCTTCTAGCTGCCACACCAGCTTCTCTGATTTAAATCCGATCCAGGGCTCCTGCTCTGTCGTCGCCACCACACCCCCAAACAACTCTAGACGCTTGGTCTTATTAAACAGTCGGGCCTCCTGAGCGGTGGCCTGAAGCTGTGGATTATTGCCAGTGATACTGTCTTTGACCAGTAGCAGATCGTTTTCGGGAGTCCATTCCAAACTGTTGCCTTTAAGCGTGAGCTGATTGTCTGGACTGGTTGCGACAATATTGCCCTCTAGAAAGATGGATTCACCGTCCTCGCGAATTTCACCCTGGTCGGCTTTGACTTTATAAATCACTTTTCCGTTTTGAAAAAGCTCGCCTTCTGGAGATTTAAGACTAGCCAGACGGCGGTCGGGGCTATAGGTTGCCTCTTTGGCCTTAACACGCCAAAGCAACCCGCCGCTATCGTCAGGTTGCTCCAAAGTTACATCTTTGAGGGTGAGCGCAGCCTCAGTCTGCTCCGCACTTTCTTGATTCTGAATGCTTTCTAAGGTGTCCCCCGACGACTGACAGGTACGCACGGCTACAACGATCACAGCAATCAGTACTGCAATCCCTGTAAACCGATACCATTTATTCATACAGCGTCATTTTTGCCAGCGCGGACTTCAGCTCATCCTAACGGATTATGTCATCGCTGAGGTTAGCTGCAAGAAGACCAGCCATATGGTAAGCCAGACGTTACTAATCCAAGCCCCAGCAACGCTCTAACTCTGCTCGCTGACGACTTCTTCTTCTTCCATAACGCTTAGCCCAGTCAGGGGACGATAGGTATATCCGTTGCTGTGACTGCGGGGTGTCTTTTTGATATCGTCCTTGACGCCATCAAGATCGATATAGCGGTCAGACACATTGATCAAGCTGTCGCTGGTCATAGAGCGTAGGCTAACGACTTCTACCCTAACGCCCCGGTAGCTAGCCGCATCGACGGCATAGGCCAGGTCGCCATCACCGCTGACTAGAATAGCAGTGTCATAGCAGCCAACTAGAGCCATCATATCAACGGCAATTTCAACATCGAGGTTGGCCTTTTTAGAACCATCTGGCAGCTGTACGAGGTCTTTGGCAATCACGCGGTAGCCGTTACGACGCATCCACAGCAAAAAGCCCTGCTGCTTTTCGTTAGTGCGATCTACTCCGGTGTAGAAAAATGCTCGAAAGAGCCGAGAGCCCGCCGTGAGTCGACACAGCAGCTTAGTGTAGTCAATCTCAATACCCAGCTGGAGTGCGGCATAAAACAGATTTGAACCATCAATAAAAATCGCAACTCTACCGCGATTTTCTAATACTTGCTCGGGGGTAAATCCAGTGTCGTGACTGAGGGTATTGCGGTGGTTCAGCATAATGTAATCCTGTCCAATTTATTATGATTTGCTTGCCTAACAGGCAGTTAGCATCGACCTTTTGTGAACCCTCAGCACTCACAACTATTGAGGGGTATTCTTTCAAGAGTTTGCAAACGGTTGATAGTGATAGAAAACTAACGACGAAACCGAGCAGCGATGCCCAAATTTAGGATGGTCTTAATGATTGATCAAATCAGGCAAACCAGTATGCGCCGAGCTTCATAACGAGATGCGTGTCTTCATCATACATGAGGCATTTAGAGATGAAAGCGATATGGTCGTAACTTAATTTCTTCTCAAGAAGTGGAAAATAAATATGAGTCAGAAATTACGTAGTAATGCTTAAAACCTGACGTGAAATTAAGCATTTTTGACACCTAACTAAAGTCAACAACAAATAAGTTTACAAGGATTAAAGATGCGAGATAAAAACACATGTCTTGAAACGCTCATAAAACCGATTATTATCGCTAAGTGTGACTGCTAAACCGTTAATGGGGAGCTGATGTGGGTATTTCAAAACTCTTTACGTCGGGTGGTGTGGTCGTTTGGCCGCTGCTGGCAGCATCTGTGTTGGTAGTGACATTAATTTTGGAACGTAGCTGGTTTTGGTGGCAGATTACTCAACACCAGGACGCGGTGATTAATACGTTCCTGGTTGACTATGTTCAGCAGCCTAAGGTCGCTATTCAAACCTTAGAAAAGCACGGGACTTTGCCGCTGGTAAGGATTTTCTTGGCCGCGCTAGGGCTGGAGCAGGCTACCCCAGACGAGTTTAAGCTGGCCTTGGAAAGCGCGGCCCAGGCTGAAATTCCGCTGCTAAAACGATTTAGTACCGTATTTGAGACGGTGGTGGGACTCGCGCCGCTGTTGGGTCTGCTAGGGACAATTTTGGGACTCATTGGCGCTCTGTCGTCATTGCGCATCGGAGATGTGGGGACAGCTCAGGCATCGGGAGTGACCGCCGGGAGCGGTGAGGCGCTAATATCTACCGCATTGGGGTTGGTGGTGTCTATGGTGACGCTGCTGTTTGCTAACGTGTTTCAGGGGTTATATCGGCGTCAGCGGGCTGCGATCGCAAACTACGGCGGGCAGTTAGAAATAGCCTATCGCCGTTACTATCGTCAGTTTGTCAATCGCCAGAAATAGTGGGTCGTCCGCCGGTTGGAAAAAACAGCAAATTACCTCAGAAGTTTTCTGTACTTTTGCCTGTTTTGCTACTTCAACGATCGGGCTGCAGCGAATACTCTAGAAAAAAGGAATATTCAATATAAGATATTCGGCATTGCTGTATTTTGTGAGCTGCGTACTGCGCACCCTCCCAGGTTCTTTTCGAAAAAATTTCATGGGCGATCGTCGTTGGTTCAAGATTGGGATATACGTAGGTGCGTTCTGTTTAGCGATGGTAATTACTATCATCTTGGCAACGGCCTATAAGTCATACTTCGGCCCCCAGGTAGTCATTGCTCAGGCTCCAGCCGTGAGTGCCGCCCCACCGTCTCAAATGAGCGCCGCCCCGCCGTCTGCCGAGCCCGGTGTCGAGCATGGATTTATCTACGCTAACGACCATCAGGCTCCCCCCTACAGCCCGGCTGAGCGAGTGGCTCTAGCCGATCCCTCCAACTACGGCGAGCGCTACACCGTGGATGCCAATGGTCAGCCGCTGACTAATGACTACATCGCTGTGCTCCATGAAACGGTTTGGAGCGCCAATAGCGCCATCAATACCTTTCAGACCTACCATGCCCGTGACGCAGACCAGGTCAGCTATCACACTATTGTTGACCGGGACGGCACGGTCATCTATATTGTGCCGCCGGACAAGCGGGCCTACGGTGCCGGTAACTCCGTTTTTAACGGTCCCAACGGTCCTGAAACCGCTGTTACCAATCCCGCATTTTCGTCATCGGTGAACAACTTTGCCTATCACATCTCCTTAGTTACACCGTCTGATGGTCAAGATAGTGCCCCGTCCCATAGCGGCTATACGGACGCCCAGTACAAATCCCTGGCCTGGCTGATAGCTAAAACAACGATTCCAGAGGAGCGTATTGCTACCCATGCGGCTGTAGATCGCTCTGGCTCCCGTCAGGACCCTCGCAGCTTCAACTGGCCTCATTTTTTAGAGTATTTGCACCAGTATCCTAGCCGCCCGGCATAACGTTAAGAAAAATCCGATAGGGGCGTACCGTGGTGTGTCCCCACCTGATTCAACCACAGGTCTAAATTAAGGTCGTAATACCCTTCTTGACCGGTAGGATACTCGCATTGCTCAATGGCGCTAATGATTTTAGGTAAGGCTTCAATGTAATCTTTTCCTCGGGCCACAGGATGCAACGTCCAGGCATCAGGATGGGATAGGGTGGCACGCCAGCCGTCTGTTTTTTCTAGCTCACGAGAAATCATCACCTCCCAGGAATCTAGCTTGCCGCGACCGGTCCAGTAGTTGAGCCATGTGAGCACCCGTGCTGGCAGCTGTTTGAGCCATTCGTTTTTATAGTCCATCCATAAAACTGGAATAGGCAAAAAAGCGTTGAAGCTTTGCTTTTTGATTAAATAGGCACGCCTGCCAAAAAACTTAAAGCGATAGAAGCCGTCATCTAGTTCGTAGGGTACGCGCTGATGGCGCGTGCCATCGCTTCGGGGCGGGCCCGATAACGGCCGCACAAATAGAACGTCGGGGCGCTGCTCCATCAGCGCCATTCCTTCGGTAATCCAGCTGTGACCTGGTTTTTGGTACTGCAGCATATCGCTGTCAAAATGCACCACATAGTCCCCAACCGTTTCTTCTAGGGAAAAAATGGTCCCTAAAATCGGATACCCTTTCCAGTTATGGGTGGGCTTGGGGACAGAGCCAAAATGTTTTTTGTACACTTGATGACGATAGGCATCGTCGTAGTCCATATCTACTAAGCGATCAACCACACCTAAATCTATGAGCCGAGCACAGTTTTCTCGCAGCTGCTCCAGGGTCCCAATTCCGGGGCGACCCACCTTGTCACCTGTAAGGGGAGCCGTATCTAGAAACAAGACACGTTCGACAAAGGGATAATGGCTCGTCCGCACCAAATGGGGAATGGTCTCCATCATAAATGGAATATCGGTACGGGCGACCATAATGGACAGTGAGCAGCTGGGAGACGTCATGGGTGTAGGGTGGGCACGGCCCACTGAGGAATGGGGAGCTTATTTTTTGAGCCGTTGGGTCAACCGCCCCAACACCTTTTGCAAAGTAAGTATCGGCTGACGCTGCGTCGCTGGCTCTTCTTCAACCAGGCGCGCATCATCCAGATATCGGTAATATTCCCAAAGCTGGCGATAGGGACCTCCGGGACACATCGGTGTGCCGGCCCAGTGGAGATACCGCAGGCGAGTCTCACCGTCATAGAGAGCATGGTCACGGGTGACAAAGTGTTTCATCCCGCCCCAGCTCCCTGGTTCATGAGGTTCTACTTGAGCAATATTAAGCCGCGTCTTGATGCTGTTGAGGACCAAATAGTTCATGATGGGCTGGTCGGTTGTGCCTCCAGAAAAGTCGAAGTAATCTCGATTCTGAGCACATTCTTCTAGCCGGGCAACCATGTCTTCAAGGGTGATTACCCCTGTTTTAGACCCCCAGAGACCGCTATTAAATACGGAGTTGACAATATCGGTGGGGAATATGCCTTGCTCAACAGCCGTTTGGGAAAACACATCCCGCAGCTTGCGGCCCTTGAAATGGTAGTCACAGCAGATAAAATCAGCGCGATCGAGATAGGCCAAAGTCTGGGAGACAGGCTCAAAAAAGAGAATATCGGTATCAATATAAAGAAATTCATCTAGCGGGCCAAACCAAGCGGCAAGCTTACGCATTTTGTTGGGAAGTGCCAAAAAGTCACGGGGAAAAATATCGCTGATTGTTTGGGTAAAGGTGTCTAAAAAATCTAAATCTGGAAACAGCTCGACCTGATAGAGTGCTTGGAGTTTTTTGAAGAGTGTCTGATAGTCGTCGTTAAACGGAATCATGTACACAGGGACATTGGGATCGTGACGGCGCAAACTGGAGAGCAGTGCGATCGCATTATCCCCTACCTTATTATTAGCAACGATATAAACGCCTCTGGTGTGTTGGCCCGTCATGATTGACAATCCTCTTAGGCAAGTCCAATTTTTTTGAGTAACCTGGTCCCTAAAGACGGAGGCTGATTGTAATCAGTTGCCCTACCCTCAAACATGGGCATAGGCTCGTGTAAATAGCGATAGTGCAAAAACGTTTTGCGATAGGGAAAGTCCAGATTCTCTCCACTGCAAACGCGACGAAAGAGCTTCGATGAGAGACCGATATAGTGCAGATAGCTCAGTAATTTGCCATGGTCATACACCAGACCATCCTTTTCTTCAAAATGCTTGGATGACACTGCATTGCCGGTGGCTTTATTCTGATCGCGCCATTCTAAGGCCACGTTATGGACGCTATGGTTGTTGATCTGCACCATGTAGTTGAGCAGCGACTGGTTAGGGGCTCCCATGTAAAGCACCTCCGCATTTCCCTGATCCAGAGTCTCTACCACATGGTCTAACTCGCCTTTAGAAAACAATCCTCGCTTAGAGGCGTAGCAGCCCGAACAAAAGATATCTCGCTGCAGACGTTCTTCAGAGAATACGGTCACTAGTTTGTCAGAATTGACGTTAAAAATATGGCTAAGGTCCTTAAACTGAAAATCATAGACCACCACATCTGCCTGGTTTAACCGCTCGAACATAAAATCTAGCGGCTGCATCACCAGCGTGTCAGCGTCTAAATAGATAAATTCCTCAAACGGTGCCACTGGGTCAAAGGAGACATAGCGATGATTTTCACCCACGCGGTAAAACTGGGTTGTGACACCTGAGGCTTTCCACTGTTGAATGGCTGTTGGATGGGTTTGCCAGACGCGAAGAGAAAAGTCTTCCCAAAATTTGAATAGGTCCGGATTATTGAGCAGTGAGACATTGCTTCGGTTGGCAATCTCAGCGGCGACTCGCTCGATCTGATGGTTGTAGGCAATGACGCAAACTGGAATATGTCCTGAATTTTGTTCAAGACTGTTGAGCAGCGCCACCAGCTGGTCGTAGACAACATCGTTGGCCAGGGTATAGATGCCACGTTTCATAGGAAATCTAATAGATAATGAGTTTAAATAGCAATATGGGCAAACAAGGCGCTCTCTTTTTAGGACGTGGTTGCTGCGGGGCTAGAGGCGGAGGACCGAGGTTTATTCCCCGATGGTGCACCGATGGATTCTAGATTTTCGACCACTCCCAACAGGCTAATGGCAATGTTTTGAGCATGGAGCATAAGTTCTGCCTGCTCGAATGGGTCATCTACATCGTCCTGGATTAGCGCCAGCAGACCAATCATAGAATTTAACTGCGATCGCAGCTCATAGGACGACTGACCAATGGCCTTGCGATAAACCGGTAAAACGCTAGACACCAAACTGTTGCCGTTGGTATGTTCGCGAATGTTTTTGGTTATCTGCATGGCATGGAGTCTGGCATAGGCTCCTCGTTTTTCCAATAGCTCCATATGGGTGCCCACTTCCACCACCTGACCTCGGTCTAAAACGGCAATTTGGTCGGCTTCATGCACCGTTGACAGGCGGTGGGCGATGACTAGGGTGGTGCGATCTCGACTGAGATCGTCAATGGCATTTTGCACCAGCCGCTCCGAAACCGTATCCAATGCACTGGTGGCCTCGTCCAAAATCAGAATATCTGGATCCTGCAATAGGGCCCTGGCAATAGCCAGCCGCTGCCGCTGTCCCCCCGATAGCAGCACGCCGCGATCTCCAATCATGGTGTCAAATCCCTGGGGCAAATTTTTAATAAATTCGTAGGCGTTGGCCTGCTTTGCCGCTTCCTGCAGCTCTGTCTCCGTGGCCTCAGGACGACCGTACAGCAGATTGTCTCGTACCGACGCATTAAACAAAAACGTTTCTTGACTAACAATTCCTAAATTAGACCGATAGCTGCTCAGATCGATCGTTTTTAAATCTAGACCGTCCAGCTCAATAGACCCTGCCGTCGGATCATAAAAGCGAGGCAACAAATCTGCCAGAGTTGACTTACCGGCACCGGAAGATCCCACTAACGCTAACGTTTTACCTTTTGGCAGAAACAGATCAATTCCCTGCAGCACTTCTTGGTCGTGACCAGGGTAGCTAAACCGAATCTGATTAAACCGAATACCGGTTTGCAATGGTCGATAAGGCTGAGCCCCTCTGGGCATAAAAGGCTTATCATCTCGCCGCAGCAGCGCGTTGACCACTTCAACGCTGGCGGAGGTATTGGCTAGAGTACTGCGCTGACTGTTGAGCTGACCGATAAACGGCAGTGTTCTAAACAAAATAATCAAATAAGTCAGCAGTGATGACGAAAACAGCTCCAGCTGGTTACTAAAGGCCACCCGCCCCAAGACAGCAATCAGCATTAGCGCCAATATATTGATAATTTCGTTAAACGGACCAATGCCTGCAAACACTAGCTGAGAACTAAACTCAGCGCTTTCTCTATCAATGATGATGTTGTCCAAATGGTCATATTCGCGTTCCTCATTGGCCGTTGCTTTCACCAGACGGATACCCGACAACACTTCAAACACCCGTGAGGAATAGGCTCTAGACGTTTCAGACAGACGCTTACCCAGAATCTTAGAGCGTTTGACAACAAACTGATTGAGCAGCGTCACCGATCCCAGGGTCACCATTGAAATCACCGTCAGCTGCCAGGACGTGAGCACCAGTAACGTCAAAAAGACGGCAATAGTGATTAACACCACCCCAATGCGAACCAAATTTCTAATTGCAATGGTGGTGCGATTGACTTCGACGTTGAGCTGATTGATCAAATCGCCAATCTTAGTCTGAGCAAAGTAGCCTAAGTCTACATCTAGCAGTAGACGTAGCCCCTGCCGTCGTAGCGACATGGCTAGTTTACGGTTTAGCGCCCCAGCCGTTAGAGCGCTGGCGTAGGACGATAAACTTTTGAGGACAATCACAGATACTACGGCTGCTGCCATGACGGGTAGGCGAGCATTCTCAGGCAGTCCGTCAAATACGCTAAGAAAGCGTTGCAAAATGGGGGGGAGTGAATCTGTATAGCTAGCCGACTGCCCTAATAGCTCCAGCAAGATCGGCAAAATTAGTAGGGTGCTAACACCGCTAAATAGCGCCCCTGAAAACCCCAGTACTACGGTAAAAAATAAGAGAACTGGATACCTTAAAAGCGACTTAAATAATAAACGGGTAGAAGACATAATATAGACAGGGGACGCGTAATAGATGCAGTGTTGGTTGGTCGTTTCTAAGCTAGAAACCGGTTTATCAAACTAAATCCATCGCTGCTAGGGCAGATTTATTCATAGCGAGGGTCGGCAACGCCATTACGGTTATAACCTAACCGATTCTGCAGAGGTTTCTTGAGACACTGCTGAATCAACGGACGCAGGGTTTCAGCCATGGCATCAACGCTGTAATGCTGCAAACAGCGCTGCCGTGCCAGCTGGCCTCGATGCTGGGCCGCTTGGGGATCGCTCAAGATGGTCTGTAACATGTCGGCTAGGGCCACTGGATCATTGGGGGCAACTAGGTAGCCTGCATCTCCTAAAATCTGAGGGATATCTCCCACTGTGGTCGAAAGAATTGGCTTGGCCATTGCCATCCCGTCAGTCAGTTTGATGGGAAACTGAGCCTTGGCCGTAGGCGTATCCCGCTGGGGAACCACGACGACATGGGCCGCTGATACCACCTCAGCCATTTGGTCTTGGGGAAACCGAGGGAGCTTAATCAACCATTGTGGCCAGCGTGCCATTAAGCGATCTTCATAGTCATCGGGCTTACGTCCTCCCACAATCACTAGGCGCAAATCATGCTGTCCCAGCCGGTCTAAGGCGCTGAGGACATCTTCTAATCCTTTATGGGGTCGGGCCGTGCCAGGAAACATCAGGACCCGATAGTTCGATAAACCGTACTTCTGACGGCTAGCATCGGGGCTAAAGCGTTCTGGGTCAAATATGTGGGTGTCTTTACTGTTGGGTAAATAGTGGCCGCCGTACTTTTGCTGGAGAAATTGATTATTTACTGTCACAGCATCGGCCTGCTGTACCCAGCGTTCTCCCAGAGCAATATAGAAGGGATGCCCCAAATCTCGTAGGGCCCCATCAGATTTAAAGATGTCACGGGCCAGCTGCTTGATAGATGGGCGATAGGTGTAGCGATCGCCCCCAAACCAGCTCAGCTCCCAATCGTCGATGTCCAGCAGCACCGGTCGGCGAGTATATGCCTTGTTAAGCAAAGCCAGTCCTAGACTAGTGGGGCGTGGCTTAATGGCGTAAATCACGTCACCTTGAATCCGGCTTAAAACCTGGGTGGCTGAACCTACAAATCCAGGGAGTCGCTTGCCAGGGACCGGTGATACTGTCAGACCCGTTGGCGGTGGCGGATATATGGCATCCCCAAATTGACAGCCAATCACCTCGACGCTGTGGCCCAGCCGTTGCAAAATCTGACTAACTAAATAGACACGGGTCATGCCGCCACCAGAGACGTCTGGCGCAAGCACTGACACTTTGATGGCGGCAGTGTTGGATGGTTGTACCAATGTGTGTTGCATTCCCCCTACTGACCCTAAGTGCTGAGCAGGCACTATTGCATCAAGCTTTCCCGTTTGATTCGCATCCTATCTCAGTGGGTGGATCCAGACAGATGCCTGGATTTCATCTTTGTTGAAGATTTATATCTATAGCTGATAGCAAATTCAAACCACAGACCCTAGGTACAAGCCGCTTCTGTCGGTAGGGGCTCGCTCGGTTCTTCGGGAGGTAGCTCCAACACCAAATGTCCCAAACTCCCTTTACGAAAGTCATTGAGCAGTCGATGGGCCGTCCGCTCTAGGTCGTCATTATGATGCTGGGCCAGCCGGTTCAAATAGGTTTCACCGGTACAAGGCGTGCCGGTGTCTGAAATAAGCGGCAGATTATAGCGAGATGCGATCGCACTTCCCCCATCCTGACCATCCACCTCCTTGAGCAAGTCTACAAATGCTGAGGCCACTCGCTGCGTATCATAGGCCGCATTGCCAATGTCATCACAAATTGCCAGCTTGAGTGCTACTGCCTGGTCGTTTAGCTTTAACGGAATAATTCCTGGCGCGTCCAGCAGCTCAATCTCATTTGAAATTCGCACCCAGCGCAGCTGCCGTGTCACTCCCGCTCGACGCTCACTCACCACGACCTTGCGCTTGAGCAAACGATTGATCAAAGCCGATTTCCCCACGTTCGGAAACCCAATCACCACTGCCCGCACCGGCCGCGGTTTCATCCCCCGACTCTTGCGGCGAGCATTCATCGCCTTACCGGCTTCTTGAGCCGCCCGCAGCAGGTTTTGTACCCCTTTACCTTGCTTGGCATTCGTAAAATAGACCGTCTGTCCCTGGGCCTTAAACCAAGCCTGCCAGGACTGACGGGCTGCTGGCGAAATCATATCTACCCGATTGAGCACCAGTACCCGTGCTTTATCGCCAATCCAACCATCCACATCAGGATGATGCGTTGCCAGCGGGATCCGGGCATCCCTCACTTCCAACACCACATCCACCCGCTTTAGCTGGTCCTTGAGCGAGCGCTCTGCCTTCGCAATATGACCGGGATACCACTGAATAGCTGGCGAAGACATAGCAAACAAAGATGTAGTCAGCAATCTATATTAGCCGTCAGCCTACCCTACGGGACCACCATCACCGGACAAGGTGACAAATTGATCACCCGATTACTGACGCTCTCAGACTGACCTTCCGGCGTCAAACCAATCCCACGGCAGCCCATCACAATCAGGTCTGCTGACATTTCATCAGCCACATCACAGATTACAAATGCCGGATTCCCCTCTCGCTCAATTGCTTCTGTATCAATCCCTTGGCCCGTAAACACAGCCTTAGCCTTTTCCAAAAGCTGGGCTACCGCCTCAGGTGATGACTGCTCTGGGTGAGCCATACCAGAGCTGTTAGCAGATTCGACAACTGATAGCAAAATCAAATGACTTTGATGATACTTCACCAACTCCGCCGTCTTCAAAGCGGCCTGCTGCGCTTCTGGACTGGCATCTATCGGAAACAAAACAGTCTTAAACATAGCGTGAGAAAACCCTAGACTTCGATCAAAAATCAGAGCCGCAATAAGCGATAATACCTAGTGAGTAAAGAAAATGTATCAACGCTTTACACCTAGGGTAATCAAGCTTGTCCTTGCTTTGTAGTGGGACGTACGTAACGTAACAAAACTGCATTAGGAGGAAGTTCTGTGGCAAAGAAATCCGTCACCGATTTGTCAGCGGCTGATCTGTCAGGCAAACGCGTGCTGATGCGCGCAGATTTTAATGTGCCTCTCGACGATCAAGGCAACATTACTGATGACACTCGGATTCGGGCAGCGCTGCCTACTATCCAATCACTGACTAGCAAGGGGGCCAAGGTCATTCTATGCAGTCACTTTGGTCGTCCCAAAGGCAAAGTGGTTGATAGCATGCGTTTAACTCCCGTTGCCGTACGCCTATCTAAACTGCTTGGCCAAGATGTGATCAAATGCGACGACTGCATCGGTGACGATGTTAAGACTGCTGTAGACGGTATGTCTGATGGTCAGGTTGCCCTACTGGAGAATGTTCGATTTTACGAAGGTGAGACCAGTAACGATCCTGAGTTTGCTAAGAACCTGGCGTCTGTGGCTGAGCTATATGTAAACGATGCGTTTGGTACGGCTCACCGCGCCCATGCGTCTACCGCTGGCGTCACCGAGCATCTCAGTCCTTCTGTGAGTGGCCTACTCATCGAAAAAGAACTGAAGTACTTACAAAGTGCTGAAGACAGTCCTCAGCGTCCTTTCGCGGCTATCGTGGGCGGCTCTAAAGTTTCCTCCAAGATTGGTGTAATCGAAACCCTGCTTGAAAAGGTAGACAAGCTATTTATCGGCGGCGGTATGATCTTTACCTTCTATAAGGCTCGTGGCCTGAACGTAGGTAAGTCCTTGGTCGAGGAAGATAAACTAGCGCTGGCAAAGGAACTAGAAGCTAAGGCCAAAGAGAAGGGTGTCGAGCTACTGCTTCCCACTGATGTCGTGGTTGCTGACTACTTAGCCCCCGACGCCAACGCTCAGACTGTGAGCGTAGACGCAATTCCCGATGGCTGGATGGGGCTAGATATTGGCCCTGACTCCATCAAAGTATTCCAAGCAGCGCTGGCTAACTGCAAAGGCGTCATTTGGAATGGCCCCATGGGGGTATTTGAGTTTGACAAATTTGCTGCGGGTACCGAAGCGGTTGCTAACACGCTAGCTGACATTACCGAGACTGGCTGTATGTCCATTATCGGTGGTGGTGACTCCGTTGCTGCAGTCGAGAAAGTAGGCGTTGCTGAAAAGATGAGCCACATTTCTACGGGCGGTGGTGCCAGCCTTGAGCTGCTAGAAGGTAAGACTTTACCCGGTATTGCGGCTCTAGATGACAAGTAAGAATCTGAACAACTCTACAAAGAGTCTCTAAATCGAAGTCCCCGCCTACGGGTGGGGACTTTTGGTTTGTAGATAAACTATAGACAAGTAAGTTCTTCAGAGAGGTCAGGGTGAGTACGCTTCAAGTTGCTCTGTCGAATATCTCCCTCTCCCATATGTTCAATTGTCTACGGTAGACAAAATTGTTGCCTAAGACTTTACTCCCTTCACCAATTCGCGTTGCTCCATAAGGCTGCTCGTTCGCCAGCTACCTCGCCTATCATGATTAAAAGTCAGTGAGACGTTAGATTTCCTGCGCTATCACGATCTCATCAGAGATAGTCAAAATAAACCTGTCCGTAATACTTCGGAACTTATCTACAGCATGGCTTCCTCGAAGTCAAAAACGTTTGAAAGGAAATGCATGGAATACTATGCAGAGAGAATACTAAATCTATTTGACCCAGATTTTTTCGAGGAAACAGAAAATATTGAAGCTTTCGAAAGACTAACTCTAGGTAAAGCGCCTTCTCTAGAAAAAGTCAATCAGATAAAGGAACGTCAAGGTCATCTGTGATACCAATTCGTATAGAGTTCGCTACAAGTCAGAAGAGCCGTGATGCATCTTAGGACTTGGCCATGGCTGACATCCGCAAAATCGAGATTGGCGAGTCAGCCGACAGCTGAAAACTTGTCTTAAACAGGAGTCAAACGCACTCAAACGCGAAAAACTCCAGGTCCTATAGTGGATTCAAATGAGGCATTCGTCGCAGCTAAATATCCTCGCTGATCGTGGAGGTCATCATCGCATTATGGTTTCAAAGACATCTGCATATGTAAAAGTTGAAATTTATGGACAGCTTGGTCCTAGGTGAGAGAATTTTGAGATCGCTGATCTAGGGGATGGACCGATCGGTAACCTACTGCTATTTAACAGCCCTTCACAGTCAAAGTCATCCCGAGGAGCAGCAATGCCACGATTTTTACTAAAAAGCTCTTTCACCTAGGCGCGCTCATACAATATCTATGCTACGAGTGCTTTCGCTCGACTGGCTAAAGCCTCAGCTGTTAATCCATTAAAGGCAAACAGCTGACCCGCATTAGCAGTTGTTTCGCCGCGTTTCCAGGCCATAACATCGCGGGGAAGAGAACTGCGTAACATAACGGGCTCAACCATAGCACTAGCTCCGCCGGTAATCCCGAGCAGAGCATCACCTGCAAACAGGGTGTTGAAATCTGCGTCACTCAAGAACGTATCATCGCCGTTACGGCAGGTGTCCCAGGCGACATCAGTGGCACGATAGAGACATCTAGGACTGACAATGCCAACCACTTTGGAGCCAATTCCTTCTTGGGCTAACGCTGCTGTGGCCTCTAAAACAGGAATAAGCATCATATCACCGACCACTGCAAAGACAACGGTTTTGTCCCCTGGTGTTTCTTGCAGAACAACTGCACCTGTCTTTAGAGCCTCACGGGTTTGATCCAGGGTTGTCCGGATGGGCAAGGGCGATTTGCTGGCGGTAATGGTAATCCCTTTGTTGCTGGTGCCGACAGCCCACTCGTAACAGGCTTGAATACTGTTGGCATCAATGGGAAACAAGGGAAATACATTACCATTGCGCATCATGGCGGCAAAGTAATTCTCAATTTCAGGTCGCTGGTGAGTCCAGCCATTACGTCCCTGCTCTAGCGCCCCTGCGGTAAATAGACAGATGGTAGACGGGGTATCCCGTCGCAGCTCTGCCATTGCCTGGGTGACGGTTTGCCAAATGGGTAAACCGTTGATAGCAAAAGATTCGTAAGAACACCATAGACTACGACCGCCAAATAGGGCTTGGGCGGCGGCCAAGCCGGCGCAGGCATCTTCACTTAGCGGTTCGTATACTTGACCGTCTGGGCCTTGAAAGTACAAATCATCCACGGTTGGGTGAACAATTTTGAGAGCCTGGTTAATGTTGTTAATACCTGAGGCGGCGTTGCCATCAGCATTGGTGACAACAAAGCTGGAGTCTTGCTGGCCCACGTGACCGACTAGCAATCCCATGGCTGTTGTGGCTACCTGCTTGTCACCTCCCACGGAGAACTCGTTTAGGGGAAGTGACCCCAGGTCTGCTAAGGCACGTTCGGATTCGGTGACAGCCGTCTTTACATTAGGACCGCCGTTGGAGCGCTCAAAATTGGTGCGGACTAAGTCCCAACCGGCAGCGGGCAGGGCTCGTGTCTTTAGGGCCGCTACAATGTAGTCTTTTTCGGGGTTATCACCTGGATAGAGGTTGTGGGATTTAGCACCTCGTTTGTGAACACCTGCTCCTTTGAGCTGCTTAACGATGAGTACGGTTAGGGTCCCGGAAAGTGCTTGTTTGGCCGCTTTGTCAGTGGCTTCGAGTACGGCTTGGGTAAAGGCCATACGCTGTTTGAGTGAGAATGCGGTGCTGTCGACATAGGCACCTGGCTGGTCGGCATCGTCATAGTCTTTAGCATCCACCAAAATCACATCCTTAAAGCCGTGTCCCTGCCAGTAGGCAACCATGGCTTCGTTGGACTGGGTGGAGACCATGCTGTGGTGCTCTTGGGAAAAGCCATTCCACACCAGGATTGGCAGGAAATTAGTGGATTGGGGATAGGCCGTTGTGAAATGGCCGATGCTGCTCATAATATAGGGTTCGCCTAGCCCCCCATCGCCAATGGTCACTGGAAACAGGGTGTCGGGGTAGAGCTTGGCTCCGGCCATGGCAAAATGCTGCCCCTGACCCAGGGGACCCGCCGGATTGAGTAAGCCTGGAATTTGACCGGAAAGATGCCCCAAGAGACCATGGGTTTCGCGGAAACGACTGCAAAGCTGGCTGACGGTATCGATCCCCATAGCTTCAAGGGAACGGTCTAGGAAAACTGTGCTGTAGAAGCCAGGAGCGTGGTGCCCCACCTCTGTAATTAAATTTTTGTAGCCCAGCATGACCAGAGCAGCAATGCCATCGGCGATACTGGCAAAACCACCGGGGTGTCCAGACTGTTTGCTGGCGGCCATCTGTAGGGTGAGATAGCGTAGGGCGTCGGCGGCCAGAATAGTCTGGTAGACGGCTTTGGGGTCTGTGGGAGATGCGATCGCACGCTGACCCTCACCGATGGCTGCCGTATCTAGATAGCCCTCTACCTCAGCAGGGGCCTGACCAAAATATTGAATACCGTCACAGAATGCCGGAGTAGCGGAAGCAGTTACCGTCATGAACTTTGGACCCCTGAACTAAATATGGGCAACGATGAGCGAGCAGTGTAGCGAGCACTCCACTAAGGACTCCCGCATCTGCTACCTCTCTAAATCATAGCCTAAATTCAATAGTAAACTGCTTAATCATAGATAAAGCAGTGGTTAATACAATACTTTTACTGCCGGGTCTCTATCTTAAAAAGTCTTTTCAGCAAGGAGTGATAAAAATAGTGTCAATGAATCATTGTGTGTCAATTATGGTTACGGCCGCTGTGATGGTGGGGAGTCTTCCGGTGCAGGCGTCTCCCTCTGTGATTGAAAACGCGTTACTAGCATTTTTTCGATCAAATCGTCTGAGGATGGCTGATGATTGATCCAGCTGGCAAAGCGCTGAGCAATTGGCAAGAGCAGCGCAAACGGGCTAGTAAATCCAGAAAAAATATGTAGACCTTCCACGCCTGGGATCGGACCCACGAGAGGCAATCCATCGCGACTAAACGTCACTAAACAGTGTCGCCACTGTCCTGGAACATTTGCTAGACAGGGAAGCTGGGGCGAAATTCCTTGACGAATAGCGGTCTCGCTCTGATCGGCATCTACAAATGTGGGCTCTAAATCGCTACGAAAGCGACTGACCTGACCAATGTAGGTAGACCCGTCTAAAAACTGAATCATCCCAGCGTCTAAAATGGACGGAGCGATTTGACATGACGGCTCATCCCACAGATGGTCTTGGGCCGGGTCACTAGCCATAGCTTCGGCTTCAAACCGATCGGCAACAGCCGACATAATCAGCGTACGCAAAGACTGTTCTACCTTAGGGAGGGCAACAATCTCGGCATGAGTGTGGTAGAGCGCCACCGACAGATTTGTCTCTCTCAGCAGCTGTCGGCTGTAGCCCCCGGCAGTAACAACAACATTGCCAGCAGCGTATGCCTGGGTTGGGGTCATCACGCCAGTAATTCGGTCTTTGATGCGAACTAAACCGGTGACCTCAGCGACCATTTGCTGACCCCCCAGCTGGCGAAAAGCCTGATTAAACGCATCCAGTGTTTTGAGCGGATTGACATGACCGTGTTTAACGGTAAATGCGCCCCCAATGGCCTCAGGATTGAGCTGAGGTTCAAGCTCATGGGCATCCTGGGCTGAAATCAGACGAGGTGCGATCGCAAATGGCTTGTACTGATCGACTAAACCGATGCCATCTACATCTGGTGCAAACGTCAGTAGCAGATCCAGTTCGCGAAATTCAGTGGTGGCTCCCAGTTCTTCAGACAGCTGCCGATGCCGGGCGATGCCTGCTTGCGCCAGTTCTCTTGTTAGGGGTGTAGTCCCCGACCAGTAGGCAATGCCACCGTAGCTGCAGCGGGTTGCACTATCCGGATTCCCATCATCTACTAAGAGGACTGCCAAACCTAACTTTGCCAGTTCATAGCTGAGGGTGGCACCCGCGATACCATTGCCAATTACAATCCAATCAAATGTCTCCATGCAGCACCCTGTAGAACATCAGTTAGAGCATTCGTGTTTCCTGGTTCTTACAGTAGCGAAGATTTGCCCCAAGCCCGCGCTATGCCGCACAGCCAAACAAACTATCTAAATAGAGATGATAAATATGGGGTTGATTGACCCCGTTTTGGAGCAAAAACAGAGACAGCGCGGCCTGCATCATCCGTTCCTGGCTCCACAGTTCGTGGGTATCTAAATAGTCTTGAATAGACAGATGTAGACTTTCAGGAATTTCTACCATCAGGCTGATAGTGGTTGGTGCTGTAGCCATTAAACAAAAGCTCCTTCAAATATATAAATGCAACAACCTAGCCACTGGCTAGCTGCACCTTAGACAACGTAAGAGAAAAGTTTTGGCTCCCTTGGGCAAGTGGAGCTTCATTGTGCAGGAGCCCATGGGAATTGGCAATGCCTCCGACTCTTTAGATTTTTCTAACAACAACATTGGGTTTACGAAACAATGGGGCTTGAGACGATTTTTTGTGATGTATTGTTACCCAGCTGCCTGCTTTCCTATGCAGAAGTTGTTTTCCACAGAAACCGTGAATTTGCTTAGTTTTGGTTACAACCTGGGGAAAACTCTGCCCTGTATGTGGAAAAGCTGAGGAAATCTCTGGGGAAAACAGAATCTGTTATTAAGAAATATATTTCTAGGGATTTCATTGACTTTGCATATTTCTTTGAAGACGGTAAAACCTATGGACATGGCTTTTCGCTGTTTTGGGCTAAAAGAGTAACCCGATCTGTTGGCAACGTCGTATATCAGGATCTCGTAGATGAAACCCTAGTTTGGCTCAGCTTTTGCGATCGCATAGTTTAGGAGACAAGCCGCTGACTGCTGGGCGATTTCCTACAGCAGCCGACGAATCTATCCTGAGAGGTGACAGTGTCTTTATTGCTTATATTTGGTAAGAAATCGATCGAGCTGATTGGCAAAGGTTTCGCGATCGCGGCTGCTCATAGCGGCTGGGCCACCCGTTTCAATCCCACTATTACGCAGTGATTCCATAAAATTTCGCATCGATAGCCGCTCTCGAATATTGCCCTTGTCATAAAATTCTCCCCTAGGGCTAAGGACATAGCCTCCTTTTGCGATCGCATTGGCGGCCAGAGGGATATCGGCTGTAATCACCAGTTCGCCAGGTGACATCTGCTGCACAATGTAATTATCAGCCACATCGAATCCAGAGCGAACCTGTACCCATTCAACATAGGGCGACCCTGGAACCTGCAGGGGCGCATTAGCCACCAACGTCAGCTGGATCTGTAAGCGTTTAGCCGCTCGGTACAAAATCTCTTTAATAACATTGGGGCAGGCGTCGGCATCGACCCAGATTTTCATTGATTTGTTGTATGGCGTTAGCTATCAAAAGACGATTGCTGCGTTGAGGGACGGATCAATCTGGAGCCACTGATTTTGACAGGTCTCTACCATAAAAGTCGCCCCTAGGTTTAGCCATGTCAGACAAATCATAGGCCCATAGACGTAAACAGACAATGCCTGCCGTTGTCTGCTGGTTATTCTCTAGACCCGCAGCGGTCATAAAATAGCCTCTGCCAATTTTGACAGAGGCCACAAGAGCCTGGTTTAGAAAGAGAACAACAATACCTTAACCAGGAACGAATCTGTAAGGTATTCGCTAGGATGCACATCCAAACAAACTATCCAGATAGAGACTATTGATATGGGGTTGATTAATACCATTTTGCATTAAAAAGAGAGAAAGGGCGGCCTGCATGACCCGCTCTTGGCTCCATAGTTCGTGAGTGTTTAAGTAGCTCTGCATGGACAGATGTAAGGATTCAGGAATCTCGACCATGAGGCTGACAGTAGCTGTCGTTGTAGCTGTAGTAACTGGGGTCATTAATTTCACGCCTCTTTAAAATCACACACCATAAACCAGGGCCCTGGAACAGTCTTCTTACCCTATCGTTGCGACCAAACGAGATCTGCAACATCGAAGTCATAGGGCAAGAAAGATTGAGGCCGCTTGATTCGGTGGAGCTTCATTGTGCAGGAGTCGATAGCAATTGGCAATGCCTGAGATTCTTTAGGTTTTCCTAATTCGAAATTATGGCTGACGAAACCAAGAGGTCTTAGGCAGTATTTTTGTTACATACCGTTATGTTTTGAGGTCGCTCCCGATCGCTATGGGTTTTCCACAGAACGTCTCTAAGTACTCTGCTCTGGTAAGAAGCTGGGGATAACGTTGAGTCACCTGGGGAAAAGCTGAGGAAAGCTCTGGGGAAAACTATCTCTTTGGTTAAGAAATGTAAAATCCCGTATTTGCCTAACCTTCAGTTAATTTCCTGACGATGCTAGGGTGCTCAAATGTTTGCTGTGACTGGGTTTGAGGCGATTTTTAGCGCTCGTTTCCAGATAGGCTCACCTGTACGAATTGTTGTATATGGATGGCTTATCTTTCTTAAAAGAATGAGATAGATCAAACATAAGGCGGTGCCGATCCTGGGAATACTTGTGTCGGCTAGGTCCAGGCTATGGGTGATTTTTTACAGATTGTTTCATTCGCCAAATCAGCAACTTTAAAGTAAGAAACCGCCGTTAACACCAAGGTTTACAGCGGTTTCGGTTTAGATATAGAGAGTTAGGCGATAAGGAGTTCCGTTTGCCTATGGGGTTTAGATATAGAGAGTTATTCAATAATGCGTTTGTCTATGTCCCCAATGTAAGCCGAAATGAAATCGCTGTCTCTGATTGAGAGCGATGCCTACGGTCTCCTTATAAACCCATCAATTTTCCTTAGACTGTGCTGACGATCACGGCGGGGTTGATGGCGCTAGGGATGGATTTGATTGAGGATCATTCGCAGCCGGTCGTAATCATCCTTAAGCAGGGTGCCAACGGTGCGTCCGGCTTGTACTAGCCAATCTCGCTCAAACTGCCGGAGCTGATAAACTTCTCGAATAGCGGCAGCTACTAAACTCTCGCTGGGTACAGCACTGACCTGCAGCAGCGTTCGTAAAAAATCTAGCTCTTCTGTAAACTCAATGACCTCATCGGGGGCGCAGCGATATACGGCCTGGTGTACCTGGGGCGGGCGCGGAGGTAAATGCTGATAGCATCGATCCGATGGGCTGTGACTATCTGACGTCTGGAAGCCAACAATCGCTACTCGAAACTCGGTTTTGAGCATGGCAAAAATTTGCGGCTGCTGCTGGCGCAAATCTGCCAGCGACATCCCTAAGGCCCGAGCTCGATGTACCGAGTCAATGGGGCTAGTGGTAGCGTAATAAACCACCCCATAAATCTGGTTACTGGCTTCTTCGTCAAAAGACTTCACCCAGCTACCAAAGGGCGGCATTGCTGGAAAGCTCAGATCCTCGGGTTCTAGACATTGGGCCAAGAATTCAGTTGTCGCTGTTTCAATTACCTCAGCAATGTGGCCTGGGCTGCGATCTCGCCCAGTTAGCTGCGGTAGAGGAAGACGCATAGCGGCACAGTACAAACGTCTTCAGTACATTAGCACCATGCTCAAAAAATAACATCCTCAGAGGCTTACCCTGAAGGTCTCATCAGATTGGCTTCCATAGCGGGGTCTTACTTTTTGCCGCGCTTGGGCTTGACCACTTCAATATCTGACAATCTAAAGGTGACGAGCTTATCCCAGTTACCCCCTTCAAATAGCACGGCCACCTTGCCGTCTGTAATTCGCTGGACTAATCCCTGAAACCCGTAGTATGTATCATTTACATTTGTCACCTTTACAGGAGAACCAGGCAAAATTATCATTGGTGTCGTTTTACTAGAGTTTCAGCTACTAGTCTAATACTCCAGCTGCGCTCCTCAGTTCAAGTTTAGAACTTTAACCGATGCTGAAAATTGGCTACCGACTCCACAATGCCGATGGCAATAAAATTGGTTAGCAGTGACGATCGTCCATAGCTCATCCAGGGAAGCGGAATGCCTGTAATGGGGGCCAATCCGATGGTCATACCAATATTGACTACCACCTGAAAGACAATCATCGACAGCACGCCGATAGCCAACAGCGACCCAAAATTATCCTTTGCATTTTGGGCAATGACAATCAGCCGCAAACAGATAAACCAATAGGCCAGCACGATGACCAGCGCTCCCATAAACCCCAGCTCCTCACCCAGGGCTGAGAAAATAAAATCAGTATGTTGTTCAGGGATAAAACTCAGCTGTGTTTGGGTGCCATGAAATAGACCACGTCCCCAAAGTTGACCAGACCCGATAGCAATACGCGACTGAATCAGGTGATAGCCACCCCCTAAAGGGTCTTGCTCAGGATTCAAAAATAGAGTGAGGCGATCGCGCTGATAGTCCTGTAGCAGCCCCCATATTAGTTCACCAATATTGCCAGCGACGGAGTTGATAACCACCATGACCAGCGTGCTGTACCAGCGCAAAGGGAGTGTCATCCAGGCAATGATGCCGACTAAAACGACCCAACCAATCCACGCAGGGATATAAAGATTGAATATAATGGCTGCCACCAGCGGAGATATTAGCAGCAGCAGCCAGCCTGGGTTCATATTGCTCCAATAGAGCATTCCCAGTACAATCGCGCCAAATACGAGCGATGTACCTAAGTCCGGTTGCAAAAAGATAAGCGCCCACGGTACCGCCGTAATCGCCAGGGCCTTCAGTAGTCCTCCCAGGGTGGTAGATTCTCGATCTTTAAGCGTGGCAGCCAGGGTGATAATAATGCCGATCTTGGCAAATTCTGACGGCTGAATGTTGAATCCTCCGATACTGATCCAGCTTTGGGCACCGTTACCTACGGTGCCGATCAGCATTACCGCTACCAGGGAGATGTTGGTAATTAAATAGATAACCCAGCGCCATTCCAGCAAAGATTCATATCGGCTGCGGGCTAGCCACATGCATAGAGCAACGCCAAGAACGCACATGGTGACGTGGTTCCAGGCTAAATCGGTTTCCCCGGTATAGAGTCGAGTGCTGGCAATCAGCAGACTCGAAAACAGAGTAATACCAATAGGAAAGAACAGGAGTAGCCAGTCAATACCGCGCCAGGGGTGAAGCCAGCGATGAAACCATTTTCCTAAAAATGTGGTTTGAGCCATCAGCAAAAATTACCTGTAAGCAGACGCCCTGCAAACGTCTCTACGGATGGATAATACTATGAAAACTTAAGTCAGTGCAGCGATCGAGACCTTAGCCGCTACCTGCTGAGAGATTTTAGTCAGGGCGGTGGCGGAGGCTGAATCAGGCTGAGCCAGGACAATAGGTTTACCTGCATCCCCCCCTGCTCGCACCGGCATCTCTAAAGGCACACAGCCTAATAGCGGTACTCCTAATGCTTCAGCCGCTTTTTCCCCACCTCCGGAGCCAAAAATGTCATAGCGCTTGTCTGGCATGTCGGGGGGAATAAAGTAGCTCATGTTTTCCACAATGCCCAACACTCGCACGTTGAGCTGCTGGAACATTTTGAGACCGCGCCGGGCATCGGATAGGGCCACATCCTGGGGGGTGGTGACGATGACCGCACCCGCCATGGGCACGGCCTGAGCCATGGTCAGCTGAGCGTCCCCCGTGCCCGGTGGCATGTCCACAACTAAGTAGTCCAGATCGCCCCACTGCACCTGATACAAAAACTGCCGAATGATGCCATTAAGCATGGGACCTCGCCACACAACGGGCTGATCTCGATCAATCAAGAAGCCCATAGAGACTAGCTTAACGCCATGGTTAAAGGCAGGTTCTAGTTCCTGTTGACCGCCGGTGCCGTCCCGGACTACCACATTGCCATCTGTAAGCCCCATCATGATAGGGGCGTTAGGGCCATAGATATCAGCGTCTAACAGGCCAACTTTGGCTCCTGCTTTTGCTAGGGCCACGGCTAGGTTAACGGCGACGGTGCTTTTGCCCACTCCACCTTTACCACTGGAGACGGCCTTAATATTTTTGACGTTGTCAATGCCTTGCTGGTCTGGCAGGGCAGACGTTTGCTGAGGGGTTTCGGCAGTAACTTCAACAGAAACTGAGGCAACACCGGACAACGCTTTGACCGCTTTTTCGCAATCTTCGACGATAAATTCTTTGAGCGGACAGGCTGGTGTGGTGAGGACCAGGGTAAAACTCACCTGACCATTGTCGATGGCCACGTTACGGATCATGTTGAGCTCTACCAGGCTTTTTTGCAGCTCAGGATCTTGAACAGGGCGCAGCGCGTCCAGAATTGCCTCAGTGGTCGGCATCATGTTTGTAAAAAGGGATGGACAAAGTCTTAAGAGAATATTTGCCCTCCATTCTAAAGCTTTCGTGCCCAATGCCAGGCTGTACCGATATTGTCATTGCTGATGGTTTAGCTAAAGATGTCTCGATACTGATTGGGCATTATGCTAGACGGGGTAGCTTGTTCAGCAGCTTGGGCCAGCGCCGCAGCGACCCTGGCGGCATAAGGGCGTAAAAATGACCAGGCCACGGGGGATAGCCAGCCTTTAAGTTTAATCGAGTAAGAAATTCTAGTGCCACACAGGGTTGATTCAAGGCGATAGACGGCACGCTCTTCTAATCCGGGGACTGGAAAAATTCGCAGACTAATGTATTCACCAGGCAGTACATTTTCTACAAAAATTTTGATGGGCACCGGCACCCAGCGGGCAAATACTCGGTAGATAAGCCCAGGTTTGGCCTGCTGGCCGTTGGGAGCATTGGTGGATGTAATTAATGGATGCCAGGACGCTAATCCGGCTAGGTCGTTCATTTTTTGCCACAGAGCTTCAACTGAGGCGGTACTGCTCACTTGATAATGCTTTTCCAGGATACGCTGACTCCTCTGGACGAGAGCGGGGTGACCGTTGGTCTGAGAGGGGGAGCGATGAAAGTATTGTTTTAGTGGCTGGAACCAGGGTAAAAGCATAGAGGGGCGAGCGTTGTGCTGTTGCGGCTCTGTCGTCCTACCAAATCGGTCATGGCTAGAAATGACCGCTCCTTCAGGCGTTGAAGACGTATTTTTTATCTTGAAAGGCATTTTAACGCTGAGTTAACAGTTCGCTGATCTCATCAGCTGAGAAAGCCGCTAGAACGGCTCTTCCACATAGGGTTGAGCTTTTGTCAAGGATTGTCACACTGTGTGTCATCTTCGATAAAAAAGGTCAAAATCATGATTCATTAGTGGTTATTAGCTGCATGTTGGAAACTGTGCTGGTCACAGATCTTAGACATCGTCAGCAACGGTCATAATCAAATCTTGTTTTTTTAGCTCTAGATCGCCATGGTCATCGCTTCTACGCAGAACTCTACGCAGAAGACATCTAGTCCGGTTGCTCCTCCCAGTGATTCGCGTGAGCGGGTCAGTGCCGGCTTTAAAGGACTTCAAGATCGTATTTGTCAGAAGCTGGCCGAGGTAGATGGTGTAGGTCAGTTTGTCGAAGATCAGTGGACTCGTCCCGACGGCGGCGGCGGTCGCTCTCGGGTGATGAAAGAGGGCGATGTATTTGAACAGGGTGGTGTCAACTTTTCAGAGGTTTGGGGCGATCGTCTACCGCCTTCAATCCTGATGCAGCGGCCTGAGGCTGAAGGGCATGGATTTTACGCAACTGGAACATCCATGGTGCTGCACCCTCGCAGCCCTTATATTCCGACGGTTCATCTTAACTATCGTTATTTTGAGGCAGGGCCGGTTTGGTGGTTTGGGGGTGGTATTGACCTGACCCCTTACTATCCCTTCGAAGAAGACGTGGTTCAGTTTCATCAGACGCTAAAAGCAGCGTGCGATCGCAACCATCCTGAGTATTACAACACCTTTAAATTATGGTGTGATGAGTATTTCTATCTAAAGCATCGCCAAGAAACTCGTGGCGTAGGCGGTGTCTTTTTTGACTACCAAGACGGGACGGGTGAACTATATCGTGGCCCTAATCAAGACGGACCTGCGGCTAAACACAGTCAGCAGCTAGGAGCGCCCGCTCAGCGCAGCTGGGAAGATTTGTTCAAGTTTGCCATTGACTGTGGAGATTCATTCCTGCCGTCCTATGTTCCCATCGTAGAAAAGCGTCGCGATACCCAGTACGGTGAGCATCAGCGTAATTTTCAGCTCTACCGTCGCGGTCGCTATGTAGAATTTAACCTGGTCTATGACCGGGGCACTATTTTTGGTCTGCAGACCAACGGTCGTACGGAATCTATTCTGATGTCGCTGCCTCCGATGGTTCGTTGGGAGTACAGCTATGCGCCCGAGCCGGGGACTCCCGAAGCTAAGCTCTACGATACTTTTCTCAAGCCTCAAGACTGGGTTAACTGGAAGTCTTAGCTGCGACACGACAACTAGATAAAACTGCGTAGTCTCTGCATCAGTGTTGCTACAGATATGTCTGGCTAAGATACGCGTACGGTCTAAATAGGATTCCATAATTGTCCTGATTAGACCTGTGTTTATACGCATATTAAAATGCACGTTCTTCTGAGCGTGTTGTAATTGCGTACAATCTAGTAAGCTAGATGTCAATAAAGACCCGCAATTTGTCGTAAGCATTGATTTTTCATCGCTTTCTCGTAGCGTCGAGGGCATCATGGTGTTTACGAGCGTAGAGCTTTCTGAGCTTGGCGAACAGAATCAGACAAAAGACATCAGATACTGAAAGGCCGGTCATTATGGAGCAAAGAATCGTTACCTCCCCCAACAACGATTGCAATATCGTTGTCTTTTCTCCTCAGGGTAGGTTAGACATCACAACAGCCTGGCAGTTTCGGCTCAAGTTGCAGGAATGTATTGAAAAGACCACTCCTCATATCATTGTCAATCTAGGGAAGGTGAACTTCATTGATAGTTCGGGATTGACCTCGTTGGTAGCTGGCATGCGAGATGCCGACAAGGTTGAAGGCAGCTTTAAGCTCTGTAGTGTTCATCCAGAATCAAAGCTGGTCTTTGAGGTAACGATGATGGATTCTGTCTTTGCCATTTATGACAGTGAAGAAGAAGCGATTAACGCCACTCCCGAGCCCATGGCATTTTAAGCGTAAGTTTTCAGGATGCCGATGCAGCGTCTAACGCCTGCAGGATGTGGCTATAGAGCCACGGCTGTGGCGAGCTTAAGTAATAAGTGTGGGGCATTTTCAGAACAGATGGCTGATTTTCGTTAAGGTGGAGTAGGCATCCATCACGAAAATTACGACCTGGGTTTTAGGATTCTTGGCAAAAGGTCGTCTGCAGTAGAAAATGATGTCTAGCATTTTATTATCCCCACTTGTGACTAACCTCCGTACGGTCTCCGACACCAAGCGAGCCTTCTATAATCATCATTCTCGTCCTATCAATTCCCTCTACCGGCGCGTGGTCGAGGAACTGATGGTTGAAATGCATCTGCTTTCAGTCAATGCTGATTTCGTTTACAACGCGCTTTATGCCCTTGGAGTGGTCACAAGTTTTGATCGCTTTATGGTGGGGTACGAGCCAGAACAAGACAAGGAATCTGTATTTTCAGCGATCTGTC
The DNA here is from genome assembly GCA_050043465.1 of Leptolyngbyaceae cyanobacterium. Classification (GTDB taxonomy): domain Bacteria; phylum Cyanobacteriota; class Cyanobacteriia; order Phormidesmidales; family Phormidesmidaceae; genus Leptothoe. The sequence goes on from JBHJIL010000003.1 coordinate 213,985, forward strand.
GTGCGGTAGACGGCGATCCCCAGCAGTATCGTCAAGATGCTGAGACCCTAAAATCAGAACTGTTAGGTTTGTCGCTCAGCCAGCTGGACACTCAGCTTACCAGTGCCAAAACTACAGATGGTGAGGGTTTGCAGGGCAAGCTTTACGTGGTCGCCAATCAGGCATCGGCCAAATACACACGGCTGATGGCTGTCGGTCTGTACACATTGTTTGAAATCGTTGATGCTTCCTCTTTAGAAGATAAGGATAAGCGCGAAGAAATGCTCAAGGCAGCGGCTGAAAAACTGGCGCTGCCTGTGGATAAAGTAGATAAGGATCTGGAGCTTTACCGGAGCAATCTGGAAAAAATGGCCCAGGCTCAGGAAGTCATGAAAGACATTCTAGAAGCTGAGCGAAAAAAGCGAGAGCAGCGTGCCCAGGCTAAGAAAACGGCTACCTCTGCAGAAGATAGCAAGCCTGATACCAACGCTGACGCGGCGACTGAAAATAATGACACCTAGCGAACTGTGTCGCTAGCTCTCCAGGTTTTGGCTACTGTCCGGACGTGACCCAGTAGAGGTAGTATTCTTCATCCTGCCAGGCTCTGGTAAATTCCTGAATGGGTTCGATGGTTAATCCTGGAGTGGGCTCCTTGATTGCTTGGTGCATTACCAAGAGGATTTTGGGATGCTGAGTCAGGAGCTTTGCTGTCTGTGCCATAACTTCTGGTTCGCTGACTTCACGACGTGTCCCCTTAAAAAATAGGGTATAGCTACCAACGGTCTGTCGCTCTGGAAAGTAGAACGGCAGACCAAAATAGCCGCTCAATGAGGCCATTTGGGCATCGCGACTAGCGACGATAAATTCCCCCTGTAGGTTATTACGACGCATGTAGGCAGCAGCGGCTCGACTGGCAGAATAGGGAATGACCAAGTCCATTGAAAACAGAAACAGCCCTCCCAGCAGGTGAGCGACAAGTATGGTGGTAAACAACCTGGTAAACCAGCGTTGGGAGTTTGATTGCCAGGTTTGAAGACGGGGTAGTCGTCGCGTAATCGTGTCGGTTGGCGCGTAGTGATGGGCCAGCCACAGCGATGCCAGCAAAACCAGGTAGAAGTTACCGAAATGTCGGACGGCGCTGGCCATAAATTTGGCATAGGTAAAGGCTAAAACGATGCCGTTACCTAGCAAATAGAAAATTAGGGCGTAGGGCTTTTTGATCAGCCTGATGGCTACTAGAGTGCATGCGCTCAGGGCAATAGCTGCGCAGATGGCTAGATCTAGGTATCGTGCACCGTTCGGAATAATAATGTAGTACCCGCCAAATATGCGACCGATGGCCTTAAGCAGCTGGCGGATATCTAAGCCAGTCACATAGGTTCCTAGGGCCTGATTTGCCACATCGCTGGGGGGCAGTATGAAGTAGAGTGCGACGGCATAGCCCGCAAGAATCAATCCACTGCTAAACAGGATATCGAGCCAGCTGCGTCGGAGTTTGGGTTCACAGAGGAGTTCGAAGCCTAGGGTAAGGGCAAGTGCGATCGCAATTAGCAGTGCGTACACGTTGCTATTAGCCAATAGCACAAGTAACCCCGCCAACGGCCAGTAGGCCCGCTGACGCTGAGGCCACAGGCTACAAATGGCAAACAGCAACAGCATTGCCACCGCATAATTGCGAGCAATCAGCAAATGCTCATAAAACGGCAAATATCCAAAGGTAATGAGCCACTTTTGCCATTGCTTAAACGGGCTACAGCGCCAGATTAACAAAACTGACCCCATGGCCAGCAGCCAGTGCATGACCTGCATCGCGATGGGATGTCCAAAGATATGGTAGGTAGCCGCCACCAGTAAATGCCAGAGACCCGGATGAGCCCGGTCATAGTGAACGTTTTCAACAAACGCTGCCCACGAGGGACTATCCCGCGCGATGAGCCACACGTTCATCTCATCGCGCCACATGCTGTGGTTAAGCGTTCCGATCAGTCCTAAGACAGCCACAATGATGACCGCCGTCCAAGGTGATTTATAAAGACCGACCAACCAGCGAGGCAAACGACGTGTCATGAACGCACAGGGATAGGGACGCCCCCGATCATACTGCTAACTGCGGCTGTCTATTGGGTTGGAGCGTTGTCCGATACAGTCAGCAGAGATCAGCCAAAAGCTCTCAGTTTCGACCGATGCACAGCTATCTATTGCGGTTTGCAACCGACCGGTCTGCCCCTGACGAATAGAGTCAACTACCGACCGGATCTGATAGTTATTGGCCCAATATCGATGATGTGCCAGATAGTCGGAGGAAAAGGCGGCTTTGTTGACTAGCCAGAAGTCAACATTGTACTTGCGGATAAATGTCTCTAGAACAGCCTGACTGCTGGTGTAGTGAGCTATCAACAAATCCTCGGCTCGCTGTCGGATCTGACGGTAGTAGCCCAGATGAAACGGTGTGGCATATTCAGGCGCTATCAGAACCGCCCTTTTGGCGAAAATGGGGATATTGTCAGCTTCGTAATCTAGAGAGGCCACTAGGGTATGGCTGGGCTGGGTTTGCAAATACTGATAAATAGGTCCCTGATGTCCGTGCATGTATAGGGTTTTAGGAAAATTCTGAAGCAGCAGCGGATAGTAGAAGAGCAGCGGCACCAGTACCAGCAATACTGCGATTGGCCTGACAAGCCGCTGTCGAGAAAGAAGGGGCGAACTGAGCAGCGAAACCCAAGCAACAGCGGCTAAAATCGGCACTGCTAAGAAAATACAGTGGCTGGTATAGCGACCCGGCATATGCAGCTGAAAGGCTACAACGTAGGCTGCTATAAACCACAGCATGGCTGCTACCGTTAGTTCAGCAAAAACAGAAAGACCGGGCCGGACTGTTTTAATGGCAGGGAACCAGCGTCGCCAGCGCAGCATGGGAATCAAAAAGACTGAGGCAGCTAGCGTCACCGGGGTAAAGACGGTGCGCTTTAAAATCGCGCCGTGACCGCCGTAGAGCATAAGCCAGTAGCGCCATAGTCCGGCTCTAAAAAAGGAATGACGACCGCTGGGCTGGAATTCTGGAATCGTATGAGCCTGGGCCAGGGTGACAACAGGACCGTAGGGCTGGGCCAGTAGATAGGTGGGGAGGATACACAGGGCGGTGATGATCAAGGCTGCGATCGCAACCCTAGCCCGAGAGCGAATCACGGCCTGCCAGGGACGATACCGTGTTTTACCTAAGACCGACCAATCTACTGCGTGTACGGCATACAGCGTGGTGGCTACAAGCGCTACAGGTGGATAAAACAGCGCTAGCAGCCCCAAAAAGACCAAACTTATTCCCCACCGTCGTTTCACAAAATAAAACAGCAGCGGAATCATCAAGGGATAAACAAACGCCCGCGGCGATGCTGATACTAGATCATCGGTACACCAGAGATGCTGACTCAGCATCACCGACGCCATCACGCCAGCCGTTGGGACTGGAAAGATCGCCACCGTCAAGCCATAGTAATAGCCTGCTGCGATCGCTCCCAGCGCTGTCGGTAATATCTTGGCCAGCCATTCTGGTTCTAGTCCATAGCTAGCCAGACGATACAGTAGCTTGTAGCCCACCGGAGCAATAGACTGTAAATAGTCTGCTATCAGGTCGTTTGGAAAAGCACCAGCATCTTGAAATCGTGTCATCCAAAACAGATAGTGACGCGCGTCGTCTTGAACGACATAGTCCCCTGAAAAGCCCTTTTGCATGGCCAGATAGCCATAGCTCAGAGCAAAAAATAGACTGACTCCTAGCCCAAGCCGCACATGCCGAGCGTTCTGTTGGGGTCTCAAAAAGCTGGCCATCATCATTGGGCCGTATGAAACATCGCATTCGTCAAAAAAACTGCAAGCTGTGTGGACAACTTTCACCCGTGCTTTACCGCGTTAAATATGAGCAGGACGCGAAAGACTGGTCCTTTGTCTGTACTCCATGCTGGAATACCCTGAGTCAAGCTAGCGACCACTACATCTAAGGCGGTCCCTGGAAAGCCAAAAAACGGCGGTAGGATATCTCTACCGGGCTCCACAAGGGGGATCAAACCTTACGCTCGATCCAGCAGAACAGTTTGCCTGCCGTAAGAGACAATCAGCTACAGCAGTATTTCATCAACCTTAGGGCCTAATCCTTAAGCTTTTGCAGAGGATTCTCTAGTATTACTGCGATTACTGCGGACGAATGCGGATCAAGTGAGTTTGTTTGATTTGTCCTAGAGAGTCATAGGGTTGACCAAGGCCAGACAGCTCACTATCTTCGATCCACACATAGTCATTGGGACCAACCGGGGCCAGCGTTAGCAGTTTTTTCCCTGGATTAGGGGTATAAAACCGCAGTAGTGTACTACGTTTGCTATTGAGACCTGGAGAAAACGCGACCGCCTCGGTTTTTAAGATGGCGCTGATATCTGCTCGAATCAACAGCGCCTTCATCTCAGGGTTTACGTTGCCCAAGCCAGCCGTACCCCAAGCGATCGCAAGACTCAGCCACTGCCCCACTAACAGCAGTGCCAGCCAGCTCAGCAGGCAGCGCTGAGATGCCCTGAACCAGAGCAGACTGGCACAGAGCCATGCAGGACCAATTCCCAAAGCTGCAGGCGCATAGGGTCTAATATCTTCTGTGCTAGGCAGGATGTCTGTTGTCAACGTTAGACAAGCCGCTATCGTCAGAACGCTACCCAGCGCTATTAGCAGTCCGTTGATGCCATAGAGTAGCCACTTTAGGGTTTTGCTAAGGGGGACTGTGACCAGTTTCTCCATGGCATATCCGGTTAGCAGCGCTAGAAAGGGATATGTAGGGATGGCGTAGTGGGGCAGTTTGGTGGAAGCAAAGCTCAGCAATCCTAGATAGGTAAGGGGATAGAGCAACAGTAGCGAAACCTGTGGCTGAGAAGGTCTGATTTTAGCCTGGGCCATGGCGAGCACTAATAATACCGCCGCTCCTAAGGCAAAAAAGATCCACACAAAATCATTAACTAGCAGATTGAACAGGTAAAACAGCGGTGACTTAGCTCTGTCTGCGGTCAGTCCTTGATTAACCGGAAAGTTCACTAGCGAATTAATGATGGCCATACCGTAGCGTCGCCAGCATAGCCACAGCCAGACGACCGTAGGCAGCAGCCCAACCAAACCACCCACATATAGCCATCCTTGTCGGAAGTGATGCCGTCCCGATAGCAGCAGGTAGGGTAGCAAACAGGCGATGGGGATAGCTGCCAACGCACTGCGAACCAAGACAGTTAGCCCCAGACTTACCCCTGCCCCTACATAGAACCACCCAGGCGATTTATGGCTATCAGCCGCCAGCAATAGCCATATGGCTAACAAAACCAGCCCAGTAAATACCACGTCGGGAGTGGCCAGCCGACTGTACTGTAGCCAGAGGGGAGCTACCCCTAAGGAAAGCGCTCCTAGCAAAGCGGCAGTGGGTGTAAGCAGACGGCGACCAATGGCATAGGTGAGCAGCAAACAGCCAAGACTGGCTAATACACTAGGCAGGCGTACTGCAGCCTCGTGTCGACCCAGCAGCGTAATAAACAATCCGACAATCCAGTAGGGGCCTGGGGTTTTATGGTGGGGCGTGGCCCAAGGATGTACCCAGTCTCCTGAATCGACGATGACTCTGGCACGACGGGCATAGAGCCCCTCATCATGGGCCATCAGACTCTGGTGATCGAGATCAAAAAATCCGGCCAGCAGCAGAGGCACCATCCATATCATTAGGATTAGCCAATGCCAGCGTTTTGCTTGGATGATGGTGTGGGTCCCTTGGGCTAGCCAGCCGAAGCCCAGTTGCCAGCGGGTCATGGGAGAATGAATATGATAGGGCGTAGCTATTGTGCCATTGTCTTAGAGGCATTGTCCTTGTAGGACTGGTTGGACTGTTGTGGTAAATCGGGTAAATGAATTTTTCTGGCAGCCAAAGCTTTCTACTACCGATGTGAAAACAGGACGGGTAGTCGATGGACTGTGGCTAATGCTGGCTGCGGTGTGTCTGTATCTATGGCGACTGGGGATGCTGCCGCTGCGCGACTGGGATGAAGGCACCATTGCCTCTGTTGCCAAGGGAATGTCTACTAGCGGCGATTGGATTTACCCCACCCTTTATGGTGGCCCCTATTTGAACAAGCCACCGCTGGTGGAGTGGCTAATAGCCACAGGCTACACAGCCGGTATTTCGGAGTGGACCACGCGACTGGTACCTGCTGTGGTCAGTGCGTTAGCGGTGCCGCTACTTTATTGGCTGGGCTGTGAGCTGTTTGGGCAGCGGCGACCGGCGCTGCTATCGGCAGGGGTATTTCTGACGTTGCTACCAGTGGTGCGCCACGGTCGCCTCGCCATGCGCGATGGTGTCGCCGTGACGCTGTTTTTGCTACTGCTGCTGTGGGGCCTCAAGGCCAGAAAACGGGCTCAATACGCTTTAGGAGTCGGCATCTGTGCTGGACTAATTGCGCTGACCAAAGGAATTTTAGTAGTGCTGCTAGGGCTGATTGCTCTGGTGTTCTTTGTAGTCCAAGCCGTAGCTTCAGATAGCATCAGCAACCACCAGCGCGGATGGCTGCGTAATCCATTCTTTTGGTTAGGAATACTCCTGGGGACTTTGCCGGTTGTCTTTTGGTACGGCGCGCAGCTGACTCGTTATGGTGAGATTTATTGGCAGGGCCATTTTGTATCTCAGTCGCTTGAGCGGGTAACTTCTGCCATTGAGGATCACCAGCAGCCCCCCTGGTACTACTTACTAGAGCTGTTGAAATATAGCTGGCCCTGGCTGATGTTTTTGCCTGGCGGTCTTTGGTTAGCTTGGCAACAGCGGTATCGCCCTTGGGGACAGCTGGTATTGACGGGCACCGGTATTTATCTGGGGGCCATATCCCTGATGGGGACCAAGCTGCCGTGGTATATCATGCCGCTGTATCCGGTTGAGGCTTTGAGCTTGGGGGCATACGTGCTCGTGCGCTGGCAGACGCCGCCGCGCTGGGGGGGGGGACCGGTGGGGCTATTAGCAGCGGTGGCGCTAGTGGGCGGTATATATCTGGGGATTGTAGACCAGCAGCCGACGCTGATTGTCATCGGTATCGTGCTGGGGCTGGGCAGTGGCTGGACCGCCTGGCAGCTGTGGCAGCGTCAGCGGCGCTGGTGTCTGACGCTGATGGCCGGTCTCTATGGCACGCTGTTGCTGCTGATGGGGTCTGACTTTTGGCTTTGGGAGCTAAATGAATCCTATCGGGTAAAACCGGTGGCGGCCCTGGTTAATCGGCATGTGCCAGACGATACTGAGGTGGTGACAACGTTTAGCTACGGGCGACCCAGTCTAAATTTCTATTGCGATCGCTACATCCCATCACTCACTGGCCAGCTTCTGCTTGACCGCTGGCAGGACCGGATCTACGTTCTAGCCGAAGCTTACCACCTAGCAGCCTTGCCTCCTCATCGCGAAATTGATCGAGCTGAAAATATGGTTTTAATTCAGACGATGGCTCCGTAAGCAACCCCAGTCCTCATATTTCACCATTTAGGAGGACTCTAAGTAATCCCGATTCCACATATGATAGTGAGCTGCTGTCATTAGATATTGCTATGATCGCAGAACCATAGATAGCGACGCTCAGATACTGAATACCGCATTAACCTTTCATCAGAGGGCTCACCATTGTCTGACGAACTTCGACAGCAAAAGAACGATTTCATTATGCCGCGTGCTCCCTACCATGGTGAGTTCACACCTGAGCGAATGGTGATTAATGCCAACTTGCAAGAGTTTGCTAGCAAAGTATCGCTGATCTGCAATTTGGAAACCGGGGGCAAAATTACCTCTGAAGATGCCTATAGCCGTATCAAAAAACTCTGGAAAGAGCTAAAGGCATCCAAAAAAGCACTGATAGATAGTATAGAGCGCCAGGGCGACGACTCATAGCGCCTAGTCACCAAAATACTCCTGCACAGCTTTGACGATGCGAGCTGATGCTTTACCATCCCCAAAGGGATTAATAGCGCGGGCCATTGTGTCGTAAGCAGCTGGATCGCTTAGCAGCTTAGCAGCCTCAGCTGTAATGACCTCCGGATCTGTCCCCACCAGTTTGGCCGTACCTGCTTCCGCTGCTTCGGGACGTTCTGTCGTTTCTCTGAGGACTAATACCGGTTTGCCAAGGCCAGGAGCTTCTTCTTGGAGCCCGCCAGAATCTGTCAGCAGCAGATAGCTGCGGCGCATTGCCCCCACCAGCTGGCCATAGTCTAAGGGTTCTACCAAGAAAGTCCGGGGGTGCTCTCCCAGCGCTGCTTTGAGAGGTTCTCTCACGGTAGGATTGCGGTGGAGCGGCAGCAGCAGAGCAACGTCTTCAAATTTGTCGAGTATCTGCAGAAAACCCTTAGCAATATTACCTAGAGGTTCCCCCCAGTTCTCCCGACGATGCACTGTGGATAGGATAACGCGGTGAGTGTTCCAGTCTAGACCGGGAACATCGCAGGCGGGGGCTTTTGAGGCCACGGTCTGGAGCGCGTCAATTACGGTGTTCCCCGTTTTGATCACGGTGCCGCTGATGCCAGAGGCGGCTAAGTTGGCCACGGACTTATCTGTGGGCGGAAAGTGCAGAGTAGTAATTTGCGACACCAGCCGTCGGTTAGCTTCTTCAGGAAAGGGGTCCAAGATATTGTCGGTGCGCAGCCCGGCTTCTACATGGCCCACAGGAATTTTTTGATAAAACGCAGCCAGGGCAGCGGCAAAGGCCGTAGTAGTATCGCCCTGAACCAGGACGATCTGGGGCTGAAGTTCACCAAAAAGTGTCTGCAGACCCTGCAGACTACGGCAGGTAATATCCGACAGCGTTTGCTTAGGCTGCATGATGTTTAGATCGCGGTCTGCTTTTATTTCAAATAGCTGCATCACCTGATCGACCATTTCCCGATGCTGCCCTGTGAGCACCACCTGGGTGTCGAACCCAGGTGTTTTCTGAAACTGCTTGATTACCGGAGCCAGCTTAATAGCCTCAGGTCGGGTTCCTAGGGTTATACATATGCGAATCGGAGATGTAGTCATAGTCAATAAAAACTTATATAGGGTGAAGTACTATCTGTTCGTACCGAGGATGTCGGGAGACCGCTGCCGCTGGCTACCCCCTAGTAAAGTCTTCCACAGCAAGGCACACTGTTAGTCTCTTGTTTCTGTATACCTCGCAATGTCTCAACCCATTGTTGTCGGTGCCAACCATCTCCAGACTCTCGACCTGAGCGTGGCTCACACGGTCCTAAGTCAAGTTGACTGGCACCAAGCCGACCTTAAACTGAGTTTTAACATCGACTATCCCCGCGAGGCGAACGACCCCCGCGAACTTTCTGAAGTTCCTGAGGTCCGGCTGTGGTTTATTCGTCTAGACAGTCACTATCCCTGGCTGCCGCTGTTTTTAGACGTTGAGTCCGGTGAGCTGGGCCGCTATGCGGCGATGCTGGTGCCCCATCAGTTCAGTCCCCTGGATGGTATTCGCTACAATCCAGAAGCTCTAGAAATTTTTGTTATGGGCAAGGTATTTACCATTGCTCAGTGGCTAAAAGATAGCCAAATCGACGGGATTGAAAAGCTCAAGCTGATGGTGCGAACCCTAGGCTATGAGTTAGACGATAGTCTATTTGAGCTATTGAAGTAGAGGGTGGCGAGATCGCCGTGGCTGGTGGGGCAAATTGCGCGACTTGCTACTGATAAAGCCCTGCTTGAGAGACCTCCCGTGATTGCTTCAGGTCCGAGAGTGCGATACAAAGCTTACGGATGTAAATAAACCTTAGTTTTGGTTTACAGCCGCATCGATTCTTTATACGGCAAAGGAGTACCCCTTTAATGGCAGGGATTTTGGGCACGCTGGTGGTTTTATTCATATTACTAGCCCTGGCTGTCTGGCTACTGATTGAGCGGCAGTATCAGGGGCGTCCTGGCAATCGCCTAGAGCTAGAGTCTGGCGCGTGGACCATTACCACCCGAGAGCCACAGCACTATGTCATTGAAGGGTCTCCTTCATTAGTCAATCTGACTCGCACCCTAGAGATTATGGTGCCTGAAATTTCAGTCGAAGCAGAGCTGCTTTCAGGCGCGAGTTTAGAGGGGATCACGGTCAAAACGCAGCTGGTGTCCAATCATGACGATGCTGCGGCTAGACCCGATAACTACTGGTTTGCCTATATCGTCAAAACGGCTAAATCTACTGGGTTGAAAATTACGGTCGATATTCAGGGACCGGATCTGTCAAAGCTGAAAGCGCTATGGGTCAAGGTTCACTATCTTACCTACGGTCCTGAAGGCCGTATTCCTAAGATGGGAAATGTGGTGGTACCGCTTAAGTATCCTGATCCCAGCGCCCCTCAAAACTGGCGCTCTACACCTAAGGCTGAGGTGCTACCAATTCCTACCCATTTGCTAGGTCCTCTAGATAGCCCGATCGATACGGTTAAGCGCTATGTCCAACCCTTTGCTAAGCCTGGGGATATTGTTACCATTGGGGAAACGCCTGTAGCAATTATGCAGGGGCGCTGGCGGCACCCAAGCAGTATCAAACCTGGCTGGGTTGCTAAGCGGATTTGCTATTTCTTTATGCCTACATCAAGTCTGGCGACGGCCTGCGGGATGCAGACGCTGGTAGATCTAGTAGGGCCTGGTCGGGTGGTTTATGCCTTTGTGGTGGGTGCGATCGCAAAAAAAATCCTAGGCAAAGCAGGTATGTTCTACGTCCTCGCTGGCGATCAGGCTCGTTTGATCGACGATGTCACTGGCACCCTGCCACCGTACGATCAGTTTATTGTGCTCGGACCGCAAAATCCCGAGAAAATTGTTCAAGATATTTACGACGCAACTGGTCTGAAAGCGGCCATTGTCGATGTGAATGATTTGAAAGCAGTTAAGATATTAGCAGCGACGCCTGGAACCGACCATAATTTGGTAACCAGTGCCCTAATCGATAATCCAGCTGGTAATGCCGATGAGCAGACCCCTGTGGTACTGATTCATCCAAAATCGTAGGGATTTATCTGATTTATCTCAAAATCCTCAGGATTTACACTTGGTCCTATGACACCCGTTAACCCCTCCGAGCCCATCACGGTTCGTCCTGTGCATTTTCGTGATTCAGAGAAACTGATGCCCGACGGCGGCTCAGAGGTGGTTACCTGCGGTGCGTTTACTAAGCATCAGCCCTTACCTGAGACCGGTAGTCTGTTTGGTCAATCGTCCTGGCAGCGCTTCTCGCGCCTCGTCAATCCGCTTCAGCCCAAGGCGCTGATTTTTGCTGCCGGACGCAAGCACAGCACTCAGGGTGTGATTCAAGTATCGCCGTTTAATTCCACCCGCAGCACCTGGCGTGTAGATCGAGTGATGGTCAACGCCGTTGCCGATCAAGAGCTGGCGCTCAATATGGATTTGGCCAGTTTGCTGCTGCGGCACTGCTTTGAAAATATTGTCGAAGCCCATACCTGGATTAGCGAAACCAGTATTCACGACAAGTTTGGTTTGGCCCTGTATCGTCAAAACGGGTTTCAGCCTCTCGCCTACGTTGCCTACTGGTCCATTGCTGCTGCGCAAATCGCGCAGCTGGCAGAAAACGAGCCTGATTTACACAACCTGCTGCCGGTAAGCAACGCCGACGCCCAGCTAATTTACCATCTGGAAACGGCGTCAATGCCGCCTCAGCTACGGCAGGTATTTGACCATCAGATTCAGGATTTTCGGACCCGCTCCATTGCCGGGATGCGCTCCCAGGTCCGACGCTGGCTTGGTCAGTCTGAGTCGGTATCTGCCTATGTGTTTGAACCCCAGCGTAAGGCGGCGATTGGCTACTTTAGTCTACGGCTCTCCCAGGATGCTAACCAGCCTAATCGTGCCAAGCTGACGGTGCATCCGGCCTATACCTGGCTGTATCCAGAGCTGATGACTCAGATGGCTCAGGTGCTGCAGGGCTCCTCTAACCAGACGCTGCAGCTAGCCTCCCTGGATTATCAGCCTGAGCGAGAAAGCTATTTCCGTGAAATTGAAGCGACTGAGGTAGAGCATACGGTGATGATGTCACGCTCGGTGTGGCACAAGGTTCGAGAGAGTAAAGCCGTCTCTATTGAAGGACTCCAGGATGTTTTGCAGGGGCTGCAGCCGTCTGGTAAAGCAATTCCTAGCCGATTCTTTTGGGATGCGGCTGATCCTGGGCTGCGCCGGTCCACACGGGATGACGCCTCTGGTGGCACAGCGAGATAGCTCCACCATGATTTCTGCGCTGGGGTTAGACATTGGGAGTAAACGCATTGGGGTGGCAGGCTGCGATCGCACCGGCCTCATTGCGACCGGACTAATGACTATCGACAACAGGTCCTTTGGCTACGTAACTGAGCAGCTAACTCAGCTAGTCCGCCAGCGAGAAGCGACGCTGCTAGTGGTTGGGCTGCCGTATACCATGGATGGTACCCTGGGTACCCAGGCGCGGCGAGTGCAAAAATTTACCAAACGACTGGCAAAAGCTTTGAGCTTGCCTGTTACCTACGTAGACGAGCGCCTCACGTCTGTTGAAGCAGTGCAGCAGCTGCAGGCCGAGCGTCGGCCAACGGCAAAAGATAAGGGTCTCATTGACCGGCGGGCGGCTGCTATTATTTTGCAGCAGTGGCTGGATCACTCTCGGGCCGATCGTAGCCTCTAGCCCTTAAACCAATTTCTCAAGGGGTTACCCCCGATGACACCCAACGAATGTCCAATCTAAATCACAACCCCAACCAGCCTCCTGACTTTCAGCAGGGACAGTCAATCGTTACCCTGGCCGATACGGATGGCCATACGCTGGCTTGCTACGTAGAAAAAGCAATTACCATTCATGGCTCGGGCCAAGAATATCTGCTGCTGCTGCCGGTGGCGGCCCCTATCGAAATCTTTAGCTGGCAGGACGAAGACGATACCGTAGCCGATATTGAGGATGACGAAATAGACGCGCTTTTTCCTAGCGCCCGAGCGGTTCTAGCTGAGCTAGACTTGACCTTGCAGCGCAGTGCTTATACGCTTACAGCCGTAGGTGAGATCCCTGATGCCGATGACGAAAGTTGTTTTGCACTAGAGGTTGATGATGACGGGGCGACGGATAATTTTCAAATGCTGGCGCAGTTTTATCATCTTGAGCGGCGCTATGTAGCCTGTACTCCTTTGGAGCCCCTGTTATTCTTTGCCTATCGCACAGATAGTGATACGGTTGCGCTACTTTCCCCTGAAGAATTTCAGAGACTGCAGCCGGAGATCGAAGATCGGCTGTTTGAAGGATTAGATTAGCACGTTGTTCATATCTATGACAGGTACCCAAGAGAAATATCGCAGGGGCTAACTAGAATTATGAGTTGCTTAAAGCGAGTATTTTACGTTGGTATTTTTCCACTTGCCCTAGGTATCGCCGCTTGGCAGGGCTGGTCTTGGTGGAGCTGGGCGCAAAGCCCCGTGTCGCTCAGCGAAGAAGAGCAACCAGTACAAATTCAGATTCCGTCGGGGACCGCTGCTCAACAGATTGGTCAAGACTTAGAAGCCGCTGGGCTGATTCGCTCCACGACGGCTTGGAAAGTGTGGACCCGGCTACAAGAATTTAAGAAACGTGAAGGGGGTCTGCAGGCCGGCACCTATGAACTATCGTCCACCCAGTCTCTGCCAGAGATTGCCAATCAGATTTGGACTGGAGACGTGGTGCAAACGGGGTTTACCATTCCTGAAGGATGGAATCTCACCCAGATGGCTGAGTACTTGGAAGCTCAAGGACTCGTCAGCGCCGACGAATTTCTTAACTCCACTGAGGAAATTCCCTATGCTCAGTTTCCCTGGCTGCCCCAGGGACTGCCTCATTTAGAAGGGTTTCTCTATCCAGATACCTATCAGCTTCCCAGCGAGCAAATTACTGCTGAAGACATTATTGATACTATGCTGCTGCGATTTGAACAGGTGGCGCTACCGGTTTATCAGCAGACGGCCAGCCCTTACTCGTTAGCGGAATGGGTCAATTTGGCGAGTATCGTTGAAAAAGAGTCGGTGGTGGCTGAAGAGCGCGACACCATTGCTGGGGTCTTTGCCCGGCGGCTGCGCGAAGGCATTAGTTTAGGGTCCGACCCAACGGTGGAATATGGCTTAGGAATCACTCAGACGCCCGAAAGTCCGCTGACGTTAACCCAGGTCAACACCCCTAACCCTTACAATACTTATCGTAATCTAGGACTGCCGCCTACACCGATAGCCAGTCCTGGCATTGCTAGCCTAGAAGCGTCTTTAAATCCGCCGGACACAGAGTTTCTCTACTTTGTAGCTCGTTACGATGGCACCCATGTGTTTAGCCGTTCCTTGGCCGAACATGAACGAGCCCAGGGAGAAATTCGCGATCGCGTTGATGCTCAGCTGGGAGATGATTTGTGAGGGATTAGCCCATGCTGGGGAAGATTGGCCAACTGTTACAACCAGACCTAGCGTTAGAGGGCTCAATTCTAAGGCTGACACCTGAGCTGATTGCTTACCATCAGCTCAAAGGACTGATCTTAGATGTGGATGAAACCCTGGTGTCCTTTAAGCAAAGCCAGCCTGATGAGGCCGTATGCCAGTGGCTACAGCAGCTGCAGTCATCAAAAATTTCGGTGGTGCTTGTGAGTAACAACGTCAGCCACAGCCGCATCAGTCAGATCGCCGCGACATTAGATGTGCCCCTGTTCTATATTGCGGCTGGCAAACCATCGCGTCGGAAGCTACGTGAAGCCGTCGCCGCGATGAAACTGTCTCACCATGAAATAGCGATGGTGGGCGACCGCCTGTTTACCGATGTATTGGGTGGTAACCGTCTGGGGCTGTTTACCGTGTTAGTTGAACCCATGGTAGGTCCGGTAGCTGCCAGTTCGCCCAAGGAATATCTACGTAATGCTGAAATCTGGATATCTCAGCGCCTGGGTGTGGTTTTATCAAACCACGATCGGCATTAGTTCTAGCGTTTTGTGACTGTATCGTCATGTCTTCCGTTTCCCAGCCTGCCCAGATGCAAACCATCGTCGTCAAAATTGGCACGTCTAGTTTGACCCAAGCCAATAGTCAGCTGGCGCTCTCGGTACTGGCTCGGTTGGTAGAAACGTTAAGTCAGCTGCAGCATCAGGGGCACCGCGTCATTTTGGTGTCCTCTGGGGCAGTCGGTGTGGGCTGTGCTCGGCTGGGGCTGAGCGAACGACCCAAGGCAATTGAGCAAAAGCAGGCGGTTGCCGCGGTCGGACAGGGCCGCCTCATGCGGGTGTACGACGATCTGTTTACCGTGCTGAATCAGCCCATTGCGCAAGTGCTGCTAACTCGTAGCGATCTGATGCAGCGATCGCGCTACGTCAATAGCTATCGCACATTTCAAGAGCTGTTTAAGCTAAATGTCATTCCCATTGTCAATGAGAATGACACGGTGGCCGTGGATGAGCTTAATTTTGGCGATAACGATACCCTGTCTGCCTTAGTTGCCAGCCTGGTGGGGGCTGACTGGTTATTTTTACTCACTGATGTAGATCGGCTGTATTCAGCCGATCCACGGGCAAATCCAGATGCCAAGCCGATTACCTGGGTACAGCATCTGGGCGATCTCAATATTGATGTGGGCGATCGCGGCTCGGCCTGGGGCACGGGCGGGATGATTACTAAGCTTGAAGCGGCTCGCATCGCAACGAGTTCGGGTATTCGCATGGCGATTACCAACGGTCAGTCTCCAGATAATATTCTCAAGATTTTGTCTGGGGCTCCCCTGGGGACTCAATTTGCGCCCCAGCCTAAGCCCAACAATGCGCGTAAACGCTGGATTGCCAATGGACTGCGACCCAGCGGTCGGCTGTATCTAGACCCCGGTGCGGCGCGAGCTATTGGACAGGGGGGCAAATCGCTGCTTTCTGCTGGAATTGCCCAGATTGAGGGAAAATTTCAGGCTCAGGATGCTGTTGTGCTGTGCGATCGCAACGGTCAAGAAATTGCCCGTGGTTTAGTCAACTATAGTCACCATGAACTTCAGCAGATTCGCGGACATCGTTCTAGTGAAATTTCTATGATCTTGGGCTACGACGGTGCCGATACCGTCGTCCATCGCGATAATTTGGTATTAAATCCTGACGTATCTGGTCGATCCCCGAACCTGATAGCTAAGGATATCTAGCTTGCTACATTACAGCAGGCATCAATATTATTTTTACTCACTATAGCTAGCTAATTTACAACGCCCTACTATGACTAACTCAACTACATCAGCTCCTTCGATTTTGGTAACCGGTGGTGCCGGCTATATTGGCTCCCATGCTGTACTCGCTCTAGAACAGGCTGGATATCACGTCGTCATTTTAGATAGCCTAGAATATGGCCATCCAGATTTAGTAGAACAGCATCTTAACGCCACGCTGGTTAAAGGTAATACAGCCGACCGGGCTCTTTTAGATCAGCTGTTTGCTCAATATCAGTTTGCAGCAGTTATGCACTTTGCTGCCTACATTGCCGTTGGAGAGTCGGTCACCGCTCCGGCCGACTACTATCGTAACAATGTATACGGCACCCTTAACCTCTTACAGGCCATGGAGGCAGCTGGAGTAAAGCGATTTGTCTTTTCTTCCACCTGTGCCATCTATGGTCCTCCCAAGACGGTTCCGATTCCAGAAGATCATCCCAAAAATCCCATCAGCCCCTACGCCAGTAGCAAGCTCATGGTAGAAATGATGCTGCAGGACTTTCAAAAAGCCTATGGTCTGCAGTCAGTTTGTTTCCGTTACTTTAATGCAGCAGGAGCCGATCCTCAGGGTCGGCTAGGTGAAGATCATACCCCTGAAACTCATCTGATACCCCTCGTGTTGCAAACAGCCTTAGGGAAGCGAGATCACATTTCAATCTACGGTACAGACTACACAACCCGCGACGGTACCTGCATTCGTGATTATATTCACGTCGCCGATCTGGCTGATGCCCATGTAAAAGGGGTGCAGTATCTAATGGATGGCGGTGAAACGGCCTTTATTAATTTGGGCAACGGCAACGGATTTACCGTAAGAGAGGTGATTGAAGCCGCTCGAAAAGTAACCGGCCATACAATTCCTGCTGTTGAGTGTGAGCGTCGACCTGGGGATCCTCCCAGCCTGATTGGCAGTAGCGAACAGGCCCATCAACGCTTAGGTTGGCAACCCCAATATAGCGACCTTGAGACCATTATTGGCCATGCCTGGCAGTGGCATCAGCAGCGCCATGGCTAGGGGCTGGATTTACATTAAATTAATCTTTCCGGAATAAATTAGCTTTAGAAGTACTGATAGAAAGTCCTATAAATTGATGCATTTACCTTTTTTGAGCTTTTTTCCTACGCTTTACCCAATAGCGTCCTTAAGGGAAAATGGACTACCAGGGAAAAGTAAATGTATCCGGATAAATCCAGGGATTGAGTGCATTAGAATGGGCAAATCATTCATGAGTCCTTGCCCATGGCTTTTCGCTTGGGGTGTTTTCTAATCGGCAGCAGCGCGCATGGCAGTGGCAACCACAATTGTAAACCAGTGGCAGCAAAGGCTTCAGGCCGATTTACCTGATCAGAGCCACGATACTCACACAGCAATTACCCAATGGCTCTGTGGTGAAGATACGGAACGATTTGAATCACTTTCTCGCAAAGATCTCATCATTGCTACTAAGGCAATAGACTACCGGTATCGGATCTTTTATCAAACCTATTGGGGGCTACCGCCGGATCGGGCCTACCAAACCCTGATGCGGAAGCTGGGAGGTTTGTTTTTAGTTCGTAGCAAAATTCGTACATGGATTGCCCTTAGCCGAGATCGACAACGTCAGGTCAAAGATGTTCTTCAAGAAATCATCCAAGAAATGTTGCAGAGCGATCGCCATCTGCAACAACAGTTGAGCTGGATTGCCAAAATTACCAAGCGGCCTCAGCTTCGTAATTTACTGACTATGGCGACAATTGAGGAATACTGCTTACGTCCAATTCGTAACCAGCCTCTGATTGTTTATCGGTTTGTCAACTACCTACGGCGCTCCCAGCGAGGAGGCATGACCCAGGTCCCTGGGGCGCAGCTGATTCAGCTGATTTCAGAAGAGATTGGGACCGATGATACTGACAGCACCATCAGTTTGTTCGATCTTCAAGCTGTAAGTACCTACGAACAACAGCAAGACTTTGACGAAACCCAGCGGGCACGTGAATCAGTCAAAGATGGCTTTATGGATTACTTACAAGACGCTTTGGGTGAGCCTGCAACTCAATGGCTAGAGCTGCATCTCCAGGGTTACACCCAAGACAATATTGCTAAACAGTTAAACTTATCGATTAATCAGGTCTACCGACTACGAGAAAAAATTAGCTATCACGCGATCCGTATTTTTACCCTTAAAGAGCAGCCAGAACTCGTTTTAGGGTGGCTAAAAACCACCCTAACGGACCATGACTTAGGACTGACAGCCAGTCAATGGCAAACCTATTGGCAAACGCTAGAACCTGCTCAGCAACAGCTGTTATCCGAACTCAAACAGGGTAAAAATCTTGATGAGGTTGCGCAAAAGCTCGGGTGTAAATCTAAACAAGTTATGAGTGAATGGGCTAAGCTTTACCTAGCTGCCCAAAATCTACGAACCTAGCATACAGGGCTCTTGAAGGTTGTCTTTGGGCAACAGGCGCCCCGGGCAGGTTGCCCCACTCACATCAGTGTGCCTGTCTCCCACTTCTGTTATTCCTTCCCGGCTAGTCCCCATGTCCTCCTTTCCTGAAGACAGTGCTTTGTCTCCTCAGCCTAATGGTTTTCAAAAGACTGAAATCAAGGCTGACTTAGACCAGATGTTTCTCTTAATAGAGGGTATTTTGCCCTTTGAGGCATGCCTCTACTATCAGGTACTTCCTCTCTACATTGAGGGCAGCAGCCTTAACCTGGGCATGGTTAATCCGGATGATGTTACAGCCGCTGACTATGTCAGACGGATAGTGTCTTATATCAATTGCTCAATCGTGTCGCGTCCGATTGCATCCGACTGGCATCGCCAGATTTTATCAAAGTTTTTGAGCTATTCAGCCAAAAGTCGTCAATCGTCTCCACCTTCTCCATCCGAGGTCAGGTCTGCCTCCAACTCAGTTGAGGAATTACCCACCCTGGTCGTGGGAGCACCTACTGAAATTATTGAGAATCCTCACCGGGCTCGAAGTCAGTCAGCGGTATCTGCGAAAAAACTGGCCTCCCCTGCTGTAGTAGCAAACGCTCCTGGCGATAGTGAAAGCAGTCAAAACGTATCAAAAGCTCCGCTGAGTATTGAGCTAGAAAACGATGCAATAGACGCTTCTGATATTAGGACTCCTGAGGCTGGAGCCATTGAATCAACAGAGGCTCAGTCTGATATTTCTTCTCAAGAAGAAAGCCTTGAGCTCAATCAGTCCAATCCAAAGGAACTAACCCAGAGCCTGCTTAAGCGCATCATTACCCAAGAAGGTATCGGACGGCTCTACCTAGAACGCCAAACCGCCACATGTCGTATTTTGTGGAGTAAAGACGGCGTGATGCAGTCGGTGGTTGATAATATCTCCCCCCAGCTGTTTCAGGGAGTCGTTAATGAACTTAAACGAGTTATGAGCCTCTCCTTGATTCCTGTACGTAAGCCAAAGCAGGTTGAAATAGAACGCATTCACAACCAGAAGCGAATATTGCTTCGATTTCGAGTAATGCCAGGAGATCACGGTGAAGAAGCCACTTTGCAGATACTCCGGGGAGCGGCCTTGAGATTCTATCAGCAGCAGCAAATCGACAACATAAGCCGCGATGCGTTAGGCATTGCCCATGATTTGCAGCAGCGACTTGATGAACTACGAACCCAGGCACAGCGCAATCTTGAAGTTCAAGATACAAGACAGAAAACTCTGCATGCCATCATGAGCATGCTAAAGCAGATGGAACAGCAGCTAAACGACATGATAGAAACATCTGACTAGAGGCGATTGGCGGAACAATCTGAGCCTATATTATTGAGAGCTATGGTTAGGAGTCAGGTGTGGAAGGTTGCTTTTTCCGCAGACCCTGAATCAATCGTCGAAAATTGACTGCAAACTCTGCACCTCCCAACAGACTACCTTCGACGTCTACCTGCCAAGAAGCAGACAAAACTCCGTAGCTCAGACCGATGGTTCCCAATCCGAAAAAGCCTAATGAAACCAGCAGTACCAGCACATTGGGAAACTCTACGATATGTTGAGTGAGTAGAACGTAAGCAATTACAAATGAGGACATCCCCAAAAACGTAGGTATGCCAGCAAATACTGCCATACGGCGCATCATACGACGACTGACAACTTCAGGAATGCCTGAGTATTCGTCTTCATTGGAACTAGAGGACGCTCGGGTTGCCTTTTTCTTTCCCTTAGTTGATACCTTTGGTGAGGATGAATCAGCTACAGATTTTTTATCACTGGTCTGCTTGTTTGATTTAGGCTCAAATGGCAGCGATTCACGCTGAGGTTCTGAAGACATACAACACTCAATCCTTTGACTACGCAAATAGGCTGTGGGATGTAGTGATCGTCTAACCGCGAATACCCAAGCGCTTAATCAATGCCCGATAGCGCTCGGCATCTTGCTGGATTAGATAGGCCAATAGTCGCTTACGGCGGCCAATCATACGCAGTAGACCTCGCCGAGACGAATGATCTTTCTTGTTAGCCTGTAGGTGCTTGCTTAGTCGATTGATCTTTTCCGTGAGCATGGCCACCTGCACATCCACAGATCCAGTGTCTGTTTCATGCACCTGGTAGTCAGAAATAATTGATTGCTTTTGTTCTTGCAGGAGCGCCATATAGCTTACCGATTACAGCTAAGTTGAAACGATTTTAATGAGCTTGGCTGAGCAGTACCAGTTTGTACCTAACCCAACGCAGGATTTTGTATTGTACTACAGCAACGCTGGTCAGGTTCAACATCTACAAAACTTCTTCAGTGTAGATATCTGCTGCTCATGACTGATTTTGCACAGGTCTATTGCTGCCAGCTTTTGTAAAGCAGATCGATCGCAGATGGCCAAGAGCGCGTGTGTAGGCTGAGGAGCTAAAGCTAGCTCAACTTTAGATAAAGACTGTGACCTTAAAGATCTCAAAAAAATGAACAAGCCAAGGTTTTAATGCCTTCTTTACGGGCCAACCTTTTGGAAGATGTAAGGAAGTAAAGTAATGCCGCTCAATATGCTTTAGATGGAAATTAGGTTGTGACTAATCGGAAAATTTTAGTCAACGAGTCTTCTAGAAGGCGTTTAAGGATGCTTGGTCCTGTATTGTGCGACTAGCTCCTTTTGGGTTGGGGTTATTGAATCAGAATTTGACAGTTTCGCTGTAGCTAAGCTGCTCGCCAAGGGATCATCGTCCTTCGGTGTGGCTTTGTTGGGAATTCTGACGTAAGCCTTCTGTCAAAATCCGCTGCTCTAAAAAAATCGGCACTGTCTCATTTTTACTGCGTCAGTTATCTTGCTTTATTTGCCACGTCTACTATGCTTCGTCCAATATTTGTTTCTTTTTATATGCTGGTTACTCTCCTCGGAGGTCTGGTCTTAGCAGCTCCAGTCGGGGCTAGCTCGTCAGAGCCCAGCGAAGCAACTATGACGGGGCGGTCTGATGCTGATAGAGGTTATGTTCAGCTGGCTATTGGTGGCACCGATCCCGCTCATAATGTTGAGCCTCCTGGTCTAGATGTTCGAGCAGGAAATGCGGTGATTAGTCCGTTTCTGGATGTCGCCATGCGCGAAGAGCTAACAAATTTGATGGGTCGATTTGAAGGTGCTTTACTTCAAGGCTATGCCAGTACTCACTCAGCAGAGCTAGCGCTAACCTCAATTCGAAGCGAAGGCAGCTTGAGCGCAAGTCTGGGGGGAGCAGACCTGACAACGTCGTTGACGCACCCAGCCCTGGAAACAGCGGAACAAACATTGGCAGACTGGCCGGATTTGATCGCTAAGCGAAACTACGGCGCGGCGCGTCAGCGTTGGCTTGAGGCGCGTCGCGCGCTCTGGAATGCTTTTCCAGTAGAGCAGTCACTGGCTCAGCCTGAGATTCGCGGCATGTGGTTGGACCGAGGCACCATTGTCAGAGCGGGGTCTGAAGAAAAACTGGCAGAGATATTTGATCGCTTAGCCGCCGCAGGTATTAATACTGTTTTCTTTGAGTCGATTAATGCAGGCTATCCTATCTACCCCAGTCGGATTGCACCTCAGCAAAATCCCCTAACCCGTCACTGGGATCCGTTAGCCGCTGCTATTAAGTTGGGTAAAGAGCGGGGCATTGAGGTTCATGCTTGGGTTTGGCTATTTGCGGCTGGAAACCGTCGTCATAATGCGCTGTTAAATCTGCCTGCTAACTATCCAGGTCCGTTGATCAACGCTAATCCCGGCTGGGCTGCCTATGACCGTCAGGGCCGCATTGTTCCGGTCGGTCAAGATAAGCCTTTTTTAGACCCGGCTAATCCGGAGGTGCGGAGCTATTTGATGCGCATGCTGCAGGAGTTGGTTAATAACTATGATGTGGATGGTGTCCAGTTTGACTACGTGCGCTACCCATTTCAAGATCCCGGTGCCGATCGCACCTATGGCTATGGGACAGCGGCTCGGTTAAAGTTTCGGGATATGACCGGTTTAGATCCGGCTGTTTTGTCTCCCCGCAGCGATACGTCGTTATCTCAGCGTGAGCAACGACGCCAGCGACAGCTATGGCAGAAATGGACTGATTTTCGTGTCGAGCAAGTCAGTTCGTTTGTTGCAGATGCTTCCCAGATGCTGCGGCAGCAGCGGCCTGATATGACCGTCTCGGCAGCGGTATTTGCCAAGCCAACCCACGAGCGTATCCAAAAAATTCAGCAAGATTGGGAGACCTGGGCCGAGCGTGGAGATGTGGACTGGATTGTATTGATGAGCTACGCCCTAGATACCAATCGGTTTGAAGAGCTGATTAGTCCCTGGACATTGGAAGCTGACTATGGTCCTACGCTGATTATTCCAGGAATTCGGCTGCTCAATCTGCCTGAAATGGCGGCACTGGACCAAATTCAGACGCTCAGAGATTTGCCCGTAAGCGGCTATGCCCTATTTGCTGCAGATAATTTGCAGCGGGGTATCCAGACGCTGCTAAACAATACGCAGGGTGCTTCTCTAGCTGACTATTCGGTTCCTCAGCAGCAGCCCTTTGATACGGCTGTCGAGCGCTATCAAACCCTCCAGCGTGAGTGGAGTTGGCTATTAAGCAATGGTCAGTTATTACTAAGTGAAGACCGACTGACCCAGTGGGTAGAAGATGTGAATACATTGGGGGTAGAACTGGCCGGTTTGGCTGAGGAGCCCTCCCATCGACAGTTAGAGGAAGTGCGATCGCAGCTAGACCAGCTCAACCGCGTGGTCACCTCTGACCTATCGATCAAATCACAGCAAAACGACTATCGCATTCAAACTTGGGAGCATCGTTTAACAACGATTGAGCGCCTGCTGGCCTACGGTGAGAAACGGTTTATTCCATAGGCGATCGCTGAGGGCATGGGTTGCGCTAAGTCCGTTAGACGATTCCTGGTAGCGAAAGCTAGCCCAAATATCAATCAAGACTGATATGAGAATTGGTCGATCGGGCAGACTAGGTTGGTCTGTCTTAACTTATATGCCCTAATGACACTGGCTCCCAATCTACCGCCAGACGAAACAGTCCGAGCCCCTCAGCTAGAAGCCCTAGAACAGCTCATACTGACACGCACGGCCACAGTTGGAGTGGTGGGTCTGGGCTATGTTGGCCTGCCGTTTGCCCTAGAAAAAGCCAAAGTAGGCTTTCAGGTAATTGGCATCGAGCAAAACCCCAAGCGAGCAGAGCGCGTCAATCAGTGTGATAGCTACATTGATGATGTGACGACCGATGCGCTTACCCAGGTCGTTACTAGCGGTTCTCTAAAAGCTGTGACTCACTTCGATGTCGTCGCAGAGATGGATGTGATTGTGATCTGTGTGCCCACACCGCTCACTAAAAATTTGACCCCCGACCTGAGCTACGTGGAGAGCGTGGCCCAAGAGATTGGTAAACGCTTAAGACCCGGCCAGCTGGTTTCCTTGGAATCCACCACCTATCCCGGAACCACCGATGATGTGATTCGACCCATACTTGAGCAAAGCAGCGGGCTACAGCAGGGTCGGGACTTCTTCTTGGCCCATTCCCCCGAGCGGGTCGACCCAGGCAATCAGCGCTACACGACACAAAATACCAATAAGGTGGTGGGAGCCTCAGATCCTTGTTCGTTAAGGGCTGCAGAGCTTTTTTACCAGCAAACAATTTGCCAGATAGTGCCTGTAAGCAGTGCCAAGGCGGCTGAACTCGTAAAGGTGTTTGAAAATACGTTTCGAGCGGTCAATATTGCCCTTGTCAATGAGCTGGCGCTGCTGTGCGATCGCTTGGATATTAACGTATGGGAAGTTTTAGACGCGGCCAATACCAAGCCGTTTGGCATTATGCCCTTTTATCCAGGACCGGGAGTGGGCGGCCATTGTATTCCTATCGATCCCCATTATTTAGAATGGAAGGCTAAGGAGGTCAATTTCAATACTCGATTTATCGCCCTGGCGGGAGAAATTAATCGCAGAATGCCCTCATTTGCTAGAAGCAAAGCGTTTCGTGTCTTGAACCAGCTAGGGATTGCGCCTTCTCGGGCCAAAATTTTAGTGATCGGGGTAACGTATAAAAAAGATCTGGCCGACTGGCGAGAATCTCCGGCGATTGAAATCATTAGATATTTGCTCAAAGATCAGGTAAGCCTGAGCTATCACGATCCGTATATTGCTGAAATTTTTGTGGACGACGACAGGTTACACAGTGTTTCGTTGACGGCTGATACGATTGGTGGGGCGGATCTGGTACTCATTGCCACCGACCATAGCTGTATTGACTATGAGGCACTGGTACACCAGGCCAATGCTGTACTAGATACGCGAGGGGTGACTCGGAATTTGGGATGCGATCGCACCAAGGTAACGCTGCTATGACCCAAGTCATTGTTGTCGGTAGCGGTCACTGGGGCAAAAATCTGGTGCGTAATTTTTATGAGCTGGGCAGTCTGGCTGGTGTGGTTGAAGTATCGCCCCCGTTACAGCAGCGCTTACAAACCCAGTATCCTGATGTGCCCCTGTTTGATAGCTTTACGGCTGCACTGACCACAGACATATCAGCCGTTGTCCTAGCCACACCCGCACCGACTCACTATGAGCTGGCGCTGATGGCGCTAAAAGCGGGTAAAGATGTGTTTGTTGAAAAACCAATGACGCTACGGGTAGCTGAGGCGCAGGAGTTGGCCACCTATGCTGACACCCATGACCAAATCTTAATGGTGGGTCACTTACTTCTTTATCAACCGGCTATTGCTTGGATGCGAGATTATCTACGCTCAGGCAAAGCAGGGCCAGTGCAACACATTGCCACCCACCGTTTAAATTTAGGTAAAGTACGCACAACTGAAAATGTCTGGTGGTCTCTGGCCCCCCATGACATCTCCATCATTTTAGATTTGCTCGGGAGTCCTCAGGTTCAACAGATAGCTGCATCGGGACACGCACGGCTTCAGCCTGATATCGCTGATGAGGTTCATGTGGATCTGACCTTTGACTCAGGTCAAACGGCTCATTTGCATTGCTCGTGGCAGTGGCCGCTAAAGCAGCGGGGATTGGTTGCGATCGCACAAGATCAAATGCTGGTCTATGACGAGATTCAGCAATCTGTCATGATTCACAACAAGCACATCGATCAACGACTTGATGCGGTGGACCAGGGGAAAACTACCGTAGATATTGCCGATGAACAGCCGCTTAGACGAGAATGCCAGCATTTTCTAGACTGCATAAAAAGCCGTCAGCAGCCCCATTCGAGCGGTTGGAATGGAGTAACCGTAGTCGACATTTTAGAGCGTGTGCAGGAGGTCCTAAATGACTGAGTATTTTGCCCACGAAACAGCCTGTATTGACCCAGGGGCACAGATAGGCGACGGCACTAAAATCTGGCACTTTAGCCATGTGATGCCCAAAGCAAAGATTGGCAAGAACTGTTCTCTCGGTCAAAACGTTTATGTCGCCAACAATGTTGTCATCGGCGACGGCTGCAAAATTCAAAACAACGTCTCCCTCTACGAAGGCGTAATTCTAGAAGACTATGTTTTTTGTGGTCCCAGCATGGTCTTTACCAATATCAAGACTCCTCGCTGCGAGTTTCCTCGAAATACAGCTGAGGATTATCAGCAAACTCTGATCAAGAGAGGCGCTAGCATTGGTGCTAATGCAACTATTGTCTGTGGTGTAACTCTACAAGAATACGCATTTGTCGCCGCAGGAGCCGTAGTAACAAAAGATATCCCTGCTTACGGACTGGTTGTCGGTGTGCCAGCTCGTCTTATTGGTTGGATAAGCAGTTATGGAGAAATTTTAGAATTCAATAACCTGAATCAGGCATTAGATTCGACTCAAACCCACTATAAAAAACTTCCGACTGGCGAAGTTTGTCGATTAGATTAATACTTACAGATATATTCTCCACGAGTTTAAAAAATGTCAACTAGAGTGCTACATATTGGACAGTCAGTTGCGATTACAGATTCATTCTTTAACTTCATCAAGAGGACAATCGACACTAATGAGCATGTCTTTTTATTTTCTTGTGAAGATAAAAAACATACAGTAAAAACAAAAACAATATGCATTGAAGATAACGGACTATACTTTTGGCTTAAAAGCTTTTATATCGAAACCCACAAAGCGAATAAAATCATCTTACATGGCTTATTTTCTTCGAAGCTAGTCATAGTACTGTTTTGTTTTCCCTGGTTGCTAAGAAAATCTTACTGGTTTATATGGGGAGGAGATCTTTATAGGCACGAATTGAGCAATCGAGATTTGAAGTGGCATATCTTAGAGTTTGTTCGCTCTAGAGTCATCCGTAATATAGGATACTTGGTAACTTATATAGAAGGAGATGTTGATCTAGCTCGAAAATGGTATGACGCTAAAGGGATTCGCATGAACTGTTTAATGTATCCTAGCAACATTTACAAAGAGCAGAAAGGTGATTGTGAAGGACAATTGACTGCGAAGAAAAAAATCCATATTCAAGTTGGAAACTCTGCTGATCCCAGCAATAACCATATTGAAGCATTTAGAATATTGGAGAATTATAAGAATGACAATATTAGAATTTATACACCATTATCTTACGGAGACCAAGACTATGCTGAACTCATAATTAGGAACGGCTATGAAAGGTTTGGAGATGCCTTTTTCCCTTTAACAAAATTTATGCCCATTGAAAGATATATTACCTTTCTAACAAATATTGATATTGTGGTTTTTAACCATAACCGTCAGCAAGCTATGGGCAATACTATTGCCTTACTTGGGTTAGGCAAAAAAATTCATATGAGAAGCGATGTCACTCCTTGGTCAATGTTTCGTTCTCTCGGAATAAAAGTATATGACATCAATGACTTCAATTTGCAGCTCATTGATCCACAGACAAGAGTAAACAATCAGTTGAGGGTAAAAGATTTTTTTTCAGAAGAAAAGCTCATTAATCAATTAAGTCATATATTCGAATAGCTTTAAAGCATGACATATTATTCGCAAAAAGAATTAGAACGGCTAGGCTTCAAATCCCTTGGGACGGATGTCAAAATTAGTAAGAAGGCTAGTATTTTTGATTATGAAAAAATTGAGATTGGCAACCATACAAGAATTGATGATTTCTGTGTGATATCTGGTCAGATTGTTCTCGGAGATTATAATCACATAACACCAATGTGTCTCGTTGCAGGTGGCGAACCCGGAATATTTTTCTCAGATTTTTGTACTCTTGCATACGGTGTCAAAGTATTCTCTCAATCTGATGACTACACTGGTGAAACGTTGGTAAATTCATTGATCCCTGAAAAGTATAAAAATGAGACGAAAGAAAGCATTTTACTAGGAAAACATGTAGTAATTGGTGCAAACTCAGTCGTTTTTCCAGGGGTTCGGTTAGCTGAGGGCTCCTCGATTGGTGCAATGACCCTGGTTACCAAAAATACAGAGCCTTGGAGTATCTATTTAGGAATTCCAGCTCGGCGTATCAAAGAGAGAAAAAAAGACTTACTTAAGCTAGAAGCTCAGTTTTTAGAAGCGTCGACGTGATTCCATTTAACAAGCCTCCTTACACGGGTAATGAAGATAAATATGTTTTAAATGCTATCTGTAGTGCTCAGCTTTCGGGCGACGGAGACTACTGTCGAAGATGTCAAAAGTGGTTTGAGAAAAAATTATCTTGCAAGAAAGCCTTGTTGATGCCTTCTTGCACTCATGCCTTAGAAATGGCTGCTATCCTTATTGACATTCAGCCAGATGACGAAGTAATCATGCCTAGCTATACCTTTGTTAGTACGGCTAATGCATTCGTACTGCGTGGTGCGAGAATAGTATTTGTAGATATTCGTCCTGACACAATGAATATCAATGAGACGCTTATAGAAAAAGCTATTACGGATAAGACAAGGGCCATAGTGCCTGTCCATTATGCAGGAGTAAGCTGTGAGATGGATACTATCATGGCAGTAGCGAATCGCCATGGTCTATTTGTAATTGAAGATGCCGCACAAGGAATAATGAGTACCTATAAGCAAAAGCTTGTAGGTACTATCGGTCATCTTGGCACATACAGTTTTCACGAGACTAAAAACTGTACTAGTGGTGGTGAAGGTGGTCTATTAATTATCAATGATAATAGATTCTTAGAACGTTCAGAGATTATCCGCGAGAAAGGGACTAATCGCAGTCAATTCTTTCGTGGATTATTGGATAAATATAGCTGGGTTGATATTGGTAGTAGCTATTTACCATCCGAACTACAAGCAGCCTATTTGTGGGGACAGTTAGAGAGCATAGAGGATATTAATAGCACTCGTTTGGAGAAATGGAATATATATTACGAAAGTCTAGCTGTTTTAGAAAAATCAGGTTTAGTAAGTTTACCCGTGATTCCAACAGAATGTGGGCACAATGCCCATATGTTTTATGTAAAAACCAAAGATATAAAGGAGCGCACCAAATTAATTGAGTATCTAAAAGCAAAAGGCTTTATGGCTGTGTTTCACTACGTACCACTCCATAAGGCACCCGCGGGTTTAAGATTTGGACGATTTCATGGACAAGAAATTTTCACAACTGCTGAAAGCGAACGGTTGGTAAGATTGCCTATGTGGCATGGGCTACATAACTCTCAGGTACAAAAAATTGCTGAAGCGGTTTTGGAGTTTTACGCTTGAATGTAAAAAAAATTGTTCAGTTTTCAGTTGGGCCAATAGGTGCAACTTTGCTTGGCTTTATATCTATTCTTCTTGTGACTAGATTATTTTCGCAAGGAGATATTGGTCGATTAGCTATGTTCCATATAGCTACCAACATATGTACTCTGCTTTTCAGCTTGGGTCTCGACCAAGCCTATGTACGGGAATACCATGAAACCCTCAACAAGGCAGCTT
This sequence comes from Leptolyngbyaceae cyanobacterium, assembly GCA_050043465.1. Taxonomy (GTDB): domain Bacteria; phylum Cyanobacteriota; class Cyanobacteriia; order Phormidesmidales; family Phormidesmidaceae; genus Leptothoe. The sequence goes on from JBHJIL010000003.1 coordinate 243,484, forward strand.
TATTAAAAGGAACATTGCTACCTGGACTATTATTACTGACAGCCTCTATCAGTCTATTAGAACTAGTAGTTTCTCTACCGATTTCCGAACTACTCTTTAGTTTCCGCTCTGTGGCATTAGAAGCTTTAGTTGTAGTCGGACTGATAACAAATTTCTTGTCGCGCTTTCTTTTGCTAGCCTTACGTATGCAAGAACGAGCATTATCTTACTCTATAAGCCAATTACTCTCTAAATTTCTATCTTTAGTAATTGTTTTTAGTTACATTCTTTTTGATACAGACAAAACATTTCTTAATCTATTGTTGGCGCATGTTTCTTCAAGCCTAGCAGTTACAATGCTAGTAGCCTGGCATTGTCTTCATGAAGACATGTACACCATTAAACAACCAATTGACAAGCACAAGCTGCTGGGAATGCTCAAATATGGCTGCCCACTGGTTGTTGGCAGTTTAGCTTATTGGGGTTTAACGGCCTCTGACAAAGTTTTTCTGCGAGCTTTCTCTGATTATACACAACTGGGACTATACAGCATAGCCGTTAGCATTGCAGCAGGTGCAGCCCTTTTAGGAACTGTCTTTTCTACCGTTTGGGCACCCACTGTCTATAAGTGGGCTGCTAACAATGAAAACTTTCAAAAGATAGATCAAGTTGCAGAATATATGCTGTCTGCCGTTGTTTTATTCTTTAGTTTAGGTGGAATAACGTCTGGATTGATCACAGAAATTCTTCCAGACAACTACGCGTCTGTTCGATACGTTTTGATTCCTTGCCTAAGTTTTCCCTTGATGTATGTCTTGTCTGAAGCAACTGTTGTTGGGCTAGGAATTTCGAAAAAGACAATTCTCATTATGGGAGCTTCCGTAAGTGCTCTTTTATTCAATTTACTCGGGAACTATATTTTAATTCCGAAATACGGCGCTGCAGGAGCTGCAATTGCAACCTCTTTTTCTTTTTGGTTTTTTCTATTTTTACGTACAGAATTTTCTTGTCAAGTTTGGCGGTCTTTTCCAAGAACAAAGCTATATATCTTTTCGTTTACATGTGTCACCCTAGCCAGCTTATCGGCTCTGCTAGGTGAGACTATGGGGCACTGGCTTCAAGGAATGTGGTTTGGTTTCATGCTTATCTGTATTGTTAGCTTTTTTCAAAACTACAAAAATACTGTTCTATGGATATCGAATTTGGTAACATAAAAATTCTTTGAAAAACCTACGGTTAATGCACTTCGGTTTTATGTTCAGTCATGAAAATAAACTAACTCTCTAAATACTAGAGATTGAGCTAAGAGAAATTTACTACTCGCTTCCTACTTTAACTTTTTTATGAAAGGCATATATCTTTCGAATGTCGATCCTCAAAGCTCAGTAGGCTATATGTCCAAAGTCTTAGGACAGGTGCGAGGCTTTATTAACTTAGGATGCGATATGGATCTAATCTGCTTTGATCGCAATTCACGAGTTACTTTAACGAGCAGCTTAAAAGAAGATAATAGGCTTTTAACACCGAGAGTGTTATATCGTTCTAATAAGAACCTATTGATTCGGCGATTTAACTTATTGAAGGCAGCCACAGAGCATATTTTGCAGTCAAAACCTGAGTTTCTGTATGTGAGATACCCGCGTTCGGATCCTCTATATTTGTCATTTCTTGCTAATATTCGTAATCGTGTCCCGGCTCTCATAATTTTGAGCGAGTTTCCAACTTATCCTTATGATAAGGAATATGAAGCAACATCTTGTAGAAAAGATAGACTTGTTTTTTTTCTTGATAAGGCTACTCGCTCTTGTCTAAAATATTTTATTAATCAAGCTATATCAATCAACTACGGTGCCTCTATATTTGGTATGAATACAATTTCCATTACCAATGGCATCAACATTTCAGATTACGAACCTGTCGGACGTAAACCTGCCTCATTAAACACTATCAATATTATTGGTGTTGCTAACGTAAATTCCTGGCATGGTTATGATCGGGTTATTAGCGGCCTTGGCGAATATTATAGGAACTCTTCTGGTTCCGATCGGAAAATCACCTTTCATATCGTTGGAGCTAGGTTTCCATATTTAAAGGAACTATTAACATTGGCTTCTAAAGAAGGAGTTACTCATGCGGTGGTATTTCATGAGCCTCAGCAGGGTAGATTCTTAGACTTAATCTTTATGAATTGTCATCTTGCCATAGGTGTGTTAGGAGGACATCGCAAAGATTTGTACGTGATGTCACCTCTGAAGAATAGAGAATACTGTGCTCGTGGGATTCCTTTTGTCTTTAGTCATACCGATCCTGACTTTTCATCAGATTTTGAGTATTGTCTTCAATTAAAATCTGACGAGAGCCCGTTGAATATCGAAGAACTGATAAGCTTTGCTACAGATGTTTACAGCAAAAGTGACTGTGTTGTCGAGATGCGGAATTACTCACGTAGATTTCTGGATTGGTCAGTCAAGTTGCAGCCTGTTTATACCTATCTGATTGAAAAAAATGATAGCTAGCCATGTTATAAGTCTCCGAAAGTTCTACTTTAGGAGGAAAATTATGATTTTGAGATTGAATGAGTAACTAATTCGTGCAGCTAACAGCTGAACTGAAAGCATATGCTAAAAAAGATAAAAAGCTCTCTTAAAACTAGCTATCCACATTTATTTTCTCTTTATCGATCTTCTCGTTCACGAGCAAGGTGGTGGGCCAATCACTCAAAGAGACTAGATCTATGCGCAGCCCAATTTGCCTATATGATGCATTATACGGGAAACCTATTTAAGGACTCTGTCTGTTTGGAAATGGGTTCAGGATGGGTTCTCTCTCATGCTGTAGTAGCCTATCTTTTAGGTGCTAAGAAAATATACGCATCAGACTATTTTCCTCTAGCAGACTTTGCAGCGCTTAAGATTTCCATTAGTAAATCGGACGCTGCTCTAATAAGAGATATTTTAGCACCCTACGAAGATCATGAGATCCTGAGAGAAAAGGTTGAGCAGCTGAGAGCTATTTCTCGCTGGAATTCAGAGGAGCTTGAACATATAGGCATTACTTATACAGCGCCAGTTGACTTTGTTCGAGAGATGCCCTTTGATGATGTCGATTTCATATATTCTTTAAGTGTCCTTGAGCATATTCCATGTGATAGTGTCACTGCGCTGTTACGACAACTTTCTGGCATTCCGACGCAGTTTCATTTTATACATTTAGAGGATCATGCCGACTTGGCTAATGAGCCATTCGAGTTTCTTACTTTTTCGCACTATCCGAAGCAACTACAGCTTGAGCGAGGCAACCGCATCAGAGCCAGTCAATGGATTGAGCTGCTTTCTAAGTATCATACTGTTGAGGTTGTGCATGCATGGAAGCGAAATATGCCTATCCCAGATTCTCTCGCTTCCGAAATTGAATTTGTCGACGAAGATGATATAAGAACTTCTCATCTTGGTTTGCTACTCAGGCAATAGTAATGTAGTGCACAGACCTATGTTTAATGCTTCAACACATCAAGTATTGAGTTTTAGCGGATTGGAGAAGAGTAAAACATATGACAGAATAGTTTTGACTGTTCGCCACTTCAGGCTCAACTGTTTATAGTCGAGTTCGATATGGTCAAAGAGATTAAAGACCTCTCTAGCTTCTCTAAAGTTTAGTTCTCTCAAATAGCGCACTGTTCCTGCCAAAATAAATTGGCTAAAATAGTTTGCCTTACACCGTTCTAATGTCTGCTTACTCAGTAAGTCTTGAATTTTTTCCTCGTTAAATATTTTTTCTAAGCTTCTGATTACATCTAGATTAAACATTTTCATGGTCAAGGCACCCGAGTGGACGGTGTAGTTGGCTGTCGTAATTGGAATGCGAAGTAATCCATACTCTTGACAAATGCTTACCCAAGTTTGAATATCGGCAATTCCTCCGACGGTTTCATCAAAGTAGCCGACGGTTTGAAATATCTTCCTTCTTAGGACGATGCCTGGAAAACGGATAAAGGAAGAATCTGTTAAAACTTGTTCTAAGGCGGCTTCTGGAGTGAAGTATTGAAGTTCTTTTGCGGTCTGCCGCTTACGTACTCTTTGTTGAGGGGTTACTACATTCACTCCGAAGAGTAGAGCTGATGCGTTGGGATTTTCCTGTAAAGTCTGAAGAATCTTATTGGGGGCCCCTACTTCTAAGTAGTCATCGTCGTGGAGTATTAGAATATAATCTCCTGAGGCAACCTGAATACAGTGATTCCAGTTTCCAGCCATTCCTAGACTGGGTATGTTTTGATAATAGCGGTATGGGCCCTGCCAGTCAGTGATTAGTTCGTCTACAGCGTGCTTACAGTCAGGGATAGTCGAATCATCAGAAACGACAATCTCTATGTTTGGCTGCTGTTGTGAAGCTGTTGTCAGAATTGATAAAAGTGCTCGCTTTAACCATATAGGACGATTGTAAGCTGGGATACATATGCTTAATAGAGGCGCTGCAGCGGCTGATTGTGGAGACATGTCTGATGGTGCAGAGGTTGAGGTGTAGGCTGGCTAACAAAGCCTCAATGTTTGAGGATTCGGATAGCGATTTGAATAGGCGGGTATGCCATGCTTCTTGGTATGGATTAGTCTGTGTGTAGGCAAAAACTGAGCGTATTGGGGCGCATGCTGCATTAGATGGATTTGGGAGAGCTTGATAGTCGTTATATTGTGGGTGCTCGGGTGGATGCAACGACCTATGGGGATACTTGCGATCGCATCTCCCTATGGGCCCATTCTAAACAGTCCTGCTACATCGTTGCCGCCAATGTCCATGTGGTGATGACAGCCTATTGGAATCGTACCTACCGCCAAATTCTCAACCATGCGGCCCTAGTTACCCCCGATGGTATGCCCTTGGTCTGGGGATTGCGGTGGCTAGGTATTGAACGACAGTCTCGGGTTTATGGACCTGATCTAATGTTGGCTTTATGCGATCGCGCCGCCAAGGAACAGCTATCTATTTACCTCTATGGTGGTACAGACACCATGGTGCAGCATCTGGCCCATAAACTACAGCAGCAGTTCCCGACCCTCAAGATTGTTGGGACGTATGCTCCTCCATTTCGTCCCCTGACTCCAGAAGAAGAAGCTGCTGATATTGAAACTATCCACCAGTCTGGGGCTGCGGTGGTATTTGTGGGTCTGGGCTGTCCCAAGCAAGAAGAATGGATGGCGCGCCAACAGGATAGGCTTAATGCCGTCATGATTGGTGTGGGAGCCGCCTTTAGCTTTCATAGCGGCACAGTATCCCAGGCACCCCGATGGATGATGGCCTATGGATTGGAATGGCTCTATCGTCTATGTCAGGAACCTAGACGTTTGTGGCGTCGCTATTTATTAAACAATGTGGCATTTCTCCTATTATTTGGATTGCAGTTAATCAATCGGTCCTGGCGGTCTATCCTAAAACCAGATTTAGGGGTAGACCGGTTTTAAGTTTTGACTAAAGAACAGCTTTCTAGAGAATCTGAACATCGGCAGAATTTACTGACTGCGATGGGTACAGATATTCGCGCCGCTCGCGGGTTTGTACCCAGTCGTTTGCTGTGCTGGTCGAGTATCAGAATACTGATTCTTGTACTGAGCGATATCTTGGCGCTTAGCGTGGCCTGGAAAGGAGCTCGATTTCTCAATCAGTTTTACTCGCCTATTCCTGAGAAATTAGTGTGGTGGACCTGGTTGGGACTGCCCAGCTTGTACTGGCTATTTGCTGGTGGGACACTGCTGCTGTTTACCCACTACGGTCTGTATGGCACCACGGTGCGAGCCAGGGACTATGTGCGCTCAGCGCAGCTGGTGAGCTGTGTTTACTTTATTTCCCTGGTGCTGGCCTACTTCTACGACCCCAAGCTAGATGCGCCTCGCTCGTTGTTTTTTAGTGCCTGGGTTGGCAGCGTTCTCCTCGTTTTAGTCACTCGGTTATTCACCAACCGTCTTTTGATGCGGCTGCAGGGGGCTAGAGGTCTATCCAACGTTTTTTTAATTACGAAATCTGAGCGCATCCAGCGATTGTCCTCCACATTAGAACGGCGTTCTCGCTATCGGGTGGTGGGGGCGGCGGTTGCATCTATGGCGAATACAGAGGTGACATTTCAGCGGATTCTGGCAGTGCAACCCGATGAAGTTCTAGCTGAAGATGTTCCCGATGTAGAACTCGCCTCAGGACTATACTGGCGGCTGCGCAGCGCTAATATTCCGTTGCGGCTGCTGCCGTCGAGTAGAGAAATGCTCTATCGCCGGGGTATCCCAGAAGTCATTGCTGGGTTGCCCACCCTGGTGATCGAAACGTCAGGATTTCAGAGCGTAGACTATCGGTTAAAGCGCTGGCTGGACTACACCATTGCAGCGCTGGCCGTGCTGATTTTAAGTCCTGTTTTTATTGGAATTGCGATCGCAATTCGTCTCACCTCACCGGGGTCAGTGTTCTTCAAGCAAGAGCGGATCGGACTGCGAGGCAACGTATTTCAGGTGTGGAAGTTTCGCACCATGACAGCCGATGCGCCCCAGCTGCAAACTCAGCTAGAACAGCATAATCAAAGTGCAGACGGCATCATGTTTAAGCTACAGCACGATCCCAGAGTGACTCCGGTGGGACGCTTCTTAAGACGCAGCAGTCTAGATGAACTACCTCAGTTTTTTAATGTGCTACTGGGCCAAATGCGTCTGGTGGGACCCAGACCGCTGCCGTTAAGGGACGTCGCCCAGTTTGATCAGTGGCATCATATTCGACACCAGGTGCTACCAGGCATTACCGGACTGTGGCAGGTCTCAGGCCGCTCAGACATTGAAACCTTTGACGATGCGGCTCGCTTGGATTTGCACTATATCGACAACTGGTCGCTTAATTTGGATCTAGAAATTTTAATGGCGACCCTGCGGATTGTGCTCACCGGTCTAGGGGCCTATTGACTCAAATATTGACTGGAGCGGGCAGCCTAGGCCGTGGCCTGGGATAAAGGGTATGGGTGCGTCGCATCGACTGACGGTATACGACGGATTATTGGGGCTAGCGCTGTTGGCGCTGGCCGTATTTGCCTGGCTGCCAGACAGCTATTTTCGGATGGTGGGCTGGCCCTGGATAATTGTGTGGCAGAGCGCATTTGGTCTCTCTGCGGGGCTTTGGGTGTGGCAGCTGCGGCGGCGGCCCGCACGTCTGGGATTTGGCCTGGACTGGCTGGTATTAGGTTTGCTGGGCTGTTTAACCTTAGCTAGCGCTACAGCAGAATTTCCGCTGCTGGCTGTGCAGAATAGTCTGCTGGTGGTGAGCTATATCGTCTTGCTCTACAGCGTTCGCAACAGTCAAATACGACCTCTGCAGCTGTGTCAGGGTCTGGTGTGGGTGGGTGCGATCGCAGCGGTCATCAGCCTCGCACTTTGGCGCCCCACCGCCGATATGTGGCTTTCAGACAACTTCTACGACGCCATTCGCAACCGCTTTCCCCTGGGTCACCACAACTTTACCGGGGGCTATTTTGTTCTGGTTTGGCCCCTGGCAATGGGGCTAGCGTGGCTGGGCCGGTGGCGGTGGGGCTACGGTCTGCTAAGTGTGCTGATTGGGGCTGCGCTCTACGCCTCCGGATCGCGAGGAGCCTGGTTAGGAGGTGTCGCGTTCGTGGTGGTGGTGCTGCTGCTTAGCATTATTCGCAGTCGCGGTAAGACCAGACTGGGGGCGATAGCGCTGGCGGTCATAGCGCTAGGTCTTATAGTCGTTTTGCTGGGGACAAATCCTCGGATTCGAGCGCTGATTGTGCCTTCGGAGGGGACTGCGGGTCTAGTGGTGAGTGACGGTCCGGCTCGCGATCGCATCTTTATGGCCCAGGCAGCTGGCAATATTTTGCAGCATCGTCCCTTAGGCCTGGGACCCGGAAACCTGGGGCGTGTCTATGAACGCTATCGCCCAGTAGCCGCTGGAACCGGTTTACATCAGGTACAGCAGCTGCACAATACGCCTCTACAGCTGCTTAGTGAGCTAGGGCTGGGTGGTGGCTTGATCTATATAGGTGCGGTGATGTGTCTGGTCCGATTGGGATGGCAGCTGCAGCAAACCCTGTTGACTCCAGCAGATCGACGTCTGGCTCTAGTGCTATGCAGCGGCTTTATCGGCTACGGCGTTTCTAGCTTGAGTGACTACCAGCTGGAGAATATTCCCATTGCGACGACCCTGATTTTATTAGTAGCCGCTTTAGCAAAAATGGGGGACGATCGGCCTCTGCTATCTGCGCGTTCTTGCCGCTGGCTCAGTCTATCCTTGTTAGTACTGGTGGCGACGACTTTACAGTTTTGGCTGCGAACGGATTTGGCTATCTTGCTAACGCACCGAGGTGTTGACGCCATCGGTCAAGGAGAATTCAGTCGCGCTGATGATAGGCTCTACACCGCTGCTCAAATCGCTCCCTGGGATCCAACACCCAGTGCGCTAGGGGCGCAGCAGCTGAGTCAGCTGGCGCCCACCACCGACGAGCCAGCTGTTCTGCAGCAGGAGGCATTGGCGCTTTATCAGCAGGCTCTCAAAAGCGCTCCCAACGATATTTGGTTTAATCAAAACCTGGCCGTACTCGCCTGGGAAACCGGCGATACTGCATCTGCCCAGCGTGCTATTCGCAAAGTGCTTCAGCTCAGTCCCCGTAGCAAAAACCACAGCTACTATCTGCTGGGGTTGATGTATTACACCCAAGGGAATACTCAAGCCGCCATTGAAGCCTTTGCATTGGAATGTTTGATCAACCCTCAGGTTCTATCGTTTGAAAGCTGGTATCAGCAGCTGGCGGTCATTAGGCAGGCAGTCTTTTCTCGAACGCTCAATCATTATGAAACGGTGCTCGCCGCGCTTAGTCCCGACCATCCGCTAGCAGATTCGCTCCGGACCCATATCGCTGCAGTCCGCTGGTGGTCTGATATAGCCTCCACCGATCCTCCTGACAGCCCAGAACGTCTATTACTCAGAGCGATGCTAGCGATAGAAAACTCTCCTGAAGAAGCGGCGGAACTGCTTGATAAGTGTCTAATTGAGTCGGAGGGCGATGCAGAATTTCAACGGTGTGCCTTAGTGAGAGCCTGGCTGCAGCCAGATGAATTTCTAACGGACTATTTACAGCTTGCTGATATTGATACAGCTGAAAAAGAGGCGTTGCGATCGCACATCGTTACCCAACGTAATTTTAGAAACTGGCTACAGTCCACCACGTTGCCCGTAGCCAATAACCAGCGGGTGGCCTTAGCCCTGCTCTATCGCAATACCTATGCCAGTCGGATTTCGTCTGTTTTGGTCCCTGCGGACCTCCGTCAGTTTGCCCTACCTGTATCCCTAAACTTGTTTTCCCTTAGCTGGCCGCGAGAATTTCCTGTTCTAGATGAACTGGTCGATGCTCTAAGAACAGAAACCCTAAATCTCCCCCATCCCACCCGTAACAACTATCGTCTTACGGACCCGTCGCCGACCTAATCTGCAGCCGGTATCTAACGACCATTGCTAAGATACAGACTTCTTATAGATATTTTTAGTGACGGATATCTTAGCCCATTGCCCAACCTGTTCAGGAGACCCCAATGTCGCTGCTACGTGCTTATTTACCCGCGTCCATTCGCAATTCAACTCAGTGGCAAGACATAGTCTTTGGTGTTCTGGGCTTAGGCAGTCTGCTTTTATTTGCCTGGCTACCGGATAGCTACTTTAAAATGCGAAGCTGGCCCTGGAGCATTCTATGGCAGTTTGGCTGGCTCACCGTTGGGACTTGGGCCGTATGGCGACTAAGACAGTTTCAGCAACCGTTTCAAAGCCTGGGCTATGGCTTCGATCGCATACTTGTCACGCTCATTTTGGTGCTGCTGCTATCGAGCAGTTTATCCACATTTCGTGGGTTGGCCCTGGCAAATTGTCTCCTCGTTTTTGCCTATATTATTGCGCTCTATCTCTTTCGTAACCGTCTTAGTCCAAAATGGTCTTGTCAACTTTGGACAGGATTTGTCGTTGTTAGTGCCATGTCCAGCTTGGTTGCGCTAATAATGTGGCAACCAACGCCGGATATGTGGCTATCCGATAGTTTTCATACGGCCATTCGCAACCGGGCTCCTCTGGGGCATCACAATTTTTCTGGGGGTTATTTTTCCCTGACGCTACCTGTAGCGATTGCCTTTGCGCTGGCTCATTCTGGATGGCGTCGGTGGGTGGGTGCGATCGCAGGTCTTAGTTTGGCCATTGCCCTCTACTCGTCGGGCTCTCGGGGAGCCTGGCTAGGCACCAGTTTGACTGTATTTGTCAGCCTGGGATTTGCACTTTGGCAAAGCCATGGCAAGCAGCGCTGGAAGCTAATGACGGTAGGTGGCGTGGCGATTTGTGCCATTGTCCTACTGTTTCTTAGCAATCCCAGAATCCGCACTCTTGATATTCATCGTCAAGGGCCTACGCTTGACCGTATTTTGATGGTCAAAGCTGCTGGTAATATCTTGCGCCATAAACCGTTGTTAGGGGTGGGTCCTGGCAATATGGCCCATGTCTATAATCTCTATCGCCCGATCGAGAGCGGAGCTGGCTTGGAGATGGCTCAGCAGCTTCATAACCTGCCTGCTCACTTAGCGGGAGAACTTGGGCTGGCCGGTCTGGCAATTTATGGCTGGTTGTTGTTTGCGGTCTTTAGGCTGTGGCGTCAGCTAAAACAGCTGGCCTCAGATCCTGCAGACCAGTGGTTATTAAATGGTATTGGTCTGGGCAGTCTGAGCTATGCTCTTGCCAGTCTGACGGATTATCAGCTTGAAAATATTCCTATTTCAGCCGCATTAAGCTGTTTGCTGCTGTTGCTACTTTTAAAAGCCGATCAGCTGAGGGACGAGCAAGATAGTCAGCTTGCGATCGCTGGCAGCTCTTTTTCAGTCCCTGTTAGACGGGTGCTCAGCCTTTTCGTCCTGGGTGTCTTGGGCTTACAGCTCAGCGTCTGGCTGGCCACATCCACAGCGCTGTATTCGAATCATTTGGCCATTGAAAAAGCCAATGATAGTCAGCTAGCCGAAGTCGAAGCTGACTTTGATAGAGCGGCAAAACTTAACCCCTGGGACCCGACACCCAGTGCTCTGATGGCACAGCTATTCTATGACGTGAGCCGTGTAGCTCCTAACCCACAAGACCGTCGTCTACTTACACAACAAAGCATCAGACAGTATCTCAATGCCCATGCGGCTTCTCCCAATGATGCTTGGTTTAACAACAATCTGGCTCTGCTGTACCTAGAATCAGGCGATCTCATTAGAGCAGAAGCCTACGCCGAACGTACTGTAGCCCTCTATCCCAGGACCTATAACTATACCTACTACACTCTAGGACTGACCTACCTGGCCCAGGCCAAAATTGATCAGGCCATCGATGCGTTTGCCCTAGAGCTGCTATCTATTCCAGACTTTATCACCATGAAGGTCTGGGACAGCGCTCCTTTTACGGCACTCCAACCGCGCGTATTAGAAAGCGCTATGGAGCATTACGAGAGGGTGCTTGATCTGCTAGCCCCAGACCATCGTTATGCCGACTATCTCTATGAACAATCCTTGCTAATACGCTGGTGGGTCGAGGGAGTTCTGCCTGAGGCCGTCTCTTGGTCAAGGCTCAGACCCATTGTACAAGCGGTCATACAGGCTGAGAGCCAGCCTGATACGGCTTTAATGATTGTTGAGCAAGCACTAGAGGAGACCCCTGACATAGACGGATTAGAGTTATTCAGAGCGTGGCTAGTCCCCGAGGTGTATTTAGAACAGTATCTACAAACAGCCGATCTGCCCGAGCTAGAAATGACTGCTATTCGAGCTGACGTTTTAGAGAAGCGTGTGCTTAAAGACTGGCTGTCAGCCAGTACTGGAACGCCTAGCGATCGCAAGCGCGGGAGCCTGAGTTTGGCCTACCGAAACATTAGCGCCAACGGTGTTAACTCAATGCTAAGACCTGACGCTATTAGCTACAGCGTTTTACCTAATCAGGTGTTGCAGCTCTTTGTAGCAATGCCGAGAGATTTGCCAGTGCTAGATGAGGTTATGGAGTCAATTCGTGTTGATCGACTCGATCTTGTCCATCCAACTCGCAGTGGGTTTAGGTTGCCTGCCCTAGACCTCCCTTCTGATGAGGTAAGTCGTGATTAAGAATCTCGTAGCCGTTTTCTACATTGTTCTAACACTTTTGCCTAACAGTCATACGCTGGTTGTGACTTGGCCATGGGTGCTAATTTGGCAAATTGCTCTGATTACGCCTGTTGTATGGTTGTTGGTCCAGACAGCGGAGAACCGAAAATTGTTTCTGCTAGGGTCTGGATTTGACATCCTAGCCCTGTTTCTACTAATGGGCACAGGAATCAATGCTGCCTTTGCTCAGCACCCTAATCAGGCGATTTGGCAGAGTATTGTTCTGCTGTGCTTTCTCTCTGGTCTATACGCGCTAAATCAGTGGCTACACCAAGAGCAATGTTCTAGAAAGCTGTTTCTATTTCAAGGGGTTGTCAGCTTTGCTTTTATTGTTGTTAGTCTCATGCTTTGGATGGGTCAGACGGTCTATCCAGAACTTTTACAGCTGCAAACATTCGAAGCTGCTGGTGTTGCCAAGAGCTTTGACCTGAGTCAGATACCGCTCAGAAACTGGCATCCTTTGGGCCATCAAAACTATGTTGCAGGCTATCTATGTCTGGCATTACCGGTTCTGTTTAGTCTCGGCCTGCAGCAGTCAGGCTGGCGGCGATATTTTTGGTTTAGCGGTCTGGTTTTGGGCCTGATTGATCTCTACACAACGTACTCTAGAGCAGGCTTTCTATGTATTGGTCTGTGCAGCATTATCTTTTGCATTGGAATAATGCTGCAAAAAAAACGTCCGCTTCACTGGCGTTTACTATCCCTAGGCGGTTTGGTCGCCACCATCGGCATTGCCCTCTCCAATTCACGAGTTGCAGGTTTTATCTCAGCGCTGGCGAACGGTCAAAGTAACTATGACAGCTATCGAGTCATTACCAACGTAGTCGGGCTCAATATGGGTAAAGCTCATCCTTTAACAGGGGTGGGGCTGGGTAATGTACCGCTGCTTTATCAGCACTATCGTCCCTTCTGGGCGGGGCAAGAGGCCGAGCTTACGTTTCAGCTGCATAGTACACCGGCTCAGATCTGGGCAGAAATGGGATTGTTGGGAATGATGCTGGGGGCTGCTGCGATAGGGTTGGGGATACGAGCGATATCCCACTATGCTGATGGGGCGCTGCAGCCAGAGAAGCTGTCTAGCACTTCGGTTAAAGGTTTATGGTTTGGCCTCTTTGCCTATGCCATCTATAGTCTGACCGACTATCAGTTAGACAATGTTGCCATTGGCGGTACGTTGACAATCTATGCGGCGCTGACTTTAGCGCACTGGCAGCACCACACAGCTCCTCCAATTCGAATTAACCCCTGGGGTCTGGGGTTGGGCATGTCTGGCCTGATGCTTTCTATCGTCATTTGGCTAGTGCCCGTACATCGAGCCTGGAACTTATCGAGTCAGGGCTTTTTAGCGCTCCGTCAGAATAATCTGCAAGCGGCAAGAGCATCTCTCCAGAGGGCAGCTCAGCTGGCACCCTGGGAGCCCTACTATCCCAATCAAATCGCCTGGAATCTGGGCGATCGCTTTCTACAAGACGCGTCCACAGACATGCTTTCGGAGAGCCTTACCTGGTTTGAGCGATCACTCGAAATCTCTCCTTATCAAGAGTTTGCCCATACGAACCTAGGATGGCTGTCCACGAATACTGACCCAGAAACAGCCACTCGGTCTTTTGTCTCTTCGATTCAGCTTGTTCCTGCTAAAAAAGGACTATTCTTTAGCTTGGGCTATAGCCTGTTGCAGCAAGAAGAGCCAGATCTGGCATTACGAGCATTTGTGCTAGAAAGCGTACGCAACCCTTTAATCTTAACGAGCCCGCTTTGGCAAACTCCATCACTGCAGACAATTTATCCTCAACTATTGGCTGCTGTAGAAACAACGCTAGGTGAGTTTATAGACGCTGATCAAGTATCCAGCTTACGTCCATACTGGTCCCATATTCGCGCCGGGGTTCGTTGGTGGCAGGGTGATCTAGAGGTGGCCCAAGCTGACTGGCGCTCAGAAAACTTTGACCTGGGCCTGCTGATAGAGCAGTTAGAGCAAGGCGATCGGAGGCAGATAAGTTCAGTTTTGAGCAATGTGGATACAGCCACTGCTGCTGTTATCAACGCATGGTTTGAGTTAGACAATCGCCAAAGCTGGCTCAGGGAGGCTTTGCTTACCCAGACCGTTTCGAACGTTTACGCAACTGATATTGAGGCTCAGACTGACTTAGTTCAACAATTACAAACCAGTATGGAATCCGCTGACACGTTTTCTGATTGGCTAAGACAGCATGCGCCTAGACAAAATCTGCGGAATGAACGTCTAGGATTTGGTGTCACTAGTCGTCACGCAGATGGACCCATCCCTACCGACTTTTTACCGCGAAGTGAAAATATTCCCGTGCATCTGTTTTTTTCATCTATTTTCTCATCGCCTATCTACGATAAAGAATTGGATAGCTTTCTACAGCTTGCAAGAGATGACTTACTCAACGAGATAGGGAATCCCTCGTAACCTAAATGTTATTTAATCAACTGTAGGTAGGTCAATGTCTACCTTGCCAGCGCTATCAACAGAAATATCACCACCAAGAGATCTAATTTCTTCAATGATTCGTTGGCGGGATGCTTCGTCTAAAGCCGAGTTGAGAAGACTCAGCCATGCATTAGTTTTGACTGCTGTATTATCAGAATTTTGTTTCAGAGACTCTACCATCCGTCGTGAAACCTCTGCCACGAGTTCACTATTAGGATAGTTAGACACATCCGCCCAGTCAGCTGCTGTTTGGAAAGACTCTTGAGCGCTTGCACTGCTACCTAGAAACAATAGCTCATCAGTACCCTTGTAGCGCCAAATTAAAAAAGCATCCGGCGGCTGGTTAGGCTCTAGCTGCTCCAGGCCCTGGTTTAAGAGCGAGATCGCACGAGTCGGCTGTCCTGCATACAGAGTAGAACTGCTAGAGGCAAACAGATAGAAGGGCCGATAGTACGGATCTGCAGCTAAAATTAGGCTAAAGAAGTCAGGACTTAAGCCGTATCCAGTCTTTTCTCTTACTGCATCATCACCAAAATATTGTAGAAATTTGAGAAATATTCCATTGGCAAATAGATTCTCAAAGCCTAACTTAGGTAAAGCTTGTAACAGATAAAGCTGTTCGACACTGGCGGAAGATGTAAGTTCTTCGCTAGCTTGGCCAAAATTTTGATTTCTGTAGACACTTTGCATGCCTACAACTAGGACAGTCCCAGCTGTTAATAGTAATGTTGAAAAAAGCCTTTGCATACAAGATCAATCTATTAGATCACTGGCCAATATCCATATATAATGCCGAATCGCATTTAGGTGCACCTGCTACGCCCAAGCCAAAGTTAGCTAAAGTAATCCCGCTTGCATCTGTTTCAGGTGTATTGCCGCCCTCAATCGCCGTTTTTAATGCTTCGCAAATAGTAGCTAACGTTGTGGCTTCACCAGCCGTTGACGTCCCTAGTTTTGTTGGACCAACGTAGGCTTTCAGCGCAGGTGTGCGAGGGTTAGCGATATTGACTACATGGGTCAAAGCGGTATCGGTAGCAACGCTGTACACATAGTTGTTTGTCCTCGAACGTAATCCTAACCCCAACTCTTCAAACGCGTTTTGAGGGGCAAATGTTAGCTTCTCAAGAAAATAAGCCTGCTGTGCACGGTTCATAGAACCTATATAAGTTTTACCTTCTGCCTGCTTTGCCTTATTCGCTTGAGATAGAAAGGAAGGCAGAGCAATAGCAGCAAGTACGCCAATAATGATGATGACAACTAATAGCTCGATCAGAGTAAATCCTTGCTCTTGATAATCAGATACTCGTAAGGAATAACAATGAAGCTTTTTTTTAGACTTAAATATACGAATCACCTCTAACCCCAGAAAAATGTAATCCCATTGACACCTCTGAATTTAATGTCCTGTTTAAACCAACACAATGCCAAAACCGTCGTCAGGAAGTTCAGCATCAAAAGGTTTCGCTGTGGGCAAATCGCTTTTGATGGACGCATTCCTTAAGTCAGGCTTTTGGCATTGTAAGGGTTCTTTCTACTTAAGCGGAGACTGCTCTTGAGAACCTCCGCATAAATAGTTAACAGGCTAGGGTTGCCTAATCGATCATGGCTTAAACTAACTAGCTGCCAAGATCCTTAAATGTGTCAGGGCATGTCAAATCGCCAGTACCCGCCAAATTGAGATTAGCAATAGTCAGACCGCCACCTACGGCAGTAATATCGTCGTCTGCTGTTGGATTAGAGCCACCTTCGATAGGTGCTTTTAGCGCTTCACAAAGCAGGGCTAGCGTGGTTGCCTCACCAGTACCTTCAACGGTACCGAGCTTTACAGCACCACCATATGCTTTCAACGCCTGACCTTCTGGATCAGCAACGCTGAGCGCATAAGAATCGTTGTTAGCGTCGGTTGCAACACTGTAGTTGTAGTTTACGGTGTCAGTATCGATACCCAAACCTAGCTGTGTGAACGCGCCTTGAGTGGCGAATTCGTTGTTCTCTAGGAAGTAAGCCTGCTGTGCGCGGTTGATAGAACCGACATAAGTTTTGGCTTCAGACTGCTTGGCTTTGTTGGCCTGGTTGAGGAAAGAAGGTAGGGCAATGGCGGCCAGAATACCGATGATGATGATAACGACCAGCAGCTCAATTAGAGTGAAGCCTTCGTTGGCCTTCTTTTTGCCTGCTAGGTGCTGCAGTAGCTTTGCACGTAAAGTGGTCTTCATTATGTAATGTGTCTCCTTGAGGTTTGGGATATAGCGTCTATCTCCTAGCTTTAAAGCTACCCATGGAATTCAGAAGTCTTATCACTTTGGTTGAAAACCTGAAAAGCCCTGAGATAACTTGATTCGCGCTATGTTTATAACCTACCCTTGCAGCCATACAGACCTATCAGCCAAAGTACACAACTCGATTCAATCGCTACGATGGAATCTACGTATTATTACTGAATTCAAGCGCTACGAGTGTTTTATTTAGCGCTCAAAGAATACATCGATATGGGACGTCAGCTGTAGGTAAGCTCTGTGAGTTTTTAGGATGATTGAGTGCTAAAAACGCTCGATGTCATCGGCTACAGCCATTGGTGTCATGGCAGCTTCGCCACAGGTTTTAGGGGTGGGAAATAGCTTGGTAGGGTTGGCTAGCCCCTCGGTATTAATTGCTTGGCGGACCCACTGCATGGTTTCTAAATCTGCATTGGTAAACATTTGGGGCATATAGCAGCGCTTGTCGGCACCGATGCCGTGTTCACCAGAGATGCTACCACCGGCTTCGACGCAAAGTTTGAGGATTTCTCCGCCTAAGGTTTCTACGGTTTCTAGCTGACCGGGAACAGCATTGTTATATAGGATCAGTGGATGTAGATTGCCATCTCCAGCGTGAAAAACATTGGCAACGGCATAGCCGTATTTTTGGCTAAGTAGCTCGATTTCATGGAGCACGTGGGGCAGCTGGGCCCTGGGTATAACTCCGTCTTGGACGTAGTAATCAGGGCTGAGTTTACCCATGGCAGCGAAGGCGGCTTTACGGCCCTTCCACAGCCGTAGACGTTCGGTGGGTGTGGTTGCGATCGCAACATCCCTAGCTCCATTGGCCCTAACGATTTCGCCGACTTTCTGAGCACTAGCCTCCACATCTGCTGGTGAACCGTCTACCTCCACTAGCAAAATGGCGGTGGCATCTCGCGGGTAGCAGTCTAAGGCGACGACCTCTTCGACCGCATTAATGCTGAAGTTATCCATCATTTCCATTCCAGCTGGAATGATGCCTGCGCTAATAATGTCAGAAACACTTTTGCCTGCTGCTTCAACCGTATTAAAGTCCGCCAGCAATGTTTGGGCACTTTCGGGAGATTTAAGAATACGCAGGGTAATTTCGGTAGCAATCCCCAGGGTGCCTTCAGAGCCCACAAACACACCGGTCAGATCGTAGCCTGGTGTTTCTGGCATCTCGCCAACATCGACAATATCACCGTTGGGCAGCACCAGCTTTAGCCCCAGCACGTGGTTGGTGGTCACCCCGTACTTTAAACAATGAACACCGCCGGAGTTTTCAGCAATGTTTCCGCCGATGGAGCACACCGACTGACTGGACGGGTCAGGGGCATAGTAAAATCCATCACCGCTGACGGCCTGGGTCACCCAGTTGTTAATGACACCCGGTTGAACAACAATACGCTGATTGTCATAGTCAATGTCCAAAATCTGCCGCATACAGGCGGTAACAATGAGGACACAATCTTGAATGGGCAAGGCTCCGCCGGAAAGACCGGTGCCAGCACCGCGAGTGACAAAAGGAACGCGGTTGCGATCGCAAATTTTAACGGCTGCCGCGACCTCTTCAGTTGTCCTGGGCAATACGACCACTGCCGGTCGCTGACGATAGCTGGTGAGACCGTCACATTCATAAACCAGCAGTTCTTCTTTGCGACGCACCACCTGATCGTCACTAAGCGCCTGCACAAATGCTTGCACAATAGGCTGCCAGTCTCGCTGTTTTAGAGTCGTATCCAGGGCTGCACCAGAAGTCATCTATCGTTTGCCGTCACGTGTCTAGCCTGATCCTAACGCAGCAAGTCAAACGAGTAAGCAAAGAATTATTCCTATGTCATTGAGAGATGCCCTTCGGCGTGGTTCTCATCAATCGTCAGCATCCCCACCTAGACCAGCTTTGTCCCATGGAGCATCTTATTAGCTGCGTCTAACAAAGCCTCTTCTAAATAAGGCTTAGTAAAGTAGCCACTGGCTCCCAAATCAACTGCCATCTGGCGATGTCGATCAGCACCGCGCGATGTCAGCATGGCAATAGGAATCTGCTGAAGACCCTCATCTTTCTGTAACCGGGACAGTAGTTCTAGTCCATCCATACGAGGCATTTCGATATCACAGAAGACTAGGTCACAGGGCAAACCAGAGCGTAGCTTTTCCCAAGCTTCTTGACCATCACGAGCCTGCTCTACCCGATATCCCACCTTGTTAAAGCTCATCGAAAGCAGCTCACGTACTGTAATGGAGTCATCCACAATCAATACCGTGGGTTCAGACTTCACTTTAGCGACATCTTCTTGAGGGGGCTCTTCCTCTAGCTGAGACCAGACAGCAGCCGTCGGATCTCGACGAACCCGTCCTAGTGCGAGATCAATGAGCTCCAGCACGTCAGCGATGGGCATCACTCGTCCGTCCCCTAGAACGGTAGCGCCGGCAATACCGGTTGGTTTGGGTACAGGGCCTTCTAGCTGCTTGATGACAATTTCTTGCTCACCCATGACCTGATCTACTTCTAGGGCGATAAAACTATTAGCACTGCGAAGAACCACGATGGAAATCATATTTTCATCCTGGTTGCCGCCATAGACACGACCGCGTCCCAAAGTGCGATTAAATGACAGCAGATCCGACAGATTTTGGAACGGTAGTAGCGTATCGCGCCATGGAATACAATCTTGCTCCTGGTCGTTTTTCTGGATGCGCTCTCGTGACACATCAAACATGTCTTCTACACCATCCATTGGGAAGGCTATGCGAGCCTGATTGCTAATACAGCTAAGGGCCTTAGAAATACTCAGGGTCAGTGGCAAGCGAATAGTGAAATTCGTACCGCGACCTAGTTCAGAATCAATGGTGATGTTCCCGCGAATATCCGCCAAAGACGTACGAACAACATCCATCCCAAACCCACGTCCGGCAAAATCATCAGCCTGATCTCGCGTACTAAAACCGGGGTGAAATAGCAGATCGTACACATCCAGCACCGTCATTGTTTGGACATCTGATTGGGAAATCAACCCCTTTTGCAATGCCTTTTGTTTGACAATATCGGGGTCAATGCCTGCGCCATCATCGCCTACAGAAATGACAGTTTGGTTACCCTGATAAAATGCCCGGACTGTAATGATTCCTTCGGCAGATTTGCCCGCTTGTTGACGCTCCTCAGGAGTTTCTATCCCGTGGGTGATGGCATTGTTAACGAGATGAGTCATCGGATCATAGAGCTGCTCTAGAATCATCTTGTCAATTAAGATATCGCGACCCTCTACGACTAACCGGGCTTCTTTACCACATTTGACAGAGATATCTCGAACCGCTCGCGGTAAGCGAGATGCCGTCTGATTAAAGGGCACCATGCGGGCCTTATTTAGGCCCTCCTGCAGCTGATTAGTAACCTGTCTGAATTGGCGTGTTACCTGGTCGGATGATTCAACCGTATAGGCAATATCAGAGGTCGACTCTCGGACACGTACAATCAGCTCAATCATTTCTTGAGAGAGCGTATGGAACCCAGTAAAGCGGTCCATCTCTAAAGCATCAAACGATTCACCCGTTGCATGGTCTGATCGATCGGTTTCAATACGGGTACCTCCAGACGACATCTGGTAGGATTGGCGGCTGGAAATCAGAGAGCTTTCTAGCAGCGAGCGTTCATAGAGGTCTCGCATCCGCTGTCCGACATCGTTGAGCTGCTGTACCTGAAATAACAGGTTATCTAAAAACTGACGCAGCCGCTCCTGGTCCTGCTCTAAAGTATTGCGGTTAACGACAAGTTCTCCGACCAGATTACTCAAGTTATCTAAGTGCCCTACTGAGACCCTCATGGTCTGATTGGTTGCTAGACGACGACTTGATAATCGATTAGACGTCGGTCGATAAGAAATAGAACTAGCGGCGGTCGGCGTCAGGGTCTGATCGGCATCTTGTAAAAGCGCTTCGAGATCACCAAACTCATCATCTAAATCAGCTGATGGAGCTGAGGATACAGTCGGGCTAGCTGAGGGGTCGGGACTATCTAACAGCGCCTCAAGATCGCCAAACTCACCATCTTGATCAGAGGCAGGAGTGCTATCACTCTCTGCTGGCATATCTGATAGTAAAGAGTCCAGAGCGTCTAAATCCTGGTCATCGGATGCGGCATCTGTTGTGTCAAGCGGGGTCAGCAGCTCGCTGACATCGACCGTAACGGCCGTCAGTGATTCTCCATCACCTAAACTATCTAGAGCAGAGTCCGTGAGCGATTCTTCCAAATTTAAATCGTCTAGGCCGGAATTTTCTATATTAGGAGCCTCAGCTGAATCCAGCACGGAGTCACTGGAAAGGAGATCGTCCTCAGGGCCGCTCAGCAGATTGATATCGGTAGTGTCTAACAGATTGTTCTCCACATTGCTGTCTAGACGGCTATCGTCTGTGACAAAGCCGGTGACGATCCCGCTGTCCTCCAAGTCCAATAAATCGAATTCAATATCGTTGGATGGAGGTTCATTAAGGATACTGGCTGCGATATCATCCTCTGTCGAATCGTTTTCGCCTTGCTCACTTTGATTGACATCAAGGTCAGGTAGTTCAGACGTCTCAGGAGGGGCAAATTCTAGCTCGTCTAAAACACTGTCTATCCCCTCCATACCAGACTCGTTCTCTGTCGAAAGATCACCAAATAGCTCATCTAGATTGTCATCTGACTCCGCAGTATCGGTCAGCATGATGTCATCTAGACCATCAGTTTCCTGCTCTAAAGAAACATTAATCGACGCGCTTTGCTCAGTATCTGTAGTGGATGCAGCGGTTTCGCTGGTTTGTCCAAACAGATCGTCTAATTCCCCTTCTGCCGATAAGTCATCTGCCAATTCAGGGGTTTCATTAGCAAATAAATCATCGAGTCCTCCATCTGCAGATGAATCAGCTGTCTCAATACATAAATCGTCGGATGTCTCAGAGAGTTCATCATAATCAAAAAACTAATAGAGTACAACATAATCAGAAGAAAAAAAACTATAAAAAAAACACTAATCTAATGACACAGACAGATCTTCA
>JBHJIL010000004.1:0-15848 GCA_050043465.1 Leptolyngbyaceae cyanobacterium
TGAGTTGGCGGGCTAACTCTGGCAGATTGGAGGTGGATTCTGACGATTCTGAGCCTGACTTGGGGCGTTTCATTTTGCAAGCTTTTGGGGGAGATGGGTCTCTTTCTGGCAATTCTACAGCATCCTTCAGTAGCACAAATCTTGATAGCTCTACGTTCTCTCAGTATTTCAGGGACGACTAGTTAAAGTTCAGTAGGATCGATCCCTTTTGCCTGCAACAAACTCTTGAGTTTGGCTAATTCAGACTCTGCCCTATTGGCTCGCTCAGCCGGGGTCGGGAGCCAGGCTCCCGTTTCGTCATACCAGCGTAACCACTGTCGCTCAACTTGCTTGTAGGTTCCCCGCCATAGCCCCAACCCGACCTTGAGTTCAGGTAACCAGAGTCGCCCTTCGGGTAGCACCAACGCTTCATAGCTACCGGCATTCAGCTTAAAGGCACGAAAATTGTCGGTGTAGCGATCAAACATAATATAATAGGGCACCCGCAAAATCTGTTCATACACGGTCCATTTTGCAGGTGGCGAGCCGGGCTCTGTCTGGACTTCTCCTAGGTCTTCCTTACGTGTTCCAGGAGAAAGCAGCTCTACAGCTACGTAGGGATTAACCCCTTCTTGCCAAACGACGTAGCTCAGACGCATGTCCCTATTTTCATAAAGACGGGGGACACCCACTGAGAGAAACCAATCTGGTCGCTCATACCGATTAGGATGGCGAACATCGTAGTAAAGGTTAAGATCTTTACCGGTAAAATAGTTATCGACACTGTAATCAGTCAGTTTCAAGGTAATACTGAGCAGTTCCGGCTGATGGTCATGAAATTCGTCGGGCAAACCAGGCTCCTCAGGATTTTCGCTCGGCAGATCATACATGGTCGGCAAAATTTCCGACGCGGGTCGTGGCGGGTCTGACTGTGGGATATGGATTGGTGTTGTGGTCATAAGCAAGACAATTCGCGAATTTTTTCCATAAACCAAGCCCCAATAGCAGATTGGTCTGAATCTTCACCACGCCCCAAGGCTTCTTCAATCAGGTTAAAGTCGAGGTTTGGTAAGACTTGCGATGTATTAATGCGTCGGCTACTACCGTCTGGTGTAATAGAAAAAGCAATAAGCTGACTATTTTTGACATCCCAGATCCAATATTCAGATATGCGTAGCGCTTCGTACTGAAGACGTTTTTCCCCCTTATCGTCGGCGAGCGTCGTGTCGGAAATCTCGATAACAAGGTCTGGCTTGGAATGCTGATTTAAATCAACGATGCGAGTGCCCTTGGGAATACAGTTAGCATTAACGTCAATATAATACGAAATATCCGGCTGAAACTCATCGCTGCCTTATTTGCGATAAGAGCAGGCATCACGTAGATCGAGGGGAAACCCCGTAACCATTCCGAAAAGACCGATGAGGAGCATCAAAATTGCATGGTCCCTGGCATGATCTGAGCCAGTCGGCATCGTTTCAATTCTCGCTTTGCCGTTGTGATAATAGGCCCTATGATGTCGATACTCAGGCTGCTCAATCAGCCGTACGAATTCATCCCAGGCAACGGTCGTCCAAGTATCGGTGGCAATAGGCGAGTGCAGTAAGGACATAGCCTGCATCAAAGTTGAAAGCGAATCTAAGCCTATCTTATAAGATCTGTCTCTAGTAGCTGAGTAAGCCCATGATTTTAGAAGTTGCCATTCTCGATGTTAGACCAGGCGAAACAGAGGCATTTGAACAAGCATTTCAGCAGGCACAGACCATCATTAGCTCCATGGCTGGCTACAGAGGACATCAGCTACAAAAGTGCATAGAGAAAAGCAACCGCTATATCTTGCTCGTGACCTGGCAAACCCTAGAAGATCACACTCAGGGCTTCCGAGGCTCAGCCGAATATCAACAGTGGAAAGACTTACTACATCACTTTTATGATCCGTTTCCCACTGTGGAACACTATCAGCTCTTAACAGGTAACAAAATACTAGAAAGCTGAGCCCCTTCAACAGACGCTCAGCTTGTTGTTCTTTAAAGCTACAGGCAAGAATTTAAATCTCTTTCATCACTTTACCGAGAGCGCTCAGCACGTGATCAACATTCTCTGGCTGGCTGTTGTAACCCATGAGGCCAATGCGCCAGACTTTGCCGCCTAGTTCACCTAAGCCGTTGCCGATTTCCATATTGTGGTCTGTCAGCAGCTTGCTGGTGACAGCTTTAGCATCAACGCCATCGGGCACCTTAACGGTGGTTAGCGTGGGCAGACGATATTCCTTGGGCACATGGCAGCTCAGTCCCAAATCGGCTAGACCGTCCCACAGTTTCTCAGCCGTTTTTTGATGACGCTCCCAGGAGCTTTCTAAGCCTTCTTCGATCACCAAGCGTAGGGCTTCACGAATGGCATAGGTCATGTTGACCGGTGCGGTGTGATGGTAGGTGCGCCCTTTACCCCAGTAGTTGCGCAATAAAGAGATATCCAGGTACCAGTTGGCCACTTTGGTCTGACGCTTATCCAGCTTTTGCAGCGCCCGCTCACTCATGGTAAACGGAGAACTGCCAGGAGGGCAACTCAGGCCTTTTTGGCTGCAGCTATAGGCCATATCCACTTTCCATTCGTCTAGAAAAATGGGAATAGCGCCCATGCTAGTAACAGTGTCGATCAGCAGCAAACAGTCAAATTCACGACACAGATCGCCCACGCCTTCTAGGGGCTGACGCGCGCCGGTGGAGGTTTCGGCATGGACCAACGCTAAGATTGCCGGACGATGCTCTTCGAGAGCAGAGCGCAGCTCGCCCAGGCTAAAGACCTCGCCCCAGGGCTTAGTAATACTGCGCACATCGGCGCGATAGCGACCGGCCATATCCACTAGACGGTTGCCAAAGTATCCGTTAATTCCAACTAGGACCACATCTCCAGGCTCAACGGCATTAGCTAGAGTAGCTTCCATGGCAGCAGACCCGGTGCCGCTAATAGGTAGTGTCATCTTGTTCTCGGTTTGCCAGCCATAGCGCATCATGGCCTGCACTTCGTCCATCAGTCCCAGATACGCAGGATCTAGGTGACCAATGGGCTGACGATTCATGGCAGCCACCACGTCAGGATTGGAATTGGACGGGCCAGGACCCAGTAGCAGACGCTCTGGAATATCCAGTGCGCCGGGAGTGATGCGAAAGGTGTCGTTGATTTTGGGTCGAGATACAGTCAGACTCATAGCGATGCTTAACGGATGAGGACAGCTAACAAATGGTAGCGATTGCAACAGAATAGTTTTTATTGTCTGATGTAATGGCTCATTCGTTCAATCTAAAAGGCCGCAAGCATGGTGACATTAGAAGAACTAACAGAGCGCTGGCAGGTAGATTCTGGCGCTGAATATCGGTGCGCTCGCATCCTCAACCTCTACAAAACAACTACCGAACCCGGTCTAGTCACCCAGGCTGCGGCTGGGCGCCAGCTAAAAGTTACTAAAATCACCCCAGACGGCATCCACGTTATCCTCAGCGAAGACGACTATCCTGGCTGGCTGCGGCCCGATGATAGTGAGGCCCTCACCCCAGCAGAAACTCCCTACCGGGCTCCCACCGTCACCCGAAGCGACGTTGAACGTGCCATACCTGAGGTGATTGCCTTTACCCAGGCGGCTATGGCTGCCCCCAACGAATATCTGTGGGGAGGGACCGTTGCCCCCAACTATGACTGCTCGGGTCTTATGCAGGCAGCCTTTGCTTCGGCGGGCATCCCACTACCGCGCGATGCCTATCAGCAGGAGGCATTTACCCATCGGCTTGAGCAAGACAAGCTGAGGCCGGGAGATCTGATCTTTTTTGGCACGCTAGAGCGCATCACCCATGTGGCTCTATATCTAGAAAACGGCCGCTATATCCATAGCTCAGGTAAAGACCAAGGCCGCAACAGCATTGGCATAGACTCGATTGTGGACCTGAGCGATCCCGTCAGCCAAACCTACTACCGGCAATATCGATGCGGTGGACGTATCATGGGAGGCTACAAACCCCGGCAGATGTCCTAAAATTTCTGTCAAACCAATTGCTCAAATCCGAAATCTGAGTTACAACCTCTACATTTTTTACCGCGAACGAGGTTTAATACTCGTGACCGTTGTCCAATCGTTTACACCGACGTTTTATGCGCTGGCTCTCTCCGTCCATGGTTAAACGCATCCTTCGCTGGTTTCTATTTGGCAGTATCTTATTTTTTCTAGCCAAAACCCTAAAAGACCACTGGCAAGAGGTCAGAACGATTGAGGTGACTAGTGCCACCTGGCCGCTGCTGACCGTTGCGTTGGGAATTACGCTTATTGCCCACATTTGGTCGGGCTGGGTATGGCATCTGATTTTAAAGACCATCGGTCAGCCTCGGGACGGGCGCTGGTCTACGGTGGTCTATCTCAAAACCAATATCGCCAAGTATCTACCGGGCAATGTGTGGCACTTCTATGGACGAGTGCGCGCGCTGCAGGCATCGGGCTCGTCTACTGGGGCGGCGATTTTGGGTGTGGTCTTAGAACCCTTGTTGATGGCAGCGGCGGCCCTGGGATTAGCGGCCATTTGTTTTGGGTTTACCGCCGGCAGCGACTGGCGGCTGCTGGCGCTATCTGTGGGGTCACTAGCCGCAATGCTAGTGGCGATCCATCCGCAGTTCTTAAACCCGCTTTTACAAAAGCTGGGTAAAGCCAAAGCTCGCGCCCAGGGGCTTACGGTCATTACTAGCACCCTGCGTTTACGCGCCTATCCCTGGCAGTCACTGCTAGGAGAGCTGGGGTTTGTCGCGCTGCGGGGCATGGGCTTTGTGATGACGATTGTGGCGCTGCAGGCGCTGCCGCCCAGTCAGTTTTTGCCGGTTATGGGCGCGTTTAGTATTGCCTGGCTCCTGGGTCTGGTGGTTCCGGGTGCCCCCGGCGGTATTGGAGTATTTGAGGCGGTTGCGATCGCACTCCTCGGCAGTCAGCTTCCCAGTGGTCTTTTAATTAGCAGCGTCGCCCTTTACCGTCTGATTAGCACCCTGGCCGAAGCATTGGGGGCAGGACTGATCTGGTTAGAAGATCGAATTTCTGAGCTGATGGTGCCGCTCACCAAAGCAAAGAAACGAATCTTGCTCTTACCACCGGCCCAGGATGACGTTTTTCCAGCCGCTGACCAATCATCAGACGTTGAGACGACAGGCCATCTTCAACAACCGGGGACAGAGACTCCTAGCGAAGCAGCTCCCGGCGTAACAGACGATTCCGAGCTGCCCACCGCTCCTGTCAACCAGGAATCCGACCCAGCAGAAGAACCTGCCAACCAGGATACTCTCCCTAACATCGACGATATCGCCCCTCGCATCGAGAGACCCGCCAGCGCCGCCCATGTCCAGACAGAAAAATCTCCAGAGCCTGTCTTACCAGCCCTGACGTCCCAATCGGTCAAAATTGAAGGAGAGCCCACCGTCAGTGTCCAAAGTCCTGAATATGTCACTCAGCTAGCAGACAACAATAGCTCCAATCGGTCCACCACATACTGAGCCGTCTGCTCTAAAAAATTTAGATCCAAATTCTCTACCGAGTCGCTTGCCTGGTGGTAGTTTGGATTACGAAAATTTGCAGTATCACTGACCATGACCGCTCCAATACCCTTTAGCCAAAAGGGCACATGGTCGCTGCGAAACAAATCTGGGACAAACGGTAGCGTTCCTATGGGCACGGGTAAAGTAACGGCCTGTGGGCGAGCAGATTCGTCAGCGGTCTCAAAGGTGGCCAGCAGATCCGGATGGTCAGCATCGCCAATCACTCCAACAAAGTCTCCGACATCGGGAAAACCGGCCTGTTCTAACCCGGCCGGATAGCTTTGACAGCCAGGCTCATAACAGGCATAGCCCAGCATTTCTAAAATAACAGCGCTCTCTAGGCCGTTTAGATTGGCGGACTCACTTACAAAGGCGTTACTTCCCACTAGACCAGCCCCGTCTGGTTGCAGTTCTTCTTGATCAAAAAAGACTATCTGCAGCGTTTTATCGGTAGGGTGGCTAGCAAAGATCCGAGCAATCTCTAAGGCAGCAGCAACGGCACTGGCATTGTCATCCGCACCGGGGGAACCGGCTACGGTATCGTAATGGGCTCCAACTAAAACTGTGCGGGCGGCCTGGCGGCCTGGGCGCACCACACTGAGATTGGTGCCGGCGCTTTCGTCTGCGCCAAAGGGCTGGGTCATGGGCTCATAGCCGTAGTCGCGCAGCTGCTGGATCAAGTAAGCGCGGGTGCTCGCTAGATCAAGGTCGGTATAGCGTTCGGTAGCCAGGGTTTGTAAGTGCGAGCGCAGTCGTGTCCCATCTACCCCCCGCGTCGCCAGCTGTGCTTTAGAAGAAACCTGATGGAACACAAATATACCAACCACCAGGATGAGTCCCCCCAGCCCCAGACCTAACCACTTTAGTTGCTTACTGCCCATACCAAATACCGTTGATATATCCGAGATAGAGACGTCGTTGGCTGTAGATCGCCATAGTTCGCAGCCTCTCTATTCTATGAAAACGTCATCCCAATCTAGAACTGCCCAGCGACATATTGCATTACTAGCCGCGGGCTATGGCAGCTTGTTTTTAGTCATTCTATGGGCCGCCTACACCAACAACCTGCCTCTCGATCTGCTAGCCAAGATTCCCTACTATGACAAAATCGGCCATGTTGTGCTCTATGCCACCGCCAGCTATTTGGGGCATCGCGTATTCAACCAGCGTCACTTCAAAGGTCTTCGCTGGTTGCCGGTATTTCCAGTACTGTTTGGCCTGGTCATGACCGCAGAAGAAATTGTCCAAGGACTATCGCCCTACCGCACCCTAGATTCATTAGATTTGGTATGTAGCTTAGGCGGTGTGGTGCTGGGCTATTACTTAGCCCAGGGTCCAACACAGAAAAAAAGAGGCATCCCTGGGGACACCTCTCTTCACTAATTTGACTAATGTTGTTCGAACGTTAGAGCTTGCTATGACAGCGGTCTAGAATGCAAACCACTCTTCCACAGCTTCTGCCTTGGTGTTGGTGTTGCGCTCAGGCGTTTCACGAGTGAACTTCATTTGAATGGAGCGAGTTTGCTCTCCATCAGCGGCAACCGCCTTGATGGGATAGTCAATCAGCCCATCCTGGAAGGACATCTGGAAACGGAAAGTACCGTCAGGCTTGAGGTCAATCTTACGACTGCCGATGGTAACGGTAGCATCGGGCTCAGTGGCACCGTAAACAATCAGCTCAGCGTCGGCAACTAACCAGAACTGGCGAGGACGCATCGGCACCGCATCAGCGGAGAAGCCCACACCAGACATATTGATACCAGATGCCGTTGGCAATGCCCACATGCCTACACCCGAGGGGAAGACAAAGGAACTCACAGACTCTTCGGGCACCTGATGCATAGAGCCAAACAGAGAGCCCGCAATCCGCTGAGCTTCCATGGACTGAGCCTGGGCAAAGATGGCGTCGTAGATGGGATTGCCATCGGCGTCGTAACCCACAGCTCCGGCGGCTTTCTTGCTGGGGGGAACCAGCGTCATCACGGTCTTACCGCGCAGATCGTCGCCAAAGTTAACGGTGACAAAGTGGTCTTCAATCCAGTCAGACGGATAGACGGGAGGCACGTGAATCGGTGCAGAGCGGGCCATCAGCAGCCAACGACCGTCGGCAGCAACATAGCCAATCTCAGCAATGTAGTCGCGATCGCTAACGGGTACGGGGACAAACCACTCCCGCGCCATCTCATCACACTCATATTGCTGCAGACTGTGGGGAGCCTTCGAATCGATGTCAACATCAGTGACGTCATAAAAACGTAGCGCTAGACGCATACCGCCCTGACGACGCATTTCTTCCTTGTGAGCACCGGGGATATCCCAGTAAGCATAGGCCCACTGAGGGTCGCGGGGCATCAGAACAATGCGGCTTTCACCGTAGCCGCCGGGCAGATCCCCAAAGCCGTCATCAACGGTTGCCAGCTCTTCCATCGTCATGACCGGTGCAGCGGCAGGAGCGCTTTCGGTCGCAGGCGCAGTGGCCACCGGTGCAGCCACAGCCGCTGTCGTTGCGGGTGTTACGGATTTACCATCGCGAGCGGCCTTAGCGGCACGAATCGCATCCACAAGCTCAACCTTACGCATACGGCTGTAGCGAGAAACCTCATATTCACTCGCGACTAAACGCAGCTGCCGTAGCGTCATTTCTTCTAATGGCATCTTAAAACCGTTGCTCATGGCCATATCCCTCTTTGCTATCAGCACTTTAAAAATATTTCGCTTACCCTTTGGCGGGGATCACTCTTGGTAATCATAGTGCCAGCAAACCTGGCAGGGATCAAGGAAAATGATCCCCTGAAAAATACTTACCTATCGAGCTTTCAAGGGTTTCAGGAAAATTATTGTCAACATTTCATGACATTATGGGATCGCGGTAGAAGCGCCTCATCAAGAAAAAGCATGGTTTCATGACATTACGGGATCGCATGGAGTGGGATCACCGACTTCAGCGGATATGCAATGATTATTGCTAGCAACCTATGAGCAGCTTGTATGACCTCGTCAAAGGGCAGTCGTTTGATCAGTCGTGTACTCCCTATGGCGGTGAAGTTCTGGCTGCAAACGCAGTTAGATGAGATTGGAGACCTCAAATTTGAGATTCAAGCAAGCGATAGGCAGGTGCTGTCGGGTCGGGTGCCTGGTATTTCTCTGTTAGCTCAGCAGGCTTGTTACCAAGGGGTGCGCATCAGCCATGTAGATGTGCATGCCAGTGATATTGAAATCAATATTGGTCAGGTTTTGCGGGGAAAGTCTCTGCGTTTGAAGCACACATTTCCCATTGAAGGTCAGGTGGTCATTGCAGGGAGCGACCTGTCAGCCTCTTCAACGGAGTCGATTTTGGCAGAGGGACTGCTTGATTTTTGGCAAACCTTGCTGGCTAATCCAGCAGTAGCTGCAGAAGTCAGTCACCACTATGGTTCAGCCGCACTGCAGGCCCCGTATCAGTCTGGGCTAGAAATCCGAGAGACCGAGCTGGTCCTACATTTGATGCGCCAAGGACAGGCAAACATTAGTCTAAAGAGCGCGGTGCAGGTGGAGCAAGGACACATACTACAGCTGACGACAGCCTGCTGGTGTTTACCAGCAGGCGAACAGGTAAAGAGCGAGACGCTCAGCGGCTTCTGCTGGAATTTAGGTGAACAAACAGAGGTGAGATCGCTCACCATTGAAAACGATCGTTTAACCTGTGAGTGCAAAATTATGGTGCAGCCCTAGCCCCCCGGCCAGCTGCCTGGCAAACTTGGCAGCAGCATCGTAATAAAGTAAAACACCAGCGGTCCCGTAAACACATAGCTGTCGGTACGGTCCAAGATACCGCCATGGCCAGGAATCAGCGTCCCCGAATCTTTTACCCCGGCGTCGCGTTTCATCAAAGATTCGGTCAGGTCACCCAGTAAACTCGTCACGCCAATCATGGTGCCAAAAGCAGCCCCTGTCAGCCACCACAGCGGCCAATGCATCAGCCAGGCTCCGGTACAGCCAACAATCAGGCTGCCAGCGATACCGCAGAGGGCTCCCTCTACCGTTTTTTTCGGGCTAATGTTGGTTAGGGGGGTGCGACCAAAGGCGCGACCGGCTACGTAGGCCCCAATATCGGCGGCCCAGATACAGCTAAAGGCCAACAGGGTATGGGTCAACCCCAGGGGCAGGCTATCTAAGCTCCAATCGGTGGGCCAGTAGCCCCCCAAAGGAAGACTGGCCGAGCTGCTTTCCCAGCTGCGCAGACGAATCCAGAAGCTGGGCAAATAGCCGCCATAAAACAGACCCAAAATTGAAGCGGCCACATCGGCAATGGTGGCAAACTTGGGCTGAAACAGTACATAAAAGCAGATGCAGGTCCCTGCTAGCGAAAGGATCGCATCGGCAAGCGGGGGCGCGATATAGGCTGAGATCAATAGAACCTGACTGACGATCAGAGTGGTTTTGACGGCGGCGTTTATACCCTTAGCTTTCGTTAGAGCAAAAACTTCTAGCTGCCCCAAGTAAACAATCAGACCAAAACCCAGGGTGAAATACCACCCGCCTAACATAATCATCAGCAGGGCAATTGCGATCGCAACACCACCACTTGCAATACGGATCCACGGCAAAAGCGAATAAAGAAACAAGCCTATCAGTCAGCATAGACCGATTCAGAAGCTTAGCATTTGACAGCTTCACAGCCCTAAGATCGTTACCGATCTAGGATGAATCTATCGGCTTAGCTCACAATTCAAGCCCCAACAGATTGATATATACCCAATATCAGCAACACTTGCCTCTATCAACGGGTCTTATTTGCCCTAAATCCACTAGCGCATTGTCTAAACAGATGCTGCCGACACTAGATTTTCTTCCCACTTGCGAGGGACGCTAGCCCGTCGGATGTATCGCCAGATCTGAGTTGCCGCTAGCGTTCCATCCGCCACAGCAACAGTGACCTGATTTAGTCCCTGCTTCAGATCGCCAACCGCAAAAATTCGCTCGTGGGTCGTCTGCCCCATGTTGTTGGTAATTAGATTTTCACCATCCCAGGTAAGTTCCTCGATCCCTTTGAGATAGTTGTTGTGGTAAATCGACCCCATGTTGATCAACCCCGTTGTAGCATCCACAACAGTACCGTCTTTGAGTTCGACGCCGCTCATCTTATGGTTTTCTCCTAAGATGCGAGCAATGGGAGCTTCATACAGAGGATAGCCGTGGTCGGCAAGCTTCTGCTTCATCGCATCGCTAACAGAGAAACCGTTGGTGAGCACAGAGATATAAGGCGTAAACCAGTTGAGCACAAACGCTACATTAATTTGCGATTCGCGGCTCACCATGACAACCGCCTTTTGGTCCCACATATCAAAACCATCGCAAATCATACAGACATGAAGCGTGTAGCCTGCATAATCATAGACGTTCTGCATGTTCTCCAGCTCAGGTAGAACATCAATCACACCCGAGGCCGCAATGATATATTTACTGCGCAGGGTGTAATACTTGCTATTTTTCTTACCGACTTTGACATTGACGGCAAAGGTCTCCCCTTCGTCGGTAACCTCTTCAACAAAAGCACGCAGGTGATCGGCTCCCCAATCCAGTGCTTGCTTAGCCCCGTGGGTAAGAATATCTCGGCCTGGCGTATTAGGATCTAGCCCCAAATAGTTGCGGGTATCCTGCATCCAGAGAGAGCGGCCTCTACCTTTTTCAATAACAAGACATTTGAGCCCATAGCGCGCTAAATAAATAGCCGCCGACAGGCCCCCCATACCGCCACCAACGACGATGGCGTCATACACGGTGTCTAGGTGATTTTCAATATTTGCACTAGATAATTTCATGGCCGTTTAACCCGCTGCTTGCGGTAGTCCTAGGTGGTGAGGAGTGGGAAAATATTAGCTGCAGCCCAAGCGACATCGCCAAAATCAGGCACGCTTGAACCATTAGAGATACAGAAGGCAAAGAAAGTCTCAGATTAACCTTCTTTGCCCTGACGAGCTTATGTGACTAAGCCTAAGGAATAACCCTAGCCGACGAACTCTTTACGAGGCTCAGACACACCAGGTGCTTCAGCACCCTTGAGGTAAGCCAGCATAGTATCCGCGTCAGAAACCTCAAAGGGATCGGTAGGGCAGTTGTCGCCAAAATCGGGTTCAACAAACATTTTCTCGACGGTCATATCGTTAACCACCATGGAATAACGCCAGGAGCGCATACCAAAGCCCAGGTTGGATTTGTCTACCAGCATGCCCATTTTGCGGCTAAATTCGCCGTTGCCGTCGGGAAGCAGCTTGACCTTGTTAGCACCTTGCTGTTTGCCCCACTGGAACATGACAAAAGCATCGTTCACAGATAGGCAATAGATATCATCAACGCCCAAAGCCTTCATTTCATCAGAAAGCTCTTCATAGCGGGGCAGGTGGTTAGAAGAACATGTAGGAGTAAACGCACCGGGCAGAGAGAAAACAACAATCTTCTTGCCAGCAAAAATATCTTCGGTAGTTGTGTCCTGCCAGCGATAGGGGTTGGGGCCCTCAACGGACTCATCGCGGACGCGAGTCTTAAAAACAACGCTGGGCACTTTTTCGATAACAGCCATGATAATTTCCTGTAGTGGATTGTTAGGTGGATCTCGAGTAAAACTCAGTATTGCTGACTCTCTAGAGAAGACGCTGTCTGCCAGGGTTTGCCTTAAGACCCTGCTGCAGATGCGATCGCTCTACAGACCAGCAATGGTAGAAACCTGCCGCCTGCTTACCCGCGCCACTGAAGCTTTGGTAAGCACCTAAACGGCTGACTCCTAAATCAGAATAATTCTTATCTTAAAGAATGTCAACATCAAAAATAAATCTAACTTTGAAGTGGCTGTTAGATAATGTAAATGCTAAGATAGCATTGGCAAGCTTGCACTACAAGTGTTTAGAAAGACATCTACTGCGCAGCCTTAGGTGCTCTTGGCCACTGCCCTGTCCGCATTTGAACCGTCGTTTTCTCTAGGAAGCTGCTGGTTTCGAATAGGGTTTCTACTTCATTCACCCCTTTTTCATACTTATTTCGGCGATGTCTCTGCAGACGGAAGAAATTGTTCAAATACTTAAATCGAAGCACCTGAGAGTGACGCCTCAGCGATTTGCAGTCTATTCCAACCTGCTTACCCGTGACGATCATCCAACGGCTGAGCAGATACTGGGTGATGTCAACAAAGACGTCCCTCGGTCATCTCAGGCAACGATTTATAGCTCACTACAGGCACTGCGGGATGTTGGTCTGGTACGCGAGGTGCTCCTCGAAGAAGGCGTATGTCGCTATGACGCCAATGTAGAGCAGCATCACCATTTTCGCTGTCGTGTGTGTGGTGCTATTGAGGATATTCCTTGGGAAAAATTCCAGTGTCTAGATACGGCAAAGCTGCGGTCTGGACTCAGCGTGGATAACTATGAGGTGACGGTGCATGGGGTTTGCGATCGCTGCTAGTTGAAGAACTTTTGCCGTTGCTGATTTAGGGGATGCACTGATCTATTGGCAATGCAATGTGGCAAAACATTGCAGATGAAATCATCCCGAGGATCAGCAGCGCCGAACTTTTTACCCCAGACATAAAACTTCAGCAGAACTTCGAAGGAATTTGAAGTCCGCATCACCATACTTCAGGGCAGATTGGCATAAAACTATAGGGTGGTGTATCCACTATCTGAGTTGTCCCTATACGTTTTTTCCTAAACTCATGACAGCCCTCAATCCTATTCTGAATTTTCTAACCCGGCCTGCGGCAGCGGTTTTATCTCTGAAATTAACCAGTGATGAGCATCCGGCTGCATCGTTACAGAACCTCAACACCGCCTTTCTCATCGTATTAGCCGGTGAAGACCATCCTAGTTTTACTGAAGCCACAGCCTATCTCAATAAGCTATCCACATCCCCCGACTGGGGCGACACCGCTAAGTTTTATAGTCAAAGCGCCCAGCTCATTACTAAAGAGTTGGAACAGGCATGCACCGACGACGCTGAGCTAAAGACTAAGCTAAACCAAATGGCTACAGCCCTAGACGAGGCGTCTGGCAACACCGCTAACGCTGCCAACGCCACTTGGTCCGTACTCTTTCCCGAAGGTGCCGGTATCTGGGGAGAAGACGCTGAGCAAGTCAGCGCATTACGAAAAAAGCGGACAGTAACCATCGAGCAGCTCAATCTAGAGCCCATCGACAATCCAGCCAAACAGGTTTTATTTACCTCCAATGCGCTGCTGACCATGCCGCTAAAAGCAGCCGATCTGTCCGACTTTGATACCGAGTTTCAAACCCAGCTAGCAGAGGCCGCTGACGACCCACAGCTCTACTGGTACGACCACCCTATTCCCATTGGCATTGCTGAAGAGTCCAATGAAATTCTCTACGGCTTAAAGCATTTAAATCACGCCGTCGAGTTTGAGCGCGAGCAGTCGGGCCTTGCAGACAAAGTCAACTGCGTACTGTCAGTTTCTGTCACCCACGAGCGTTTACAAACCCTCGGTAAAAGCTATCTAAAACAGGTGCTAGCCGCCAGCGACCCCCTAGAGCAGCTCAACATTTTTGCCTTTACCGAGACCGATACCGACCTTTTAGTTGACCAGGTACTGCTGCCGATTCTTAACCACTCTTCCATGGGTGAAAATGCCAAGGATCTGCTTTTTGTCTTTGGCGTAGACGGTCGCTACGGACGCCATTACAGCTTCCTCAAAGCGATTGTTGCCCTGTGGAATGTGCTGGTCGATCCTGACATCAAAGCCACATTCAAGATTGACCTAGACCAGGTCTTTCCCCAGGCAGAGCTGCTAGAGCAGACGGGTGATACCGCATTTGGTCATCTAAAGACGCCGCTGTGGGGCGCAACAGGCAAAGATTCGGCTGGTCAGCCCATCGAACTAGGTATGATTGCCGGTGCACTGGTTAACCAAAAAGACATTCACAAAGGTGTCTTTACCCCTGATGTGACTTTGCCCAAAGCAGAGTTAAATCCAGATGAATATGTGTTTTTTAGCAAGCTGCCCCAAGCCCTCTCAACAGAAGCTGAAATGATGACTCGCTACAAAGCGGGAACAGACTTTGACGGAGAGACCAAAGCAATCCAGCGGATTCACGTCACCGGAGGCACCAACGGCATTCTGGTGGACAGTCTGCGCCGCTATCAAACCTTTACCCCCAGCTTTATTGGTCGAGCCGAAGACCAGGCGTACATTTTGTCAGCCCGCGGTCAGCAGCCTCACTTAGGGTATGCCCACGCCTCGGGTCTGATTATGCGTCACGACAAAGAAGGCTTTGCTCAAGAAGCTATTGCCATGGCCAAAGTAGGTAAGCAGGTAGGAGACTATCTCCGGATTCTGTTGTTCTCGGCCTATGCCAATGCCCTACCCGAAGAGATCGGCAGCATCAAGTCTGATATCGATCCATTTACCGGATGTTTTGTTTCTCGGCTACCCATTACTGTCGCAATGCTGAGATTCTCTCTCAAAGTAGCCACTCTATTTGAAAAGGGTAAGTCAGACGAAGCGGCTGAATTCATTCACACCGGAGTATCTCAGCTGCAGGAAGGTCTAGACTTTATTCAAGGAGACCCCAGCGAGCTGCAAAATACCTACCAACGAGAGAAGGCTGGCTGGCAGTTGTTCTACCAGGCTCTAGAAAGCGTAGAGAAAGCACTGCACTCTGGCGAAAGCTGGGCACTCGATGTGCAAAAAGCAGCACAAAAAATTGTCGAGAACTGCCGGGTCAATTAGGTTTTAGGGATTTTATTCACCCAAAAACTTCAGCAAACAACCATCCCCGCCCAAAAGCTGTGTGGCTTTTGGGCTTTTTTACATCAAAAAGAGCATTTATCAAAAGGCTTCATTCCCACTGGACATAGCCCCACAGGTTAACCCTTGCGCTACAAATTCTCTATCAAAACGCATCCAAAACCTACATAATCGACACCGCCGTAACCCCAAACCTAATGCAATCAGGAACAACCCAGTACGCTGGGTCGTAGGGCGGCGTCCCGGCCCTACTCACAGGGGTTTGGGGAACTCGGAGGGACCCCAAGCAGCACCTATAGCCCTACACCAACTGCTCAAACTCATTCGAGACCAGACTACACCTTGACTAGCCCTCAAAAGAGATTTATAGTTTCCTTCAAGTCGCCTAGCGACCCTACTACAGAACTGAATATCTAGCACTGTCGGCAGGTGTCCTACCACCTAACCGACAGCTGACCCACAGCTGAGTGAGCAACTGCGGGCTTTGGTTATTATGCCTTAGCATCCCCGGTGTGCATACATCTCGTGCGGTTTGCTAAGGTGTTCGGTTCTGGTTTCCTTCGCAAACACTACGTTT